>CALVGZ010000004.1 GCA_944327225.1 Candidatus Gastranaerophilales bacterium | reverse complement strand
CTTCCTGCCACAGACGGCATTTTCTTGAGGAATTTCTGCCGTAATTTATACATTAGCACTTCAAAAGATGTTGTCAATATATAACTTTAAAAAAATTTTTAATTAACTTTAGAAATTTAACAAGCTCAACAGCTCGTAAACTACATGATAAAATATAAAAAAAAATTTGCAAGCATTTTTATAAAAAATACTTAATCTGTATTATATTCTTCCCAAACACCGTTTATTAAATCTTTTTCTTTAATTTTTTTTGCTTCTTTTGTCCAACAATCTTTTGACTTTATTTTCATTTCAAAACAAGTTGAACAATTTTTACAAAATGCCTCAACAGTTGAAGAAAAATGTCTTCTTGAAGGATATTCTTCAAACGCATTAAAAGCTATTTCCTCCTCATGCTTTAAATATGTTGAATCAAAATTTAATTTTATTTTTGTCGGGATTAACTCTTTTTGTTTACATTTTGGGCAACGTTTTACAGTAAAATAATTAGATAAAACAAATCCTTCTCTTTCATCAAATTTGCTTGATTCAAATGCAAAATTTACAACGGTTAAATATATTTCACTATTAAATTCATAACTACAATAAGGATTAATTTGCCCGACCCCGATTATTTCAAAAGTCTCAATAGGAACTTCCCTTAATCCGTATACTTGTATCTTAGATTTTGGTATTAAAAAATCCAACATAAAACTATAATACTACATTTTTATAAAAACGGATAGCTCCCTAAAAATTTAAAATCATTACATTCTTTCTTAATCTCATCGAGTGCATTTAGCATACCATCCGCTCCGCAATCAATATCAGCAAAAAAATTATATTCACCAAAAACCTTTTTAGAAGGACGTGATTCTATAAATGACAAATTCAAATTATACTTATGTAATATCTGCAAAATTTTTAACAAAGCCCCTGATTCATTTTTTGTATTAAAAGCAATAGAAGTTCTTTCTTTTTTCCCTAAATTCATTTCTTTTTTTGAAATAATTACAAATCTTGTTTTATTTTCCTTAATATCTCCAATATTTTCCGCTAGAATATTTAATTTAAAATCTTTAGCAGCAACACAAGAAGCTACCGCACAATATGTTTCATCCTTTTTTAAGAGAAGCTCTGCAGCTTTTGCAGTCGATTCCTCGGTAATCAAATCAATATTTTCATCAAAATTATCCAATATATATCTTGAACATTGAGCCAATGCTTGAGGATGAGAAATTATATGTTTTATTTTAGATATATCATCAAATTTCGAAATCAAGCAATGTTCTATTTTAATATCAATTTCACCAATAATTTTAACATCAGACAAATATATATTATCAATTGTCGGACGTACAATACCTTCAATTGAATTTTCAAAAGGCAAAACGCCCAATAAATCAGAATTTTTATTTATTAAATCTATTATTTTAGGAATTGTTGAAACAGGTCTTAATGTATAATCATCATCAAGAAAACCCAATGCCTTTTTTGCACCAATTTCACTATATGTTCCTCTGGGGCCTAAAAAAAATAAATCGGGCATTATTTCAACCTCTCCATATCCCTTTTTATATCTTTTTTCTTTATTGTCTCTCTTTTATCATAAAGTTTTTTACCTTTAGCAAGAGCAATCTCAAGCTTTGCCCAACGTCCTGAAAAATACATTTTTGTCGGTACTAAAGTATATTTTTCCTGTTTAATTTTATTTAAAATTTTCAATATTTCTTTTTTATTTAAAAGGAGCTTCCTATCCCTCAAGGGTTCATGATTATATATATTTCCAAATTCATAAGCGGAAATATGACAATTTACAAGAATGGCCTCTAAATTATCCGTTATTTTTACATAACTGTCTTTTAAATTTGCACCGTTTTTTCTTACAGATTTAATTTCGGTACCCAAAAGACTAATTCCTGCCTCAAATTTATCAAAAAGGGTATAGTCAAAAAAAGCTTTCTTATTTGATGAAATAAGTTTCTCGGTATTTTTCATATAATTAGTATACATTAAAAATTTATATTATGTTACAATCTCATTATGAAAAAGAAATTTAATATTGATTTAACAACGCAAAATAAACTAATAATTTCAGCGCTTGTTATTTCAACAACCCTCATTGTTTTAATTGCATTCTGGGCAGTTAACAAAATAAAGATAGAATTAGATGAAAGTTACAGAAGCTTTGGCGAACTGTTAACCAAAACCCTTGCCGTACAAAATTATGAAATAACACAAAATACAACCTCACCGACGGCACTAAGCTTCATAAAAGCTCATGTAAATTCAATACTATCTTCAACAAATGATATTTCATACATTACATTTAAAAACAAGGTCGGAGATGTTATATACACAACAATTGAATCATACAACAAACGTGCTCAAAAAGCAGACACCAATATATCTTCACCAATGTTAGACCAAGACGGAAAAGTAGTTGGCGTAGTTGAAGTAGGTTTATCTGCAGACCTTGCAAAAAATGTTACTCTTACGACCAAAAATTCGATGCTTACCGTATTTAGTGCTATATGGCTTGTTTTTACACTGGTAATACTCGGAAATGCTTTTTTAATAAGAAGAGAATTAACTTTACTTCATCACGGAGTTAAGGAAATTGAACAGGGAAAATTCGGAACAGTACTTGATTACAATCAAGCCTCGGGTGAAATTAAGGAACTTTTTGATGCCTTTAATGATATGTCTAAAAAACTTCATAACTATGAAGAACAGAACATTGACCAACTGACAGTTGAAAGAAACAAGCTCGAAGCAGTTTTAATGAGTATTGCAAACGGAGTTGTAGTTTGTGATAACTACGACAAAATCTGTATGATGAATTCAGCCGCACAAAAAATATTAAATGATAGCCACGACGAAATTTTAAATACATCTATTCAAAACTATTGCGATTCAACAGGAGAACTATGTTTTAAAGAAAAAATAACACTATTTAAAAATACTCCTCTTGATATTATCGAAAAAAAACCGTTAGAATTCAATATAAATGTCGATAAGAGAATAATCAAAGCGGTAATTTCCCCGATGTATTCAAAAATGCACGATTACTTAGGTTATATTATTGTTTTAATTGATATAACAAAAGAAGCAGAAGTTGATAGATTAAAAGACGATTTTATTTCAAATGTTTCACACGAATTAAGAACCCCTGTTACAATTTTAAGCTCTTATGCGGACACTTTATATAATTTTGGAGATCAATTTAAATTTGAAGAACAAAAAGAATTTATAGGAACTATAAACCAAGAAGTCATCAGACTAAATAAAATGGTTAATGACATTTTGGATTTTTCAAAACTTCAATCAGACAAAGAACTTGAAAAGGAAAAACAAGATATAACTAAAACAATTGAAAAAATTACCCAAAGCCACAAAGTTCTCGCCGACGAAAAAAATATTTCGATTTCATTCATCAAGGAAGACAATCTCCCCGAATTATCATATAATTCTCAAAGTATTGAAAGAGTTTTAAGCAATCTGTTAACTAATGCAATAAAATACTCCCCCGTTAATTCAAGAGTTAAAGTCAGGGCTGAAATAGCTCGAGACCCAAAATATCTTGAAGTCACCATTGAAGATAACGGTATCGGGATTGCACCCGAACATCAAAAAATGATATTTGAAAGATTTTACCGAATTGAAAACCAAGTCCATACCGTAAAAGGCACTGGACTGGGACTTCACCTTGTTAAAATTGCTATTGAAAAACATCATCAAGGAAAGGTTTTTGTTAAATCAAAACTAAACGAAGGTTCAACCTTTGGTTTTTGGCTTCCTTTAGATGAAGCAGACATTAAAGATATATCTTTAAAAGAATTAAAAGAAAGAAGTATAAACCAAATTGAATCCAAAAAAGAAAACACCTACCAGGAATATAAAATCGAAAAAATAGAAGATTATAATAAAAAAACAGAATTTGACAATGAGCTGGTCGGAAATAATCAAAAACAAGAAGAAAGCAATGAACTCCAAAAACCGGCACCTCTAATTTTTGAAGAAATAAAAAACGAAAACATAGAACAAATAATGAAAGATAACCCCATTAAAAAAGTTAAAGAAGTTCCACCTCTTGAAAATACTCAAAAAGAAGAAGAATGGGAAATAACTTTTGAAGTAAGAGACAATTAATAATTAGCATTATTTAAAACATTAATCAAAACATCCTGCGGATACACTTCATTAATTAATTCATTCGTTACATCCAATATGCAAAAAGAAAGCTGTCTATTTATTTCTTTCGGAAGTTCCAAATCCTCAAATGCTACCTTAAGTTCTATTACATCTTTATAAGCTATTGAAGATTTTTTAGCACTTATTTGATTCCATAAATTAAATCCGGAAGCTTTATTCAAAAATATTCTTGAAATATACTTTGAATCAAAAACAAATCTGAGTTCATGTGAAAATTGATTTTTTAAAATAGGATAAACGTTATTCTCATTTTTATTAACAAGACGTATTGAAGAAAAACTGCTGCTATATTCATTTATAAAATATATTGCAATTTGATTTTCGATATTTTCCATAAACATTTTCATAGAATTTTTGTTTAATTCAAACCTGAAATAAAGAAAATCTTTATCATATCCAAAATGAATGTTTTTAACTAATCTTGAAATATTTGAAGTAGGGCCATCAGGAATAAAAATATATCCGGCATTTTCCCATTCTTTTAATTTATCTTCCTTATCGCATACAAGACTCGGAGAAATTTTGGATATCGGATTCCTCAAAGGTCTTGTTGTAACAACACTCAAGGGCATATTTAAATACTCGGGAATTTCAATTCCCAAAAACTCATACACATTCATCAAATGGGACCTGAATAAAAAATCGAAAATATAATCGCTTTTTGATTCATTAGGTTCGCCATACCACCAATACCAGTCGCTACCTTCACAAATTAAAATCTCACGATAAGCCTTTTTAATTTTATTTAAAATTTCGTCTTTATTCTTTAGATAATCAATATTTTGAAGTTTTTGATTTTTATAATTTTCAAAATCTTTTTTAACACTGGCTAAATATAGCCAAGCAACATTCTTTGTAGGTTCACCTATCCAAAGATCAAAGTTTCTATTTATCCAAGAGCCGGACTTTATATTTTCAATATATTCCGATTTATCAGATTCTGTCTCTAAAAAATCACTGACAAGAACAGTATTAATCGTTTCATCATCATCAATCAAACCGTACAATGTGTTTAAAAAATCATTTCCGTCATTTTGGTAGGTTTCCCAGCAATTTTCTCCATCCATTGCAATTGTAATTATATGATTATCTTTTGGTGAACTTTGTAATTTAGATTGAATAGTTTTAATTTTTTCATATAAGTCATTTGCAGCGAGTTTCGAGTCGTAACTTCCATATCCGAAATTCAAAAGATTTGCAAAAAATGAATCTGCAAACAAGATATTTAAAGAATTTTTTTCGCGTAATTTATAATTAACATTAAGTGCAAACGGATTTTCCAAATTTCCTTCAAAATCCCTTATAAACTCTTTACCCGTTGTCTTTGACAAAATTCCCTCATCCAAAACAGTCCACAAAAAACCATTTTCCTGAAGAATTTTAATGGTTTCCATTGATACACACTGCTCAGATAACCACATCCCCCTTGGTTTCCTGTCAAAAAACTTTTCATATTTTTCTATGGCAAGTCCGATCTGTTCTTGTGCATCATTTTTTCCGATAAAATCATCAGGTAAATTCTCAAAATTTTTCACTTCATTATTTTTTAAGTCAATAAGCAAAGGTAAAATCGGGTGAAAACAAGGACTTATTGATATTTCTATCTTATTTTCATCCTGATATTTTTTATATTCACTCAATATTCTTCTTATTATATCCTGTTGAATATTATATATTTTCTTCCTATCTTCAAAAGTATAATTTTTTTCCTTTAAAAATAATTCGTTTAACTCGGGGTAATCTTCCCTAAAACTTTCATCTATCCAAAGCAAGGTAAAATTAGCCATAATATCAAAATATTCTTGCAAAGAAAACATTTCAACATTGAGCTTAAAAGCATTTGCACGCCTATTATAAAGCTCGGTATAATATGACCTTTTTAAAACCATGTTTTTATAATTCAAATCAAAATAATTATTTAAGATATATATTTTATCCTCTTCGCTTAATTTATTTTCATCTTTTAATAAAAGCCTTAAGTGCAAATCCTTGGCACCGTTTGAGTATTCATATAAAGATTCAAGTAAAATCGGGGAAAAATTAAAATTTAGCTTCAAATTTTTATATGCATCAATTTTTTTAAGCATATCAAGATAATCTTTTGAAGCATGAAGCCTAACCCAAGGAAGCAAAAAATCACAATCCGGTTTTTGTTGATAATTTGGCTGATGAAAATGCCAAATAAAAGCTATATTAATTTTTTTCATATTTCACTTAAATTATATCGTTAGTTCTACATTTATGCAAATCAGATAAGTCAACAATTTGCAGTCTTTTTAATATTCCAGACAATTATATTTTACAATAAAACATCTAAATACAAAAATTTGCTAAAATTTATATTATTTTTCCATTTTGAATTTTTATAATATCAACATTTTTTAAAAATTCATCCTCAAATGTTAGCGTGTCAACACTTGTTATTATCATTTGAACATCATTTTCTATAACATTCAATAAAAAATTTTGTCTTAAATTATCTAATTCCGCTAACACATCATCCAAAAGTAATAAGGGGGTTTCGCCTGTTTTATCTTTTATTATATCCAATTCTGCAAGCTTCAGTGCAAGAACAATTGTTCTTTGCTGCCCTTGAGAAGCAAATTTTTTAGAATCGATATCATTAATAAAAAAATCAACATCATCTCTGTGAGCACCAATTAAACACTGTTCTTTTCTTATTTCTTCGTCTTTCATTTCATTCATTTTTAATAAAATTAATTCATTTAATTCACCAATGGATAAATTTTCCTCACAAATACTTTTATACTTAATTGAAAGATTTTCATCAGGTGCTAAAAAGTTATGTTTTTTCTTTGCAATTCTTTCCAATTCTTTTAAATATTTCATTCTAAGATATATAACGTTAGCGGACGCAACGGACAATTGTTCATTAAAAACTTCAAGCATGGAAGGATTATTAATATGTTGCGATAAAAAATTTGCCTTTTGAAGTCTGACTTTATTAAATTTTGACAACTTTTCAAAATAAAGAGGATAAACTTGATATATAGCCATATCCAGCCATTTACGCCTATTTTGCGGCTCTCCTCTGAGTAATAATAAATCCGAAACAGAAAAATTAACGCTGGATAAAACTCTCAAAAAATCCGTTGACTTTGTTTTTTTAAGTCCATTAACTTTTAAAATCTTATTTTTAGGAGGATTTAAAGCAACCTCAAGCTCAAGCTCTATACCATTTTTTTCAACAAGTGCCAAAATTGAAGCAAAATCTTTATTGAAAGTTATAAGCTCGGAATCTTTTTTAATTCTGTTTGAATCCAAAACACAAAGATAATAAACAGCTTCAAGTATATTTGTTTTTCCTTGAGCATTTTTTCCGATTATTAAAGTTTTATTTTTTGAAAAATCATACTCAAAATTTTCATAATTTCGATAATTTTTCAAAATTAATCTCTTTAATTTCATATTCTTATAGTATAATAAAAATGCAAAGTTTGCCTGTATCAATAAAAAGGATTTAAAATGTACGATTTTATAACAATAGGTTCTGCAACTCAGGATGTTTTTATTCAATCCGATGTCGCAAGTATAGTTTCCGTAAGTCAAATAGCTAAAAAAAGCGAATTTATGTCTTTTCCTTATGGAGCTAAAACGGAAATTGCCGATTTTTCAAAAAATTTAGGTGGCGGAGCAGTAAATACAGCAACAAACTTCGCTAATTTAGGATGCAAAACATCAACTATAATAAAACTTGGAAATGATGAACTTAATAATATCATTAAATTAAAACTTGCAAAATCAGGAATTGATATTATGAATATTATCGATTCAAGTAAATATTTGACCGGATTTTCAATTGTACTTGTAAGTTTTCAAGGGGATAGAACAGTTTTAGCACACAGAGGTGCAAATGCTCATGTCCATGAAAAAGAAGTTAATTTTGATGCCATAAAAAATTCTCGCTGGGTCTATGTTTCGCCACTTTCGGGAAACAGCAATAAAATTCTTGATAAAATTGCAAAATTCTGCGAAGAAAATAAAATAAATCTTGCAATAAACGCAGGTACAACTGCTCTTAAAAAAGGTGCAAAATATTTTTCAAAAATTTTAAAAACAGCTCAAATAGTTGTAATGAACAAAGAAGAAGCAACGCTTGTTACCAAAATCCAAGTAAGACCGGATACCAAAGAAATTAAATTTTCAAATGAAAATATACATCCTGATATTGTCTCGATGCTAAAAGCTTTAAAAGGAGACACAAAAACAATAGTTGCAATAACAGACGGTAAAAACGGTGTATATTGCTATGACGGCAAAAAAATATATATTTGCCCGATATTTCCGGCCGTTGTTGTTTCAACGCTCGGAGCAGGAGATGCCTTTTCATCTACTTTTTGTGCTTCAATGGATAAATTTAATTGGGATATAGAAAAATCTCTTAAATATGCTTCTGTTAATTCTGCCTCTGTCTGCACCAACTTTGGTGCTCAAGAAGGATTTTTAACTTTTAAAGAAATAGAAGAAAAATTAAAAAAAGAACCCAATTTTAAAGTTAGAACAATATGCGTTTAGATAAATTTTTAAAAGTTTCAAGATTAATCAAAAGAAGAACTGTTGCAAATGATGTTTGCGATTCAGCCAGAGTTTTTGTTAATAATAACCCGGCAAAACCGGCTAAACAATTAAAGATAGGCGATATCATTTCAATTGAATATAAAAATATGTTAAAATCCTTCAGAGTTTTGAATATCCCTGAAGGAAATGTGCCTGTTAATCTTGCTTCAAGCTTATATGAAGAGATTAATTGATGAATTATTATAATTTTTTACCGCTAGATTGAATTATCTCGGCAACTTTTTTGGCTAGTTCACCTGTATTTGCAATTGTTTTTTTTGTGCTTTCTAAAGCTTTTTGTAAATATTCATCTACTTTTTCAGAAGTTTCAAATTCACCAACCATTTTTTTAAAAAACTTCTTTACCGATTGGTCTAATTTAAAACCATCTTTAACAAGCTCCATCTTACCTTTTTGACTTAATTTTCCGCTACGAGTAAAAAAGTCACCCGTTTCTGTCAACCAACTTGTAATAATTTTTTTAGTACTAAGATTCCCGCTTTTATTAAAAAGTTCAGGATTTCTTATAGCTAAACCACTAAGTACCTCGGGAGATTTTTTAACTGCTTTCTTAAATGCTTTTGCCATTTGATCTACCGTTGCATTTGCTAATTTAACACTCATTTTTTCTCCTTTCTTATACAGGTATATAAAAAAAAATCAAGCACAAAAATTGCCAAACTCAATCATAAAACACAATACGCCCATCCCATTCTATTCTATTCGTGATTATTACTTGCTTTCCGCCTTTTGTAAAATTATTTACAAAAGTTTATAAAAGAAAAATTAAAAGCCAAAAAACATAATTGCAATAATATTTTAAGAGTGTTAAAATCATTGATAATAAATAAGTGAGAGGTTTTTATGAAATACAATTTCGGTGTTGTTAAAGAATTAAAAGAGGGAGAAACAAGGGTTGCAATCACACCGGACGTTGTTGCAATACTTTGTTCGGACGGATTAAGCGTAATAATTGAATCAAAAGCAGGTGAAAAAAGCGGTTTTTCAGATGATGAATATATAAAAAACGGAGCAACCGTAGCAAAAGATGCTAAAGAAGTTTGGGAAAATTCAAAAATAATAGTCAAGGTAAAAGAACCGCAAAAATGCGAATTCCAATACTTTAGGCCAGATTTAGCAATCTTTTCATATCTTCATTTAGCGGTAGAAAAAGAACTCACACTGGAACTTTTAAAGAAAAAAGTAACCGCAATCGCTTCCGAGTCGGTTGAAACGGAAGATAAGCAGCTCCCGCTTTTAACCCCAATGTCTGAAGTTGCAGGACGTCTTGCCGTTCAAATAGGAGCTAATCTTCTTGAAATACATAACGGCGGTTCGGGAGTCCTCTTATCAGGTGTCCCTGGGGTTCAACCGGGCAAAGTTATAATAATAGGTGCAGGTGTAGTCGGTTTTAATGCAGCCCAAACAGCAATCGGAATGGGAGCAGATGTTTCAATTTTTGATGTTAATCCTAAAAAACTTGTTCAAATTGACGGAATTTACGGCACATCAATCAAAACACACTATTGTAACCCTGCTAAAATTGAACAAGAAGTCCCAAAAGCAGACCTTTTAATCACATCCGTTCTTGTCCATTCCCAACTTGCACCGAAAATTATTCCGGAAAACGTAGTAAAACAAATGAAAAAAGGTTCCGTCATAGTGGATGTTGCAATCGACCAAGGCGGAAATGTTGAAACAGTTGACAAAACAACAACCCACAACAATCCGACTTATGAAAAATACGGAGTACTTCACTGTGCAATACCGAATATCCCGTCCGCCGTTCCAAGAACTGCATCATACGCATACTCTTACGCAATGTATCCGTATTTAAAAGAACTCGGCGAACATGGAATAATTGAAGCCATAAAAGAAAAACACGAACTTTCAAACGGCGTAAATACCTTCAACGGAGAAATAACTAATCAAGCTGTTGCTCAATCACTTGATATGGATTATACGCAAATCGAACTTTTAGTAGGTTTTAAACTAAAATGATAAAAAATTCAAAAAGAATAGTTTTTAAATTTGGAACAAACATCTTAAGAAATGAAGACGGCGATATATCGCTTTCTCACCTTTATTCTTTCATAGAAGATATTTCATACCTCTACAAACAAGGAAAAGAAATTCTTATTGTAACATCAGGAGCAGTTGGTCTTGGTGCTAAAAAATTAAAAATTGAAACAACATCAACAACTCTAAAACAAGCCGCAGCAAGCGTCGGACAACCTATGCTTATGAGCATTTGGCAGGATGGATTTGAAAAATACGGAATTATAACCGCTCAAATTCTTCTCACAGAGGAAGATTTTTCCAACAGAAAAAAATATCTTTCATTAAGGTTAACTTTACATAAATTATTGGAAAACAAAGTAATTCCAATTATTAACCAAAACGATGCCGTTTCTCCCTCTGAACTTGAACATGTAAGTTTTTCAGACAATGATAAGCTTTCCGCCCTTGTAGCATCAAAACTTGATGCAGACTTGCTTGTTATGGTATCAGATATAGACGGTTTATTTGATAAAAATCCAAAAGAATTTAAAGATGCCAAATTAATTTCTAAAGTAGAAAAAATTACTCCATCAATTGAAAAACTGGCAACAGGAGCTTCTCTTGGCGGCAGAGGCGGCATGATTACCAAATTAACCGGAGCAAAAGTTGTTACCTCAAGCGGTTTGTATGCAAAAATTGTAAACGGGAAAACACCAAATATAATAAAAAAAATTTTTAATGATAATATTGGTACAACATTTTATCCAAACCAAAATCTACCCCATAGAAAACGTTGGATAGCCTATGCAACAAACATTATGGGCAAATTAACGGTAAATGAAGGTGCAAAAAAAGCAATAATTGAAAATCAAAAAAGCCTATTATCAGTGGGGATTGAAAAAGTCGAGGGTGATTTTAAAAGAGGAGAAATTATATCTATAGTTGACACACAAGATGTTGAATTTGCAAGGGGGGTATCTTGCTACGATTCAAATGATATTAAAAAAATCCAAGGAGAACACTCTGATAAAATCATTGAAATTCTAGGGTATAAATATGATGACGATGTCGTAATAAAAGACAATCTGGTTCTAGTTTAGGAAATTTTATGGAAAAAAATATAATTAAAATTGCAAAAGATGCTAAAAATTCTTTCTTAGAAATGATGACTCTTGACAGCACAACTAAAAACGAAGCATTAAGAAAAATAGCACAAAACATTGAAAAAAATAAGAATGAAATATTTAAAGCAAATAATTCGGATCTTGAAAAAGCAAAAACCCTGCTTGAAAAAAAGGAAATCAATCTTGCAACCTTTAACAGGTTAAAACTCGACGAAAATAAACTCAAAGATATGATAAAAGGATTATATGATTTAATCAAACTTGACGATCCGGTCAATCAAATTATTTGGCAAAAAGAACTCGACAGCGATTTAATTTTAAAAAAAATTTCAACTCCAATAGGAGTTATAGGTGTAATTTTTGAAGCACGCCCCGACTGCATAGTGCAAATTTCTTCACTTATTATTAAATCAGGAAACTGTGCAATTTTAAAGGGGGGAAGCGAAAGTATTAACACAAATACGACAATTTATAATATTATTCGAAATTCACTTAATGAAACAATTAATTTCCCAAAAAATGTCATAAACCTGATTTTTTCAAGAGATGATGTTAAAAAAATACTTGAAATGGATAAATATATTGACCTCATCATTCCAAGAGGCTCCAATGCACTGGTTAAATTCATAAAAGAAAATACCAAAATTCCGGTACTCGGACATGCTTCAGGAATTTGTCATATTTTTGTTGATGAAGATTATGATTTTGAAAATACGAAAAAAATAATTCTTGATGCTAAAACTCAATATCCGAGTGCATGTAATGCAGTTGAAACTTTACTTTTACATAAAAATTACCCTTATAAAAATGAACTTATAAATTCACTCAATAATGCCGAAATCAAAATAATTGAAAATCCCGAAAACTACTCTATAGAATACGGCGATAAAATCCTTGCCGTAAAAATAGTTGAAAATATTGACGAAGCAATAAATCACATCAATAAATACGGTTCAGGACACACTGATTCAATTTTAAGCAACAATAATGAAAATATTGAAAAATTCATGAAATATGTTGATTCATCTTCTGTTTTTGCAAACTGTTCAACAAGATTTTCTGACGGCTTCAGATATGGTTTTGGAGCAGAAGTCGGTATTTCAACAAACAAAACCCACGCAAGAGGGCCTGTCGGGCTTGAAGGCTTAACTATATACAAATACAAACTTTTCGGCAAAAATAATATAGTCGACGACTATTCAACAGGCAAAAAATCATTCAAACATAAATTCATTTAATTTTGTTTGTTGTAAAATATAAATTAACCCTCTTGGAAAAAATATAAAGAAATTTAAAATGGATAAAAAAGAACTTATAAATAGAATTAATAAATTAAAAAAAGAAAAAAACGCAATAATATTAGCACATTGTTATCAAAACATTGAAATAGATTTGGTGGCTGATTTTGTTGGAGATTCTTTGGGTTTATCACAACTTGCGGCAAAAACAAATGCGGATAAAATTATTTTTGCAGGTGTTTATTTCATGGCAGAAACGGCTAAAATTTTAAATCCGACCAAAAAAGTCTATCTTCCAAATGTCTCGGGTTGTGATATGGCAGATATGATTAACTTGGAACAAATTAAAAATTTTAAAGCAAAGAACCCGAATGTCCCCGTTGTATGTTATATTAATTCAACAGCTGCCGTCAAGTCAGAATGTGATATATGCTGTACAAGCTCAAATGCTATCGAGGTCGTTAAATCACTTAATACCGACAAAGTTCTTTTTGTTCCCGATAAATACTTAGCAAATTGGGTAGAAAAAAACCTTAAAAATGTTAAGATTACTGCTTATCAAGGTTACTGTCCGACACATTTTAAGATTAATGCGGAAGATATCTTAAACAAAAAGAAAAAAAATCCAAGAGCAATAACCTTATCGCACCCAGAATGCAAAAATGAAGTTGTTGAAATATCTGATTTTGTAGGATCTACAACCCAAATGATGGAATACTGCAAAAAAAGTAATGAAAAAGAATTTATTGTCGCAACAGAACTCGGCGTTGTTCAAAGGCTTCAAAGAGATTATCCTAATAAAAAAATAATTCCCATTTCAAATGAAATTTTCTGCCCTTCAATGAAGGAAAATACTCTTGAAGATATGTTATACACTCTTGAAAATGAAAATAACGAAGTTAAAGTTAACGAAAATATTGCAAAAAAAGCGATTAATTGTATAGACAGAATGTTAAAAGTAATGTAAATTTTTGTTGCAATTTTTAAACAACGAACAATTTGCAAATCTTAAATAACTTTTTATATATAAAAGTATATAATTTATATATAATCAGGTGAAAAATTGATTCAGCTAAATGTCGACTTTACATTATTAAATAAGTTTTTCGGAATTCCGATAAAAAGAATTTTTCAATATGCAAACAAAGATATTGAAGAAATTATGGAGCTTGAAGCCGCCCAAGGCAACGAAAAAGCAGCCAACTACAAAAAAATCCTATCCGATCCGGATAAAATCTTAGAAATTTTTAAGCTTGCAAATGTTGAAAACAAGCTCATAATCCTGCAAAACTTATCCGAAAACGATTTGGATAAACTTTTGCCATATTTAACTCAGGAACAACTTGCAAAAGGACTAAACTTTTTTACCGAAGAAAAACTTATGGAATTTTCAAGCAAACTCCCGATTGAAGAACTTTGTGCAATGATTTTTGAAAAATTTTCCCTACTTGATGTATTATCCTTTATGGATGAAAGTTCTATGGACAGCTTTATTATGGAACCTGATGTTGAAAGAAAATACGCACAAAATTATCTGGAAACTCTAAACCAAAAATCTCTTGAAAAAATTATGATGCACTCCTTCGGTGAAGATTTCGAAGGCAAAAGCAGAGATGAATACCTACAACATCTTGAAAATCTTGATTTTAATAAATACAAAGAATTTCTTGTTTCAATGGAAAGAGAAAATAAGATAAATTTAATAAATGGAATTGCAGCCCAAGAACCAGATTTAGTATATCTATTAGAACCAAGCGACATAATCGCACCTATGGAGCTTTTAATGAAAGAGGACAAAGTAAAACTTATGTCAAATCTTGATTCCGAATTTTTAATTCCGATGATTCAAGAATTACCGCTTGATTTAACACAAATTGTATTAACACAAATCGATCCGAATGATTTTGCCGAAATACTCGCACAAGATTTTCAAGATGTTTTACCATCGGTTGTTCTTTTTTCAAACAAAGCAGCCTAAATTTTAAATGCTTTTTTATAAAACAAAAATCCGCCTAAGGTGGCTATTGAAACAACGGGAAGCCAAGCAGCTAAAAATGGCGGTATTGTTCCTGTTGCACCAAGGTTTAAAGATAAGGCCCTTATCACATAATATATAAAAATGATTAAAATGCTGAACAAGAAACCTCGATTATACCTGACTCTGGGTGGTGTAATTGCAAGCGGAACACCAATTAAAGCAAGTGCAAAAGTTGTAGCCGGAAGTGCTAATTTATCAAAAAGATTGATTTTATACTCAAGATAGACTTTCTTTTCTAAATTATTTTTTTGTTTTTTAATATGACGCATTAATTTAAAAAAGTTAAACTCACTTGTAGTTTCTTTGACCATCTCATTTACGTCACCTATGCCAAAACTGACATTAGATTCCTCAAAAAGACTTGTATTGAATATTTTACCGTTTTTAGAAATAGTATATATAACACCATCATCAAATTTCCAACCGTAATCTGAAGTTGAACCCTTTTGTGCTTGAACGATTTGAATATTTTTTGGATTTGAAATATCAACGACAGTGACATTATTTAATGTTTTATCTTTGCACCATTGAGCATAAAAAAGACGCTTTAATTTTCCGTCCTTATCAATATCTTTAATAGTAAAATTCATTTTATTCTCGGGTATATGTTTTTGTTCAAGAGAATATATAGCAAGAGATTTAGACTGAACAGAAGCAATCGGAACAACAAGCTCATTAATCAAAAAACTAACCAAAGTCATTACAAGTGCAAAACAAAATATAGGACGACTAATTCGCTCTATGCTTATTCCGCAAGCTTTAAAAATTGTTATTTCAGATTTCAAACTCAAATCATTAACAGTCATAACAGTTGCAAACAAAGTCGAAATCGGAATCGTAAGCACAAAAACCTGTGGTAAATTAAGCACAATCATCATTATAGCTATATGAAAAGGAATGCCGTACAAAGAAATTTGTTTAATTAATTGAGTAAAAGTTTCCGAAGCAAAAATAATTGATGTAAAAACAATAACCCCCAACATAAAAACATCGATTAACTGCTTTAGAACGTACCTGTCTAAAATACTTAATTCTTGCCACTTTGCTTTAAGATAAGCTTTAATGTTTTTATATTTTAAATATATTTTTTCCGCTATTGTCATACATATTTGCTCTTTTTTGCGATATTGCCTTAAATAATTTGATTTTCTCATCATCCGTATAATTTTTCAAGTCATTAAACCTCTTATTTATCATATTAAAAGCTTTTTCAATATTATCCATATTATTTTTTAACATATCCAAAGCAAGCTGATAATTGGTCATAGCAAGTCTTGTAGTATCTCTAAATCCGCTTGAAGCAATTTCTTTTGCCTTATCATCCGCTACATCAAAAAGTAAAAAAGATAAAATCGTAGGCAAATGTGAAATCTTTGCACAACATTCATCATGATATTTCATATCAAAAATACAAGGAATAGCACCCGTATCAATAATAACCTTTTCTAAAAGCTTGTTCTTTTTTTCAATTAACCATCTTGCACCTGCAAAAAGATTATCTCTTGAAGCTTCAAAACCAAATTCATGCGAACCTGCCATGGGATGAGACAAAATGAAATTATAATTATACTTTTTTTTCACCAGTTTCTCTTTTGTTGACGAAACATCCGCAACAACTGTTGTTGAATTTACTATATTTACTAATTCATCCAAAATGTGCGGGGTTTTTTCGATTGTCGAACAAACAAAAACGATATCACAATTTTCAACTGTTTTTAAATTATTACTCGCCGTCTCGCAATAAGATTTTACCTTTTTATAACTCGAAGACGAAACACAATACAATTCATAACAAGATTTCTTCGCCAAAACCTTTAATAAAGAACCGCCAATTAAACCAAGACCAACAATACCAACTTTAATTTTTTCTTCCATAAGAAAATTATATAATAAATTTTTTTTGTTGTAATTCCAATTTTCTAATCTTAATTTTTATTATATAATCAAGTGAAATAAAGGAGTTTGATATGTCTGAAGATTTCATTAAAAAAGGCAAAGCTTTTAAATTCGGCGACAATATTTCAACCGACCATATTGCACCAGGAAGATTATTTCACTTAAGAAACAATCTGGAAGAATTTTCAAAACATGTATTAGAAGATGCCGATCCGGAATTTGCTTCAAAAGTACAAAAAGGAGATTTTGTTGTTGCGGGGAATAATTTTGGACTTGGTTCAAGCAGAGAACATGCTCCTCAAATTATAAAACTGGCGGGGGTCGGTGCCGTCATAGCTAAGTCATTTGCAAGAATATTTTACAGAAATGCAATAAACATCGGGCTTCTGGCAATCGAGTGTGATACAGATAAAATAAATAGCGGTGATGAACTAGAGCTTGATATAAAAAAAGGTATTTTAAAAAATCTGACAAACAATACGGAACTTGAAATAACTCCTCTTCCAGATGTTATGATAAAACTATTAAAAGACGGTGGACTTGTTAATCATTTAAACAAAAACGGAGATTTTAATCTTGAAACATAATATAACTTTACTCAAAGGAGACGGGATAGGCCCTGAAATTTCAAACAGTGTCCTGAAAATAATTGAATCAACCGGAGTCCAAATAGATTGGGATGAGCATCTGGCAGGTAAAGATGCATATTTAAAATATGGGGAAGTTTTGCCAAATGAAACACTTGATTCAATCAAAAAAAATAAAATTGTGCTAAAGGCTCCTATAACAACACCCATTGGTGAAGGCTTTGCATCTGTTAATGTACAATTGAGAAGATATTTTGACCTTTTTGCAAATATAAGACCTTCAAAAAATCTTCCGAATATCAAAACACCTTTTAATAATGTTGATTTGGTTGTCATAAGAGAAAATACGGAAGATATATATGCAGGAATTGAAAATAAAATTGATGAAAATACAGTTCATGGAATTAAACTAATAACAAAAAAATGTTGTAACAGAATTTGCAATTACGCTTTCCAATATGCCCTAAAAAACAGAAGAAAAGAAGTAACGGTTGCCACAAAAGCTAATATTTCAAAATTAGCTGATGGCTTATTTTTAAGTTGTTTTAGAGAAATTTCAAAAAATTACCCCGAAATAAAAACTCGTGAAATTTTAATAGATAATTTGTGTATGCAATTAGTTGTAAATCCATCACAATTTGATGTTCTGGTTATGCCAAATTTATATGGTGATATAGTATCAGACCTTTGTGCAGGTTTAGTTGGCGGACTTGGAATTGCATATAGCTCAAATATCGGAAAATACGAGGAAAAAGATTATGCAATTTTTGAAGCAGTCCATGGCTCAGCCCCTGATATTGCAGGAAAAAACATAGCCAACCCCACAGGATTATTGAGAAGTGCAATTGAAATGCTGAAATATATAAATGAAAATGAAGCTGCGGCAAAAATCGAAAAAGCACTTTTTAAAGTATTTGAAGAAGGTAAAATACTAACACCCGATTTAGGCAAAAATGCCACTACAGAAGAATTTACAAAAGAAATAATACAAAAAATAAAATCACATTAAAGAAGGGAGAAAAAAATGACAAAATGGGTTTGTGCAGTATGCGGTTACACCGTTGAAGCGGAGAAAGCACCTGAAAAATGTCCTCAATGCGGTGCTACAAAATTCAATGAAGCAGGCGATATGAATACTTGGGCTTGTGAACATAAAGTCGGAGAAGGAAAAGACGTTGACGCCATTGTTCTTCAAGGGTTAAAAGACCACTTTGCAGGTGAATGCACTGAAGTCGGCATGTACCTTGCTATGGCAAGAGTTGCAGACAGAGAAGGTTATCCTGAAGTAGCAGAAGCATATAAAAGAATAGCATACGAAGAAGCAGACCATGCTTCAAAATTTGCTGAATTATTAGGCGAAGTTGTCACTCCTTCAACAAAAGAAAACCTAAGATTAAGAGCAGAAGCAGAACATGGTGCATGTGCTGCTAAATTAGAAATAGCTTCACGTGCTAAACAATTAGGTTTAGATGCTATTCATGACACAGTTCATGAAATGGCAAAAGATGAAGCCCGTCATGGTGCAGCATTTAAAGGATTATTAAAAAGATATTTTAACTAAATCTTTTAAAATAAATAAGCCCCATGAAGGGGCTTATTTATTTATTTAATTGTTCCGGATGTTTAACTATATTCATTGCAAGGGAAGGAATATCAAGATAATCCGTAATTAACTCAATATAGCACATTCTTTCTTTTTGTTCTTTTTCAACAACATTTAAAATTTCGTCAAATTCTTTATTAGTCTTAATTTTTGCAGTAAAACACTCACCCTTAAAAACTTTTGGAAGCATAGAATAATTCCAGCTTGCAATATTATTATAATCATAGTCTACGTTATCACATAAAATTCTTTCAACCGTATAACCGGAATTATTTATTACAAAAATTATAGGTTTAACCTTATTTCTCATCATAGTGGAAATTTCCTGTGCCGTTAATTGATGAGAACCATCACCGGTGATTAATATTGTTCTTCTTGATTTATCAGCCATTGAACAACCAAAAGCACAAGGAGTTGCCCAACCAATTGAACCCCAAAGCATTTGATTTTGAACACTTATATTTAATGGAAATTTCATCGGAATTGCACCAAATGGAACTAAACCTACTTCGGTTACTAAAATATCATCTTCCTTTAAAAACTTTTCAATTCTAGGATAAATATATTCCATACAAAGTCTTGAATTATCCGCAGCAGGTAAATTTTTATAGCCCAGTTCATTGGCTATATTTTCTCCATAAATATAAGATATTTTTTCTTGCAAAGCCTCAAATAAATCCTTAATTAAAACATTTTCTATTTTTTTACCTTTTATAGAAACATAATCAGGATGAATATCAATAACATCATTTAATTTAAAATTATATTTAAAACCCATTGTATTAAGATCAGATAAAACACAGCCGGCTAAAATTATACAATCAGACGAATTCATATAATTATAACAAACTTCATTTGCTAATTCTGCACCGTAAACGCCCATATAATTTTTTGTATCGGAGTTAATTATATCCATTCCTCTAATAAAAGAACAAGAAGGAATTTTTGTTTTTAATAAAAAATTATTTAAAACTTTCTTACTGCCAAATCTGTTAGCTAAAATTCCTGCTATTAAAAGAGGTTTTGCAGATTTTTTAATTAAATTAATTATCTCATTTACCGCACTATCTAAATTATTTGGATTTGATTTTAAACATAATTTTTTATACTCAACCTCAACTTCAATATCGCAAACGTCGATGGGAACGGCAACATAAACAGGTTTTTTTGTTTTAATCATCACATCAATTACTCTGTCAAGCTCATCCTTGGCATTTTGTTTGTTCAAAAAAGCAGTTGTTTCAACAACATTTGAATAGGCATGTTCAAAAGCATGATAATTTGCATTATCAAGATTATGATGTAATAAGGTACAATTTTCTATATCTTTCGTCTTGGGTACACCAACAATTTTTATTACGGGTACATTTTCTGCCATAGAACCTGCTATAGCATTAATTGCAGACAATTCTCCCACTCCAAAAGTTGAAACCATAGCTCCAAAACCTTTAATTCTTGAATAGCCGTCAGCGGCATATCCTGCATTTAATTCATTAGTTGAACCTATCCAATTAATATTTTCATTTTCTTCAATAGCTTCAACGATTTTAAAATTATAATCTCCGGGAAGCCCAAAAACCTCAGTTATACCAAGATCAATCAACCTTAAAGTTAAATACGACGCAAATTTAATTTTCATTATTGTTATGCTCCATAGTGCTAAAAAATAATTAAGGTGCAAACACACCTTAATTATTATAATAAGAAATTTTTAATATAACGATTTCTTTATTTATTTTTTATATTATTTTGCCAACGCTTTTTTAACTTCTTTTTTATATTTTTCAACGTTAGGTTGTAACACTTCATCTAAAGCAACATTAGATGGTGTAATATTGCCTTTTTGAGCTCTCATAATCCAACCTGTGTATAAAGTTTCAAAATGTTTTAATTCAATAAATCTTGCTATTGATTTCATTGATAAATCTTCTAAAACAATTTTAGAAACAGGATGTTGAGCGCTATATGCACTAATTACGCCTTCCATAACCGCATTCATAACTTTATCATCTGTTTTAACATATACAAAAGTAAAGAATGAATCATTGTTATTAATATCTAAATCTGCTTCAGCGTTATAGTGCAAATACCCCGGTCCAACATTTGTATCAGTAGAAATTGTAGCTTTTAGGGATTCATTTTTTAATTGTTTTTCCCAGAGAGTTGTTCCAAAGAATTCATCTCCAAAGTATTCAACAAAATGTTTATTTTTGCCCATATTTTTAGCTTTTACATTGAATTTAGCTAGTTGCAGAGCTTCGTTTTCTTCAATGTTGCTGTTTAAAAATTCTTTTTGAGCGTCCAATGAAGCATTCATCAATTCTTTTACTTCTTCTTTTGAAATACCTAAGAATAATAAGGTAAATATTGTAGCGTCATCAAAAATTGAAAATCTTCCGCCAACATCATCATGAACATAGCCTGATAATTTAATTTCACCGGAATCAACTATTCTTCTTAAAGCGGATTTATCTGAATTTTTATCAGTCATCGCAACAAATTGATTTGATGTATCATTATTTCCTGTGTATTCTTGAACGGCTTTTCTTGCTTTTTCATAACCAACGGTGGTTTCTAATGTTCCGCCTGATTTTGAAACAACTAAAAATAAAGTTTTATCTAAATCAAGTCTTTTAATCCATCTATCAAAACTCAAAGGTTCAACTGATGAAAAGAAATGGACATGCTCATCTATTCCTAATAATTTTGTGATATTTTCAGTCGTATGACGAGAACCGCCGATACCTAAAATTGCAATATCAGTATATTTACCTGCTTTTGCGGTTTTTACCATTTCTTCCATTTTATCCAAATTTGCTAATTGAATATTAGGTAATTTTTCAATCCAATTTAAAAACATTCCGTCTTTTCCGGCACGAGATTTAATATCTTCAACTGCTTGAGAAGCGAATTCTCTAAATTGACCGCAACAGCACTTTTTAACTACTTCTACACTTGAATTTGTCATATTATCCTCCAAAAAAATAATAATATATTTATTATAATCCGACAAATATAGGACAAATACAAGATTAATTAATTTAACTTGTTTTATAATTTTGAAGTTAATTCATAAATTTTATCACAATGATACTTTATAGAAGCGAGAATATTAAAATCAAGCCCTTGAGGCAACTTACCTTCCATGCCGCAATCTGCAAGCGTTGGCAAATTATTGTCTTTTTTCTTTCTGTGAGCAGTGCCTACAGGTTCTTTCTTTCTTTGAAGCAAATAAGCCTTTAGTGTATATTCAACAAATTTTTCTTCTAAGTGAGGATATTTATTTGACCTTAATAATTTCAAAAAATAATCAGAAAAAGGTTTGTATGCTACATGCCCGCTCTTTATGTCTTTATTGCTTTTTAACTTATAGCAAAAATCTTCTACATCTTTTAAATTCGCAACGTCATAACCTACTATTTGAATTTCGCCTTTATATCCGTTATTCTTTGATTTAAATTCGGGATTAGATAAATCAACATCTAAATGCAAGGCCATATATCCCGTTTCTTTAGAACGCTGAGTTACTTCAATTTCAGGCAAACCAAAACGTCTTTCATTGACTGCTTCACATAACCTTTCCAAATCTTCAGTTTTAAAATACTCCCATTTTTCAGGTATATCAGCAGGCTTATAATTTTCTATTTTAGTTATGTTAAGCCTTCCTGCCCGTACTTCTTTAATTAAAGCATCAATTATTTGTGTTGTTTTATCACTATCTGATTGTCTTAAAATAACCCTTGCACCAATAATATCAGAACAAACTCTTTTTATATCATCTTCATTACCCGGATTAAAAACTTTTTCTAAATCCGAGGTTATAGCACTTCCTAATCTGCTTGCGGCCTTTTCTCTAATACTATCAGGAGTTTTAACTCTTGTTGTAATTCTTTGAATAGGAGCATCAGGATTTCTATCAGATACCATATACGGCATTAAACTCTCTCTTAAAACTCTTTTTAAATATTCGGAAGGAACATCGGCATTATCACATACTGTTTTACACACATTAAGATTATCAAATGCTTCCAGTAAGCTTCTGTTTAATTTTTCCGAAGAAGTAAAGCTAACAGTATCCTTGGATAAAGGTGCCAAATTAGAATATTTCTTGTGTTTATAATTATCATAAAAAACACTCGACCTGTTAATTGTTACAAGCTTCATAAAAGGATATATACGATTTTGTAATTGCATAATTTTTTCTCCAAATATACAAAACCTTATTAAAAAAAAATTTGCCAACGTAAATATAAAAATTTTTACAATTATATACAACTTATTTACAATTAAAAAGAAATATTGCAAAATAAAGATATGGGTAAGTGTAAAAAAAGAACTCTCTATAGGTCAAATTTTTCCTCAGATATATCATTCATGACCAGAGAAAAAGCAGTTAACAGCATACTAAGAACAATTACGGAGCATTCAACCAAAAGCAATAAAAAAAACGATTTTTCATTTAGAAAAGCACTAAGCACAATTAGTCTTTTTGGAATTTCAGCCGAAGAATTATCAGAAGCCGGACTTCCTTATGAGAATTTGCGTGCTTTGGAATCTATTATAAATTAAGCATTATAAGTTATTTGCTCGCCCGGTAACAATTGTTTTTGTGTATATTGAGCTTGAGCTTGATTATTATCAATTTGAGCTTGAGTTATGGTAGCTGAAGCTTTAGAAGAATCATCACCCACCACTTTATTTACAACTTTTGTAACTTTTGAGCCAATAAACATACTTCCTATCATATCACCAATTTTAGCACCAATAGCACTTCCTGCTCCTGGACATATAATAGTACCTATTGCACTGCCAACTACCCTGCCCAGTGCGCTTCCTGCTGCATAAGATACAAAATTAGAACCAATTTTCAAAAGTGATTTTCCTGTCTGCTTCAAACCTGCCAAAAATCCCTTTTCTTTAAAAGTCGGAATAATTTTGCCCGTTATCTCAGGTATTGCTTCAATAGCCGTCATAATAATAACAATAGGATTTTTTACTTCATTTTTAAAGAACTTTTTAGCATTATTCTTTAAGCCTCTTTCTGCTGCTTCTTCAACCAAAAGTTTACCGCTTTTTAAAGCATCGGTAGCACCATCCAAAGCTTTTATAGCATCTTCGCTTTTTTTCTTAATTACATCAATTGTTACTTTTTTATCTTGACTTCTAAAAAGATTGAAAAACTTATCGATTATAGAAATTTTACCTTTTGCTACTTTACCGGTTAATTTACTTGCATTTTTTGCAAGACTTCTATATTTTTCATAATTTTCAGCTAAAGCACCTGCCTTTGTAAAACAGTCACCCTCAAGTATTCCTTGTATTTTCTTAAAATCAGCTTTTCTGCACGCTTCAAGTGCATTTTTTATACCATGATTTCTTTTAATTGCACCAATAGCTCCTGCTCCGGTTGTAACAACAGGGAAAGCTAAATATGAAGCAACTGTCGACGCTGCTGACGGTTTTACTTGTTCATTTGACATAAATAATAACTCCTACATGTTAAATAAAAAAATTCTTTATTTAAAAATTGCCCGCAAATTTTTTTTTGTTAAAATTTATTAAATGAAATACAATTTAAAACATTTTGCATATATAGGCGACGCCGTTTGGGAACTTTTTATAAGAAAATTGGTTATTAAAAAAACTTCCCTGCAAAACAAAATGCATCAATTAACAACTAAATATGTTAACGCTCAAGCACAAGCGGACATTTTAGAATTAATCACAGAAAAATTATCAAATAAGGAATCAGAAATTCAAAAAAGAGGCAGAAACCTTAAAATCTCTATAAATAAAAAATCCAACCCCAAAATCCATGCTCTTGCAACATCATTTGAAGTTTTAATCGGTTATTTATATTTAAACAATAAAGAAAGATTAAAAGAAATTTTAGAGTTAATTAAACCCAACTTAAAAGATTTGATATAATAAAAATATGGAAAAAAATATTAAAGAAGAATTTATATCAACGCTATCCCATGAAATAAGAACACCCTTAACAAGTATTAAGGGCTTTAGTCAAACTATGCTTTCTTCTTGGGATAAATTATCGGATGAAAAGAAAAAAGAATTTTTAAATATTATTTTAAACCAATCTCAAAGGCTGATTAATCTTGTTGAAAATGTTTTAAACGTTGCAAAAATAGATTCCGACTCTGAAAATTTTATTCCCATCAAAATCGATGTTAATCAAATTACACAAAATTGTATCAACATAGTCCAAATGGCACATAAAGATTTTATTTTTAAATTTGAACAATCTAAAAACAAACTTTTTTCGCTTGCAGACAATGATAAAACTCAACAAATTCTTATTAATATTCTGGATAATGCCGCAAAATATTCAAATAATTCAAAAGTTATTGAAATTAAAACATTCAATAAAAACGATTATAATATTTTTTCAATTAAAAACTACGGATCGTATATTAAAGATGAAGACATAAAAAAAATATTTGATAAATTTTACAGGATTGAATCTTATATTTCATCTGCCACGCAAGGAAGCGGTCTCGGATTATATATTGCAAAAAATCTTATAGATAAAATGAACGGAAAAATTGAAGTTATATCATCCAAAGAGAAAATGTTCTGCGAATTTCAAGTCTACTTGCCTGTATATGAAGTTGAAAAACTGACAAAAAATATAAAAATTTAAGGAGATTTATCTTGTATAAGTCGGAAATTTTAATAATTTCAAACAGAAAAGAATTTTCAATTAAATACAAAAAAATAATTGAAAACTTAAATCAAAATGCAATAATTGCAAAAGACTTGTCGGATGCAATTTCTGCAATACAAAATAAAGAAGTTGAATTTATAATAATTTCAGACACAATCAAAGAAAAATTAAGCAGTTTTATAAAAAAAATAAGAATATTAACATATAATGCTCGTCCGATTATAATTGCAATATCAAAATCAAGTGATTTAGATGACAAATTGGAAACTCTGGAAGCCGGAGCGGACGATTTTTTGGGAGAAGAAATAACAAAACAAGAATTTCAAATGCGATTCAAAGCCCATCTTAGAAGATATATTGAAAGTTCTCTCAACCCAATTACAAAAATAGTTAACAAAAATATAACACTAAAAGCACTTAAAAAAAGTTTTTCCGAAAAAAAATCATGTTCATATTTGCTTATAAAAATAAAAGGAATAAACACTTACAGAAAAACTCATGGCGAAATTGCATACGAAAAAGTTTTACAAACCCTTAGTGCTATTATAAATTCAACACTGGGTCAAGATGATTTTATAGGGCATATAGCAGATAATGAATTTATTTTAATAACAAACATTCTACAAGCAGAAAAAGTGGCTTCCTTCCTTGTTTTTGCATTTGATAATATTTTAAATAAATTTTATTCAACCGATGAATTTGAAAATAACTTTACCATTCAATCCGATGAAACAAAACAAGAAACAAAACAAGCTCTTATGAGGCTTAATATCTCCGCTATGGAAAAAAATGAAAACGAAAACGACTACAGAGAAATTATTAACAACCTAAATAACTTAATAGAACTGTGCAAAGATTCCCTATCTTCAACTTACGTTATAGATAGAATAAAATTAAAAGGCAAAGTCATAAAAAAAGAAAAAAAGAATAAAGTATTAATACTGGAACCGGATGAAGCATTATCCTGCCTTTTAAAAAACGTATGTGAGCTTGAAGGAATCAAAGCCGAAATAGCCTCAAATAAAATAGAATTTGAAAAAATATATGAAATATTTAAACCAAACGTTGCAATAATTGACTGGGGCAGCAAAGAAAACGAAAATCACCTTGAAATTGCCAAAAAAATTTCAAAAGACAATATTAAAATCATCTTTTCATCGTCATACCTAAATAAAAAAGAAATCTTAAAAGCAGGTGCAGACTTATATTTGCCAAAACCTTACGAAATTGACGACATAATAAATTGGATTAAAAAATTCCTTAGTTAACTATTTTTTTCGAATAAAATCCAAAACAGCATTTATAAACGTTAACGGATGTACCGGACACCCCGGAATATACAAATCTACTTTATATTTATCTAAAAATTCTCGATTTATTTCATTTGCTTCTTGAAAAACACCACCCGATAAAGCACAAGCACCACATAAAACAACAATTCTCGGTTCAGGTGTGGATTTATAACAATCTTCAAGGGCGTATGCCATATTTTTAGTTATAGGCCCTGTTATAACAATACCGTCTGCGTGCCTTGGAGAAGCAACAAAATCTATTCCAAAACGACCCATATCAAAATTTGCATTTCCAGCCGCATTCAATTCCATTTCGCAGCCGTTACAACCGCCAGCTGAAACCTGTCTGAATTTAATGGAATGATTAAAGATTGAATAAATTTCCCTTCTTACTTCAATTGCTCTTTTATGGTAAGTTTTTGAATTTGTTTCTTCGGTTACAATTAATTTTTCCTTTTTATCCGCACCCAATTTATAATAAGATGAAAAATTAATCGAATTATTTTTACAAATATTTTTACAAGCACCACATAAAGTACACTTTGCAAGATCAATAGATAAAGGATTAATATTTAAAGCTCCTGTCGGACAAATACCCTTACACATGCCGCATTTATCACAATTTGAATTATCCAAAACGGGTAATCCCCTAAATTGACTTCTCATCGGAGCATTTTTAATATCCGGAATATATTGTTTTTTTTGATGTAACTTCATTTTTAAAGTATCAAACATAATTATTTTCCTTATTTATAAATCTACTATAAATCAAATCCGCAATAAGAAAGATCAAAACCTTTGTTGCATAATGGAAAATCTGATATGCCATTATTTCTTACTGCCATAGATAAACCATACCAATTATTAAAAGACGGGTCTTTTATTTTATAACGAGAAAGCCTGCCTTCACCGTCGGTTGTTGCAACATGAACAAGCTCCCCTCTCCAACCTTCAACTATACTTAGTGCAAAACCGTTTGGAATCAAATCTTTCTTTTCAACGCAAAGCTTTTCGGTTTCACAATCTTGAAGCTTCTTTAAAAATTTTTTAATAAACGAAATCGATTCAATTATTTCTTTATATCTTATTTTAAATCTGGAATAAGCATCATTCGTAGCTTTAAAAGATTTCCTTTCAAAATCTTTATAAAATTCATCACAAAAATCGAACCTGCTATCTAAATTTATTCCGCAAGACCTTCCAATCATTCCAACGAGATTTAATTCTTCTGCAACCTCTTTACTTACATTGCCTGTCTTTTCGAGTCTTGACATAACAGTTGAGCTTTTAAGAGTCGCTTTTGTCATCTTTTCAACAGTATTTTTAACACCATCCAGTGTATCCACAATTTTTTCGGATAATTCCTTATTTATATCAAAATTAACTCCGCCAACTGTAATTAATCCTCTGCCAAATCTGCTTCCGGAAATTTCAAGCAAAGTATTTATAACTAAAGTCCTAGTAACCCCATAAACCTCTTTTCCCATTAAGTAAGCAATATCCCCCAATATTGCCCCTAAATCACCTATATGAATTGCAACTCTTTCCATTTCAAGTGCTATTCTTCTTATTAATTTTGCCCTTGAAGTTATTTCCATTCCGCATAATTCTTCCATAACCTGAGAATATGCCATATTATATGCAATAACACTATCACCGCAAATAGATTCAGCTAATTGGTTTGAAGGTTTTTTTACCATTAAATCTTCAACACCCCTATGTTGATAACCCAACATAATTTCTAAATTATAAACTTTTTCGCCTTGGCACATAAACCTAAAATGCCCAGGTTCTATTACTCCGGCATGAATAGGGCCTACTGCAACCTGATGGGTTTCTTCGCCTTCCATTTCAAAAAATTCATAATTGTTTTGATTTTTTCTTACGGGTTTTAACCAAGGATGAGCCAAAGGTTTTATATTAAATTGTTCATAAAATTCTCTTTCGAACATGTGATATTGATGATTATCTTTTGCAATAGATTCATATTCCTTTACATTTTTATCAATTAGAGCAGAGCTTACAAGCAAATTACCTTTCTCATCGTCAGCTAAAACTACAAATAACTTTATATTTTGACCCCAATCAGAACCGAAAAAAGAAACAGGTCTTAAATTCGTAGCCGCCAATTGAGCCCTCAAAACACCAAAATCAACTGTCGGTATATCAAGAAGATTAATTCTTTGATTATTTTTCATTATGTAATAGTCCATTTTATATCTCCTTAACCTGCAACTGTATTTCTTATGATTGTATCCAAAAATTCAGGCAAATATATACCCAAAATAAAAACTAATGTTAATAAAACAACTTGCGGAACATACATTGAAACCGTAACTTTAGAAAGATTTTTCTTTGCAATTTCAAATCTTTCTTCGTTTCTTTCCTTAAAAACCATTTTAATAACCACTTTTGCCATTGCATACAAAATTATGGTCAACAAAAACAAAAACAAAGCACAAAGTATATAATGCTTTTGAATAAGCATTGCCTTAACCGTTAAAAATTCACTTATAAATAGCATGCTCGGGGGAAATGCACAAATTCCCAAAAAAGATGCCACCCAAAGGCACGTTGTTTTCCTGTCTATTTCAGATAAAGCACAAACGGATTTAATTTTTTTTGTTTCAAATAACTCCAAAATATTTCCCGAAGTTAAAAAATACGAAGCCTTAATTAAAGAATGGCCTATTAAATGTATAATCAAGGCATAGTATGCTATACCCCCAAGTGCAGCACAAATTGCCAAAATCCCCATATTTTCAATAGAAGAATAAGCAAGCATTCTTTTGTAATTTGTAGTATGGTATAAAAATACGGCAGTAATAAACAAAGATAAAAAGCCCATGAACAAAAGAACAATTCTTGCATAGGTATAACAATTTGCAGCAAGCATTACTTTGTATACATTTAAAATAACCAAAAATGCACAATTTAAAAGTGTTGCAGATAACAAAGCAGACACAGGACTCGGAGCTTCTGAATGAGCATCCGGAAGCCAAAAATGAACCGGTGCAAGACCCATTTTGGTACCCAGCCCGAATAAAATAAACACAAATGAAACATTTAACCAAAAATGATTAAATGATTGAGCATTATTTAATAAGTCCGTATAATTTAAAGAATTTAAATTACCTTCAGCAACCGTCAAAAGAATAATTCCAACAAAAGCAAGAGCGATACCTATCGAACAAATAAACACATATTTCCATGCAGCCTCTATAGAATGTTTAGTCTTATTAAAATAAATTAAATAAGCACTTGCCAAAGTTGTTCCTTCAATAAATATCCAAGCCAAACCTAAGTTATTACTCAAAATCCCGCCAGTCATAGAAAGTACAAAAATTAATAGCATTGTTGCATAGTGCATTATTTTTTTATCCGAAAAATTTAAATTCTTGCTATAGCCATTATTGTAAATAGCAACAGCCAAAAAAACTACCGACAATATCAAATAAAATATTATATTTGAAGAATTTAAACCAAAATATTGATTATTCATCAAATATTGCGATTTCGTAAAATAACAAATGCCACAATATAAATGCAACATTGCATATATATTAATCAAAATATTATTTAAAATTTTATTCTTTGCAAAGAACAAAATAACGCAAAAAACTATTGGTAACAATAAAACTACACTAATCATTATATTCACAGTCCTTTAAATCCGATAAATGTGCTACTTCCATATCTCCAAGTTCAGTATTTATTTGTGAAACAAATAAACCTAATATATAAATTGCAATAAATACATCCAACAAAACACCTATATTAACAAGCATAGGCATTTCTTTTGCAACAGAAAGAGACAAAAGAAAAATTCCATTCTCCATTGTTATAAATTCAATAACATTGGATAAAATTTTGTGTTTAATAGTTATCAACCAAAGGCTGATAATTATAACCGCCAAAGCTATACCGAAACAAAACGGATTAATCATCGCCAATGATGGAATTTCAACAACAGATAACATAAATCCGCCAAACAAAATTATACTAGAAATTAATAAACAATAAAAATGTGCAATATTAGCATCGGTGTCACGATTTGAATGTGTCTTTTTTAAAACCTTATTTAAAAATAAAGGAATTAATATTGCTTTTACAACAAGTGTTTCGATTGTTAAAAAAGCTATTAAATACCAAGGCAAATGAGAAAATGCAGTCGCACAAATCAAAAACAATAAAATCCCCTGAACAATAATTGTTTTTACGTGAGCTATCAATCTGCTTGTTGCAGAAAGATAAAGCATAGTTAAACCAAATAATATTATAAAACCGTTTTCCACAACATTCTCCTTAAATCCCGTACATCTTAACAGCCGCCAATGACGCAACAATTAACGCAAAAGACGACATTACAAATACAAATTCAAACACATGGCTCATTCTAAGTCTTGCTATAGCAGATTCAAGCGTTCCTATGACTACCGCAAGTAAAATTAAGGTCAACAAAAATAGTCCCACACCGGCTTTAAGTCCAGAACCAAAAGGAATAATAAGATTTGTAATCAGTGCCATTAAAATAACCATTTTCATACCGCTTGCCCAAGTTATAAGGGCTAAATCAACTCCTGAATTATCTAAAATCATTACTTCATGAATCATGGTAAGTTCAAGATGTGTCGTAGGGTCATCCACAGGTACTCTTGAACATTCTGTTAACAACATAATAAATAATGAAATTACAGCCATAATTACTATTAAAATTCCAAATGTTCCGCTTGATTTTATTATGTTAGCAATTGAAGAAAAAGTATAGTTTCCGCTTAAAGCAATCAGGGAAGCTAAAATTATAAAAAAAGCAGGTTCAACAATTGTTGTAAAACAAGCTTCTCTGCTTGCTCCCATACCTTCAAAACTACTTCCTGTATCCATAGCTGAAATCAATGCGAAAAATTTTCCCAAACCTAATATGTACGAAAAAATAACAAATGCTCCGACAACATTAATAATTGAATAACAATTAGCCATCGGGACAAACAATCCTGCAAATAAAGTTGTTGCAAACACAACCACCGGTGCAAAATTAAATACCCAGGAAGTTGTAGAACTTATTGTTCTGTCTTTTTTAAAAAGTCTTACAGTGTCAAATAAAGGTTGAAATATGGAAACACCCTTTCTTCCCGCCCAAAAAGCTTTTGTTTTTTTAATTATACCAATTACGAAAAAAGGCATAAATAAAAGAATTAAAGTATTAAATAAAGTCAAAATTATATTTTTATCCATTTTCTTATCCTAATATAACTACACATATTAACGCCAAGGCAAGAAATACAAGACCATATGTTATATATTGCTGAATATTTCCGTTTTGCATTTTTTCAAATTTTACAAAAAACGCCTCAAGCGATTTCAATATTGGTTTTAAGAAGTAAGCTTCTTCAACATCTTCCATACGCATTTCATAATGTGCATCATGTGGAAAAATCGTTTTTGGTTTTTTAATATCTACTACCTTTTTAAACATAGGAGTAAGCATTGTAATAAAAGGAGAAGCATAAGATGAAGCACTATACTGCATGCGACTCGTCGGTTTATTATACCCACATCCCCAAGTAACATATTTTTCGCTTTTATTTTTTAATAAACACTTAAATCCAAATAAACCAAGAACTAAAATAATTAAAGCAAACGCACTCAAAGAAATAATTTGCATTAAAGAAGTAATTTGAGCAACATCAGACGTACACCCTTCAACAAAAACACTTACCGGTTTTAACATAAAATCAAAAACAAATTGAGGGAATATCCCTATTAAAAGAGTAAACAAAGCCAAAATCGACATCGGAAAAATAAAAGAGATTGTAGTATCTTCCCTAACTTCGCTTGCCTTTTTACTTCTGGCCTCACCTAAAAATACAACGCTAAAAGCCTTTGTAAAACACAATATAGCCATTGTACCTATAAGAGCAAGACCTGCTATTGAAAGAATTAAAACTACGAACATTAATATATTATCAATCATAAGCCCCTTTAACATTCCAAAATATATTAAAAATTCACTTATAAAACCATTAAAAGGCGGAAGTCCGCATATTGCTATTGAAGCAACTAAAAATAATATAGCTGTTTTTGGCATAGGTTTAATCAGACCGCCCAATATTTCAATATCTCTTGTATGGGTTTTTGTATAAACTGAACCCGCAGCCAAAAACAATAGCTCCTTAAATATGGAATGATTTAAAATATGCAATATACCGCCTGCAAACCCCAGAACGGCAACAACCGGACAATTATAAGCTAAGCCTAACATTCCAACACCTATACCTATACCGATTATTCCAATATTTTCAATACTGTGATATGCCAAAAGTCTTTTTATATCGTGTTGACTTATTGCATATAAAACCCCATACAATGCAGATACAACCGAAATTATCAAAACAAAATATCCTATTTGAACTTCAGGATGAGAAATAAAAGTTAAAACTCTTAAAATACCATATATTCCAGTCTTTATCATTACACCGCTCATCATGGCAGACACATGACTTGGAGCAGCAGGATGTGCATCGGGAAGCCAATTATGAAACGGGAAAAATCCCGCTTTTATTCCAAACCCAATAAAAGCCAAAACAAAAACTAAATTTGCCATTGCACTGTTCATACTATACGCATCCGCAAACTGTGCAAAATTAAAACTTGATGTTTGAATTGAAAATAATACAAAGGCAACAATAATAAATATGACACTAACATGCATGTAAACCAAATATTTTATTCCGGCTTTTATAACATCCTTATTTTCATGTTCAAATATAACAAGGAAAAATGAAGATAAAGACATTACTTCCCAAACAATTAAAAATGCTAATGCGTGTTGTATTGTAACCACCAAAAGCATTGAGACAATCAACATAGGCAAAAAGAAACAATGTGCTGTGATAGTTTTACCTTTTGAAATATAATCTTTTAAATATCCATTAGCATAAACAACAGCAAGAAAGGACATAACAGAAATTACCGCAACAAAAAAAGCGGAAAGGTAATCTATTGAAAATACAACATTCTGAAACATTACTCCAAAAGACAACATATCAGAAAGTTTACCTGACGTAAAAACCCTCACTGTATCAATTAGACAAAAACAGGTTGCAACAAAAGTCATAAACGATACAAACAAAAGTTTATAATTTTGCCTTTTAATTAAAAGCGAAATAAAGCCACCTAAAAATAAGGCAATAATACCTATAAAAAAATTCTCCATATATCCTCTTTTTTGTTAATTTATCGACTAACGAAAATTATTTTGTATCAAAGAAAAATCATAATCAAGAAAAAACTTAATGAAATGAAATTATTTTTTTCAAGATATAATTCTTTAAAATCAATGTTTTTAATGTAAATTTTCATTAAGAAGTTACCCCTATTACAATTCAAGCGATTTTATTTGAAATATCATTAAAAAGGATACAGAGGTAAAAGTTTACCGAGGAAAAAATGAGAATTCAACCTATTGCCTATACTGGTATAAAAAACAAATACAGAAGTGTAAAAATACTCTTTAGAGCCAATGAAACTCAACTTGAAGATAATTCAAAAAAAAATACGCCTAAAAAAAACCTATTAGAAAGAATTATGGAATTCATATTCGCTCCGCAATACAGAAAAAGCGAAAGAGTATATGAAGAAATTGTGAGAAAAAGCGAAGAAGCAGTCAGGCTCAAAAATTCAGGTAGTCTTGTTCCAAAAGAACCCATAAAAAATGAAGAAGCAATTTTATTTTCCAAATACACCACAAGAAGAGAATCGCCTGACGAACCCGAAAAATACGAAACAATTTACGTAGCTGAAGATTACGCAAAAAAACCATCAGACCTACAATATCACCATATTATAAGCATGAGAAAAAATCGTGACAACCAAGGTGAAAAAGGCTTTTTGGATGGCAGCGATTTCACTTGGCATTATTGTCCCGAAAAAAAAGAGGCTTGGACGTGGATGATTAATCCGGAAGTATACAGACCTCTGCATGCATATTGTGATTTTAACGATGACGAAGGCAGATTGTTTGCAAGTGCTGTATCCCACCTCGACATGGAAACAATAAAAAACAAAGTTATACACTACAGATTTTTTGATGTTACCAAAGAAGAAAATGAGGAAATAAACGAAAAAACATTTAAAATGCTAAAACCGCACATTGAAAAATATAAAGAGCTAAGGAATACACTTCCTTTAAAAATAGCTCAAATGAAAGAAAAATTCATAGACTCTAATCCGGAATTAGGACTACAGAGAGAACAAATTAAATCAGAATTATTTGAAGCAATAAAAATGGAAAAATATGATCCTGACATCGAAATTCCAAACGGAATCTTTATATTTGGGAAAACGGATATTGCAATACAATACTTAATAAATTGGATAAAAAACCATAAAGAAATACAAATAGAAACATTGAATTATAATCCAAATAATCCCGATGAGTCCGTCAAAAATCTCGAATCTGCTTTAAAAAATGCACAATCATATTGGGAAACTACAGGAAGAAGAACCTTAATTGACATATCATCATTTAGCAGTCTTTTAGAAAAAGGCAATTCAAAACAAAATCAAAATGCAATAAAAATATTTAAAAAACTGACTGCCAACACATCCGAAAAATACCACTCAACTCTCTTATTTGCCGTATATTCAAACGAATCCGAATTTGAACCTTCTTTAATTAGCGAACAAAGCTTTAATATCAGAATAAAACCAAACTGGTACGGTATTTCAAAAGAAGAAAAAAAGGATTTAGATGAAGCAATAGAAGAATTAAACTGGCTAGAAGAAAGTAAATATTACCTTGAAGACTTCTGCACAAAAAGATATATAAAATTTAACACAGAAATAAACCCCGACAAAATAGAAGAAATTTACACAATAATGAACGGAGGATATAGAATAAAATTTAATTTACCTGAAGATGATATTGATGAGCCTTGGCCGGGCGGAGGATTACCACCTGGCGGATGGGATCCGTATGAATCAAATATATAAAAGGATATGTATGCTTAATATAACAAATTTTACCAACAAACAAACAATAAAAAATATTAAAAACGAACAAAAATACAAAAACAACGTATATTTTGGTTCCGTAAAGGATGTTTTTACAAAAAACAATAAAACTAATTCAAATGATGAAAAAAGCGAAAAAAAGAAAAAATTAATTAAAACATCTGCCATAATCGCAATAGCCATAGCTACTCTAGGAATATTATTGAATTATAGAAAAAATCAAAAAATAAACAAGGAAACAGAAACTCTATACAATACCATTATATCTGCTCTCGACGAAGCACCGGAATTAAAACAAAAAATTGAAAACAAAATTCAAGAACTTAATTTAAATAAAATTAGTGATTTTGCAGATAAAAATGTTTTAAATTTAAAAGCACTTAAAAGCCTTGAATACCTTGCAGCAATGGATTGCGTACCGGAAGCTCAACAAAAATTACCAAATCTGATAACCTTTAACAGAATGCAAGACAATGCTTTTTTTAATATGTACGGAAGCATATTCGGCAGAAACAATCCAAATTTACAAATGATATCTTATGATGGAGATATTAAAAAAGTGCTAGAAAAATTAGCCGAAATAAAAGATGCAAACCCTACTGACAGATTATTTGTGGTAATAGCAGACAAACAAGGATACAACTTTGGAAAAGATATAAGGAAAAATGAAACAGCAAAAGACCTATTTGAAGAATTTTTCAAATCCGTAAAAGATAAAAAAATAAGTTTTATTACATCAAACCCTTTTCTTATGAAATTATTCGGTAAGCTGGACAATAACCCTAAAAAATTAAATATCGGATATAAAATAATGAATTTAAAAAATTTCACACGCAACTGCATATAATAAAATCTTTTTATTTTTTGACTTTATTCTATTATTTAATTGAATTTAGTTGTAAATTTTTGTAAAATAAATATATAAAAAGGCAACTTTTAATATTTAGGTGTTTATTTTATATATGAAAATATGAAAAGGTGGTGCAAAATGATTCAGCCATTAAAATACGGCACAAATATTGCTTTTAAAGGTAATGGAGATGTTTCTGCCGAAAAAAATAAACCAACATTAAAAAAGAGATTTGTCGATGTTATAAAAGGAGTTAATGACGTAACATCCACGACTAAAGGAGCTACAAGAGGTATTGCTGAAGGTGTTGCAGTAACGGCACTAGTTGGACTTGTGGGAAAAAATATAAAAGAAGCTAAAGCAAACATATTCAAATCAACTACAGGTGTTCTAAAAGATACTGCAAAAGCTGCATGGAATGTAGTAAAATTTGTACCGGCACTAATTACTAAATCTCCCGCCGAAAATATAAAAAATGTTGCAGCTTTACCAACCAAATTCTATAAAAATTATCTAAAAAATACAAAGACTACCGCATTAATTGCAACTTTGGCAGGTCTTGGAATTGTTGCATTTAGAACAATTCAAGGAAAAATCAAAGCAAACATAAAAAATGCAGATGTTGACCACGCAACAAAAACAAAACATTACTAATTTAATTCATAAAACAAAAAAAGACCTTTTAAAAAAAGGTCTTTTTTAAAATAGTTTATTTTGAAAAGGTTCTGCTTCAAGCAAATCTTCGATTTTGCAATCCAAAACATTACATAATCTGTCCAAATTAAGATAAGAAGGTTGTGTTCTTCCTCTGGCCCAAGAATAAACCGTTTGTTGAGGTAAATTCAATTCTTGAGCCAGACGATAAAGACTAAAATTTTTCTTCAATTTAGCTGTTTCTTTTATTTTTACCTTCATAATAACTAAATTATATATTAAGATTATTTTATTTTACAAATTTATTAATTCTTACTTCAACTAAATAGAGGAAAAAACAAAAATGTACTTAAAAATAAAAATAATATTGCGATATAATTAGTATTATATTGTCATATTTAAAAAAATAATTAAATAAAAGTAAAAGGATTTACAAATGAAAAAAACATTTTTACTTATATTTGCAAGTATTGCTTTTATGGGAATAGTTAATATTAACAAATCTCTTGCAAGCACTAATTATGTTGTACCAAAAGCACCTTATGTGACTCCATCGCTAAAACCTTGTATTGAAAAATACAAACAAGGTAATTATACAGGAGCTATGGTAGATATAGAAACATTATTAAAAAAAGAAAAAAATAACACACTTGCAAAATACTATCTTGCATTATGTTATACAAAACTTGGTTATAAAGAAGAAGCAAGAACTTTATACAACGAAGTTTTAAATAAAAACGACAATTCAACATTAAGTTACTATTCGCAAAGAGCTATAGACTGTCTGGACGATCCTGACAATGATAAATGTTCAGTTCCAAAACCTGCAACCGAAGAAGAAAAAAGAAAAGTTGATGACATAACAGAATTTATCCAATCAGGCAAAAAAATCCATCCTGCTGCAATGGACAGAATAACAAAAGAAAGAATGGAACGAAAATTACAGGAAGATGAATACATAAGAAAACAACAAGAAGAAAATCAACCCTTAAAATCCGATGCTTCCATGCCAACAAATGAAGAAATAGCTTCAGCTTTAAACACTCTTTCTAAAATCGGAATAAATCCCTTTAATCAAAATCAGACAGCATATAACTTAAACCCGATGAATTTACCTTTAAATCAAATAAACCCTATGATGTTTTTAAATAACAATAATATATATCAAGCGATGCTTCAAAATGGTGAGCAAAATCCCGAAATTACAAAAATGTTTCTGCTAAATTCCTTGACGGGACAACAAAATAATCTTATAAACTACGGAATATAAAAATATGGAAAATACAACTATCTTAATAAAAACAACAAAATTTGGCGAAATTGAAATTGATAAAAATGCTATTTTCGACTTCGTTTCTCCAATTATAGGCTTCAAAAATTTAAAACAATACACAATAATAGACTATAAACCGGATTCGCCTTTTAAATGGCTACAATCAATTGAAGATATGGATTTAGCATTTCCAATAACCTTGTGCAGTTTTTTTGGAATTAATTATCAATTTGATATTCCTGATGAAGAAGCACAATTATTGGAAATAGAATCAGCAGATGATGTTTTTGTTTGCAATATTGCAAATATACCGTCATCCAATCCGCAAGGTGCAACAATAAATATGTTAGCACCAATTATAATTAACCTTAAAAACAAAAAAGCTATGCAAATAATTTTAAAGAATACTGACTTTGAAGTTAGACATAAATTATTTGAAAAAGAAAATACGGAAGATTAATTATGTTAATTTTAACGAGAAAGATAAACCAAAAATTAATTATAAATGATAACATTGAAATTGTTATACTTGAAAGTTATAGAAATTCCGTTAAAATCGGTGTAAATGCTCCAAACAATGTCCAAATATACAGAGAAGAAATATACAACGAAATTAAAAAATCAAATAAACAAGCAATGGGCATTGATATTGATTCTATAAGTAAATTAAAGCCAACTCAAAGACAAGGTTCTTTTGATGTAATGAAGAAAATTCATAAAAATGATTGAAGTTGAATCTAAAGCCAAGGAACATTTTTACAATAAAGAATACAACGAAGCCCTTAAACTTTTTATCAAAGATGACAATAAATACGCAGCAGGGCTGTGTAGCTTGCTTTTAAAAAAAGAAAAAGAAGCTAAAAATTTTTGGGTACAAAATAAAAAACATTGTCCGGCCTGCCAATTCGGACTTATTGTTTTAGATTTAATTAAATTAAAAATGAACAAACAACCAAGCTTTTTTCAAACAAGAGCCCAACTTGAAATTTATTTAAATCTTTTTCTTGAAAATAATTTAATTGAATGGGCAGAAAACCTTATCAGCTGTTGTGATTTTTTATATCGTTCCAATCCTGAAAGTTATAAATTTATAGCAAGAACATTATATTCAAACGGTTACTTTGACCTCGCCATAACATTTTGCAAAAAAAGTTTAAGACTGTTTTATTGCGATCCTGAAGCTTTTTTAATACTTTCTCAATGTTACTTTTTAAAAGGAGATTTAAAAGAAGCACTGGATTTAATTAATAAAGTTTTAAATATGGTATATGACTATTACCCTGCAATACTTTTTAAAAAAATTATAAAAAATCAAATAGATAAAAAATACGAAAAATAAAACTAAAAAAGGTGAAGTTAAAACCTCACCTTTTAATATCTTTTAAGCTTCTACCTCGGTTTGAGTTGTCCTTATAGACTCTACGCCGCCTTTTGACTTAGAAAGCCCTTTTTCCTTAAACTTACGAACTTGTCTGTCTAGCTTGTCGCACACAAGGTCGATTGAAGCATACATATTTTCAGCTTTTTCTTCGACTCTAATCGTTTCACCGCCGATTTTGCAGTTAATCTCAGCAATATGAGAGTCACTAACGGAGGGGTTTTTAATTACGGATAAAACAGCATCAATTGAATCAATTTGCTCATAATGAGCTACTACCTTACCCGCTTTTTCCTTGACGTAGGCTTTAATTGCATCAGTAATTTCAATGTTACGTCCGTTAACGTGGATGTGCATAAATTTCTCCGTTTCTAGCGCAGATTATCTCCATCTCGCATTAATATATTATACCCTATTTTGAGTTTTTTTTAAAGCAAATTAGCCCAAAAGTAAAATTAATTTACTAAATTTTTATGAAGTTGTATAATACTAAAATAAAAAAATTGAGGTAGTTATGGAAGAAAACATTAAAAAACTTTTTAACAACGAAATTCAAAATATGAAAAACTATATTATGTTTGAAATTAAAGCTCGTCAAGTAGAATTGACACCCGAACTAAAAGCAAAAAACCGCACTCCTATTCCTCTTTCAATGGGTGCACCTGTCGATCCCGTTCCGGATTTTGTAATTAAAAAAGCAATTGAATACATGGATATTGACAATCTCCATACATATACCACTCCGAAAGGAGAAGTAAAATTTCTTGAAGCTGTAGCAAAAAGAATGAAGGAAAGATTTAATGTAGAACTTGACCCCAAAACAGAAATATTTTCTCTGATAGGCTCAAAAGAAGGTCTTGCAAACCTTGTTAAAGCACTTGTTAACCCCAAGCAAAAAGAAGAAGAAAAAGACGTTATTTTAATTCCGTCACCGGGGTATGCTTCATATACTCAAATGATTAAACTTGCGGGTGCAAAAGCCTATGGAATTGAATTAAATGAAGAAAATAATTTCACTCCAAATATGGAAAAAATACTTGAAGAATATATAAAAGAAGGCAATGACCCAAATAAAATAAAAGCACTTTTGATTAACTATCCAAATAACCCCTTAGGTTGTACTTGCGATTTAAATTATTTACAACATTGTGTTGATTTTTGTAAAAAACACGGAATTATACTTATTTCGGATAATGCGTATTGTGAAATGTACTATGATGAAAGTTATAAACCGCACTCAGCCCTTGAATGTAAAGGAGCAATGGATTGTTGCATAGAATTTTACAGCTTTTCAAAATCTTACGCAATGACAGGCTGGCGTTTAGGTTGGGCTTGTGGCAACAAAGACATTATAACCATGCTTTCTCGCTCAAAATCAACTGTTGATACAGGAGTTTTTAAAGTTATCCAATATGCTGGGGCTGATTTATTGGAAAGTCCGGAAGGGCAAAAGTATATAGATGAACAAAACATTAAATTTAAAAATAAAATTCAAAAATTTGTTGATGGCTTAAATTCACTGGGCTACAATGTCAAAATGCCGAAAGCAACATTTTATCTTTGGCTTAAAATACCTGAAAGGTATTCTGACTGTAAAGCCTTTGCCGGTGATATGCTTGAAAAATCGGGTATTGTAATAGTTCCGGGAACAGGATTTGCAAAAAATGCGACAAGATACGTAAGATTATCCGTTGTAGCTTCAAATGAAGATTTAACCGAAGTGATAAGACGCATGAAGGAAGACGGATTTCATTTTTAACCTGTTCTGGTAATTGATTTTTTTGAAAAAAAGAGTAATTCTTTAATTGAGGGGTAAATGAAAAAAATATCAATTCTGATTCTTACATCAATCTTAGCTTGTAACATTGTTTTTGCTGATGTGCTGCCGTACTATATAAACTCACTTAGAAGATACGGCATAGGATATACAAGTGTTACAAGTCCGACTGTTATGCGTCAAACTCCATCCGAAAACGGAAAAATATTGGAATCTCTAAACTTCGATTATACAACAGGAGAAACGAGCTGCATAGAAAACAAAACAAGATGCACTCAAGACGAAGTTTTCGCCGCTTTTAGCCAATCTAAAAAAATTGCTCTGTTAACAACACTTGACGAAACCGAAGGTTGGAGTTTAGTTTGTTTTAACCAATCTCAAAATCCCGTTTGCGGTTGGGTAAAAGAAGATGCAAAAAATAAATTCTATAATTGGAGTGATTTTTTTAATATTTATGGGAAAAAATACGGAGTATATTTGTTTAAAGACCTTCAAAAAAAAGATAAAATTCTTTACGCTGCACCACTGAAACAAACGAATACAACAGGCTCAATCGAACTTCCTAAAATGATAAGTCCTTGGTTAATCAGGGGAAATTGGCTTCTTGTAAAAGTTCATGACCTAAACAACCAAGTAAAAACCGGTTGGATAAATTTCAGAGGAGATGACGGAAAATTAAAACTTTTTGTTAAATTCTAGTTTAAATTATAGAAAAAAAATATTTTTATGATATTTTTAATATAGAATTTAAAAGGGATACAAAATGACTACATTTTTCTACACTCTGCAAATAATAAGTGCAATATTTAGCGTAATATTAATACTCCTTCATTCTCCAAAAGGAGATGGGATGGCATCAATTGGTGCTGCAAGTCAACTATTTTCATCACAAAAATCAACAGAAAAAGGGTTGAATAAAGTTACATACTTTTTTGTAGGTATTTTTATAATTTCAACTTTCGCATTAGGTTTTCTATTAAAATAATTTATTTTTTAATTGTTAATCTTTCCATAAATCTTGCAAAGCGAACAATAAAATTTTCTTCATCTTTTGAAATTGAATCAACCAAAATTGTTACCATACCGGCATTTTTACCGCCCAAAATATCACTTAGGGGTCTATCTCCTATCATTGCAACGCTATTTGGTTCAACGTCAAAATCATTACAAGCCTTGAATAAAACAACCGTACTTGGTTTTTTAGCTCTTGAATAAACAGGAATGTCGGTTTGAGATTTCGCTTTTTTAATATAATCCATATTTTTATTATTTGTAATTATTGCAAGTTTAAAATTTAACTTTAAATCGTCAAGAAACTGCAAAGTTTTATAAGCAAACTTTCCGCTCTTTGACTTCATCAAAGTCGAATCCAAATCAAAAAAAAGAGCTTTTATTCTTCTTCTTTTAAGTTCTTCAATATCTATATCATAAATAGATTCAATATTATAATCAGGAGTTAAAAACATATATTATTCCTTTATTCCCAATGTCCTTGCAAGTGCATAACCTGCTTCCTTTTTCCAATTTGTATCCGAACAAGCAAATTCAATAATTATTTCATCATTTGTATTTGCAACATAAACTTCACCTTTTTTTTCATGCACTATTTTTAAAACATCTGCCACAGTTGAAAAATTAGGAGTAATTATTTCTATTTTATCATTCAAACTGATTTTATTTTTAATTAACAATTTAAACCTGTCATCACCTAAATCCTCAAGAAAAACTCCGAGAAAATCAGCCCCTGCAAGTCCTTTAGATATGTCATAAGAATAAGTTTCGCTATTATTATTTCCCAAGAAAAAGCCTTCTGTATAACCCCTGTTTCCTGCTTTTTTAAGTTCCCCAAAGGCAAAATCAATATCCCATTCATTATCTAAAACTTTTCTATATGTTTTTGCAACAGTGGAAACATAATATAGACTCTTTGTTCTGCCTTCAATCTTAAAAGAATCGACTCCAATATCTCTTAAATCTTTAACATATCGTATCAAACATAAATCCTTAGTAGACATTATATGAGTACCTTTTTCATTTTCTATAATCTCATAAGGTTCATCAGGTCTCGTTTCTTCAATTAATTTGTAGCTCCACCTGCAAGCTTGAGCACAATTTCCAAGATTTGCCCTTCTTTTCCCTTGAGTCATATAATCAGACAAAAGACATCTTCCCGAATATGCCATACACTGAGCTCCGTGAACAAACATCTCCAACTCAATATCAGGAACTTCTTTTCTTATTTTTTCAATCTGTTTAAAAGAGAGTTCTCTCGCCAAAATTACTCTCGAAGCACCCAAATCACGCCAAAATTTAACTGTTTCTGAATTTAAAATATTTGTTTGAGTCGAAATATGAATGTCTATATCAGACAAATACTTTTTAATTATTCTATAAATACCAAAGTCACTTATAATAACAGCATGAACAGAAGCATCTTTTATAATTTCAATTTTTTCTTCAAGTTTTTTTATGTCATCATCGTACGCAAAAATATTAAAAGTACAGTATACTTTTTTATTAAGGGAATTTGCTATATCAACTGCTTCTTTGAGATTGTTTTCATCAATCAATTCACCTTTTCTTAATGCACGCAATGAAAAATCCGCTAACCCAAGATAACAAGCATCTGCCCCATATTGAAAGGCGTATCTCATTTTTTCCAAGCTTCCTGCAGGCATTAATAATTCAGTCATAGCTAAATTTTAACATAAAAAGATTTTATGCTATATTTAAATCAGAAGGAAAGAGGAGAAAACCATGAAAAAATTACTATTAACTATAATATCCGTTCTTTTGCTTTCAGGAATTGCCTTTTGTGCTTCCGGCAAAACTGATATTCTAACATTATTTTCATCAAAATCCAATGCAAACAATAAAATCTGGGTCGGAACATTCCAACTTGTGTTTAATGATATGAAAAACAACATTATAAAACACGATATTGAATTTATAAAAGAAAAACAGACCAACGAATTAAAAGGACTTAACAAAGAAGAATTTAAATCCGATATGTTAAATCCTGAAAGTTATTTGACAAGTTACGGAGAAACATCCCCCGAAGCAAAAGAAGAAATTAAAAAAGCAATCCTTGAAAAATTCAATGAAACAAGCGACATAATAGATTCAATGGATTGGTCAAGAGGACTTGGTAAATACTATGCCTATGCAATGTTAAAAAAAGAATTTGAATTTTTAAACGAATTTGATAAATTAGAAAAATCAAAATTCAATAATTCTAAAGAAAAATATAACTTTTTTGGAATAACCAAAAATTCCGATAAAATTCTTGACGATAACCTCGCCGTATTATTTTACAACAGCGATAAGGATTATGCCGTAAGACTTTATACCAAAAACAACGATATAGTTTATTTATATAGAACCGATAAAAAAGATGAATTTAATAAACTTTTTGATGAAATGCAAAAACAAAGCAAAAAATACAAAGGAAACAGATTTTTCTTGGCTCAAGACACACTTAAAATTCCAAATCTTAATATTAAAAAAGAAAGAAAATACACAGAACTCTGTAACAAACAAATTAAAGGCACAGATATAATGTTCTCGGATGCCATTGAAACAGTGCAACTTGAACTTGACAATAAAGGCGGAAAAGTTAAGTCAGAAGCTGCAATAATGACAAAGATGGCAGCACTTCCACCAATGGACGATAAAGCAAAACCCAGAAATTTTAACTTTGATAAAACTTTTGTAATGTTCTTAATAGATAAAGGTAAAACTGACCCATATCTTGCATTAAGAGTAAAAGATCTAAAAGACTTCACAAAATAATGTTATAAAACTTAAATAATGGGAATTTATAACTTGTCGGGTTGACGTTCGGGGAGATAAAGGCCCTCGACTGCTCCCGTTGAAGATTAGTGTTTAATCAAAGATTAAAAGCTCCCTTAAAGGGAGCTTTTAAATTACAAAATTTCTTTTAACTTATTAATTACAAATTCAACAGCACCTTGTTGATTTAAAAAACATCTTTCGCAATTTTTAGATATTTCGTTATAAAATTCATCGTCAGTAAATAATTTTTCTAATATCGAATAAAATTCAAATTTATTTTTTACAACAAAACTCGCCTTTTCACGCTCCAAAATAGCATATATGTCTCTAAAGTTTTTAATAGAAGGCCCTGAAACTGTAGGTTTTGAATATATCGTAGCTTCAAGAGGATTATGTCCGCCTGTTTTATTGAAGCTTCCTCCAATATACGCTACATCAACTATTTCATATATTTTAGATAACTCACCTAAAGTGTCCAAAATTATAATATCATTATCTGAAAAATCATCTTTCTTAGTCCTAAAACCATATTTAAAACCGGCTTCTTTCACTAATTTTTCAACTTCATCTAATCTTGTAAGGTGTCTTGGAGCAAGAATCATCTTCAGAGTTCTATTTTTTTCTTTCAATTTTTTAAAAGCATCAAGAGCAATTTCATCCTCACCCTTATGTGTCGATGCTGCAATGAATACTTTTGAAAACGAAGAATTTAAAGAAATGTCACATTTTTTTCTTTCAATTTCAAACTTTAAATTTTTCATAACAAAAGCTTTTTTCTCATCCACTCCAAGAGAAATAAATCTTTTATTATCAAGCTCACTTTGAGAAAACACTCCGTCAAAACAGTTTAAAATAATTTTAAAAATTTTCTTAAATTTCAAATATGTCGGATAAGATTTATCTGAAATTCTGCCGTTTATTATATATAAAGGGATATTTTTTTCTTTTGCACAAAAAGCAAAATTGGGCCAAATTTCCGTTTCTGCTATTAAAATAACTGACGGCTTAATTTTATCTAAAAATTTTCCAACAGCTTCATAAATATCCAGTGGGAAATATGTAATAAAATCAGCTAATTCACCATATTTCTTTTTTGCTAGTTCTTGACCCGTAAGCGTTCCCGTAGTTATGACGAGTTTAAAATCTGGAAAATTAACTTTTATTTTTTTTGCTAAATTCTCCAATGATACAACTTCTCCAACCGAAACCCCATGAAGCATAATAACCTTATCGCCCAAAGAAGGATAGTCTATCTGTGCAAGTTTTTCTTTTAAGGGTATAGAAGGTTTATTATTAATTTTTCTTGTTAAATTAATCAAAGGTGCAAGTGCTTTTATGGTTTTTGAATTAACAAGTCTACAAGTTGCCTTGAATATTTTTTCCAACATATCCTGTTTCATAATTACTCCTGCTATCACCTCATTATACAATAAAAAAATAGCAAGTTGTTGTTATACTTTTTTGCAATATAAAAAATTATTATTTTTTAAATAATTTACTAAAAAGCGAGGTTAAATTGTCTACACTAGAAACACAAGCAATAAACATAAAATTTGAAAATTTTGTTCATACTTTAGAAAATGAAGACTTATTTGATAAAACAAAAAGAGTTGATGAAGTTTTAAAAAGCGGAGTTTTAACCGGAAACGAAGCCCTTGGAATGATAAGTTTAAATAAATTATCATCAATTGTTAAATTAAGAGAAAAAAACGGGTACAAACACGATGTTATTATGCTCGGTTCAAACTCTTATCTTAACATACAAAACCACCCCAAAGTTCTAAAAGCTTCCAAAAAAGCATTGGAAAAATTCGGAATGGGTATGGGAGCAGTTTCTAATTATGCCGGAATATGCGATCTTCACCGCACATTAGAAAAAAAAATTGCTCAATTCTACGGCACAGAAGACGCTATCGTTTTTCCGTCAGGCTATGGAACTAATATAGGAGTAATTTCAGCACTATGTAACAGTGAAGATATTATCATTAATGATAGTGCAAATCATGCTTCAATTTTTGACGGATGCCAATTATCAGGTGCACAAATTAAAATATATCCTCACAGAAATATGAAATATTTAGAAAAAATATTAAATAGAATTCCTGATAATATAACAGGCAGACTAATAATAACAGACGGGGTTTTTTCCATGGATGGAGACATAGCACCCTTAAATGAAATAGTTGAACTGGCACAAAAATACAACTGTAAAATCATGGTAGATGATGCCCATGGAATTGGAATTGTAGGAAAAACCGGCAAAGGCTCAAGCGAATTTTACAATGTTCAAAATAAAATCGATCTTAATGTCGGTATGTTATCTAAAGCCCCCGGAGGACTTGGCGGCTATTGTGCAGCTAAACGTGAAATTGTACAATATTTAAGACTTTACGCAAGAACCTATTTCTTTTCAACAGCCATGAGTGCTTCTGTTGCAGGAGGTTTAATTGAAGTTTTTAACCTTTTTGAAAAAGACAAGGCAGGAAGAAAAGAATTAATGGAAAAAACAATATATTTAAAAGAAAAACTTTTAAAAGCAGGATTTAATATAGGAAATTCTCAAAGTGCAATTATTCCTGTTATGATATACGATGAAACAAAATTGTTCAGACTATATCAAGAATTAAGAAGCGAAGGAGTCTATGTTAATATAGTTACTTATCCCGCAGTGAGAAGAAAAGAATGCAGATTAAGACTCTGTGTAATGAAAGATTTAAATTATAATGAACTTAATCGTGCAGCAAATTTAATTATTAAAAAGGGTATACAATACGGTATAATATAAAAAAGCCCCAAAAGGGGCTTTTTTAATAAGCATTTAAATATGAATCAAGCTCCCATTGGGTTACATAGGTCCTATATCTATCCCATTCTATTGCTTTTGCCAACCTAAATTCATGATAAATATGTTCGCCCAAAGATTCTTTTACAACTTCATCCTGTTTTAAAAGTTCAATTGCTTCATATAATGTTCCGGGCAATGACTCAATATTTGCATTTTTCAACTCCTTTGGAGTCATTTCATAGATATTTTCTTCGACAGGCTGAGGCGGTTCAATTTTATTTTCAACACCATCTAAAATAGCACCCAATATCGAAGCAAGAGCCAAATACGGATTGCAGGAAGGATCAGGGGAGCGGAGTTCTATTCTCGTTGCTACACCTCGTTTCGCCGGAACCCTGATTAGAGCCGATCTATTTGCTAAACTCCAAGCAAGATATACAGGTGCTTCATACCCAGGAACAAGTCTTTTATAACTGTTAACAAGAGGATTTGTTATTGCCGTAAAAGCTTTAACATGTTTTAAAACACCACCTATTGAATATAGTGCCTCTTTCGATAATTGATAATCATTTTCGGGAGCATAAAAAACATTTTTGCCGTCTTTAAATAAAGACAAATTACAATGCATGCCAGAACCGTTAATACCGAATATTGGTTTTGGCATAAAAGTAGCATGTACTCCGTATTCGGTTGCTATACTCTTAACTACGTACTTAAAAGTTATTATATTATCTGCCGTAGTCAAGGCATCGGCATATTTAAAATCGATTTCGTGCTGACCGTCTGCAACTTCATGGTGAGAAGCCTCAATTTCAAAATCCATTGCCTCTAAACTTCCCACTATATCACGCCTTATATCTTCTGCCATATCAGTCGGAGCGGCATCATAATATCCGCCTTTATCATGCGGTTTTGTAGTTGCTTCGCCATTTTTGTCCAACTCAAAAATAAAAAATTCTGCCTCGGGACCCACATTCATCTTATAACCCAATTTTTCAGCCCTTGCAATCATCCTTTTTAAATTACACCTTGGGCAACCTTCAAAAGGAGTTCCGTCGGCATTATGAATATCACATATTATTCTTGCGACATTTTCGCCATCTCTTTCACACCAAGGAAGAATCGTAAAAGTATCTAAATCGGGGAAAAAATACATATCTGATGTTTCAATACTACGAAAACCCTTAATTGACGAACCATCTAACATAATTTCGTTATTTAAAACCTTATTCAACTGGCTTATCGGTAAAGATAAATTTTTGATTGTTCCATTAATGTCACAAAATTGTAGTCTGATAAATCCGACATTGTTTTCTTCGCATAATTTTTCGATTTTTGCTCTTTTTTGGGTATCTGTCATGTTTCCTCCTAAAAATACCTCGTCACTACTTTTTAAAATAAGGTTTTAAATTATAATTAAAATACTATATGAAAAATCTAAAAAATGGCATTTTTTTTATATAAATTTAATATCTTTTATTCACCCACAAGATAAGTTCCTATATAATCATTGTCTAAATCAATTTCAATTATCTTATATGCACCATTGTCACTATATTTTTGAGTTACAATATGATAAATTCCATTTTCGATAAGTTCAATATCTTTTCCGTAATGACCCGAAACAATCACTTTAACATTTTTATATTTATCTAAAATTTCTTGATATTCTTCTGTTTTAGCAGTTTCCATCCACTTTGACTCGGTTTCTAACAACGGAAAATGTTGTAAAATAATTACGTCTTTTTTCTTGTTTTTTTCTAAAATCTTTTCAAGCCACATCAACTCGCTTTTTGAATAATAACCGTTCGATGATTGAAAATACTGTTTAGAGCCGTCCATTACAACAAAAAGATAGCCCCTTGACTTAAAAGTAAAATTCGGCTTATCACTGTGCCGCCACCAAAGAGCTCGTTTAACTCTTTTCATATAGTAATCTTTATTGATACCTGAACTTGATAAAACATCTGAATTGCCAAGCAAAACAACGGTTTTTTTATTTACCTTTCTTAAAAGATGTGTAAAGTAATTCAAATTTTCTATACTTGCTTTTTGGAGATTATTCCCGCCAAAAACAATAAAATCAACATCTTTATAACTATTTAATTCTTTAATTGTCTCTTGAAGTTTATATGCGTTTGTTTTTTCCAATCCTATATCCGTTAAAAAAACAAATTTAACTTCCGAAGCCAAAGCACCTAAACTTAAAACTCCTAATAGCAAGATTATTAAACAAAATCTAAACATTAATTTCATAAGAATAGAATAATATAAAAAGCTTTATTTTGTTCAGTAATTTACAAAATGTTAAAATCTTGCCTTTCAAAATAGTAATTTAAATATATTCTTGATAATATTAAACCTGCCCCACATAAAACGGAAAGGGTTTATTGATTATGAGGAAACTATCGGCTTTAGCTTTAACAACACTACTGACAATCACAAATGCAAATGCTATGAATGTTGACGCATTTATGGACAAAAACATTGCACCAATATCCGATTTTATTGCCGATATTATTTTCTATAAAATTAATTTATTTGGTCAGCAAGTTCCGATTATCATATTTTGGATACTGTTTGCAGGTATATTTTTTACAGTATATTTTAAAGGAATTGCCATTTGGGGGTTTAAACACGCTCTTGAAACAGTTTCAAAGCCCGCAGAAAAAAGCGAAAACGGATGTGGAGAAGTGTCATCCTTTCAGGCTTTAGCAACAGCACTTTCAGGAACTATCGGAATAGGCAGTATTGCAGGTGTCGCAATTTCAATTTCAATAGGCGGTCCGGGGGCTGCTTTTTGGATTTTTGCGGGAGCAATCTTGGGAATGTCTATCAAATTTGTTGAAGCGACCCTTGCCGTTAAATACAGAAGATTTAACGAAGATGGTTCCGTTTCAGGCGGTCCCATGCACTATATAGCACATGGTTTAACTCGCCGAAAATTACGTTGGCTGGGACAACCTTTATCTGTTTTATTTGCCATTCTCTGTATTGGTGGCGGTATAACAGGCGGAAATATGATTCAAATAAACCAATCTACACATCAATTCTTGTTTATCACAGGCGGAGAAAACAGTTTCATGCATGGTTCGGGTTGGATATTCGGACTAATTATAGCAATACTTGTCGGAATGGTTACAGTCGGCGGTATTAAAAGTATAGCTAAAATTACAACCATACTTGTTCCTACAATGTGTATTATGTACATTGTATCAGGATTAGTTGTTATTTTTGCAAATATTTTAAATATTCCAAGTGCTCTTGCTCTAATTTTAAGAGAAGCCTTTCATCCAACAGCCGTTGCGGGCGGAGTCTTTGGGACAATAATAATCGGTTTAAGACGCTCTGTTCAATCAAACGAAGCAGGAACGGGTGCAGCAGCAATCGTTTATGCTACAGCACAAACAAAAGAACCTGTTTCACAAGGTTTTGTTGCCTTGCTTGAAACATTTTTAACGGGAGTTTTATGCTTATTTACCTCTTTTGCAATTATATTCTCAGGTGCTTGCACTCATGCAGCAAAAGAAATATCAGGTATTGAACTTGCTTCAAATGCTTTTCAATCTGTAATTCCGTTTTTCCCGATTATACTATCTTTAATTGCGATAATGTTTGCACTTTCAACTTTAATATCTTGGGCATATTACGGTCAAAAAGCTTGGACATTTTTATTTGGGGAAGGCAAAAAAAGAGCATTGGCATTTAATCTTATCTATTGTGTATTTATAGTTATAGGCTCGGTTATGAACGTAAAATCAGTAATAGAAATAACCGATGCTATGATGATAGCTATGTGTGTGCCTAATATTATTGCTTTATATGTACTATGCCCAGAAATAAAAAGAGATTTGGTTGAATATTGTAAAAAATACAATGTATGCAAACTTTTTAAAGACGAAGAAAAAACAGCATAAAAAACACAAATACAAAAAGCTCGAGTTAATGACTCTCGAGCTTTTTAATTTAAAGTTTAACCGTACTATTTTATTTCAAAGTTAACTTATTAATAGCCTTAGTTAATCTTGATTTTTTTCTGGCAGCAGTATTTTTATGCAAAATACCTTTACTTACTGCTTTGTCACACAATTGATACACCTTAGATAAAGCTGCATTCAATTCCGATTTATCTTCAGAACTTGCAACAGCCAAAGCTTTTTTAACTGCAGTTTTAATACTGGTTTTAAAAGCTGTGTTTCTTTCAGTGTTTCTTTGAGCAACAAGTACTCTTTTTTTTGCAGATTTAATATTTGCCATTTTTCATTTCCTTTCACAAAATTACTAACGTATCTTGCGAGGTTTTGAGTGAGTACTTATATAATACTCAAAAAGATTTTTTTTTGCAATTTTCCGTTTTATTAATTTGACATTCTCGTAATCTTAAAAAATTTTGTTTTTTCGTCAATCATTTCCGAACCTAGCCAGTGGGCAATAAGCTTCCCGTTTTTATCATAAATAAACTGTTCTTCACCGTCAACTTCAAAAGCCACATTAATTATATTTCCATACCTTGAATACCCAAAGGTTCTCCTTGGAAAAGATTTTTTTTCAATAATGTCAAATTTAACAAGATTGCCCAAAATATTATAATAATAAACTCTTTCAGGCTCATCCAAATATACAATAGCATAAGATAAAAGTGTTTTTCTTAAATAAAAAGGACAAATTGTTCTTTTATTTTCAACTATATATTGTTTCTTTTCAATCAAATTAAGATTTTCTCTATAATTTTTATCCTTAAGATAATCTCTAAATAAATCTTTTTCAATCTTTTTTTGAATATCTTTAAATGCTTCTACTTTAGCACTTGCTTCATTATATTTAATCCCAGCCTTGACGGTATCTTGAGCAAAAGCAAAATTAAAAATTAAAATAACAAATAAAAATAAAAACTTTTTCATTCAATTTCCTTTAAAATATCATCACTATTTTTTATCAATTTTATGTCTTTATTACTTCTAAAATATGTCAATTGCCTTTTTGCAAAATTTCTTGTATGCTGTTTGATTTTTTCCTTTGCCTCATTAAAATTACAATAAATTCCTTTTTCTAAATCATAAAACTCCTTATAACCGATTGTATTTTCAAGAACTTTCGAATTAGGATATTTTTGTTTATTTTGTTGCCATTCTTCATACAAACCAGCCTCAAACATTAAATCTACTCTTTTATTTATTCTTTCGTACAATTCTTCTCTTTCAAAACTGCACATAAACCAAGCCGATTGGAATTCGGTATTATCAGCCCTTTGACATTTACTCACAGGCTTTTTCAACATTTCGCACATTTCAAGTGCCCTTATAATTTTATCTTTATTATTCGGATGAATTTTCTTGGCCCTATCTTCATCTAATAAATTTAATTTTTCCCATAAAACCCTGCTTTCGTGTTTTGACAATTCATTTCTCAATTCCCAATTAGAAGGACAATCCAAAAGTGCCTTATTTCCGAGCAAATTTTTTATATAAAACCAAGTTCCACCGCACACTATAACATTTTTATCTTTATTTTTAATTTCAAAAATAGCCTTTTTGGCATATTCAACAAAATCACCGGCACTAAACTCAATATCAGGTTCAACTATATCAATCAAATGATGCTTAACATTATCCATTTCAACTTTTGTCGGTTTTGCCGACACAATATCAAGACCTTTATACACTATTCTTGAATCAGCACAAATAATTTCAGCATCAATTATCTTGGCAAGTCGTATCGCTAATATCGTCTTGCCTGATGCCGTCGGTCCTGTTATCACAATGATTTTTCTGCTCATAGTAATTAAATATTAACATAATTACATAAGCTACAAAATATATGTAAATAAATAAAAACAAAATTGCAAAAATAATATTTGGCAACGTTATTGCTCTTATAATATTTAAAAAACCGGAAATAAAACATATTAAAAAATAAATTCCAAATACGGGAATAAAATTTTTAAATGTAAAACATAAAGAATTTTTAAATGCAATAAACACCTTTAGAAAAATATTTATTTTTATTTCTTGAGCAAGAGCAGGAGGCATAAATAAAAAGAAAAAATTAAAAACAGCTATAGCAAGCATAAAACTCAATTGCCAACCATAAATCACATAAAGCTGTTCTATTGAAAGAGTTTTAATATAATTCATAAAAGAATTTTGTTCGGGAGTCATATTAAGAATGTCTTTAAACAAAAAATCAAGACTGCCAAAAAAATATTGGGCAAATCTTCCAACCAAAAAAAGAATAGTAACCAATAATACTGAATATAGAAATAAACTGAATGCAACAGGTATAATATTTTTTCCTGCACCATCAAAAAATATTGCAGAAAAATTCTTTTCTTTAATTTTTTCTTTTTCAGTTGATTCCTTTAAAACATTAATCCAGCCGGCAATAAAAACTGCTGCGAATAAAAACAAACAAATTGATAATATAACTGTTGTAATTATTGACTTTGCCGAAAATATATATGGTAAAAGAAAATTAATTGCAATTAAGAATAAAACAAAAAACAAAACAATTGCAGAATTTTCATTTACCGTATCAAATGATTTTTTAACTAAACCTGAAAACATTTAAATTCCTCTGCTAAAAGCATTTATACTTATTTAGATTTACATTTTTTATAATCTAATCTATTATTAATATTAGTATCGAACAATTAAAAAAACAAGGTAAGAAATGTTAAGATTTTCAAAAAAACATACCTATTCTGGCGTGCTAATTTGTGTAGAAGGAATTGACGGTTCAGGAAAATCAACCCAAATTGAATTACTTTACAGTTGGCTAAAATCAAAAGGAGCCGATGTTATTTTAACTCAATGGAATTCATCCGAACTTATTTCAAACACAACAAAAAAAGCAAAAAAGAAAAATCTACTCTCGGGAAGAACTTTTTCACTTTTACATGCGGTCGATTTTGCAGACAGACTTGAGCGAACAATAAAACCGGCCCTTAAAGCAGGATTTATAGTTTTAGCAGATAGATATGTCTATACCGCTTTCGCCAGAGACGTAGCAAGAGAAGTTGATCCTAAATGGATTAGAAATATGTACGGTTTTGCAATAAAACCCGATATGACGTTTTATTTTGATGTTTCACCAAAAGACAGTTTGGATAGAATCTGCTCCAATCGTCAGCCAAAATTTTATGAAGCAGGCATGGATATGAAATTGTCCAATAACCCATATAAAAGTTATGTAATTTTTCAAAACAGAATTGTAGAACAATATAAAAATATGATTGACGAATTTGGACTAATTAAAATTGATGCTATGGCAAGTATCCATGAAAAACAAAAATTCATACGTCAAAAAGTTCTTGAACTTTTAAAAGAAAACAAAATAGTTTTAGAGGGTATCTATGAACAATAAAAAACACGGGTATGAAGGGCTTTTAATTGTAATCGAAGGAACAGACGGTTCGGGAAAATCAACCCAAGTCAATATGTTATCTGATTACATCAAAGACAAATGTTACGGCTGCACAGTTTCAGAATGGAAAACCTCAAGGCTTATTTCAGGTGTTATAAATGAAGCAAAAGAAAAAAACCTTCTAAATACAACAACTTTTTCACTTTTATATGCAGCCGATTACACTGACAGACTTGAAAACGAAATTATACCAGCACTAAAAGCGGGTTTTGTTGTTCTTATGGATAGATATATTTACACTGCATACGTAAGAGATTCAGTCAGAGGGCATGATATAAAATGGGTTAAAAATCTATATAGTTTTGCTCCGCAACCTGATTTGGTTTTTTATTTAAATGTTCCGCCGCAAACTTTAATTAAAAGACTAATTGCAAAAAACGGTGCTCTTGATTACTTTGAATCAGGAAGAGATATAGGACTTTCTACAGATATATATAACAGCTTTGAAATATATCAAAAAAGATGCCTCGATGAATATAAAAAACTTGAAAAAGAATATAATTTTATTGAAATTGACGGGACAAAATCAAAAGAAGAAATCCACCAACTTATAAAAAATAAAATTGATATTTTATTAAATTCCAAGAATTAAAAAGAGCAAATTATTTTGCTCTTTTTAATTCTTAATCATTTGTAGTTTCAGGGGAAGTTTCAAAAATGTTCCCTTGCTCGACACCTAAATTTATCTCTTCTTTTGCCTCTCGAATAAGTGTCTCTTTATCATTTGCCTCATCTTCATCAGGATCAACTATTTTATTAACGGAAACAACATAATCATTTCCATCAAGTGTCTGAACTCTAACACCCGTTGCCGGTCTTCCTTGACGAGAAATATCCGAAGCACTCACACGAGTAACAACTCCGTTTGCGGTTACTACCATAATTTCATCGGTTTCTTTTACTATAGATAAATCAACTAATCTTGAAGCGGAAGATTTAAACTTAGTTGCAATAAGTCCTATTCCACCCCTATTTTGTGTCCTAAATTCCGAAATTTTTGAACGTTTACCAAAACCATCCGATGTTATTACCAACAAATCAGCATCGTAATTCTTAGGCACAACATCGCAACCGATAATTTCATCCGAAGAACGCAATTTCATTGAATTTACACCACGAGCAGAACGTCCCAAAGGTCTTAAATCTTCTATCGGGAAGCGAATAGCCATTCCGCAAGATGTTCCGATTAAAATTTCATCATTGCCATGAGCTAATTTTACCCAGTTTAATGTATCATTTTCTTCTAAACCTATTGCAATTAAACCGTTTCTTCTTATAGATTTAAAATTATCCAAAGAAATTCTTTTAATATATCCTTTTTTAGTAAGCATTATCAAATTCAAATCTTCTTTAAACTCACTCACAGGAACTATTGCAGTGATTGTTTCATCCTGTTCAATAGGAAGAACATTTATAATGGGTAATCCTTTTGATTGTCTTGAACCTTCCGGAAAATCATAAACATTTAAAGAATATACGAGTCCCTTGGATGAGAAAAATAGAACTTTATCGTGCATCATAGCGGTAAAGAAATGAGCAACATCATCATCTTCTTTAGTTTTCATACCGCCTTTTCCTCTTGTAGCACGATTTTGGCGAACAAAGGTGTCTAGCGAAATTCTTTTAATATATCCTTGACGAGTGATAAATACCGCCATTTGAGTATTTGGAGTTAAATCTTCAACCGTAACCTCACCTTCTTCGGGTACGATTTGAGTTTTTCTTTCATCTCCGTATTTTTCTTTATCTTCCAATAATTCTGTTTTAATCAAGGCCAAAATCTTTTCTCTTGAAGATAAAAGTTCTTCATATTCTTCAATTTTCTTTAATAAATCAGCATGTTCCGCTCTGATTTTATCTTGCTCCAAACCTGTCAAACGTCTTAATTGCATTTCCAAAATCGCATTAGCTTGTTCCACATCCAAGCCAAAACGATTAATTAAACCACTTCTTGCAGCTTCCGTATTTGGAGATTTCTTAATTAATTCAATTACTTCATCTAATGAATTCAAAGCAATCATTAAGCCTTCCAATATATGAGCCCTTGCTTTTGCTTTTTTCAAGAAAAACATTGTACGACGTGTAATAACATCAACCCTGTGTTCAACAAACTCGGATAAAACTTCGTATAAATTCAATAAACGGGGTTGTTGACCAACTAACGCCACCATATTAAAACCAAAGCTTGTAGATAAGGCTGTTTGTTTATACAAATTGTTTCGAACAACATCAGGTTTAGCATCTCTTTTTAGTTCAATAACAATTCTCATGCCGTCTCTATCCGATTCATCACGTAAATCGGAAATGCCTTTTATTTTTTCATCTTTAACAAGTTCTGCTATTTTTCTTATTAATTCAGCTTTATTGACTTGATATGGAATTTCAGTAACAACAATAGCACTTCTTCCTTGACGTCCCGCACCACCTTGCAATTCTTCAATCGATGATACTGCACGCATTTTAATTGAGCCTCTGCCTGTTTCATAAGCTTTCTTAATTTCAGATGTTCCAACAATAGTTGCAGCAGTGGGAAAATCCGGCCCTTTAATATATTGCATTAAGCCTTCGGTTGTAATATCAGGATTGTCAATCAAGGCTATTGTGCCATCCACTACTTCATCTAAATTGTGAGGAGGAATATTTGTGGCCATACCAACAGCAATACCCGATGTCCCGTTTAACAAAAGCATAGGTAATCTCGTAGGCAAAACTGAAGGTTCTTCCAAAGAACCGTCAAAATTCGGAACAAAATTAACTGTTTCACAATCAATGTCAGCAAGCATAGCTGTCGTAATTTTGTGCATTCTTGCTTCTGTATAACGCATTGCAGCAGCACCGTCGCCATCAACAGATCCGAAATTACCATGCCCATCCACTGTTAAATATCTTGTTGAAAAATCTTGTGCCATACGAACAAGTGCTTCATATACGGAGCTATCACCATGGGGGTGGTATTTACCCAAAACTTCACCAACAATACGGGCACATTTTTTAAAAGGTTTATCAGGCGTCATACCCAATTCGTTCATAGCAAACAAAATACGCCTGTGAACAGGTTTTAAACCATCACGAACATCAGGCAACGCACGTCCGACGATTACACTCATGGCATAATCTATATAACAACGCTTCATTTCTTCACGAATATTAACGGGAACGACTTTTCCTTCATCAAATAGGTTAGTTTGGGACAAAATAAACTCCTTCTCAACTAGTCTTATAGGTATATTATACAATAAAGGCAAAAGTAAAGCAAAAGGATTATTTATAAAGGAAAAAATAAACAATATCACAAAATCTGATATTATAAAAATATGAAAGGTAAATACCCAAGAGAATATTTTTTAAACCCAAACATCAATAAGCCCATAGAACAAATTTGGGATGATATTGACGCTTATACGGGTGAATTTATGGAAGATGAAACCGATTTACACGAAAAAATTGATTTTATAATTCCAATTCCTCCGCTAAATTATGAAAATAAAATAACTAAAGGAGTTTTTTTCTCCCAGGGAACAGAATATTTACTGAAACTTTTCCCTGATATTAAAAAAATCTTTTTTGCAGGGGCATATACCATGTGGTCAAGTTATTCCTGGTGCGACAAGGCAGATATTTATTTCTCCTGCTATGAAAATAAAGAAAGAGAAAATTACCATAAAAACAAATACCAAAACAAAAAAGATATAATTTTTATTCCCCTGCAAGATGCGGATTTCACAAATGAATACATAATAGCCCCCTCTTTTTATACACCAAGAGAAATTGATGTACTTTGCGTTTCAACACCTGCCAAAGTAAAGAATATTCCAATACTTGCTAATGCACTTCTTGAATATGAAAAAAAATACAATAAAATTTTAAATGCTGTTTGGATTATGGGTGTTATATCCGAAAAAGAAGATTTTTCGGATATAAGAAGCGATTATCTTAATGAAATAAAAACCGTAAAAAATATTTTAAAAGATAAAAAATACTTAAAAATAATACCTTTTGTTACAAATAAAGAACTGCCAAAATACTATAGCAGTGCAAAATGTTGCACACTTACATCATTAATTGAAGGCAAAAATCGCTCCATAAATGAAGCAATGAGCTGCAACACTCCTGTTGTAGTTTTTAAAGACCATAATAAATATGCAAGAGGAAACCATCCCATTTTCTTTGGAAACTCGGGAGAATTAGCAGACTTTAGTCCACAAGCTCTTGCAGACAGCATTCATAAAGTAATTACAAATCAAAAAAACTATTCTCCGAGAAAAAATTATCTAAAATACAACGGAAGAAGAAACTTTGTCGATATATTAACAAGCTATATCCCATACTACGAAAAAAATATTCCCGGTTATAACGAATCAAAATTCCATGAAAATCTATGGATTGACCTTGCCACTCAAGAAAACTACCAAATAAGCTATCATGATTTTCTATACGGTAAAAATCCGGCTATTATACATGTAAGAGGAGTTAAAAATATAGAATCGCTCATAAAATTTTTCTATTCAAGATTCAACATAAAATAGATTGATTAAAAATGCTTCTTTATGTAAAATTAAAGCGTTATGGATAAAAAAATCAAAATAGCTCTCATTTTTGGAACACGTCCAGAAGCGATTAAGATGTGTCCTTTGGTGAAAAAATTAAAAGAAAACAATTTTTTTAAAGTTTATACAATAGTAACAGCCCAACACAGACAAATGCTTGATAGCGTACTTGAACTTTTTGAGATTAAACCAGATTTTGACTTAAACTTAATGAAACCAAATCAAAATTTATGGGAATTATCTTCCGATATTTTATTAAAAACAAAAGAAATATTTGAAAAAGAAAATTTTGATCTTGTACTTGTTCATGGAGATACTACAACAGCAAGTTTGAGTGCTTTAAGTGCTTTTTATTCCAAAACAAAAATAGGACATGTTGAAGCGGGTCTAAGAACATTTGATAAAAATTATCCTTTTCCGGAAGAAATAAACAGGGTTTTGGTTGATTCAGTTTCAGACTTAATGTTTTGCCCTACGGATAAATCCATTCAAAATATAATAAATTCAGGAATAAAAAAAGGATATTATAAAACAGGAAATACTGTAATTGATGCTCTTTTTTATGTTGTTAACAACAAACCCGTCAATCTTGATTTTATAGGATTAAATAACAACTTAAAAACAATTCTTTTAACTTCACACAGACGTGAAAATTTTGGCAAGCCCCTTGAAAACATCTGCTTAGCCATAAAAGAATTAATTAAAAAAAATAAAGACATAGAAATAGTCTACCCGATGCACTTAAATCCAAACGTGAGAAACACTGTTATACCCATACTTAAAGACACAGAAAGAATTAAATTAATTGAACCCTTGGATTATGCACCATTTTGTACATTAATGAAACAAGCACACATAATTTTAACTGATTCTGGTGGTATACAAGAAGAAGCACCGGCCTTAGGTAAACCTGTTCTTGTTTTACGGGAAGAAACGGAGCGTCCCGAAGCGATTGAATACGGCGGAGTTAAACTCGTCGGAACAAACAAGGAAAAAATAATAAATTCTATTCAAGAATTATTGGATAATAAATCCGAATACGAAAAAATGTCAAAAGCAATAAACCCGTACGGAGACGGCCATGCCAGCGAATATATAGAAAAAATCATTCTTGACTATTTTCAAAATCAGTTGACTTAATATACCTTTTTAAAGTTTCTTTGTCCTGAGGAAATTCTGCTATATGATTTTGAATCAAAACATTTAGCTTGTCTTTTTCCCCAATTTCCTCTAACACATTGGCAACTAAAATTAAATCATCAATAGAGTTTGTCAATCTATAATTAGCCTCATAATATTCTGAAGCTTGTTTTTTACTTCCTGTTTTCATAAAATATTCGGCAAGTTTATTATTTATATCAATTTTTTCACTATCACCTTCTGCAATTGCCAATAACCTATCATAAACACTTATCACCCCTGGAACATAGCCCTTTTGTTCATAACATTGAATAAGATATTCGGCGTTTGCTTTCTTAAAATTAACATCTCCTTTTTCGAAAGCTTCTTCCAAATACAAAATGGCGTTATCTATATCACCTTCAGCCATTTTCTTTAAACCTTCTTTTCTAAGATTATAATTTTGTTCATTAGAATTTTCTCCAATAACAACTTCATCGGCAACAGTCGTTTCTTGCCTTGGTTCCTCTGCAATTCTTACCTGTTTTATATTCGATTCCCGAGACTCTATATTTTCGGTTTGAGTTTCTGCATTTAACACTTGAAGTACTTCCGCCGTTTCTCTTGCCTTAGAAATATTTTTGACATGATTTTTTATTGTAAAAGTTGATAAAAGCATCATCACAATAAAACCTATCAAAATTTTTATATACCTGGATTTCATTTCTTCCATATTAAATCTCATTTACACTACAAACTTCACATGCAATATTTTTTGCATAATTTAAAACTTTAAACTCAGATTTCAAACCGTCAAATATTAAAATTTTATTTAAAAGCGGTTCTCCTTCACCTGTAATAACTTTCATTGCTTCAAGTGCTTGCAGGGACGATATTGTATTTACCACCGGAGAAATAGAAGCATAATTTTCTTTATCAAAATTTCTTGGTTTTTGCATAACGCAAGAAAGACAACCTGTTTTAACGGGAACAATTGTTGTTACTTGCCCCCGAAAACCTTGAATAGCACCATGAATTAAAACTTTTTTATGACGAACCGCGATTTCGTTTAACATATACTTATCTTCATAAGAATCAAAACAATCTACAATTATGTCATACCCTTGAATAATATTAAAATAATTTAGCTCATTTATCTTGATTTTATCAAGCTCAACCTTAACATCAGGGTTAAATTCCTGCACCCAATCTTTTGCAGAAATTACCTTTGCTCTGCCTATATTTTTATATTTATGAATAATTTGCCTGTTTAAATTGCTTTCTTCAACTATATCACCATCAATTATTTTTATCTGGCCAACACCAAGTGCAGCAAGATTCATAATAACACCCGAACCGAGCCCGCCAGCTCCCATAACAAGCACTCTGGAATTAAATAATTTCTCCTGAGCTTCTTGTGTTATGCCGTCTTTTTCCATATTTTTTTCGTATCTTAAAATATTTATCATTTTATTGTGCTTTTAACTCTTTATTTTCAATTATTTCTACTATTTTTATACCATAAGAATCTTCTATTGCTACAATCTTCCCCTTTGCAATTAAAATATCGTTAACATAAATATCTATTGCTTCATCTTCAACTTTATCAAGAGGTATAATTGACCCTTTGTCGTACTCTATAATATCTTTCAAAGGAAGCTTAGTTTTACCAAGTTCAGCACATAACGTAACTTCTACATTTGCAACTTTTAAAATATTTTTAAAATCCAAAGCTTTTTCTTGAACTTCTTCAGGCATTTTATGCACAACTCCCTATATATTATATTTATAGCATATAAATATCCAACCGCCTAATTATTACAAAAATTTACAACAAAAACTCAACTTTTAAGCAATAATTCCTCAATTTCAACTACATCACAATTTAACAAGGATTTTTTAAACTCAATAATTGCAACAAATTCATCTTTCAAAACCTCAAACAGTGAATTTTGTTTAAATTTTTCATAATCAAAAGATTTTATATATTGAATTTCATCTATATCCAAAATTTTAATTGAGCCTATATCTTCCATAATCTCAAGTGATATTTGCACAAAATTTTCACTAACTGCCAATGCTTGAGACAATCTCTGTAAATTGATTTTACCTGACAATTTATTTGCACAATACTTTATCATTCCGTTTAATTTTCTGATATAATTTTCAAGATTTTCATCTATAACCAAATTCATAAAATGTATCTTTTCCGGTTTAATGTTTGTTACAATTTCAAAAAACTCCTCTTTTGAAGAAGGATAATCAAAAAACATTAAACCCTTATGATGAGATAAATTATCAATTAATTTTTCTTTAATTGAATGAAGCTTCTCCTTTATCTCTGGAGTTTTTGCCCAAATTGCGATATCGGATGAGTCTCTTTTAACGTATTCCATTACAGAATCCAATATTCCCGTTTTTCTTCTGTGATCAAACACTTTAAAAAGTTTCTTTTCTTTTTTTAAACCCTCAAAATACATATCAACTATCTCAAACTGAACAGTGATTTCACCGTTAAAATTATTAAGACGAGGATAAAAAGCAATATCACACCTGCTTCCGTCGGGAATTTCAACTAAACCTTCACTCCATTTAACACATCTGAATTTTTTTTCATCTTTTTCAACCGTAAGACTCAAGTGATTTCCTTCTTTTCCTATTGTCTTTTGTTCTTTTAAAATTACGCCAAACATAGCAAACAAAGGCATTTCATTACATTCACCAAAAGGCTCTAATTTATTAATGGAATCAAAAATACTTACTTCGATATCATCCGTTTTAAGTTCAATATCAGCATACAAAACATCTTTTTTATCCGTTTCTTCAGATTCACTTTTTATAGTATTTAAAAGAGCTTTTTTAACATCTTCAAATGAAATCTTATTCAAATCAAAACTAAAACCACCGGCAAGCTTGTGCCCTCCAAAGCCCGAAAATAAATTTTCATTCTCCTTTAAAACCTTATACACATTAATAGAATCATTGCTTCTTATTGAACATCTTGCAAAATTATTTTCATCAATCGTCATCAAAAAACAAGGCTTATTGAACTCTTCCACGACCTTAGAAGCTGTAATCCCAATCACCCCTATATGCCAATTTTCATTAATTAAAATAACGGCAGGATTATTTATCTCATCTTTATTTTTACTCAAATAAGAAATTATATTTTCATAAGTTTCTTGGCATTTTCCCTGCCTAATTCTATTATAATTTTCAAGCTTTTCAATTATAATTTCGAGCTTATTATCATCTTCTGTTGTCAAAAATTCAAAAGACAAAGAGGCATTTGCAAGCCTTCCTACCGCATTTATTCTTGGAGCCAAAATAAAAGCTATATCATAACTTGTAATTTTATCCTTACAATTCTTTGATAAAAGCCTATAAATTGCTTTTTGAGATTTCTCTTTTTTTGAATTCAAAAGTTCAAGTGCAACAGCAACCATAGAACGATTCTCGCCGATTAACGGAACAACATCAGCTACAATTCCGCAAGCGGAAATTACCAACAATTCATCTTTTAAATCATCATTTTTGACTTCTTCTAATAAAGCAATAGCAAGCTTATAAGCTATTGCGGAGCCGGAATTATAACTGAGAGAAGTTATATCTTCAATCAAAACATTTTCTTCCATGGCATTATCGACCTGTGGGTTAATAATTGCATAAGCATTTGGAGTTTCTCCATCTGCAGCATGGTGATCCGTTATAATAACATCCACACCTAAACCCCTTAAAAGATTTACTTCGCTTATATTAGAAATACCGCAATCAACCGTAATAACCAATTTAACTTTTTCTTTTGAAATGAATTTTATTAATTCTTTTGAATTTAATCCATGCCCATGCAACAACCTGTCCGGTATAAAAACAATAACATCGGCACCAAGCTCCGTAAGTGCTTTATATAAAATAGAAGAAGACGTAACTCCATCACAATCAAAATCACCCCAAACAAGAATCTTTTGCTTTTTTTCAATAGCAGTCAGCACTCTGTCTTTTGCTTTTTTCATATCCGAAAAAGCATAAGGAGAAATAAAATAATCTCTTGAAGGATTTAGAAATTTTTTTATATCTGTAGATGAAGTTATATTTTTCAAAGCCAAAAGCTCATCCAAAAGAGAGTCTTTTGTTGAGCTTTCGCTTAATTGTTTTTCTTTTATGGCAATTTTTCTATACTGCATTTTACTTGAAACTAGTTTCTTCTATTAAGCTGAGCCAATAACCTTAATATTTCAAAGTATAACCAAATTACAGTAACTAAAAGTGCAAAACCGCCATACCATTCAAAATAATCGGGCAGGTTATTATTACTTCCTCTTTCAATAAAATCAAAGTCCAAAACAAAATTTAAGGCTGCTATAACGCATATTAAAAGACTTACGCCAATCCCTATCATAGAACCGTTAAATATTGTCATAGGATGACCCAAAAGAGACCCGATAAAACCAACTAAATAAAAAATTGCTATTGCAACTGTTGAAATAAATACAACCCTTCTGAATGTATCTGTTGCTTGAATTAACCTTGTTTTATAGGCAAATAACATAACAAACATTGTTAAAAGAGTTATTCCGACAGCATGCAAAATAATACCGTCATATAACGTTGAATAAGCATAACTCACAGAACCAACCAAAAGACCTTCACAAATTGCATAAGCAGGAGCGGTAATTCTTGACGACTTAGGATTAAAAGAAGCAATTAACGCAAGAATAAATCCCGCAATAGCCGATACCATGGCCAAAAGCATTGCTTTATCTGCAAAACCTTGAGCACACAATGTCCAAGTATAATAACCGCTCAATACAACAATACCCAGAAGAACCATTGTCTTATTAATGGCACCTTGAACAGTCATTGGTTTAACAGAATCCATTATTACATTTTCTGCGACTCTTGAATTTAACATTGGATTTGATGTCATAATCTCCCCTTTTTTTAAAATATTTCATTTGAATTATACACTAATTTTAAGTTAAAATAAAGCTATGTTAAAAATTGGTATAACGGGTAATATTGCAGCAGGAAAAAGCGAGGTTGGAACCATAATAAAAAATATGGGATATATTGTATTTGATCTTGATAAAATTTCCCATAATCTTCTTGAAAATGAATGTAAAAATGATGTTATAAAAGAATTTCAAACAACAAACAGAAAAGAATTAGGAAAAATCGTATTCAACAATAAAAATAAAAAAGAAAAATTAGAACAAATAATCTATCCGTTTTTAAAAAAAGAAATTTTAAAAATATTTGAAAAATATAAAGATGAAACTTTTATTTTTATTTCGGGAGCTTTAATTTTTGAAGCAAAATTTGATAATCTTTTTAATAAAATTATTTTTATAGATACTGATGAAAATTTAAGACTGGAAAGATTAATCAAAAGAAATAATTTTAACAAAAATGAAGCCATAAAAAGAATTAAATCTCAAAATGAAAATGCAAAAAACAAAGCCGATTTTATTATAAAAAATAATGCTGACCTTAAAAAACTCAAAATAGAAACAATGAAAATTATAAAAGCATTAAAACTTCTCTAATCAATTTACAAGCTGTAGCAGTTGAAGTTTTTGTGATATCGATATCAGGAGCAAGCTCCATAATATCAGCACCAATGATATTGAAATCTTTTAAATACAATAACCAATCCATAAGCTCAAGATAAGTTAAACCACCGGCTTCCGGAGTTCCAACTCCGCTCATAAGGCTTGGATCCAATACATCAAGGTCAATTGTTAAAAAGATATTTTTATCTTTAAATTTATCCAATTGTTCTTTTTTAGTCTTTAAAGTATCGAATTTCCTAACTATTTCAAATTCTTCTTTTTCACCGCTTCTTAAGCCTATTTGAGCAATATTTTCATAGCCGATTAATTTTGCTATTTGATACATAACACCGCTGTGAGTAAGTTCTTCTCCTAAATATTGTTCTCTTAAATCAGTATGAGCGTCAAATTGAATAACAGCAACATTATCATATTTTTTTAAAACTGATTTAACACTAGCTAGAGTAATTAAATGCTCACCGCCGACGCCTAAAAGCTTTTTATTGTCATTATAAATACAATCAACATTTTGTTCTGTTATATCAAGTGCCTTTTGAGCATTTCCAAAAGGATATTCTAAATCGCCCGCATCATAAAAAGAACAATCTTCCATATCAGAATCAAAATAAACAGAATATGTTTCAATACCGATACTTTCTAATCTAGCTGCTTGAGGTGCAAAACGAGTTCCGGCTCGATTTGAGCAAGTACAATCATAAGGAAGCCCAAGCATTATAATTTTGGATGAATTATAATCAGGATTTGCTCCAATAAAATCTTTTGATAAAAAAGGACCTTTAAGCATCTATACACCGCTTACTTCTTTATTTCGATTTATCTTTTTATTTAATTCGGCAGCCGATTCTTCGTATCCCAGTCTGCCCATAAGTGCATAAGTATAATTTTTGGCTTGCTCAACTCCCGGTTGATTAAAAGCATCAATATTATACAACTCACCAATTATAGCTGTTTGTATTTCGAGCATATAAAACAACTGAGCCAAATAATATTCGTTTATCTTAGGAAGATGAATAGTCAAATTAGGGCGTTTAAAATCTGATAAAGCAACAGCAGTAGCATCGGCTTCCGCGTTTATAAGACGATTAATTGTCTTACCGCCAAGATAATTTAATCCTGTATATTCAAATATATTAGGTATTTCAAGCGTATTATCAAATTCATCAACTCTTATAAAAGTTATAACTTTATCATTTTTTCCTTCATTATAAAGCTGAATTTGGCTATGTTGATCGGTTGCACCCAAAGCTTTTATAGGTGTCGGCCCGTTATTTATTTTATTGCCGTTTCTATCGTATTCTTTACCTAATGATTCTGCCCAAAGTTGCACATACCAATCGGAAACATATTTCAAACGAGATGAATAAGGCATCATAACAGAAATATATTTACCTTTTTGCTTATCCATCAAATAATGAATCAGTGCATTTTGAGCTGCAATGTTTTTATTTATATCAGTATTTTTGAGGGTTAAATCCATAATTTTAATCCCTCTTATAATTTCATCTATATCAAGTCCGACAAGAGCCAAAGGCACTAAGCCAACGGCAGAAAATACACTAAATCTTCCGCCGACATCATCCGGAACAACAAAAGTTTTATAGCCTTCTTCATTAGCTAATTGTCTTAATATTCCCGCTTGTTTATCTGTTGTCGCTACGACATTTTTTCTATAATCATCGCCTAACAAATTTTGCAATCTGTCTTTTATAATCATAAATTGGCTCATTGTTTCAGCAGTTGAGCCGGATTTTGTAATAACATTTACTAAAGTCTTTTTTAAATCCAGCATATCTAAAAGAGCTGTGATTTGGTCGGGGTCAATATTATCCAAGAAAAATATTCTTGGTAAATTTTCTCTTTGTTCTTTATCTAATAAATTCCAATAAGGTTTTAAAAGTGCTTCAGATAAAGCTTGAGCACCTAATGCAGAGCCGCCGATACCTAAAACCAAAACATTATCAAATCTGCCATCTACCATAGCGGCAAACTCTTTAACGTACCAAACAGTTTCTTCATTATACCCCAAATTCATCCACTGCAGCCAAGAACCGGGCTTATCTTTGTTCATATTCAAATTTGTAATAATTTCTTGTATTTTTGGTGCATATTCAGAAAAAACCCGTATGATATCAAGTCCTTCATCGCCTATAATTTGATTTGTAGTATTTGTATAATCTAGTTTAATCATTATTGCACCTTATTAATAAAAACTCCGACTAATACCATTTTATCAAGTGATAATTTTACGTAAAGAGTTTTTGAAAATTTTAATCTTATTAACTAATTCCAACTAAAAATAAAATTTAAAAATTATACCCAAAATTATAATATATTACCCAATAGGGTAATATATTTTTCTTCTTTTACGGTTTAGTTTTGTACTATGGAAAAAATATTAGATAAGACACTAACGATAATTAATGAAAACGAAAAATTAATTGCAAATATTTTGCACGATATTAAAAGCCCGCTATACAGCATTAAAATCGCTCTTCAAAACAAACTTGATTGTGAATTAAACAAAGACATATTTGAAACTACCCTTGATATAATTGAATATATCGAGAATTTTCTGGTTAACTACAGTTTTAAAATAGGTAAATTCGAAAATAAAACAACACCTTGTGACATTAAAAAACTAATAAACAAAAAAATTGAAAATTATAAGTATATTTTCATCAATAAAAATATTCATATTGATATTCTGTTTCAGGAAGAAAACTTTACGGTAAATTCAATTGAAATATTCCTATCAAGCATAATAGGAAATATAATCTCCAACATTGCTCTTCATGCAAGCAAAAATCAAACTGCAATAATTGAACTATATAAAAGAGGCGGTTGTATTTGTGTAAATTTTGAAAATTCATATAACGAAATAACTGATAATTTCTCATTAGGTCTTGATTTTTGTGAAAAACTTTCAAAAGCAACAAAAGTTGATTTAAAATTCAGCAAAACAAGAAATACCGCAAAAGTAAGCCTAAAAATTCCTGAATTAAAAACAACTTAAAAAGAAAAATTATCTGAATCCATAGTATTTGCCGTAACTTTAGCAGAAATCTCGGCAATTAATCTTGAAATTTCATAACCCGAAACCATAACTTCAAGAATTAACTGAGAATTAATTAAAATCTTGTCACCATACTCCATAGTGTCGGGATTCAATGCCAAAAATTCAACAAAATCATCTCCAACATATAAAATTTTACCGAACTCAGCATCTGTTGCCCATCTTAAAAAAACAACGCTTTGCTCAAATAACTTAAGTTTTTGTATCATCCTCATATTATCATGATATGATTTATTTTATGAAAGTCAATTTTATAGAAGATAATTGTAACATTGTAAACAATGGTAAATTCAATATGGATTTTGACCTTTCAACTCTTAATTTTGCAATAGATAATAAAATTGACTACGCAATTATAAGATTTTATCAATGGTATCCAAAATGTATTTCACTTGGAAGAAATCAAAAAGAAGACTGTTGCAACAATTTAAAAATAGATATTGTCAAAAGGCCTACGGGCGGAAGAGGTCTTTTACACGATAAAGAACTTACATATTCATTTGTTTCTCCAATTTTCAATCCAAGCATTATTGAAAGTTATAAAGAAATTTCGGACGGGCTTATTTTAGGTTTTAAAAAACTTGGAATAAAATTAGATTATGCAAAAGGCGAACATAAAAATTTCAACTATTGTATGAATATTTCATCAGGTGCAGATGTATCTTATCAAGGTAAAAAATTTATCGGTTCGGCTCAATACAGAAAAGAAGGATACCTTCTGCAACATGGTTCAATTCCCTATGAACTTGATTTTGAATTAATTGAAAAAATATTTAATCAAAAAACAGAAAAAGAAAATATAATAACTTTAAATGAAATAAATCCCAATTTATCAACAAGACAAATTATTGAAGCTCTTAAAGAAGGTTTCATTGAAAAATTTAATAAAGTAATGCTCCGAAAATAAAATCTTCCGGAGCTTTGATGTTATTGAAAGGAAAAGTATAGAAAATAAATTTTCATATTTAAACAAACAGATTAATCTCTGTTTCTTTTTTTTCCTCTCTTGATACTTCTTCACCAGCTTGGAATGGATTAAATCCACTCGAAGCATTTGAATTTTTATCCGTAATATTAAATAATTCTATAAAATTTCTGTTTGCTTCCGACTGTTTTGGAGCGGTTAAATCAGCACCTTGAGTGATACTTTGAGTTAATTCAACATTTTTTTGAACTGTTTGGGCGGAATATAAATTAGCTGCCGCACTTGAATTTAACATTGCAACATCAACTGCCTTAGCGTACAAACCCGCTTGAATCATGGCAACCTGTTTTTGCAAATCAACATTTGTTCTTGAAGAATATAAATCAACACCCAATGCAGCTCTATTAAATTTTGAATAATCTATGTTTTGAACAGTCGGTTGAGCCTTTGATTCAGCATTCAAAATTCCTTTTGCAACACTATTTACACTGTTTACATCAACACCATTTAACGCATATAAAGCTGTATTCAAATTTAGGCTCATTGTTACCTTATCGCTCCCGCTTTATTGTCTTTTTCCTTATAATATCCCTATCGACAAATAAAATTTAAACTTTAGATTTTACAAATACATTTGTAACAATTATTTACATATATTAACAAAGCTTTAACTACTATTTATTAAAAATTTTATTCAATATATAATGATTGAAAATCGGAATGAATTATGAATAAAAAAAGAATTAGAATTTTTAAATATTGAAGTATGAAGAGGGAAGGCAAAAAGTATTTTAGCCTTCTTTTTTTAAGGCAAAAAATGAAAACAAAATCAGATTTCAAAGGAGAAATAATAAATATTGAAAATATTGCAAAAGACACTTGCAAAATGGATATCTTATCCTCTATGGAAAAAGCAAGTGCCGGACAATTCATATCAATATTTTGCCCAAATACAACCTTAAGACGCCCTTTTTCAATTGCAAACTTTGAAAACAATACTATAACAATACTATTTAAACTAAAAGGCGAAGGAACAAACTACCTCAAAAATTTAAAAAAAGGAGACAATATTAATTTTCTTGCTCCGCTTGGAAACGGGTTTGCAATTGAAAATAAAAAATCTTTACTTGTTGGTGCAGGAATTGGCATTGCACCAATGATATTTTTAAAAAATACTTTAAACAAAAAAAATATTGAAAATCTCCTCATTACAGGTTTTAAATCAAATAATGAAATTATTGAGGGAAGTGATAGAACCGTTGTAGGCGGAAGTGTTCTTGATTACCTTGATGAAATTATTAAAAATGAAAAAATTGAAATGATATATTCTTGCGGGCCGTTACCTGTACTAAAAGGAATAACGGGGCTTTCAAAAAAATATAATATCTCCTCTCAAATCGCAATGGAAAAAGTAATGGCTTGTTCGATAGGAGTTTGCAGAGGTTGCATCATCAAATTAATAAAAAATAATGAAGTAATAAATGCCTCAGTATGCAAAGACGGGCCTGTTTTTAAAGGAAGTGAAGTTATATGGGATTAGAAAATATAAAAACTACCTTAAAAAACAATCAAAGGACTTTTGAAATCAAAAGCCCCATAATAGGAGCAAGCGGAACATACGGTTATAATGATGAATTTGAAGATTTTATCAATTTAAATTATTTTGGTGCAATCTCGACCAAGGGAATTACGCTTGAAAAAAGAGCCGGCAACGAAGGTGATAGAATTTTTGAAGTTCAAAACGGAATGATAAACAGAATCGGACTTGAAAATGTCGGAATTGAATCATTTATAAAAGAAAAATTGCCGATTTTGAATTCAAAAAATATAGATTTTATTCTAAACATTGCAGGAAACACAATAGAAGATTACGAAAAACTTGCCAAAATTGCTAACGATAATAAAATAAAAGCAATCGAAGTAAATGTATCATGCCCGAACGTTAAATCGGGATGTTTGGAATTTGGTTTAAACCCTGATAATTTATTCCAATTAATAAAAAAAATAAGAAAAAACTATAACGGTTTTTTAATTGTTAAACTATCCCCAAATACAAGTGACATAAAAACCATAGCAAAAGCAGCACAAGATAGCGGAGCGGATTGTATTAGTGCAATTAATACCTTAAGAGGACTCGGAATTGAAATAGAATTTGACGGAAAAAAATTCAATAAAAAAAGTGTAAAAGGCGGGCTTTCAGGTCCTTGTATCAAACCTGTCGCACTTTATATGATAGAAGAAATAAGAAGCTCAACAAATCTGCCTATAATTGCAATGGGTGGGATTTTAAAATTATCTGATTTATTTGAATTTATTTCAGCTGGAGCTGATGCCTTTCAAATCGGTACTGCAAACTTCATAAAACCTTCAATATGTACTGATTTAGCCGTCGAATTAAGCGATTTTATTGAAAAAAACCATTTTAAAAACTTTGAAGAACTTAAAAAGAAAATAAAGGAAACAAAATAATGGCAGATGTTGAAAATTTACTCATGCAAGCACAAGGACTTTTAAAAGGACATTTTTGTTTAACTTCAGGGCTACATTCAGACACATATTTTCAATGTGCAAAATTATACCAATACCCAAACATTGTTGAAATGTTAGCAAAAGAACTTGCACAAAAATTACAAAATATAGACTTTGAAACTGTCGTGTCTCCCGCAATAGGAGCAATAATATTTGGATATGAAGTTGCAAAACAAACAAAAAAAAGAAATCTTTTTGTTGAAAGAAAAGACGGAATTATGCAGCTAAGAAGAGGATACTCTCTCGAAAAAGGGGAAAAAATAATAATAGTAGAAGATGTGATCACAACAGCAAGAACAATCTTTGAAACAAAAGAAGCTCTAAAAGATTTTGGTTGTGAAATTATGGGAGTTGCTTGCATAGTAGACAGAACTCAGGGAAAATTAGACAATGAATTTAAAATTCATTCTCTGCTAAAATCTTCACCCGTAACGTATGAACCCGAAAATTGCCCCTTATGTAAACAAGGAATTGAACTAGTAAAACCCGGAAGTAGGATTGGAAAATAATATGAAACATTTAATTAACACTGAAAGCTTAACAATAGATGAAATTAATCAAATATACAATCGTGCAGCAGAATTTGAAAAAGGTATAAGAAAAGCAAACCATTTAAACGGGCATATCGTAAATATGTTCTTTGAAAACTCAACAAGAACAAAAATGTCGTTTGAAATGGCAGAAAATAAAATCCATGCTAACAAGTATGATTTTTTAGCTGACAATTCATCAATTCAAAAAGGTGAAGATTTATTTGATACAATAAATAATTTGTCTGCAATAGGTATGAATGTCATTGTTATGCGTCATCAAGACAATGAATTAATTAAAAACCTGTCAGAAAAAAGTTATTTTCAAGAAATTTCTTTTATAAATGCAGGCAGCGGAACAAAATCACACCCCACACAAGCACTCTTGGATTTTTATACAATGAAAAAACATTTTTTAACCTTATCGGATAAAACCATTGTTATCGTTGGAGACATAGCTCACTCAAGAGTTGCAAAATCAAATATAAGCCTGCTTAAAAAATTCGGAATGAAAATAAGATGCCTTGCTCCCGAAAATTTTATCGGAGAAAAAATAGAAGATGTTGAATATTTTACTTCTCTAAAAGAAGCTTTTGAAGAAGTTGACATAATTATGGCACTTAGAATTCAAAAAGAAAGAATTCAAGAAAGAATTGATTTTGATGAATACATTAAGAATTATCAAATAACAAAAGATAACTTGCCGTATGCTGCATTTTTAATGCACCCCGGGCCAATTAACAAAGATATTGAAATAAGTTCAGAAGTTCTTGAAATGCAAAATGCAAGAACCATCTTAAATCAAGCAAAAAACGGAGTATATGTAAGAATGGCAATTTTAGATATGATACTTAATGCTCAAGGTATGTAAATAATGGAAAAAAAATTCAAAATAATCCAAATACCTTCTTTAATTGATATGCACGTTCATTTCAGAGAACCGGGCTATACATATAAAGAAACAATTGAAACAGGTATTAAATCAGCAATAGCAGGGGGGTTTAGCGGTGTATGCACAATGCCAAATACAAATCCCGTATGTGATAATCCGAAAATAATTAAAGAAATCTTATCTAAAGCAAAAAAATACAAATTTAATATATATCCCATTGCCGCAGTTACAAAAAACTTAAACAGCGAAGAACTTACAGATTTTAAAGAACTTAAAAAAGCAGGAGCAATCGCTTTTTCAAACGACGGATTACCTATTTTAAATAAAGATATTTTTTTACAAGCATTAAAAACAGAGGAGCTTATTCTGTCTCATTGTGAAAATGAAACACAAGAAATAAAATGGCAAATCGAAATCTATAAACAATTAATCGAAGAAGGTTTTAAACCAAGACTTCATTTTTGTCATATTTCAAAAAAAGAAAGTATAGATTTAATAAGAAATGCAAAAAAAGAAGGTTGCAATATTACCGCCGAAACAGCCCCACATTACTTCACTTTTACAAATGAAGATATTGACAACACAGGAACTTTTAAAATGAACCCGCCCCTCGGAACACAAGAAGATAAACGTGCAGTCATGGAAGGACTTGTGGACGGAACAATCGATGTTGTTGCTACAGACCATGCACCACATAGCGATAAAGAAAAATTAATGCCCTATTTCGACTCACCTAACGGAATAACAGGACTTGAAACGGCATTTTCTTTAACCTATATGTTGTTAGGACTTGAAAAAACATTAGAAAAAATGGCATACAATCCAAGAAAAATTCTAAAAATTGAAAATAAAAAAATGATAAAAGTAGCCTTAGATGCCGAATGGATAGTTGTTCCAAAACTTTTTAAAACAAAATGCAAAATATCGCCCTATAAAGGAATGAAGTTAAAAGGAAAAATAATAAATGATTAATTATGAACAAATTAAAAAAAGACTTGTACTGGCTCTTGATGTTGAAAAAATTGAAGAAGCAAAAGATTTGGTTGAAAAATTAAGTCCATATATAGGAACATTTAAAGTTGGATTACAGCTTTTTTGCGGTTTCGGACTTGAAATTATTAATTATATAAAAGAAAAAAATGCCAATTTCTTTTTGGATGTAAAATTACATGACATTCCAAACACAGTTGAAAAAGCTTCCTATAACATAGTAAAAAACGGTGCCAATTTCTTTAATGTCCACGCAACCGGCGGAATCGAAATGATGAAAGCAGCAAAAAAAGGAGCTATTGAGGCAAGCGAAAAATTCGGCCATAAAAAACCAATTATCTTAGCAGTAACAGTCCTCACAAGCATATCCAATGAAATTTTACAAAATGAACTTGAAAACAAATGTAGAACTAAAGATTTTGTCCTAAAACTTGCCAGAAATGCAAAACTAGCAGGATTAGACGGAGTTGTTGCATCGGCTCAAGAATTACCCTTAATAAAAAAAGAACTGGGAGAAGATTTTATCGTCTTAACTCCGGGAATAAGACCATCATGGACTGCTAAGGATGACCAAAAAAGAATTGCAACCCCCGCCAATGCACTAAAAGACGGAGCAGACTACATTGTTCTGGGACGTGCGATAACCAAAGCCGATGATATTATCGAAGCAATTAAAAAAGTTTATGAAGAAATAAAGGAAAATAAATAATGGGAACGCTTATTTTACAGGATGGAACAGTTATAAAAGGAGATTCTTTCGGAGCAATCGGAGGATACACAGGTGAAATTGTTTTTAACACCTCTATGACAGGTTATCAAGAAATCCTAACCGACCCGAGTTATGCTAAGCAGATTGTAATTATGACATACCCTGAAATCGGAAACTATGGAATAAATGATTTCGACTTCGAATCGGATAATCCCGCCTTAACAGGCTTTATTGCAAAAGATTTTTGCAAACAGGAAAGTCATTATAAATCAAGAGAAAACTTATCAAATTATTTAAAAATGAAAAATATAATTGCCCTTGAAGGAATAGACACAAGGAGTCTAGTTAAAAAAATAAGAGAAACCGGTACAATGAGTGCTTTTATAACTTCAAACGACGTTGATAAAGAATTTATTTCCCAAAAACTTGAAGAAATACAAAATTTCAAAATAAACAATGATATAATACTTGATGTTTCCTGCAAAAGCAGATATATATTCAATCCTAAAGGAAAAATAAATCTGGCTTTTATTGATTATGGTGCAAAAAAAGGAATTTTATCTTCATTAGCCAAAAGAAATTGCAGAATTACAATTTACCCTGCGTCAATCGAAGCTAAAGACATACTTGAAAATGATTTTGATGCTCTGTTTTTATCAAACGGGCCCGGAGACCCTGCTGATTTTACTTTTCAAATTTCACAAATCAAACAATTAATGGGAAAACTACCGATTTTCGGAATATGTTTGGGATATCAGCTTTTGGCAATTGCTTCAGGTGCAAAAACATATAAACTTAAATATGGGCACAGAGGCGGCAATCATCCCGTTATAAACCTCGAAAACAACAAAGTCATGATGACAAGTCAAAACCATGGATATGCCGTTGATATGGAAAACATAACAAAATTTATGCGTCCGACATATAAAAATTTAAATGACGGCACGCTTGAAGGCTTTGAAATATCCAGTCTTGGAATTTATGCCGTTCAGTTTCACCCTGAAGCAAGCCCCGGACCTGAAGATGCTTCAATTATTTTTGATGAATGGGTAAATATAATGAAAAAAGATATCAATAGAATTGATGAGGTAAAAAATGAAAGATAAATCTCTAAAAAAAGTTCTTGTAATAGGTTCAGGTCCCATTATAATAGGTCAGGCAGCAGAATTTGATTATGCAGGAGTACAAGCTTGCAGAGCCCTAAAAGAAGAAAAAATTGAAATTGTCCTTGTTAATTCAAATCCCGCAACAATTATGACAGACGAAGAAATAGCTTCAAAAGTATATATTGAACCCTTAACTATCGAATGCCTAACCGAAATAATAAAAAAAGAACGCCCCCAGGGTCTTATTGCAACTCTTGGCGGACAAACCGCACTTAATCTTGCTTGCGAATTAGATGAAGCAGGGGTTCTGGAAAAATATAAAGTTAAATTACTTGGCACCCAAATTGATTCTATAAAAAAAGCTGAAGACAGAGAACTTTTCAAAAATTTAATGCAAGAAATAGGCGAACCGGTACCGGAAAGTGCTATTGTTTCAAATTGGGAAGAAGCACTTGATTTCTGTCATAAAATCGGTTTCCCTATAATAATCCGACCAGCCTTCACTTTAGGCGGAGCAGGTGGCGGAATTGCAAAAAATGAAAAAGAGTATGAAGAAATTGTTCATCAAGGACTCACTCAATCTCCAATTAACCAAGTATTGGTTGAAAAATCAATAGCCGGTTTTAAAGAAATAGAATACGAAGTTATAAGGGACGCAAATGACACCTGCATAATAATTTGCAACATGGAAAATATCGACCCAATAGGAATACACACCGGGGACAGCTTTGTTGTTGCACCAAGCCAAACATTAACAAATAACGAATTTCAAATGTTAAGAACAAGTGCAATAAAAATAATAAAAGCACTTAAAATTGAGGGTGGTTGCAATGTCCAATTTGCACTTGATACAGTATCAAATCAATACTATGTAATTGAAGTAAACCCGAGAGTTTCCCGCTCTTCAGCCTTAGCAAGCAAAGCAACAGGTTACCCAATTGCAAAAATAGCAACAAAAATTGCAATAGGCTATAATTTACACGAAATAAAAAACTCAATTACAGGTAAAACTACAGCAGCATTTGAGCCTGCTTTGGACTATGTTGTAGTTAAAATTCCAAAATGGCCTTTTGATAAATTTTCATCAGGGGACAGAATCTTAGGTACAAAAATGAAAGCAACAGGCGAAATTATGGCTATAGGCAGAACATTTAATTCCGCTTTCAAAAAAGCTGTTGCTTCGCTTGAAGAAAGATACACAGGACTTTTACATCGAGGATTTGAAAACCTCGGCAACGACGAATTACTTGTCGACTTATATATTCAGGATGACAGAAGAATATTCCGCCTCGCTCAAGCAATAAGCAACGGAAATGAAATTAATAAACTATGTGCAATAACAAAAATCGACAAATGGTTTGTTTCAAAAATCAAAGAAATTGTTAATGTCGAAAAAGAACTCACATCAAAACAATTAACTAAAGATTTATACTTAAAAGCCAAACAATTCGGTTTTCTTGATGATGAAATTATGAATTTAACTCAGTGTACAATTGAAAAAATCGAAAATTTCAATCTTCAAGCAAGCTTTAGACTTGTTGATACATGTGCGGCAGAATTCAGTGCGACAACACCTTACTTTTACTCAACTTGGGGAGAAGAAGACGAGGTTGAAGAATATAAATTAATTAGTCAGGAAAACTACAAAAAACCAAAGGAAAACATTGTAGTATTAGGTTCTGGCCCAATTAGAATAGGACAAGGTATTGAATTCGATTATTGTTCGGTACATGCAGCAGATGAACTTTTAAAATTAGGATATGAATCGGTTATGATAAATTCAAACCCCGAAACACTCTCTACCGATTTTGACATTGCGACAAGACTATATTTTGAACCTATGAGAATTGAATATGTTATGAACGTTATAAAAAAAGAAAATCCAAAAGGTGTTCTTGTTCAATTCGGAGGTCAAACAGCAATCAACCTAGCTGAAAAACTACAGGCACAAGGAGTTAAAATACTTGGTACAAGCATTGAAAGTATTAACGCAGTTGAAGACAGGAAAGTTTTTGAAAAACTTCTAAGAGAACTTAAAATCCCTCAACCTAAAGGATGTGCGGTTACATCAACAACTCAAGCATTAAATGCAGTAAAAGAAATAGGCTATCCTGTATTGGTTCGCCCAAGCTATGTAATCGGTGGCAGAGGAATGCAAGTTGTATATAATGATGAAGAACTCTTAACATATATAACAGAAGCCTTCAAATTTTCCAATGAACACCCCGTTCTGATTGACCAATATCTTGAGGGTCAAGAAGTGGAACTTGATGCTATTTCAGACAGTAAAGATGTTCTAATCCCCGGAATATGTGAACATATTGAACGAGCAGGAGTTCATTCGGGCGACTCCATGAGTATATACCCGAGTCAAAATATCTCAAGAAAAAATGAAAAAATTCTTGTAAAATATGCAACAAAAATCGCAAGAAAATTAAATATTAAAGGGCTAATGAATATTCAATTCATAATAAAAGACGATAAAGTCTATGTAATTGAAGTAAACCCAAGAGCCTCAAGAACAGTACCCATTATGAGCAAAGTAACGGGTATCCCTATGGTAAATATTGCAATCAAAGCAATTCTTGGAAAATCTATAAGAAGAGCTGGCTTTGGTGTCGGTTTATACAAAAAATCAAAACTTGTTAGTGTTAAAATGCCGATTTTTTCTTGGCAAAAGTTGAATAGAATTGACCCTGCTCTTGCTCCTGAAATGAAATCAACAGGAGAAGTCTTAGGAATTGATACAACATATAAAAAAGCTTTATATAAAGCATTTTTAGCTGGCGGTTATAAATTTTCAAAATCCAAACAAAGAGTACTTGTGTCTTTAAACGATCACTGTAAAAAACCGGCATTGCCTATTATAAAACGCTTATTTAAACAAGGTTTCTTTATAATGGCAACTTGGGGAACGCATAAATATCTTGAAAAACATGGAATACCATCCAAAATGATTGAAAAATTTATGATTGATAAATTGCAAAAACGTATGAAAAACGGACGTTTGAGCTTTATAATAAATACTCCAACCACAGGCAAAAACTCTCAACATTCAGGTTTTCAAATAAGAACAATAGCTCAAATGTATGGCATTCCGAGTTTTACTTCGATTGATACCGCAAGTGCATTTCTAACTGCATATAAAGTTTTTGATAAAAATACCATCCTTACTTATGACACAATAACTAATTACCGAAAGAAAAATTTTATGGAACTATTCAAATAAAATCATATTTGGTATATATTAAATACAATGTTTGAAAAATTTACACAAAAAGCAATAGATGTAGTGCAAAGTGCTCAAAATTATGCGGCACAATTTTGTCATAGCAGAGTCCTGTCGCAGCACCTTCTTTTAGGTCTTGTTGCACAATCAAAAGGAGTTCAGGCCAAAATATTGAATTTTGATAAAATAAATTTTGGCGAATTAACTATTGAAGTTCACAACAGTACGGAGATTTTTCCAAACAGAAAACAAAACGATGATATTCTTTTTTCAAAAGAAGCGAGAGAAATTTTAAAAAAAGCAGTTGAACTCACAAATGAACTAAACTCCAAGTTTGTTATGCCCCAACATATAGCTCTTGCAATTTTAATGAGAAAAGATTGCGGAGCCTATAATATTTTAAAAAAATTTAATATAGATGAAGAAAAAATAATTCAAAACTTAAAAAGAATTTTAGATAAAAGTGCCGAAATAAAAACACTTCACCCTGAAGAAATAATTGAAAATACGCAACTTTCAAACATAAATAACTTTTTTAAAGAAAAAATCATATCCGAAATTCTTGAAAACGCTAAAGCAAAAGCAACAACCTCTGATTATGAAATCGTAGGAAGCGAGCAAATACTTCAATCCATTTTAGACAATAAAAATTATCCTATAGTAGAAATTTTAAATAAATACGACATTACAAGTGAAAATTTTACCAAAAAATTAAGCACTTTTACCTCAAGAAAAGATGAATTTGAAAACTCTGAAAAACAAATAATTTTTACACCAAATGCTTTTTTGGCTCTTATGCTTGCTCTTGATTATGCTAAAGAATCCGGAAGTGTCGGGATTTTACCTGAGCATGTTATTTTAGGAATTTTAAAATCAAAAAAGGGAATAGCATATAAAATTTTATCCGAACTTATTCCTGCAAGTACAGATTTTGAAGAAATTGTTATGAGAAAAATGAATGATAAAGTTCCTGAAACTCTTGCCATATTAAGACTTGCAAAAGAAGAAGCACTTAATTTAAACAGTTCAACCATAGGAACAGAAATGATACTATTGGGAATTTTATCCTATGGGTCAGGAATTGCAGCAGACGCCCTGAGAAGACTCGGAATAAATCATAAAGACGCAAGAAATGAAGTTGAAAAAATCATTAAGCCGCAAAAAAGTACAACGGGTCTAACATATAGCCAAAGAGCAAAAAAAATACTTGAAGTAGCCTATGAAACTGCAAGAGAACATAAACGAACAAAAATTAAATCCGAAAATCTGCTATATGGCATTACCAAAATGCCAAATTGTGCGGCTATGCAGGTTTTAATTAATCTTGGAACAGATATTCTTGAAATACGCCAAGGAATTAAACAAGAGCTGCTTGGCGGAATGGATTTATAATGAATGAAATTTTTTCAAGAAATATCTTATATTGGGGGCAAGATTTTCAAGATTTCCTACATGCAAGAAATGTTTTTGTATTCGGACTGGGTGGTGTAGGCGGATATGCACTTGAAGCTCTTTGCAGAGCGGGAATCGAAAATTTCACCATTGTTGATTATGATACAATTTCAAAAAGCAACATAAACAGACAAATAATAGCACTAAATTCAACAATAGGTCACAAAAAAACAGAAATATTTAAAAAAAGACTTCTTGATATTAACCCAAACGTTAACCTTAGAATTTTTGATGACTTTTATACTGAAGAAAAAAATAAAAAAATATTTAATGAAAAACCTGATTTTATAATTGACGCCATTGATTCTCTAAAATCAAAAATTAAACTTATAAAATATTCTAAAGAAAACAATATAAAAATCATAACAAGCTTTGGAGCGGGCAACAGGATGGATTGCACCAAACTAAAAATAACTGACTTAGGAGAAATAAAATCCAACGACCAATTTATAAAAAATATTTTATCAAAATTAAAAAAAGAAAATATTTTTAACAACCTTCCCGTTGTTTGGAGCGAAGAAAAAGCAAAAAGTTTAAAAAAAATTAAAACTATAGAAAAAATCGCAGATAAAAACGGGGCTTTAATTGAATTAACTAAATTCACACCTGCCTCTACTCCAATTGTTCCTGCCGTTGCCGGATACATGATGGCAAATTACATTTTAAATTATTTCTATATTAATTTTTGTAAAATAAATTTAAAAATTTAACAATTAAAACTATTCATAGGTGTTAAAAAGATATCAGATAAATTTAAGGAAAGATTAAAATGTCAATTTCAGCAATTAATTCAATTTCATTCAAAGGAGATACCAAGCAAGCTCAAACTGCTCAACCAGTTCAACAAGAAAGAAAAACTGGCGGTGCCGCTCCTGCAATCGGTTCATTCATCATTCCCGGTTTGGGTCATTTTATGAACAGAAACAACAAAACAGGTTTTAAATTCTTAGGCGGGCAAATCGGTTTAATTGCCTTAACTGCCCTTTCAGGATATGGTTCAATTGTTGCATTAAAAACAAAAAATAAAGCACTGTCCATTCTTACGTCTATAGGATTCTTTGGATCAATTATCGGAAGCTTTGCATTAAAAATTGCAGATATAGTTAAAGCATATAAAGGTGAACAAACAAAACAATCTGAAAACAAAGTTGACGCTCAAGCATAATAATATAATAAATAACCAAAAGCTCAGTTACTATTTTGTAACTGAGCTTTTTAAATTCAATCAAATGAACTAATATGCAAGGATGATTAAAAAAAATTTAATTAAGTATATAATCAACCTATGCTGAAGACAACTATTATTGAAATATGGAATAACTTACACCCCATGACCCACTTTTGGATTGTGATAAGCTCTGTAGGTATTTTGACTCTTTACGGTCTAATGTACTGCTTATAAAATTATTCCTTAAATACCCAAAATTTAAATAATAAAAACGATAAAAGTGCAACAGGAAGTACAAGTATAGCTTGCGATAAATATTCGTTAAGCCCAATTTGTACTGCTAGTATATTTAAAAATAAACTATTTATAAAAAACGTAATTATATAAGTTCCAATAAACTTAAATATAAGTTTATTATTATGATTTTTAAAAACTATAACTCCCGTAGTTTTAAAATTCCACAAAACACCTAAAATATACTGAAAAAAGAGTGCCAAATTTGGAATTAAGCCAACAACGACAAAAAAAGCATATAATAGATAACTTACAACAGTATTTAAAAAACCTACAAACAAAAACTTAAAAAATTTTTCATCAATTCTTTTAAATATACCCCATAAAAATTTCTTATGAAAATAATGAAAAATTAAAGAAAGCACAGCCCTAAACTTCTTATAGGCTGTGCTTTCAAATATATTTTGCATTATACTAGCCGACATAAGCCTTAACTTCAGCCGGAGTATTTTTAGCATCCAATTTAATACCGGGACCCATAGTAGTTGAAAGGTAAACCGATTTTAAATATGTACCTTTAGCACTTGATGGCTTTGCTTTTAATACTGCATCAGCTAAAGTTACAAAATTTTTCATCAAATCATCTGTTGAAAATTTCATTTTACCCAACGGTACGTGAATCATACCTTGCTTATCAGCACGAAATTCAACTTTACCTGCTTTAGCATCCTTAACGGCTTTAGCTACATCAACCGTAACCGTACCAGTCTTTGGGTTTGGCATTAAGCCCTTAGGACCAAGTACTCTACCTAATTTACCAAGCTTTGGCATCATATCAGGCGTTGCAATCAAGGTATCGAACTCGAACCATCCGCCAGCTATTTTATCGATTATTTCTTCGGAACCGGCTTCATTTGCACCGGCTTCCTTAGCTGCAGAAACAAGATCAGCCTTTGCGATAACGCAAACTCTAACTTCCTTGCCAAGACCGGCAGGCAAAACAGTTGTAGATCTAATTTGCTGATCAGCATGTTTTACATCAATACCAAGACGCATGTGACATTCTAATGTCTCATCAAATTTTGATGTTGCACTTGCAACTTCTTGAAGTTTTTTTATTGCTTCAAGAGCAGATGTAGGTTGAACAAACCCTTCCATCATTTCATTTATTTTCTTTTGTTTTTTTGTTAATTTTGACATTATTTTCTTCCTTTCGTGGTAATTAGCGGCAAAAACTGCCTCCCATCTAAACTATTGTGCAACAGTAACACCCATAGCCCTTGCAGTGCCTTTAATCATTTCAACAGCAGCCTCAAGTGACGTTGCATTTAAGTCATTCATTTTAATTTTTGCGATTTTTTCAAGTTGTTCTTGAGTAATTTGAGCAACTTTTGTTTTATTCGGAACAGATGAACCCTTTGGAAGATTTAATTCTTTTTTAATTAAAACTGCCGCCGGTGGCGATTTTACAACAAAATCAAATGATCTGTCTTCATAAACATCAATAACAACAGGAATAATGTAACCTGCTTGAGAAGCAGTTCTTTCATTAAACTGTTTACAAAAATCCATAATATTAACGCCCTTTTGACCTAAAGCAGGGCCAACCGGAGGCGATGGATTTGCTTTTCCGGCTTCAATTTGAAGTTTAATTTTACCGGTAATTTTTTTGTTTGATTTCGGTGCCATTTTATTCTCCTTTCGTGGTACTTACGGGTTTTTAACCCTTCCACTTTTGCACATTATACTTTTTGAATTTGTTTATATTCTAACTCTACAGGTGTCTCACGACCAAATATAGACACCATAGCTCTTAATTTTGATTTATCAGGATAAACTTCGGTAATATCCCCGATAAATTCCGCAAAAGGTCCGGAAACAATACGTACTTTATCACCAACCTTAACATCAAGTTCAATTTTTGCTGTTGTTTGTTGACCTCTATGAATAATCTTTTTAATTTCAGAATCTTTAGCAGGAATCGGCTTCTTAGCAGTTCCGACAAACTTGGTAACTCCTGCCGTATGTCTTACAACATACCAGGAATCATCGTCCATGATCATCTCAACCAATACATACCCTGGGAAAATTTTTTCTTCTTTTTTTGTTTTTTTGCCGGCACGAACTTGAGTGATAGTCTTTTGAGGAACCTCGATTCTAAAAATCTTCTCACCCATATTCATATATTCAATACGTTTTTCAAGGTTAACTTTAACCTTATTTTCGTATCCGGAATACGTATGTACAACATACCATCTTTTTTTAGGAGCCTTTTCAACATTATGAGTAGGTTCCTTACTTATGTAAATATTTTCCTCGACATTTTCATTAACGTTTTCATTAATGTTTTCATTTGAAGAATTTTGCATTTTGTTTTCTTTTTCTGCCATTTTTCAACCTTTACTTAATTAGACCCAAAAGAGCTTTAAAAATAATATCCATAAAATATACAACCAAAGTAAAAAATATAACAACAGCCAATACAATTCCTGTTTCAACAATAACTTGTTTACGTGTAGGCCAAGAAACTTTTGACCATTCCGCCTTAACACCCTTAAAATAGGTTGTTAACATCTCCTTATAATCATTTTTTGCTACATTTTTTTCAACAGGTGCCATATTATATTACTTTCCACTTTTTAAATCGCGCCCTGAAGGACTCGAACCCTCGACATCCGGTTTTGGAGACCGACGTTCTACCAACTGAACTAAGGACGCTAATTTAGCATAAATCTTTATTTAGTTTCCTTATGAACAGTATGTTTTCTACAAGTCGGACAATATTTGTTCAACTCCATTCTTTCTTTATTCGTTTTTTTATTTTTAGTAGTTGTATAGTTTCTTTCTTTGCAGTTTTCGCAAGCAAGAACTACCATTTTATCGTTTTTACCTTTGATTCCCATTGTCTACTGCCTTTCTTGGGGTCTAAAACTTTTAACATCTTCTTATTAATAGAATGTCCGCAACCTGGGACATTCTATTAATTTTATAACGTATAATAATTTTAACAGGAACATAAATTTTTACAAATATTAATTTTATTTATTTTATAGTTTCTTAACAATTACATAAAACTGTGTCCGCTATCCATCATCCCGATAGAACGCTTAAATTCTTCGGGTCTTTGGGATTTTGCAAGTGCATCAATAGGATCTACAAGTTTTTTATTAACCAAATCCTTTAAACACATATCTAATGTCTGCATGCCCATTCCTGTTCCTGTCTGAATTGCAGAATAAATTTGAGCAGTCTTTTGTTCTCTGATTAAATTCGCAATTGCCGAATTAACTATCATAATCTCTTGAGCCATTACACGTCCTTTTTTCATACCGTTTGGTTGAAGCTTAGGAAGTAAACATTGAGAAAATACTGCAACAAGACTTATAGAAAGCTGCAATCTTATTTGCTGTTGCTGAACCTCTGGGAAAATGTCCACAATTCTATCTATTGTTTGAGAAGCACTCGAAGTATGCAATGTACCTAAAACTAAGTGACCTGTTTCTGCTGCAGTTAAAGCAAGACGCATAGTTTCAAGATCTCTCATTTCTCCAACCAATATAACATCAGGATCTTCACGTAAAGCTGATTTAAGAGCATTTGCAACTGATTTTGTATCTTGTCCCAATTCACGTTGATGAATTACACATTTTTTACTTTGATGAATAAATTCAATAGGATCTTCTATTGTTAAAACATGTTCTACCCTTGTTGAATTAATATAGTCAATCATAGCAGCAAGAGTTGTTGATTTACCTGACCCCGTCGGACCCGTTACAAGAATTAAACCACGAGGGCGTTCGGCAATTTTTTTCATGACATCAGGCAATCCCAAATCGTCAAAATTCGGAGGAGTTGAATTAATTGTTCTAAATGCAGCAGCATAAGAACCTTTATCTCGATACACATTCACACGGAAACGTCCAACACCGTGGAGTCCATAACCAAGATCCAATTCCCAATTTTGTTCTAATTCCCGTCTTTGATCATTTGATAAAATGGGGAAAATTATTGTTTCAACGTCATCAGAAGATAAAATAGGCAAATTTGTCCTAAACAACTTTCCATCTATTCTGAGTACCGGCGGTAAATTTGCTGATATATGTATATCACTTGCTTTTTTTGAAACAGCCAACTCTAAAATTTCTTCAATTACCATAAATTTATCCTATCGTTACAATTTATATAGTTCTAAGCATACTATGATTGATTATTTTGTTAATCAACAATTTAAACTATTTTCTTTACTTTTTTTAAAATATTAGGTTATAATCAACCTATGGGAATATTAGATTGGATTTCACAATCCGCAAAAAAATTAAAAGACGTAGAAAGCAAAATTGCCGAAGAAACAAAAGATGTTTATGAGGTATACCAGAGAAACATAGTTCTTGAGCGTGAAATTGCCCAGCGTACAGAAGAGTTACGTCTTGCCAATCAAACTCTTTTAACGCTGGAACAAGTCTGGGATATGATGAATTCATCAAGACCATTGTCAAGCGTATTGGAGACCATAGTTTCCAGTTTATACGGCGAATTCGGCTATATATACAGTTTCATTGCACAAAAACAATATGACGAAAAAGGTCCCTGTTACGCTCTTAAAACCTATCTTGAAAATGACTTTTCAACAAAAATGTCTAATTTAACAGATGAAAACATCTATGATTTTAAACTGTATCCAAAAGAAAACGGAATAATTGAAAATGCAGTTAAAAATAAAGAAATAAGTTACTATATCAGTCTAAAAGATTTTATTGAAGACAATATTCCGAATATAAAAGAAGAAGCATGCAAAGAATATGCTGAAAATAATGATGTCAAAACAATAATAATATTTCCAATTTCCGTAAAAGACCAATTTAGTGGTTTTTTATCCGTATTTTCCCCCAGAAAAGAACTAAAAGACGATGAATTAAGTTTTTTAAATCTCTTTGCAAGACAAATTGAATTAGCTATTACAATAGCAAATCTTTTTGAAACAGTTAAAAAACAAGCCGTAACAGACCATCTGACCAATCTTTTTAACAGAAGGTTTTTTGAAGATGCTCTTCATCGTGAAGCAACACGTTCTCTTAGAACCAAACAGCCTTTTTGCCTTATAGGGCTAGATCTTGACCATCTTAAAAAAATCAATGATACTTACGGACACTCTATGGGCGATAAAGCAATCGCTACAATAGCAAACGTAATAATTAAAAATGCAAGAAGTGTTGATATTCCTTCTCGTTTTGGCGGAGAAGAATTTTTTATAATACTACCAGGAATTGACGCAAAAGGGGGAATTGCGGCTGCCGAACGTATTAGAAGTTCAATAGAATCAGCCAAAATCGAAGGATTAGAAGGTGGAATAACAGCTTCATTAGGAGTAGCCAGTTTCATAGAACAAACAACAAACATTGATGAACTTTTTGAAATGTGCGATAAAGCTATGTATTCATCGAAACAAAAAGGCAGAAATCAAGTAACACTCGCAGATACCGACAATATGACTTCTTGGCAAGATATTGCAATTGATGCGTTTGTCGACATACTGACTCAGCATAGAATTCCATTTAATAAAAAAGTTGCATCTGACTTAATAGAAAAATTACAACTGAAACAAACCGACTCATCCGGAACATCAACTCAAGAAATGCTATATAGCATAGTTGATTCAATTTCGAAATCATATTTTCCGCTTTATCAAGAAGGAAGCACAAAAAACAAAGTTACTCTTGCAACTTTAATTGCAAAAAGAATGAATCTTTCAAAAGCGGATATAGACAAATTAAAAATCGCAATGTTATTGTATGACATTGGAAATACCATGATGCCGAAAGAACTTCTTAAAAAACCGGCACCTCTTAATCAAAAAGAAAAAGATGAAATTAAGAAACACCCCATAGTCGGAGCTCAAGAAATTCTAAAACCAATAAGTTCAGTTTCGAACATTATCCCTATTATTGAACATCACCACGAAAATTGGGATGGAACAGGATACCCAAGCAACAAAAAAGGGGAAGAAATCCCGACCACTTCTCAAATAATTTTAATTACAGACAGCTATTTTGCAATGATTTCTTACCGTCCATACAGAAAGGCATACACAATAGATGAAGCCATAGAAGAAATTAAACAAAATGCAAATAAAAAATATTCAAAAGAACTTGTTGAAGCCTTCATCTATTCAATTGAAGAATTTAAAAAAATGTAATTCATACGGATGATTTTTATGGAAAAATACATCTTACGGTTTATAATGTAAGTATAAAAAAAGCCTCTTAAATTTATAAGAGGACAATGGTAAGTTTAAATTCAGTTTAATTTATAGGTAATCAAGCAAGGAAACACTTCCTAAGATTGCCGTTCCTATTTGATAGCTTGCCTGAAGGGCTGTTTGGGCACTTGCAAGCTCAGTTGCCGCTTTGGTTATGTCTACTTCTTCCAAATCAACCTTCTTCTCGGTTAGAGAAGTAATTGTGTCATTATTAATTTCTTGAGTAGACTCAAGTTTTGAAACTTTAGCCGAAATCTGACCATTTGCAATAGTTATTCCTCTTGTAGCTGAATCTAAAACACTTAATTTTTCTCTAATTGCGTCATAATCAAGTGAATCAGCATTTAATAAATTATTTAAATCTCTCATTTGAGAAAAGAAATCATTAACCCCGTCTTGCTTACCGAATATTGCTTCTCCGGTAAAATTATATGTAAATGTAGTATCTTCTGAAATTGTTAAATTGCGTTCACCTGCAGCATCAGAACTTCCCTGATATATAATTTCACCTGCATCATTTGTAACATAAGGCTGTTCATAGATATAAGTACCCGAAAAAATATAATTATCCATATATTTTGTATTCATCTCATCACTAATTGTTGCAACCCGCTGTTTGATTTCTTCTGCTATTGCCTTAGCGGAATCAGGAGTTGTTGTAACATTAGCAGCTTCAACAATTAACGAATTAATAGCACTTAACTGTTCCGTTACATTAGCTAATGTATCATAAGCAAGATTCATTTCATTTGTTGCATGAGTAATATTACTTTGATATTCATTCAATTTTGCCAGCTGATCATTCAATTTTAATACTCTTGTGGCATCAACAACATTTTCTGACACTTTTGTAAAATTTTTATTTGAAGCAATTTTAGCTAAAATACTTGCATAATTATTGTATGCATTACCCATAGAATTTGTTGCAAGATTTGTCATTACAGAAGTTGAAACACGCATAATAAAAATCCTTTTTTATTACTATACCATACCGATTATTGTACCTATAAGATCGTTTATTGTTGAAAAAAGCTTTGCAGAAGCTTCATACGCTCTTTGGTATTTAATCATATCGGATAATTCTTCATCCAAATTCACCCCGACAAGATTTAAATAATTTGTCGCCGCACTATCGGCAAGTCCCTGAGCAGTATCGGCTTTGCCTTCTAAATTAGCCAAATCCATACCGTTTTTTGCGGCATTGTTTGTTAAAAATTGTGATAATGTACAATTATTGGCACCGCCGCCATAACTGCATATTTTAGCATTTTGTAGTGCAGTGATTTCAGTTGCATTATCGGAATTTCCGACAGCTTTTATCCAATTAGAATCGACAGTGCCATTTTCATCCGTATAATCAGCCAAATCAATTCTTGCCGCTGCAACAAGGAAAGGATTTTCAACTATAGCGGCGTTAACTTGGATATTTGAAGCATTAAATACACCTGTTCCATCACTTGTTGTAAACATTGCATTTGTAGCTTTTTCAAGAATCAAGTTACCGTCAGCATCTGTTGTAATCGAAGCTGCAAAAACATCTCCGTTATCGTAAGTTTGAACATCGTTTAAAGCATTTGCAAAAGCGGATGCGGCACTGTTCAAAGCACTTTTCATATCATTTATATTTGAAAACGAACCCCCTGAACCATTTAAAAATTCAATATATGCCTTCATAGAGCCACTCTTAAAGGAATCATTTATTCCGTTTTCAATTATATAATCTGGATTTTCAGTTGATTGCAAAGTAAATTTTACAGCTTGGTCAGGATTTGTAGAATCAAATTCTGCATTTAAACTATATTTTTGCTCACCGCCTTGAACAACTGCAATTCCGCCAATATACAAATTAACAGTTCCATTAGCATTTTTATCGGTTGTAATATCTATATAATTAGATAATTCTTCTAAAATAGAATTTATATTTGCTTGAGTTTCAGAACTTTGATTGTTCTTAGCATGGGCTTCGTTTGCAGAAGCTAATTTAGCTAAAAGAGAATTTACACTGTCAACATCCATTGAGACAGTTTGGAATTTATCTTCTTGAATGCTGTCATATTTTTTTGAAATTTCATTAAATTTTTCTGCTACATTTTGAGCAGCAAGAACGTACTGCTGCCTTATAGCCATATCAGCAGGATATTTTTCAAGATTTGCACTAGCAGTAAAAAAATCATTCAAAAGAGCGTTCAAACCATTATCACCAAGGTCATCAGCAACATCTTCCAAATCCCCTAAGGCATCAACCAAGGTATTATAATACGAAGCATCAGAATTTTTCCCAATTAAATCATTTAGCATTCCTTCATCAATATAATCCGTAAGGGAAGAAATACTAGCTCCATTCATACCTTTAATGGTATCAATTACATTTCTGCAATTTGTGGTATATTCATTCGTCACAAAATTAACCCTTTGACGATGATATCCTTCCACATTAATGTTAGCAATGTTTTGGGCAACTACAGTCAGTGCGTACTGATTGTTTTTCATAGAACCCAAAGAAATATTCATACTTTGACTTAGCGACATAATAATAAATCCTTTTAATTATGCTTCTTCCGTGATTGACGAAATATCTAAACTCTCATCATCGCTACAACTTAACCCTTTTGAATTATAAGAACTCATTTCGGATTGTGCTATATTTAATATGCCAGATAATAGACCATTTATAACACCTAATGAATGTTTTATTAATATTTCGTTATTTTCTTGAATAACTTTTATTTTTTCACCTAACTCCTTTAATTCCTGCTTTTGTGCTTCACTAAAGTCATTTGGCGAATTTTTCAAGTCAAATCTGTTAATTTTTTCTGTTAAAACTATTAAGTTTTCATCCAAATTATTAAGTTTTTCTAAATCTTTTTTAATTATGGCTTCTTTTTTTTGAACAAGATTATCTTCCAGTTCTTTATAAGCCTCAAAAACTTCACTATAAATCATAACATCATCCTATTTAAGCACTGTAATCGGCAATAACACTTCTGCCATACATTATACCATAATTTATATCATCTACAGTTAATTTTTCCCCCATAATTTCAGCATATTTTCGTATTTCGTCTACATCAATTTTATTTTGAATTTTACTATCATCCATTAAAGCAATATCCTGCTCTTTAAAAGATTCAACCGAGCCTTCTTTATTTTCAAACTCACTTTTTGAAGCTTCAAAAGCACGATTTGCGGTATTAAGATTTAATTTCGAAATAGACGAAGAAACCAAAGAACTTATATTTGAATTATTATTAATATCCACGTTTTTTACCCTTTAACCGTTTTTTCCAGTTGTGCATACATTTGTTTAGCAATTCCAATACTTGATTTTGGATCATTTGCAATTGTACGTGCTATATCGTTATACATAAACGATTTTAAATTATCCATGTACTTGGATTCTTGAAACAATGAACCTTCTCTGTCTACTGTTTTTTCCATTTCATTAAGCATTTTTGCTACAAATATGGATTCAAATTCCTTTGCAACCTGCTTTAATTGTTCTTTTTCAGTTTTTGCCCCACGTTTTATGTTTTCAATTTCAGCTAAATCCGAACTGTTTTGCATGTAACTTGAGCCTATACTTCCCACATAATTATTCATCTATATAACCTCCAACTCAGCCTGTAAACTACCCGCTGATGAAAGTGCCTGTAAAATTGCAATCAAATCCATAGGTGTAACTCCAATATTATTCAAAGCACTAACAAGATCGGATAAACTTGAATTAGCTTCCATTTGAATCAAAGAACCTTGCTTTTCTGTTATTTCAATTTGAGCATTTTGAACAATTGCAGTATTACCGCCGGCAAAAGCATTTGGTTGAACAACATTATTTTCTGCCATAATTGTAACGGTTATTCCGCCATGAGCAACAGCAGCGGGCATTAATCTAGTATTGCCGCCTATTACTATTGTTCCTGTTCTTTCATTTACGACAACTTTAGCTTTTTCACTTACCGCCCCTACAATTTGATTTTCAATTAAAGATAAAAAAGTAACTCTATCGTTTCTGTATCTTTGAGGAATGGTAACTTCAACCGCACCGCCGTCTAAAGCCCTTGCAGGAGCTACTCTGGTTGAAATTGTTTTTGAAATTCTACTTGCCATAGTATAATCTGCTTTATCCAAAAGTAAAGTAAGAGTTGTTTCATCACCGATAGTCGATAATATATCGCGTTCAACTATTGCACCGTTTGGAACTCTGCCTGTTGTAGTGACACCTTTTGAAGCACTGGCACCGCCTTGCGAAGCTCTTATACCACCGACTGTAACAGGACCCTGAGCAACGGCAACTATTTCACCGTTTGGAGCTCTTAATTGAGTTTGAACCAAAACACCGCCCGATAAGCTCTTTGCGTCCGCCATTGCAGAAACAGTTACATCCAATTTGTCTCCTTCTTTTGCAAAAGGCGGAATAGTAGCAGTAACGATAACTGCGGCAGTTGTACCTTTTTGAATATAATTTGACTGGTCAATAACAGTACCCAATGCAAGAAGCATTTGCTGACTTGTCATCTGTGTATGACGAGAGTTATCACCCGTGTTTTGAAGACCCACCACAAGTCCGTAACCTACAACCTGATTTTCCCTAATGCCTTTAACATGGGTTATGTCTTTTATTCTTAGAGTTTGCTCAGTTATAGCACTAACCTGAGTTACGGGTACAATAAACATCATAACCGCCAAAAGTAAAAAAGCCATTCTTTTTTTAATTTTCATTATCGTCATCCTATTTTTAGAATATTGTTCTAATCGCTCTATCCAAAATACCTTCGTTTTGACCACGAGAAACTGTGCCTGCACCATTCATGGCAAATTGAAGATTTGCAACCTGACTTGATAAAATTTCTCCCGATTGATTTATCCATTTAGGATCAACAATTCCGGAAATAATTAAATCGATTCTTTCGTTTTGATTAACCAAACTCTTTTTACCCTGTACCAGAAGATTACCGTTTGGTAACACCTGAACAACCTGTGCTACAACTGTATCTGTTAAAACCATGCTTCTTGACATCTGTGTGCCGCCTGAAACATCCAAAGTTCCGTTAGTACCATCCAAAGCACCTTTTAAACTCGTTTTAAATATTGTATTCAATGCATTTGTAAAATTCTCAGCCAAAGAACTTGACTTTGTTGTTGAATATGTACCTGAATCAGACATGGTAGGAGCTTCATCAATTACAATTGAAACCAAATCCCCGACACCCCTTGCTCTGACTGAAGAATATAAAGCCCTAGGCTCTATTACAGCATTTTGAGACGCATTCAAAGAAAAAAGACTCTCTGCTCCCGCCGTTAAAGTTGAAATTATAATCAGTGTTAAAGCTAACTTTTTCATCATCCTTATATCCTTACCGTTACTTCATTTGAAGAACTTACTGTCGCATTATAAATCTTATTGTATTTGTTCGAACGAACAAGAATAGTATCCCCCATTGCTCCTTCCTTTAAAGCTTTTCCTTGAAGAGTTATTTTAAGTCCGTTATTCGAAAGAAATATTATATCAACACATGAATCCTTTAAAATCAAAGCTTTTTGCTTAATCGCATCCGACAAAATAATGCTTCCCTTGGGATAATTCCTTGTTGAAACATAGACTTTTGAATTATCACCCAAAGTTTTTCCCAAATATCTCGAGATTTCCCTTCTTTCAAGAGTTGTATTTTTTGAACTTATTTCGCTATTATACGGAATTATACTTGAAGCTACCAAAACATTAGCGTAAATAAGCGTTTGAACATTTATAGGAAAAGCCTTAATGATATTATTTCTTGAATCTTTAATTACAACTCTTTTATATAAATTAGGCTGAAATTTAGAATTTTGAGATAATATTTCAATCTTAGGACAAACATTCTCGTTTGTTTGAACTATCTCTTTTGGAATACCCGAAATACTAATCTTATAATCATTAGAGTATTTTATTACAGATTTTTTTATTTCATTTGTAACGTTTCGATTTATTATTTTTACTAATTCTTCATTTGTTAAAGTATAACAAAAAGCAGCCTGTCCGAATAAAACAAGACACAATGAAAATATTAAATTTTTAGCTGCCTTTTTCATATCTTTCACCCTATACTATCTGGTTTGTTTGTTGCAATATATCAGAACCTGCAGTAATTACTTTTGAATTTGATTCATAGGCACGTTCTGTTTTAATCAAACCTATTAATTCTTCAACTGTTTGCACATTAGAACCTTCTATAAAACATTGTTCAATAGTTCCATAGCCTTCTTCCCCCGCAGTTCCTTGCAAAGGAGTTCCAGATGCTTGAGTTTCACGATACAAATTATGTCCTATCGCCATAAGACCCGAGGGGTTTTGAAATTTTACAAGTTGAATTTGACCCAATTGAGTTTGCTCAGAATTTGTACCCGTTGTACAAGAAACAATACCCGCTTGTGAAACTGTTATTTCTTTAGCATTTACCGGAATTGTTATAGGTGGTTGTAATTGATAACCGTCAGATGTTACCAGTTGTCCGTTTGCATCCATTTGCCAAGCACCATCCCTTGTATACGCCAAAGAACCGTCATCTAAAGTAATTTGAAAAAAACCATCTCCAGCTATTGCCATATCAAGTTGCCTGTCAGTAGATTGAAGCGTCCCCGTCGTAAAAATTCTTGTTGTAGCAGCAGTTTTAACACCAAGTCCAACTTCTATACCAACCGGTTGATATGTACCTTGACCCATTTGAGCCCCGGGAGTCCTGTGTATTTGACTTAATAAATCCTTAAACTCGGCTCTAACTTTTTTATATCCATAAGTTGATAAATTTGCAATATTATTTGAAATAACATCTAAATTATTTTGTTGGGCTATCATACCCGTTGCTGCTGTTGTGAGTGCTCTTAACATTTAATATAAACTCCTTTACCTTGATGAAATATTACCTAACCCGATTGCTTGCTGCAAAGATTCACTTTCTTGCTTTAAAATAGTACTCATAGATTCATACCCTCTTGAAACATTAATTGAATTTAACATTTCAACAATAGTATTAGCATTAGACATCTCAAGCATTCCTTGCTGCAAACTGTATGTACCATCGTTTTTAACATACCTTCCGGGGTCCTGCCCATATATTGGAAGATACTTCCCTTCACCTATTCCTGAAATTTTTGTTTTATCGGCAAAATCTACAACCTGAATTTTTTGAAGAAAAGCCCTATAATTATGATTAAGCAATTCAATCTGCCCGTTTTCACCTATTAACAAATCTTGTGAAAGATCGAGTCTGTTCATTTCATTTAAATCATTCGTTTCAGGATCTCTTGTTATTCTAATTCTGCGATCATTAACATCCATAACATAATCACCATCTTTATTTACCAAATAATTATCGGTCGTAAGTGCAAAATTTCCCACTCTTTGATAATAATAATGATTTTCATCATAAGGAACATTATCAGGAATATCCTGATGTCTTATTTTGAAAAAACCATCTCCCTGAAACGCAACATCAAGCTTATAGCCGGTTTCTTGTAAACCACCTTGAGAAAAATCGATATAAGTTCTATCTGTCCTCGCTCCCAAACTCAAGGAACCTACATTTTTATAATTTCCCTGAGCATTTTTAGCTTGAACCTGCGATTGCATGACATCTTGAAAAGTTATATTTGTTCTCTTAAAACCTGTCGTGGTTACGTTTGCAAGATTATGAGCAGTGACGTCTTCAAAATCAATCAATGCCTGCATACCTTTTGCAACTGTTCCAATTCCTCTTGTAATCATAATTTAGCCTCTTTTATCTTATCGTACGCCGACATAATTGAATTTACATAATTTTGAGTTTCTTTATAAGGCGGTATACCACCATACTTTTTAACGGCATTCGGTCCTGCATTGTATGCAGCAAGTGCAAGCTTTTCATCATTATTAAACCTATCCAAAAGACCTTTTAAATATTTAACCCCGCCTTCAACATTTTCCCAAGGATTATAAGCATCAATAACTCCAAGACTTTTTGCTGTCGAAGGCATCAACTGCATTAAACCCATTGCACCCTTTTTGCTTGTCGCATTAGGGTTAAAACCTGATTCTTGCTTAATTATAGCTTTTATAAAATCTCCATCTATATTATATTTTGAAGAAAAAGTTTCAACAATTTCGTCAATATCAGTCATTTGAGCCTTTAAATCAATTTTTGATTTTAAATTTATTGCCTCTTTTTTATCAGACTCCACAATATCCGAAATAGTTTCTTTGCTTACTTCCGGAAGCTTTTCCGTTTCAGGACTATTTTTTTTCATTTTTTCTTCTAAAATAGTCTTAAAATCTTTATTTTCAACACCAGACACACCGGCACTTTCATCATAATTTAATTTATCCGATATTCCCTGAAGTGCAGTAAAATTATTTTCTATTGAATTTACACGTGCAAGCACCAAATTAAGGCTTGAAGCTATGCCTTGTGTCATCCCCAAAAGTCCTTATAACTTATTCTTACCATCACATAAAATTGAAAGTAAATTTAAAATATAAATTTAAACCTCCACATACATAATATAGACTATTTATAATAGCTACATCATCAATCAAAAGATGGAAATTAACAAAAAAACTAAACCTCAAGATTTAGTTTTTAAAATATAAATCTTTAAACATTAATATTTTGCCAAAGATACAACTTCAATATCTTTTGGGAGCTTATTTCTTCCTTTTAATTCTTCAAGCTCAATAACAAAAGCAATTCCTGCAACTTCCGCCAACTTTGAAACCAAATTCACCGCAGCTGCGGCAGTACCGCCCGTTGCAAGAAGATCATCCACAATCAAAACTCTGTCGCTTTTTTTAAAGGCATCTTTATGAACTTCAATTCTGTCGGTTCCATATTCGAGGGCATACTCCTCGGAAATTACTTCACAAGGAAGTTTATTTGGCTTTCTTATCGGAACAAAACCGCAATTTAACTTATACGCCAAAGGCATGCCAAATATAAAACCTCTTGATTCAATTCCTGCCACATAATCAATTTTTTTATCTTTAAAAATTTCATATAGCACATCTATTGTTGCTCTAAGAGCGTCTTTATCTTTAATTAAAGTGGTTATATCCCGAAACAAAATTCCTTTTTTTGGAAAATCGGGAACATCTCTAATTTTAGTTTTTATCTTTTCAATCTCAACAGTGCAATCCATATCTAACCTCATAATTTCATACATGCCTATTTTATCAAAAATCTAAAATATAGTAAATTTTTATAGTAAAATACATTTATGGTCGACAATATTATTCAAGATGAAATAAAACAAAAAATCAGCGTTCTTCAAAAAAGATATTATTCGATAGAAAGGTGTCTTTGACAAAGAAAAGCTTGAAAATTCACTTAATAAAATCACATCCGAATTAAAAGATGAAAACATCTGGCAAAATCAAAAAGAAGCCTCAAATCTTCTTAAAGAACAAAAAGATATAAAAACGAAACTGGATAAAATTTCTTTTTGGAAAAACATTTTGGATGATTCTTGTGTTGCACTTGAATTAAATGACAAAAGCCTAATAGAAGAAAGTTTAGAAAATTTAAAAGAGCTTGAAAAAGAATTTGATAAGTTTGATTTAGAAAATATGTTAAATGGCGAATATGATAAATCAGACGCAATATTAACCATTACTGCAGGTGCAGGAGGTGTTGATGCCCAAGATTGGGCAGATATGCTTTTAAGAATGTATTTAAGATGGGCACAACTAAAAGGGTACGCTACCGAGCTTCTTGACAAATCAGAAGGAGAAGAAGCCGGCATAAAATCTGCATCAATTAAAGTTTCTGGTCTTTATGCCTATGGTTATGCTAAGGCAGAAAAAGGGGTACATCGACTAGTTAGGATTTCCCCGTTTAACGCTAACGGCAAAAGACAAACAAGTTTTGCTTCTCTTGAGGTTTCACCCGTCATTGAAAATTTTGAAACACAAATTGAACTTCGCCCTGAAGATCTTGAAATTGATACTATGCGATCAGGTGGAGCAGGCGGGCAAAATGTCAACAAAGTCGAAACAGCAGTAAGAATAAAGCATATCCCATCAGGCATTGTTGTAAAGTGTCAACAGCAACGCTCGCAACTCCAAAACAAAGAAACAGCTTTGCAAATGTTGGCTTCAAAACTTCTTGCAATTAAACAGGCAGAACATGAAAAAAAACTAGGAGATATAAAAGGCGAAGTTATGGATGTTAATTTCGGCTCTCAAATCCGCTCTTATGTCTTTCATCCGTATAAAATGGTAAAAGACCACAGAACAGGTTATGAAACAGCTAATGTAGATAATGTTATGAGCGGTGAAATTGATGGTTTCATTGAAAGTTATTTAAGAAGGAAATAAAAAAATTTTATAGTACAATTAAAATATAATTATTAAAGGAAAAGTATGATAAAAGCTCAACGCGGAACAAAAGATATATTTGGCGAAGAAATAGCAACTTGGCAGTGGATTTTCGAAAATGCAAAAAATGTTTTTCAAAATGCCGGCTTTAATGAAATCAAAACCCCAATTTTTGAAGCAACAGAACTGTTCAACAGAGGTGTCGGGGATTCAACCGATATAGTAAATAAAGAAATGTACACATTTTCAGTTGGCGGAGCAGAAAAAAACGAAACCTCAATCACACTGCGTCCGGAAAATACAGCAGGAGTTGTTAGAAGTTTTATTGAACACAATCTAAATCGCCAAAGCCCCCCTCAAAAATTTTGGTATTTTGGCCCTATGTTTCGCTACGAAAGACCACAAGCCGGCAGACAGAGGCAATTTCATCAAGCGGGAGTTGAACTTTTTGGAATAAAAGAACCATCAGCAGATGCAGAAGTTATAAGTGTCGCTATTAATTTTCTTGAATCATTAGGATTGAAAAATTTGACGGTTGAATTAAATACTCTTGGCTGTCCTAAATGCAAAAATGATTACAGAGAATCAATTAAAAAAATATTAGCACCTCATTTAAAAGATTTATGCAACGACTGCAAAATGCGATATGAAAAAAATCCATTAAGAATACTTGATTGCAAAAATGAAAATTGTCAAAAAATCTTTGAAAAAGACGAAATAAAAAAAGTTATATTAAAAGACTATATTTGTGATGAATGCAAAGAGCATTTCAGTGAACTTAAAAATTATCTTGATGAATTAAATATAAAATACACCATTAATAAAATGCTGGTCAGAGGACTTGATTACTACAATCGTACGGTTTTTGAAATAAAAAGCGAATCTCTGGGTTCTCAAAGTGCAGTTTGCGGCGGTGGAAGGTACGATGGACTCGTTGAAATGCTTGGCGGAGTTCCTACACCCGCCGTTGGTTTTGCTATGGGAGTCGAAAGACTTTATACTCTGACAGAAAAAGTAAAACCTAAAAAAATAGATTTTTTTGTTGTATCAAATGACACAACAAAGGCCATGAAATTAACACAAAAATTAAGATATAACAATAAAAGTGCAGAATTTGACCTACAAAAAAGAAAATTTGCAAAACAACTTGAAAAAGCATCCAAAATAGCAAATTTTGCAGTTATCTTAGGCGAAGATGAAATCAACAAAAATTACTACAGTCTAAAAAATCTTGCAACCGGTGAACAAAACATAATAAAAACCTTCGAAGAACTGATTAATTTAAGCTAAAAAATTCATTTTACTGCCGAAAGAATAATTGTTTAACGCATTTAACTCAGCATTTATAGCCATTAATTCGCTAGAAGCTGAAATATTTTCTAAGTCCAAAGCACTTTCACGTCGGCTTATATCAGCCAAATCAAACCCACCACTAAAAGAAACATTATCCAACATGCTTCTTCTTAAAGAAGAACCCTGCAACAGCTGATATTGCAAATCATTTTTTCTTGCAATTAAATTTTGACGGGCAAGTAATGTTACAATAGACATCAGACACAACCTTTCCAAGAATACTTTATTGTAACATAAATATCACTTTTTTTCAATATATTTATTGTACAACAACTTCAAATTCATCCCCGCCAAAATGTTTCAAACGAACATTTTTTTTGCCGTAAACGGTAATTAATGACTTTATCATTCCTTCTTTTAAACCTTTTTCAAGAGAATTTCTTGAACTTTCAGGATAAACAAAAAATTTATGAAAAGTCCTGTTTGTATCATTTAAAATAAGAACTTTTTTCGATTTAAACAGTGAGTTTTTTAATTTATATTTTTTATTCCTATCAAACTCCGAAATTAAGATTATTTCATAATCAGGAAAAATGTTTTTCACCTCACCTTTTGATAAAAGTCTTGAATTTTTACCTTTTATTTCATAAAACTTTAATTCATCATTGTTAAAACCGATAAACTTTTCTCCCGCAAAAAATTCATAACTTGAAGACGGCATATAAAAAAGATTATTATTTTCATCATAATATTCGCTATAATTTCCGCTGCCCGAATTTGTTTTCTTAACAAGAGTATAGCAACCTTCACTATACGGCGTATATCGGTCGGTTTTTTTATCAAAACAAACCTTCTGATTATCCAGAACCTCTTGAAAAGCAAACCCGCATATTAAAAACGCAAAAAATAAAATAACTAAAGAAAAAACTTTCTTCATTAATCTTCTTCCTTTAAACGTCTGTTCATTAATTTATCCAAAATTTCTTTCGGTGTAATATCAGTATAAACAGCTTCATAAATAGCATTTGAAACAGGGACATCAATTCCTAATTTAGAAGCCAGTTCGCAGAGTGCTTTTGAAGTTTTAACACCCTCTGCAACAGAACCTAGCTCATTCAAAATATCATCAATCTTTTTACCCTTTGCAAGCATTGAACCAACCGTATAATTTCTTGAATAAGGGCTTGAAGCGGTTGCAATCAAATCCCCCATACCCGAAAGACCGTACAAAGTTTGCGATTTTGCACCAAGAGCAACTCCAACCCTAACCATTTCAGCCATTCCACGAGTTAAAAGCGACCCTCTTAAATTATCACCAAGCCCCATAGTACTTGCAAAACCTGACGCAATAGCGATAACATTTTTCAAACTTCCGCCCAATTCTACACCGATAACATCCGAATTAGCATATAACCTAAATTTAGAAGGAACATTTAACAATTCTTGCACTCTTTTTGCAATAACCATATCAGATGAGGCAACCGTAGCAAGAGTAGGGTGTCCTTCAATTATTTCTCTTGCTAATGTAGGACCGGATAAAACAGCAAATTTAATATCAGGCAAAACTTCTAAAACAACCTCTGACATTCTCTTTAAAGATGGTAATTCAAGCCCCTTAGATAAATTAACAAGAATTTGATTTTCTTTTAAACCCACTTGCTTAATTTGCTCGGCAACAGCTCTTATTCCTGACGTTGCAACAACAAGAAGAATTATATCAGCATCACCCAATGCCAATTTCAAATCGGAAGTAATCCGAACTTTCTTATCTAATTCGATTTTAAGAGGTTTTTCAATTCTTTTCTCATTAACCAACATCGGAGTTAAATCTTGACTTCTGCCCCAAACAACAATATCTTCAAAATTATTATTTAGCAATTTTGCAATTGTAAGCCCCCAACACCCTGGGCCTAAAACCGTTAATTTCATTCTTCTTCCTCAGTATTTTTATTATTTTCATCTTTATCAACAAAAGGTGTGCTTTTTTGCATTCTAATTCTTGTTATTTTAATTCCGTCAAGCTCTAATATTGTATATGTTATATTTTTATCTTCCACAACATCACCTATTTCCGGTTCTCTTCCCAAAAGTCCAAAAACATAACCGCCAATAGTTTGAAAATCCTCATCCGGAATATCTAAATCGTATTTTTCATTAATATCTTCTATACTTGCTTTTGACGATACACTCAATATATTATCTTCAATTTTAACTATTTCCGGAGTTTCAATCTTATCAAATTCATCGTAGATTTCACCGACTATTTCTTCAATTATATCTTCTATTGTTACTATACCGGCAACACCACCGTGTTCATCTACAACAGCAGCTATTTGATTTTTGGAAGATATGAAATCAGACAATAAATCGCTTATAAATTTATTTTCTGGAACTATTAAAATGTCCCTTGCTAAAGATTTAATTGAAAAATCTTCGGCAACATTATTATTTTTAATAACCTTTAAAACATCTTTGGCATTAATCATACCAACCAAATTATCAACATTATCTTCATACATCGGAATCCTTGTATGACCTGATGAAATAATAATTTCCGACAATTCATCTATTGATTGATTAGCATTCACAAAACAAATTTCGGTTCTGGGTACCATAATTTCTTTAACAACTGTATTTGCAAATGAAAAGAAATTAGATAACATTGTGGCTTCATGATTATCAATTGTACCTATTCTTTCGCCTTCTTTAATTAATTTTTCAAACTTTTCTTCCCAATTATCTTCTTCATCATGGGCTTGAAGCTCTATAGTTACATGGTTTACATTTTTTACATAACTTTTTATTTTTCTTTCAAGCATTTGTGCAATGTCATCTGCATCTTTCATTTGAGTTTGAGGATCAACTTCTATTGTCATATTTATAACAAGACCTGAAGTTCCCAAATCCATTGTTTTTAATTCGACAACATTACTTATACCATGAATTGTTCCTGCAATATTTCTGATAATTTCTTCAATTCTTGGTTGTGCAGCTTGTACCGTCAAACTGCTTACATTATTTCTAATTAAATAAATTGCAAGACAAAACAAAATTATACCAATTATAATTGAGGCAACAGCATCAGGAATATAAGCAAAATCAGCAGGCATAACAAACTTTGAAACAGATAAAGCAATCAAAGCTATTGCAACACCAGAAAAAGCAGCGGTATCTTCATACCATACAAATTTTGTAGTAGGACTTTGAACTTTTCTTATATACTTTAAAGAAATAAAAAATTTCTTAAATAAATTTTTTTCAACTATCTGAGCCTCATCCAAAACGGCATTTGTAGCACTTGACACTGCCCAAGCTTCAAAGAACATGCTTATTATTAAAGCGACAGCAATATAATTGTAATTTTTAAGTAATTCCTCAGCTCCATGGGGATTAAAAAATTTATCTATCCCATGAAAAATTGCAACAAATGTACCGCCAAGCATTAATAGCGAAGCAAACATTGCCCAAACATTAGCCTCTAGTCCGTATCCAAAAGGATGCTCCTTATCAGCAGGACGAGAACCTCTTTTTATACCTACCAATAAACAAATACTGTTAAATGAATCAACTCCACTGTGGATTGCCTCAGCTAACATTGCAGAACTCTTTGAAAACAAAAAACAAATAAATTTAACAAGAGCTATACCAATATTAGCTATAAAAGCTCTTATTACAGCCTTTAATTTAGTGTTATCTACCCTAGTTTTATTATCTTCTGTTGCTTCTATTATATTTTCACTGTCAGATATTACCGATTGACCGGAGGACATCATTTTCCCTTTTAACTTTATAATGTATATATAATAAACTTAAAGAGAAAATTTTGCAATTTTTTAACAATCAAAAAAACAGGGCTGAATTTGCCCTGTTTTTATACTTCTTGTCTTTTTGCATAACACTCTTTACAATAAATTTCTTTGCCTTCGACAGGTTTAAAAGGAACTTTAGTCTCAGCACCACATTGTGAACAAATCGCATCATACATCTTTCTTCTAGATTTCTTTCTGCGAGCTTTACGGCACTCCGGACATCTTTTTGGAGTATTTACGAGTCCTTTTTGAGCATAAAACTCCTGTTCTCCTGCGGTGAATACGAACTCTTTTCCGCAATCTTCACACACTAGAGTTTGATCTTGATACATTTTAGGTCTCCTTATTTATTAGTAAAAATCAGACCACCGAGGCAAGAAACTTTTAAATATCATGACACTGGATAGTTGATTTTATTATATTATACTTTTTTTAAATTTATTGCAATATTTTGCATTATTTTAATGTACGATAAACTTCATCCAAAGTTGAAGGAGTTGCAAAAATTATTATGTTTTCATCTTCTTCTGCGTCCCAATAACAAGTCTTTATAGCATTTTTAACAGAATTATCCATAATAATTAAACAAGGATTAACTCCCGCATATTTCAATCTTAAAGCCATATCATCAAAACGGTTTGAACAAACATACACCTTATTTTCAAAACCTCTTACAGACTCCAGATTAGCTCCCCATATCCAGCTTGTGTCTAATCCGTCTTCAAATTCGTCACTTAAACAAAAAATTGCTTTTGAATTTTTATTTCCAAAAAGTTCTCTGGTTGTTTCAGACAAAGAAACAGGATTTTTTATAATTTTAATTTTTACATTTTTGCCTTTATATCTGACAATTTCGTCTCTTGAACATAAATTAGAATAACTTTCAAATGCAGAAGCTATTGTTTTTCTATCTATCCCAAAGTTAAAAGCTAAAGCTATAGAAGCTAAAGCATTATAAGCATTATATGCACCGCCAAAAGGCAATTTAAAAGCATATTTATTATCATTGTAATTAACATTTAAAAAAATATAATCATAAAAAACTTTCGCTGTTGCACTCATATCAAGCTTTGGACGCTTGAAACCGCACTCACAATCATACTGCCCCAAATGTGAATAAAATCTTTTCTTATAATCAAGCTTACAACCACATATAGGGCATCTTAAAATATCATTGTATTGAATATATTTCTCACTTGCATCATTATATTCTATCTTTTCAAAACCAAAATAAAACCTATTTCTTTTTTTGTTTAAAACAACATCGCTTTTAAACTCATCGATCTTAAAAAACATTGGCTCATCTGCATTAATGATTAAACTTGTTTTTGAATTTAAAACAAGAGCTTCTCTAATTTTTTCTTTTTTTTCAGCTAAGGAAAAATTATCCTTCTGATCCCAAAAAAGATTATTTAACAATAGATAATCAAACTTCATAGAATTAAAATATCCGCCAAGCTCAAATTCATCCATTGCCATAACGTAAAAATCTTTTTCATAATCATTACCAAAAACATCAAAAGTCCTTGATAAATCTAAAATTATTGAAGTTAAAACGGGATATTTTTTTCCTGATTTTACTACGTTTGTTATGTAACTTTTTTCTGCCTCGGATAAAACATGATTAATTAAATCAACAACCGTCCTTTTACCATTTGTAGAAGAAATTGCAATTTTATAATCTTTTGCATAAGTTTGCAATCTTGACATAACATCAGGCATGTTATTATCTATGAAAGAATCCAGATGAATATTTCTATCTATACCGAATTTTTCTAATAATTTATATATTTTTCCTTGCAATATGACGGCTGTTTTGAAATCCATTATAATCCTTATTACGTATAGAGATTTTTAACTACATATATTATAATACATTAATGCTAGATTTTGTTTTCATAACCTTAATATTTTTTGAAATTATTTTAACAACACTTTGTGTTATAAAAATAATTAACATAGAGAAAAAAGTTAAAATATTACACGAAAAACTTATTTTAACTTTTAATATGATACTTGCTATCAACAAACAAATCAAAACAACAATAACAAAAATTAATAAAGTTGTTTCATTTATTACAAATAAAAAACTTATAAAAATCAGTCAAATAATAAGAACAACAATAGATATAATACAAATCATCCTTCTTGTACGCACACTTAATTTATCAAAAGGTTTTAAATCAATTAATTATAAAAATATCAAAAAACTTCTACTGATTGAAACTTCAAGAAGAATTTTAAGAAAAATTTTAATGGCATTGTAAATTTTTATTAAGTATTTTTGTTTTATCGTTTTAAGAAACTTCTTGCGTGGATACATGTAAATGTAACATAAAATTCAAGGAAGGTTTTATTATGGGAATTAATGTTAATCTGGTGAAAATGCTTGATGCTATATCCAAAACTAAAAGCGGAAAAACATCTGTGCAAAAAACCGCACAAACCGATAGTTCAGCTTTTGAAGCCCGACAAGAAAGGCTAGACAACAATAGAAGCTCACTCACTGTAATTTTAAAAGACGATTACGATGATGGAAAAACAACAACAAGAGAAAATTTAGGAAACTGGTTTAACATTGCACTACCAAATGAAAACGGGAACCAGATGGAACAAATATTCAGATTGTATGACAGAGAATTAAACGAGCAAGAAAAAAATACTCTTGCTTGGTCAACAGTTGATCATAACAGATGGATGATAGATGATATCAACAGAACCTATCTTGCTCAACAAATAGGAGAAGATATTGAAATAGAAACCCAAGAAGATGAAGATATTGTACCTGATATAATTTCCGATATGCTAAATGGTGAAGAAATAAACGTAGATAGCTATGATATAAGCGATACTGCCAGAAACAGTTTATTAGCAATTCAAGAAAAATATTCAAACTCTCAATATGAACAATTTGCAGCAGATTGCAGAACAGATGAAATTCCCCCCGAACTCATTTATGCAACGGATTTTTCAATTGAACATCCTCAAGAAATGATTTTTGCTCCCGAAATTGCTTCGCTACTGAGAGATGATAATGCTACAGCTGATAGCTTTACAGGAAACATAATATTTGAATCCGCTCAAAATGAAATTGAAATTGATATACAAAACGCAAATGACCCAAGAGAAGAAATTGCTAAAGCAATCTGTGAAAACTATGGAATTGAATCCCTAAATACACAAGCAGGTGCCGCAATTTTACATGGTTTGTGGCTTGAAGAAGGTAATAATGACATATTTAACTATGAAAATGAAAATCTTGAAAACGCACTTGATTTAATATTGGAAAGTGCAACAAACGGAAAAATTTCTCTAATGTGTCCGGATGTTGCCCTTTCATATCTTTCTGAAAATGGCTTAAGTGAAGAAAAAGCAATGGAAATTGCAACACAACAAAAATATGACCTTGCAAGTGATGATATAACGTACTTACACGCACTTGAAGAATCAATAGATACAAACACTGTAGATATTGAAACTACAATGGATTTACTATCATATATCGGATATGATGATACTGATTTAAAATCTGCAATTCTTGAAGCAAGAGAACAAGGCGATGCTTCAAGTCTTGAAGCCCTTGGAGCTAGTGCAATTCAACAAATAGTAGAAAACAATCCCGCTTTATACGCACAATATGGCGACCAATTAACCGATACCGATGCATTATTTAATTTACCCATAAAAGATATTATGCAAAGTAGTGATGACAAAATTATTAAGCTTGAAAACGTAGCTTATATCCATGATGAATTAAAGATGACACAAACCCCGAGAAATAATACACCAAATACACCTTCAGCACCGATAGCTACGCCAAGCCCGACACCGTCAGCTACACCAAGCCCGACACCGTCAGCTACACCAAGCCCGACACCGTCAGCTACACCAAGCCCGACACCGTCAGCTACGCCAAGCCCGACACCGTCAGCTACACCAAGCCCGACACCGTCAGCTACACCAAGCCCGACACCGTCAGCTA
>CALVGZ010000003.1 GCA_944327225.1 Candidatus Gastranaerophilales bacterium | reverse complement strand
GATTTTTCTGTCACAAATTTTTCCTGCCGGACAATCTGCACATTTACCGTCATCAATATAATAATTGTTGTTAATACTCTTATTTAAAATTAGTTTTTATGTACCCGACTTAAAATTAATATTTTAAAAAAAGGGGAAATTATGCAGAATCTTAATGCGGTTGATTTAAAAAAGTTTATTGGTGAAAAAATTAAGTTTTATAGAAAGAAAAAAGGTTTATCTCAAGCACAATTGGCTGAGTTGGTAAATATTGAAGTGAAGAGTCTTTCAAGAATTGAATCTGGTCATAATTATCCGCAATGTGAAAATCTTGTTGCAATTTCAAAAAAACTAGACATTTCACCTTGGCAATTATATTTTTGCGATGATAGTGAAAGTTTGTTGTATATGAAAAATAAAATAATTGATAGTTTGGAAACTGACGAAACAAAAATTCCAAAATTGTATCAGTACTTAAAAATTATAAATTAAATAAATATAGTTTGTTCTCTATCGGGTCCAACACTTATTATGGTTATTTTAATTCCTAAAAGTTCCTCTAGTCGCTTTAGGTAATTTTTAGCATTTTGAGGAAGCTCATCATAGGTTTTGCATTTTGAAATATCAAAATTCCAGCCTTTATGAACTTCATAAACAGGCTCCCAATCGTAATGTGTGAAAACATCAGTTGGATACTGTGTTGTTGTTTTTCCTGTGATTTTATTTTTGTATGCAATTGCAACTTTTATTTCATCAAAAGTGTCTAATACATCTAATTTGGTAAGTGCAATCTCTGACAAACCACCCGCTAAAACCGCATATTTAGCACTAATTGCATCAAACCAACCGCAGCGGCGAGGTCTGCCTGTTGTAACGCCAAATTCTCCGCCAACTGAGCGTAATTTTTCGCCTGTTTCATTGTCAAGTTCTGTTATAAAAGCACCTTCGCCAACTCTTGTCATATATGCTTTAAATACACCGATTGCTCTTTGAATACTCATTGGACCAACAGAAGCTCCAACTCCAGCCCCACCTGCAATAGGATTGGATGAAGTTACATAAGGGTATGTTCCATAGTCAACATCAAGCATAACGCCTTGAGCACCTTCAAAAAGAATTGATTTATTGTTTTTGATATTTAATAAATTTTCTTGCCAATTAAAATCAACATAAGGAGCTAAAATTTTTCTATATTCTTCGCATTCGGATAAAATTTCTTCTTTTGTATATGGTTTTAAATTATAAACAAATTCAAGTTCTTTATTTTTAGTTGGAAGAATAATATCTAATTTTTTTGATAGAGTTTCTTTATTGAATAAATCTTCTACTCTAATTCCTGCACGCTTGTATTTATCAGTGTAAGTCGGACCAATACCCTTTTTTGTTGTTCCAATTTTATTTTTACCAAGTGAATTTTCGCTATATCCATCAATATCTGTATGATATTTCATTGTAATATGAGCCAGAGGAGATATTTTAAGACATTTTTCAAAATGTTCTTTTGTTATTCCTTGAGATATAATATCTTCAATTTCTTTTTTAAGGTCATCCGGTTTAATAACACAGCCTGCACCTATCATGCAGATTTTATTTTCATATAAAATTCCTGACGGAACAAGGTGAAAAGCATATTTTTTACCGTTAGCAACAACAGTGTGTCCTGCGTTTGAGCCTCCTTGAAAACGAGTAATAAAATCAGCCTCATAAGCTAATAAATCAGTTATTTTAGCTTTTCCTTCATCTCCAAATTGAGCTCCAACTACAACAGTATTTTTCATATCCTTGCCCCATATACTTTTATTCAACCTACTTATTTTACTATGAAATTATTTATAGTAAAATCTTTTTGAGGGAAAAAAGATGTTAAAAATTTATAATACTTTATCAAATAAAATTGAAGAATTTGAACCAATTGAACAAAACAAAGTTAAAATGTATGTTTGCGGGCCTACTGTTTATGATAATGCACATTTAGGTCATGCAAGATGTTATATTACTTGGGATACGTTATATCGTTATTTAAAATTTAAAGGTTATGAGGTTACATATTGCAGAAATGTAACCGATGTTGACGATAAAATTCTTAAAAAAGCAGAAAATGAAGGGGTTGAACCCTCAGTAATTACTGATAGATATTATAAATCTTTTATAAATTCAATGAATAATTTAAATGTCCTAAAGCCTGATATTGAGCCTCGTGCAACTAAAACGCTGGGTGAGATGATTGCTATGGTTAAAAAACTTGAGCAAGATGGTTTTGCTTATGCAATTGACGGAGATGTTTATTTTAGAGTTGAAAAATATAAAAAATATGGTGAATTATCTTCCCAACCCATAAAAGACTTGTTAAACGGTGCAAGAGTAGAAACAAATGATAAAAAAGAAAGCCCTCTTGATTTTGCACTTTGGAAAAAAGATGAAGTTCACGGCTATAAATCCCCTTGGGGCATAGGTCGCCCCGGCTGGCATATAGAATGTTCTGCTATGAGCAAAAAACATTTAGGTAATACTATTGATATCCACGCAGGCGGAGCCGATTTAGCTTTCCCTCATCATGAAAATGAAAGAGCTCAATCAGAATGTGCTAACGGATGTCAATTTGCAAAATATTGGATGCATAACGGTTTTGTTACTATCAATAAAGAAAAAATGTCAAAATCTTTGAATAATTTTTTAACTATCGATGATGTATTAAAAACTTATGACACAAATGCAATAAGATTATTTATTTTAACTAATCATTATAGAATGCCTGTTGAATTTAATGATGTAGCACTATCCGGTGCTTCAAGCGGAGCAAAAAGACTTATTAATTCTATTGCAGGAATTGAATTAGGCGATGAATACGATAGTGAAGCTATAAAAGAATTTGAAGAAGCAATGGATGAAGATTTAAATACTTCAAAAGCACTTGCAATTTTATTTAAATTAGCAGATAAAGTGCGAAAAAATGAAAATAAACAAATTAGTGCTAATACGCTAGCTTACCTGGGTTCAGTTTTAGGGTTTGATTTTTCATTATCTCAAAGGGAAGTTTCTGATGAAGAATTAGAAAAAATAGTTGAACCATTATATGAAGAATTTAATATTGATAAGTCAATCGATAAGAAAAACATAATTGATGAAATTATTAAAATCAGAAAAACAGCTAGAGATAACAAAGATTGGGCTAAATCTGACGAGATAAGAGATAAATTATTGGCTTATAAAATCCAATTAAAAGACTCTAAAGAAGGTACAACTTGGCAAATAATATAGAAAATGCTCTATATGTTGTTGCAACACCCATAGGAAACCTTGATGATATTACATTAAGGGCATTGGATACTTTAAAAAACGTCGATATAATTGCAGCGGAAGACACTAGAAACACAAGTGTGCTATTAGAAAAATATTCAATTTCAACAAAATTGATAAGTTATCATAAATATAGTGAAAATTCTCGTCTTGAGCTTTTTTTGGGGTATTTAGATGAAGGAAAATCAATAGCACTGGTGTCGGATGCGGGAACTCCTTTAATATCTGATCCTGGGGCAGTTTTGGTTGAGGCTGTTAAAAAAGCTGGTTATAAAGTTATTCCAATCGTTGGCGCTTGTGCAATTTTAGCTTTATTATCATCAATTCCAAGGATTGATGAGGATTTTAAATTTATTGGATTTTTGCCGAGAGTTAAAAATCAAATTAAAGAAATAATTTCAAAAAATAAAAATGAAAATTTGGTTTTTTATGAAAGCCCTAATCGCTTAATTGAGACACTTGAAATTATAAAAGAAGATTATCCTAATAAAAAAATTGCACTAGGTAGAGAATTAACTAAAAAATTCGAAGAAATCAAGGTTTTAAGCGTTTTAGATATGATTGAATATTATAAAAATAATATTTTAAAGGGTGAACTTGTTTTAATGTTATATAAGGATAAGGCAAAGTCAAAGTCGGATTTGACAGATAAAATTAAGAAACTAAAGGCATTAAAATATGGCAATAAAGATATATCAAAAATTTTATCTTCATTGTTTAATGTGAACAAGAATGAAGTATATGATTTGTGCTTAAAACTAGAATGATTTATTTAGTAATTAATGTTTCGGATTTAATTTCAGATAACATTTCGTCAAGTATTTCTCCGCATTCTTCTACTATGTTTGTGCAATGAGCTTTTCTTTCCGGAGAATGAAAGTCCTTAAAGTTTGCAGAAAGTACTTTGCAACAAGCAACTTTGTGATTTTTTGTAAATCTTTCATAAAATTCTTTTGCAAGACTTCTTGCACAGTTATCTTGGTTTTTACCGTGCAGAAGCCCTAGAACCATTTGTGAACCCGCAACGGCACCACATAGGCATCTTACACTCATTCCGCCTGAAAAACTTGTTGCAATTGAAACAAAATTATCATCTGCTAAACCAAGTTCTACTGCGGCTTTTGCAATTGATTCTGAGCATGAATATCCTTCTTTAAAATAATTTGGTGCTAAAGTTTTAAAATTTTTATCCATATTTGCCTTTCTTATTTGTAATATAGCTCATATATTTTACTTCCGTATATTAAAAAAGATATAATGACACTTGCACTAGCAGATAAAAGAACAGAACCTGCAGCTATGTCTTTTGAAAGTTTTGCCAGTTTTGCCCATTTGTTTTTATAATATGCGTCAATTACAAATTCAACAACCGAATTAATCATTTCCATAACAAGTACGAGAGTATTTGCAAAAATTATTATGCAAAATTCAACAATAGAGACTCTTAAGAAAAATGCTACCGAAAAAGTCAAAAAAGCAATCAAAAGATGTTTTCTGAAGTTTCTTTGAGAGCGAAAAGCTAATCTTAATCCATTCAGTGCGTATAATAAACTTTTTTGAAAATTTCTTGATTGAAATTTGTTCATAATTCCTCTAAGATTTTGTTTTGAACACCTACAATAAAATCGTAATCTTTTTTTGTTAAATGGTCAAATCCTATTAAATGTAAAATTCCATGACAAATTAAGGTTAAAATTTCTTTCCTTAAATCATTATTTTGTTTTTGTTTGTTTGCTGTTTCAACAGACACTATTATTTGCCCAAGCTCAGCGGTTTTTCTATATATTGTTGAATTTATATCATCATAAAATAGAGAAAAAGTAATTACATCGGTTGGTTTATTTTTGTTTCTGTATTCTTTATTTATATTTTTAATTGTTTCATCATTGCAAAAAGAAACATCAAATCTTATTTTTGAAATTTTTGGCGAGAATATTTTGCTTGTTTTTAATTCAGGGCAATTCAGCACTATATTAATTAATTTTTTAATGTCTGTTTTGTAATTTTTTAAAATAATATTGTATTTTTTAAGATTAATATTGTCGATTTTTTCCAAGGTAAAGCTATTGTTCATCTTCCTCTTTCTTTTGAGCTTTTTGTTGAAGTTCTTGAATTTTTTTCTCAAACTCGTCATCTGTCGGGTTTTGAATTGTTATTTTGTTTTTATTTGCCAACTCATTTATTACTTTTTCCTGATATTTAATTCTTTCGTGTTGCATACCACGAAGAATTTTGTTAAATGTCATTGCGATTATTTTAATGTCTTTAAGTGTTAGAGGACTGTCTGATAATTGTCCGTCGTTAAGTCTTTCTGTAAAAATTTTGTTTACTATTGCTTCAATTTCTTCTTGGGTTGGTTTTTTAAGGGATCGAACAGCACTTTCAAGAGCATCTGCAAGCATTAAAATGGCAGTTTCTTTTGTTTGAGGTTTTGGCCCGGGATAGCGGAATTGACCTTCCTGTACGTTTTCTGCCCCTTCTTGTTCTATGGCTTTGTTATAAAAATATCCGGCTAGACTTTCTCCGTGGTGTTGTTGAATAAAATCAATCACAACTTGAGGAAGCCCGTATTTTTTTGCCATTTCAACGCCATCTTTGGTATGTAATGTTATAACCATTTTACTTTGTCTTGGAGTAAGCGTTGTATGCGGATTTTCGACTCCGAAATATGATTGGTTTTCAATAAAAAACAATGGTCTTTGAAGTTTTCCTATGTCGTGATAAAAAGCCCCGACACGAGCTAAAATTGAATCTGCTCCTATTGCAGCGGCAGCCGCTTCACAAAGGTTTGCAACCATAAGGGAGTGGTGAAATGTTCCCGGGGCAGAACTTCTCATTTTGGATAAAAGTTCTTGGTTTTGATCGGCAAGTTCAATTAGGGCGTATGGGGATACAATTTTGCAAATTTTTTCAATTATGGGAATTAAAAACATTGCAATCATTGATGAAATAAGTCCGTTTATTATACCCAAAATGGGATTTTGTGTTTGAAGATGAATTAACCTCGTAAAAGCTTCTGATTGAACTTCAAATAAAGAAACAAAAAACATTGCAAAAAACATAACTATTCCGGCTTGCATACCGCACCAAATAATGTCAAATCTTTTCGAGTATGACATTTTTGAAATTAAATAACTTGAGGATAAAATTGCACAAATAAACACGTAAAAGATTTGTGAATCAAAAAATAATGTAACAGATAATATTCCAAGCATTAATATTGAAACCAGAAACGATAAAATCGGATTTGTAAAAATTGCAAGTATCATTGTAAAAGCTACAAATGGCATTAAATAATTCGAAACATACCCCGAATTAGAAATTAATATACATACATAAGTAAGCAGGATTGATGACATGGCTACATAAGACATATAACGGGGTGTGTAATATTTTTTTTCGTATTTTTTTATGTATAGCATAAGCGAATACATAGAAAGACACACTAGGGCGAAAATACCAATTACTCCTTCTCTGTTGAGTTCAAAAGCATTGTAGCCTGATTGTTTTAGGGCATCTTTTTTGAGTTGGGTTACTTTTTCTCCGAGGGTTAAAATTTTATCCCCTTTTTTATACGAAACAACATAAGGCTTAACGGCATTTTTTGCGTTTTTGCGTGCAATTTCCGTTGCATATTCATCTATTATCAGGTTTGGAATAACACTGTGTTCAATCAGACCCATAATTAGGGGGTATTGATTTTTTTTAACGTGAACCCCAAGGGTTTTATCGATATAGCTATCTGTTATAAAGTTTGATACATCAGTGTCAAAAAAGCCTATGTTGAGTAGTTCGTTTAGAATGTATTTGGTGTTTGTAAAGGCAGAGGTTAAATTTGCTTCCGAAGTAGATAAAATAAAGGCAACAGCCTTATTTTTTCTTTCGGCGTCATTAATTTCAAGAAGATCAAAAAGTTCTTTTTGCTTTGTTTGATATGTTGTTTTTTCTTTTTTTATTCTTTCAATATCATCTGTTACTTTTTGGAGATCTATTTTTATATAATCTCCTTCAACGGGAGCTACTACCGGACGTATTTTATTTGCAACTTCACGTTTTATTAGTTCTGTTCTTTGTTTATCTACAACTTCAAAGCTGTTTTTTGCATATATTGTTTTTTGGGCAATTCCATTTGAAATTATATTTTGATAAAGATAATATCTGATTGATAACAATGCAGTTAAAATTATTGCTACTAATAGAAAAGCACTTATTGCCGCAGGTTTTGAGGAATGAAAAATGTCTTCATTTTTAAAAATATTATAAAATTTTTTCATAAAACTCCGTTTAAACATACTACTTATAAATTATACAATAAATTATTTTTACTATATACTTTTATATTATGAAAAGAGTTAGAATTATTATCGGATTGGTTAGTTTATTTTTGTTTTGTTTTTCCGCTTTTGCACAAAATGAGTCTAAAGGCATAAGAGAGCTTTTTAAGAATAATGAAGCTATAATTTATGCAATAAACATAAGAAATTTTGGTGCAGTGGATAAAAATTCGGATGGAATTATTGATATTGATGACGGAGACATACCCGGAACTTTTGTTAATGCCAAAGATAGATTGAAGAACTTGAAAGATGAAGGGATAAATACGCTCTATGTTCTTCCTATTACAAAAACAGGTAAACTGAAGGCCTTGGGAACGGCAGGTTCATTGTATGCAATGGATAGCTTTACTGAAATTAGCCCTTTTTTGGACGATAAAACAAATGAAATTTCAGTATATGATGAGGCAAAAGATTTTGTAAATTATGCTCATAGCTTGGGATTTAAGGTGATAGTTGATCTTCCGAGTTGCGGTTCTTTCGATTTAAGCTTAAAAAAGCCTTCTTTGTTTTTAAAAGATAGAAATAATGAGACTTATGCACCTGCTGATTGGACAGATGTGCGGTTGTTTAGGATTTATGACAGAAACAGAATTTTAAATGAAGATACTTTGGATAATTTTAAAAGCTTTGTTGATCTAGTTCAAAATTTGGGTTTTGATGGAATTAGAGCTGATGTTGCTGCGATAAAGCCTTATGTTTTTTGGAAAAATATAATTGATTACGCAAGAAACAAGAATAATGATTTTTTGTTTTTAGCGGAGGCAAGTCCTGATTGGACAAATCCTGCATTGGGTATAATAGGGCATTATGCAACGATTGATGAGTTATTGTCTGCCGGTTTTGATTGCTATTACGGTTCTTGGAGCAATTTTAAAAACATTAAAACAAAAAAAGAATTTGATTTGAAGATTGAAAAAAATTTAAAAATTTTGAATAAAAATAAAGATGCTTCAATTATGTCGGCAATTGCAACTCATGACCAACAAGCCCCAATACTCAAGGGTCTAAATTATTGGAATATGGTTTTGTGGTTAAATGCTACATTGAAACAAAATGCTTATTTTCTTGACGGTTTTTCAACAGGCGACGATTATACGTATCCTTATGAAAACAAAAAAGCCAGAAGAACTCATACGGATGATGAATATTATTTTGTTCATTCAGGCATGTTTGATATTTTTAATTTATCTGCAAGACCGGCAGGTAATTATCCTAATTTAAGAAATCAATATTTAAAAGCAATAGATTTTAAAAAAAGGAATGCATCTTTAATAAAAGATGGTACGTTTTCACTTTTAAAAACTAACAATGATAAAGTTTTTGGATATAAAATTAAAAGTTTTGACAGAGAATTGATTGTAGTTGGCTCTTTGGATGAAAACAATAGTCAGAATGCAACTATTAAGTCGGATTATTTGAAGAAAGATTATTTATTTTCAATAATTAATGCGAAAAAGCAAGCCAGAGTTGAAAAAAATAAAATAAACATCTCTTTGGAACCCTTAGAGCTTCAAGTATATTTAATAAGTCTTGCAAAATATAGGGCGATGTAATTTATTCAAGTAAGCTTTCAAGAATATCGGCATTTTTTTGAGCATTTTTTGGAGCTACTCTTGAAGATTTTTTGATATATTCTCTTAATGCTTCACGAACAAATTCCGAGCGAGTCCTTTGTTCTTTATTTGCAAGTTCATCTATTGTTTTTAAAAAATTATCTTTCATTGAAATTAGTATTCGAGCCATATCAATCTCCGTAAATTATGATTGTATTATATCATATTTTTTAAAAATATTCAGACTTAGCCAAAGTTGCTAATTTTTTTTAATTTTATACTGTGCAAAAATTTAACAAGATAAATTAAAGGAGAGAAAAAATGACAAAATTATTAGAGCTTTACAGGTGTGAAATTTGTAATAATCTTGTAGAGATTGATCATGAAGGAGCAGGGACTTTGGTTTGTTGCGGACAAGATATGAAACTTTTAGTCGAACACGAAGCAACAAGCGAAAATGCACATTTTGCACATGTTGAAACAATTGAAAATAATGACGGGTCAAAAATTATAACTGTAAAAATTAATCATGGAATGACCGATGAACATCATATAGAATTTGTTGAAGCTATTTCAAAAGATAAGAAATATACAAAGAAGAAGTTTTTAAAAGCCGGTGAAACTCCTGAAATGGTAATTAAATGTAACTGCAGTGAAGGTTTTTATATCAGATTATATTGCAATAAAGACGGTGGCTGGGTAACGAAAACTGAAATATAAGGGGCTTTAAGATGGAAACTAAATTGATACAAGCATTTAATAAACAAATCAATCATGAATTTTATAGTGCATATTTATATTTTGCTATGTCTACATATTTTGATGAAATAGCGATGAACGGTTTTTCAAAATTTATGAAGCATAAAGCATCTGAAAAATTAGATTGTGCACAGAAAATTTATGATTATATAATTTTAAGAGACGAGAAATTAACTTTTTCAAAAATCGAAGAACCTTCGGTTGATTGGATAAATGTTTCTGATATATTTTCAACGGCACTGTCTCATGAAGAATTTATGTTAACTCAAGTTCATGAGCTTTATAAAACCGCAAGAGAGGTTGACGATATTGCAGCCCAAAAATTTATATCAAATCTTTTAAATGACAAAGTTATAACGGTTGGATGTTACAGAAAACTTGTATTTAGGGTTAAAAACAGTAATATAATATCGGCAAATATAGAACATCTTGATGAAGTTATAAATGAACTCAAAATTTAGTTAATGTTTTTGGCACAGAATTTTGAAATTGAACAATCTTTACATTTCGGTTTTTGCGGTTTGCAGATATTTTGACCTAGCGTAACAAGGAGTGTATTAAAATCAATCCAATATTTTTTGGGAAGAATTTTCCTTAAAGCAAATTCTGTTTCATCGGGTGTTTTGGTTTTAACGTATCCTAATCTGTTTGAAATTCTGTGTACATGAACATCAACACAAATTGCAGGTATATTAAATCCTTTTGTCATAACGAGATTGGCGGTTTTTCTTCCAACGCCTTTAAATTTAATTAGTTCATCAATCGAATCGGGAACTTTTGAATTGTAATTTTTGATGAGAATTTTTGAAAGGTTAATTATTTGTTCAGCTTTATTTTGATAAAAACCGACAGGATAAATTGCTTTTGATAATGTTTCAATATCTAATTTTGAAAATTCTTCAGGAGTTTTTCCCAGTTCAAGCATTCTTTTTGTTGCTTTGATTGTAGTTTTGTCATTTGTTCTTAAAGATAAAATGCAACAAATTAGAACTAAATATGGATCTTTTATGTTTTCCATAAAGTCTACAAATTCGCTATGTTCTAGACGATTTTTGTCAAAATCATTTTTTAGTATAGAAAAAATTTTATCAATATCCATGGTATAATCATACAAGAAAATAAGGAGTTTTTCATGAGTGAAATTTTAGAAATAAATGATAATAATTTTGAACAAACTGTAATTAAATCAGATGTTCCTGTCGTAGTTGATTTTTGGGCTCCTTGGTGCGGACCTTGCAGAAAACTTGCCCCGGTATTAGAACAATTACAGAGTGAATTTAAAGATAACGTTAAATTTGTTAAAATTGATGCGGATAAAAATATGGAAACAGCTAAGGAATATGGTATTTCGGCATTACCGAGCATTTTGGTTTTTAAAGAAGGCATAGTAAAAGAAGTTATGGTAGGGATGCTTGCAAAGTCTGCCATAACTTCTAATATTAAAAAGTATCTTTAATCAAAAGAAATTTCATTATTTTGAAATTTTTCAACTAAATCCGTATATCCGCCAATATTTTTGCCATCAATTATAATTTGAGGAAATGTGGCAAGATAGGGAAGATTGTATTCTTTTGTGAGTTCTTCTCTCATTTCGTCTTCATTTTCTTCGCAAGAGATTTCTTCAAATTTTACTTTGTGCTCATCTAAGAATATTTTTGCCTTTTGACAAAAAGGACAATAGTCGAGAGTGTAAATTTTAACTTGTTTTGTCATTTTTTAATCCTATCTAAAATTTTTCTTACCGATTCTTTTTCATCTTCAGGTATGTCTAATTTCAGATAGTCTTCAAAATATTCAACGGCAGAAATTTTATCATTTCTTCCGAGAAAAAGAATCCCTAATTTTTTATAACTTAGTGCAAATTTTTCATTTAGCATTATGGATTTTAAATATGCTCCAATTGCTTTATCTATTTGATCGTCAGCTTGATAGGCTTCACCCAGCATATAAAAAAGCAGATGATTTCTTGTTTTTTCTGTTACTAATTCTAAATTAGAAATTGCTGATGCGTAATTACCCAACTCCATAAATATTCTGGCTAATTCATAGTTGTAATCGATGTTGTCAGGTTCTTCTTCGGTTGCAACGGATAACATCTCCATTGCATCATCATATCTGCAATCCGCTATTAATTCTCTTATATAATCTATTCTTGATAATTCATTTTGCATAAGTTTATTTTAACAAAAAGAAAAATATTTAAAAATAAAAAAGAAACTAATATTCTTGATAATTCCTTATCCTCATGATTTAATTAAGAAAAAGATAAGATAAGGAACTGAATATGTCAGGGCATTCAAAATGGGCAAATATAAAGCATAAAAAAGCAAAAACAGATGCACTGAGAGGTGCTAATTTTGCAAAATTTTCAAGGGAAATAATTATAGCTGCAAAAATTGGCGGCGGAGATTTAAATGGTAATTTTCGATTGAGAACTGCTGTTGAAAAAGCAAAAGCCGGCGGACTTCCAAATGATACAATAAAAAGAGCTATTGATAAAGGTTGTGGAAATGCTCAGGGTGATAATTTCGAAGAAATTACTTATGAAGGTTACGGTGCGGGTGGGGTCGCAATATTTATAGAAGCGGCAACCGATAACAGAAACAGAACAGCAGGAGACATTAGAAGTTATTTTACTAAATTCGGTGGAAATTTGGGTGAAACAGGTTGTGTAGGATGGATATTTGAGCCTTGCGGATTAATTTCAATTGATAAACCTGTTGAAGCCAATAAACGTTCTAAAGAAGAAGTCAAAATGTTTGATTTTGATAAGCTTTTTGAAGATTGTATGGAATTTGATCCTATGGATGTATGGGAAGATGAAGAAGATGGTGATTATAAAATTAAAACAACAACCGAAGATTTGCAAATGACAGCAGAAGGATTGGAAAAGTTGGGTTATAAATTAAAAAGCTCGGAACTTACAAGAATTCCATCCAATTCTAACGAAGTAACTGACGTAAATATTGCAAAGAAGGTAGTTCTTCTTTTGGAAAAACTGGATGAACATGATGATGTTCAAAATGTATATTCAAATTTTGAAGCAAGCGATGAAATAATGAATTCACTTGATGTATAATTTATTTTGAAGGTTTTATGATAGAAATTACACCAAGCTTCATATTTATGATTACAGGGTTTTTATTGTCCCTTTATGCTTGTGTTTCTAACGATGCTATACAAACTTTGGGTACTTTTTTAAATACTACAAAAAATAGACCCGTCTGGCAGATATGGCTTTATGTCGGTTTTGTTATGGTTTTAACTTTTACAATCGGTTGGATTGTAAATGATGGGGATATGGCTTTTGGAAGGTTGGATAGAATCCCACATGCTCAAACATTTTATTGGTGGCATATATTACCCCCGTTGGTGCTTTTATATTTAACAAAAAAAGGTATTCCTGTTGCAACTGCTTTTTTAATTGTAAGTGTTTTTTCGTCAAACACCGTTATTGGTTTAATGATTGCAAAGTCTTTTGTTGGTTATGTATCAGCTTTAATTGTTTCGTTGGTTTTATATTTCTTTATTGCACGCAGAGTTGAAAAAATATTTCTATATATGAAAAATAAACCGATTTCAACACCTTGGATTGTTGCAAAATGGCTTTCTACTGCTTTTTTATGGAGTGCTTGGTTATTGCAAGATGGAGCTGTATTGTTTATATATCTACCTAGAAAATTAACTTTATTTCAACTTATATTAAGCCTATCGGTATTTTTGGCTTTACTTTTTATATTGTGTTGTAAAAGAGGCGGAGAAATTCAAAATATAGTTAAATTGAAAACAAATACTCAAGACCCTAGAAGTGCAACTATTATAGATTGCGTATACGCATTAATACTTTTATATTTTCAAAATGTAAATAATATTCCAATGTCTACTACTTGGGTATTTTTGGGGATGTTGGCAGGCAGAGAAATTGCACTTTACAACAGATTGCGCTTTATCACCGAAAAGAAAGTATATAAACATTTAATAAAAGATTTATCGAAGGCTATATTTGGACTTGTGGTTTCTATTACAGTTGTTTTTGTTATAAATCAATATGAAAGTATTGTTGAACTTATAAAACATTATATAAGTTTATGATTTATTTTTTTTGTCTGCAAGTTCACTGTCTATTCTCAAAAATACGGGAGTAATTTCTTCTTTTGAAATTAATTTACCTTCTTTTATATTACTGATTTTAATGTTGTCCAATTTTGTGTTGATATCGTATTTTAGTTGTTTTGCCATTGCATTTGCAATATTTGGACAATATGGATATATTAAAGACGATATTACACACATAATTTCAAGTACTGTATATAAAACATTTCCACATTGTTCCATTTTTTCTTCTTTTGCAAGTGTCCAAGGAGCATTATCTGTCACAAATTTATTTGTTTTATCAATAAGTTCATTAATTTTTAAACTTGCTTCTTGGACTTCAAAATAATCAAAATGATGTTTTACTTCTTGAATTGTTTTTATTGCTTCATCAAAAAGCGGTGAAGTTCTAATAAATTCGGGTTTGATTTCCCCGTTAAAGTATTTAACAAGCATGGATAATGTTCTGTTTAAAAGGTTGCCCATTGAATTTGCAAGATGTGCATTAACTTTTTCTTTAAAATCCAAGTCCGAATAATTGCCGTCACGACCTACAGGTGCTGCTGTTGCCATATAGTATCTAAAGGCATCTGAATTTGTCAATTCGTATGCTTTCATAACGTTTTCGGGTGAAACAACGTTTCCAAGAGATTTTGACATTTTAGCTTCATCAATTGTAATCCAGCCATGAGCTAGTATATGTTTTGGAAGGGGGAGTTCGAGTGCCATTAAAATTGCAAGCCAGTATATACTGTGGAATTTTAAAATATCCTTTCCGATAATTTGAACATCTGCAGGCCAATATTTTTTAAATTTTTCCGATGGATTTTCTGTATCATATCCGAGTGCCGTTATATAGTTTGAAAGTGCGTCAATCCAAACATATATGACTTGTTGCTCGTCATCAAGTACATCTATTCCCCAATTTACACTTGTTTTAGCTCTTGAAACAGAGATGTCTTCAATGTTTTCGAGTTGATTTATAACTTCATTTGCCCTAAAATCAGGGATAATAAAATCAGGATTTTGTTTTATATGCTTTAAAATAGCATCTTTGTATTTTGTTAATTTAAAGAAATAATTTTCTTCGGATACTTGTTCGGGTTTTTTCTTGTGAATAGGGCAACATCCGTTTTCATCCAAGTCTTTTTCTGCTAAAAAAGCTTCACAACCTGAACAATATAGTCCTGTGTATGAATTTTTATATATATCTCCTTTTTCGACAAGTTTTTTGAATATTTTTTGAACGGTTTTTTTATGATAATCATCCGTTGTTCTGATGAATTGAGAATAATTTATATCGAGCAGTTTCCAACAGTCCATGAATTTTTTAGCATTTGTGTCGCAAAATTCTTTCGGGGAAATATTTGCTTTTGCTGATGTTTTTTGTATTTTAATACCATGTTCATCAGTACCTGTTAACATATAGGCATCATTTGTTCTTTGACTAAAATGTCTTGTTATTACATCCGTTAAGATTTTTTCATAGGCATGACCTATATGAGGAGCACCGTTTACATAGTCTATTGCTGTTGTTGTATAAAATTTTTCCATTTTTAATCCCTGCATTTAATCGACATAAGGGATTATAGCATAAAAAAATATGTTTAAAAATTATTCTTTGCTTCCGGATCTGTAGCCGTTGTAAACATAAATAATAGGAAGCAAAACGTCAACAGGTATAATTTTTGCTATTTTTTTAAAGCCCAGTTTGATTGTTGCAACTATATCATCAAAGTTTGCAAGAGAATCTTTTATAGTATATTTTCTTTCAGGCTCGTTTTCTTTTTTGGTAGCATTAGTGATCCCTGTTGCAATAGCCGCTCCCGATATCATAGCTATTATAGAAGCAATAATTTTTGACGAATTTTTATTAAGGGATTTAACGCTTTCACAAGTTTTTATTGCACCTGTTACCATTAACATCGGAATGGATGTATTCATTATTTGAAAAGCGGCTTCTTTTTGTTTTTTCTTTTTTTGTTTTTTGGTTGCATCAACTGAACCGGCAATAACTCCGCCAATATTTGCACCGCCTGCCATCAAAAGCATTTCTGTAACATCTCTTAGAGTCGATTTTTTCAGTTTGGATGTATCGGGTATAAGAGAATGTTTAAATAATTTAGAAGACACAACCATCGCAGCACCCGCTCCAATCACAGCTCCTGCTAATGGCCTTAGGTGAAACTTTTGCTGCTTTATATTTTCTTTTGTTTTATTTTTAAAATCCCTGTAAGATTTAAAATTAAAGTATGTTTTATTATCTATTAACATGATTTTTTTATTTTTGCCAATTCCTATATAAGCAAAAAAGAAAAAAAAATTCTATATTTATTTTTTTAAATTTAAAGCACTTCAGAAAATTCTTCTTTGGGTACATGACAAATGGGGCATACCCAATCGTCTTTTAAATCTTCAAATTCAATATTATTGTTTTCTTTTGGGTCATATATATAGCCGCAAACTTTACAAACATATTTTTTCATGGGTTTCTCCTTTTTTTGTTTAATTTTACTTTTTATTTTAGATAAATGATATTACTCATCTTGGCTAATTGTTAATAAAAATTAATAAGATTTTATAAAATAAGTCAATTCTGTTATTACGAAATACTTTATATAAACATAGGGGTTTACATTTAAAAAAAGGAGGATATTTTAGATGTCAGTTGGAATGGTTCAATACCAAGATCTTAATGAAAGCTATATTGCTAATCAAAGAAGAAGAATGGCCGCACAACAAGCTCGGCAATCAAGTGCAGCAGACTCGGTTTTTACGGAAGTTTCTGAATCAGGTAATACATGTACTGATGGGAAAGATGACGGAAAAATAGGGTTTTTTAGTGCGATAGGAAATATTATTGAAGGAGCTGGAAAAAGCATAATAAATGGCATAAAGGGTGCATTTACTGATTCAAATGGCAATTTTTCATTGGGTAAAACATTGTTATCAATTGGTACGGTAGCTGCTTGTGCAGTATTTCCTGCTGCAGGTGTTGTTTTGGCAGGAGCTGGGATTGTAACAGGTGGTGTGAAGCTTGCCTCGGGAGTAGTTAATGCTTTGAATGCCGATACCGACGCAGAAGCAAAAGACGCCTGGGAACAAGTTGGTGAAGGCGGTTTAACATTAGGTTTATCTATTTTTGGGGCAAAGAGTTCAGTTAAAGCAGTACAAAATTCTTCTTCTGCCGGAGCGTTATCTACATTTAAAGAAACTTCATCATTTACAAGCAATCCTTTAGGATATTTGAAGGCTTTAGGCAAAGATATGATATCTTCAAGTAAAAATAATTTTGCAAAATTAAAGTCAAATGTAAGAACGTTCTTAGATGCTAGAGAATTGAATAATACCAGAAAAGCGGTAGCAAATCAAAAAGGTGCTTTAACGTCAGAAGAACTTGCTCAACAAAGAAAATTAACTATGCTTGAAAAGTATAGTTCACCGGAAGTAAAGGCTACAGCTGATAGTTTGTCTGAATTTGGAACAAATGTAAGAAGTGCATTAAAACCAAGTAACATTAAAGCTAGTATTTCAAGCTTATTGAAAAATAAAGGTGGTCAAGGAATACTAGAAACGTTAAAAGCGAATATTAAAGCAAACGGCGGATTGGTTAAAACTGTACTTAGCGGTTTATCTGCAAAACAAAAAGCAATATATGCAGCTTTAATTGAAGATGGTGCAAGTTATAATACATTAGTTCAACAATATGGATATGAAAATGTAATAGGAGTATTGCAAGCATTTGGTGAATATAGATTATTGGATGATTCTATTTAATTAAAGCAGTTAAAAACAAAAAAGTGGCTTATTTAAGCCACTTTTTTGTTTTATTCCATTTTTCTTTTAAAACTCCACCTTGCAATTGAAAGCGTGATTATTGCAATAATAATTAGCGGGATTAAGTTTTTAAATACTGTTATAATATCCATATTTTTAAAATATATCCCTTTAATTATAAGCATATAGTACCTTAGGGGGTTAAGTGAACTTATGTATTGAAAAAATTTTGGCATATCTTCAATTGGTGAAACAAATCCTGATAACAGTACTGCAGGCATTTGAAATGCAAAAACTCCTAAAATTGCCTGTTGTTGAGTATAAGCGAGAGATGATATAAAAAGCCCGACTCCTATTATAGAAAATAATGAAATAAATGTGGAAATCAGATATAAAATAATTGAACCCGAAAAAGGTACTTTAAAAATATAGGCAACTATTAAAGTAATAATTCCACTTGAAATAAGTGCTACAATTAAAGGCGGTATGGTTTTTGAAATTAATATTTCATCGTTATTCAAAGGGCTTACCATGAGTTGTTCAAAAGTTCCAAGCTCTCTTTCTCTTGCAATAGATAATGCACTTAAAAGCAAACTTAAAACAAGGGATAACATAACAATCATACTTACTGTTAAGAACCATTTATATTCTATATTTGGGTTAAACCAATTTCTTGTAATAACATTAATTTGTGTTTTTTTGATGTTTAATTTTTTTTCAAGTTCATTGTTATATATTCCTATTATTTGACTTGCATATCCTGAAATTATGCTTGCAGAGTTTGTTTGCCTTCCGTCTGTTATAATCAGAATTTCTGTTGGAGTTTTTTCGTTAATTTTTTTGGCAAAATCATTTTGAATTATTATTCCAAGTTGTGAGTTTTTTAAATCTATGTCATTTTTAAATTCTTTTAGGGTTTTTCTGTAGTGTATTTTTCTGAACCATTTTGAATTATAAAATCTTGAAACAAGTTCTCTTGAATATTGAGTGTTGGAATAGTCAAGAACTGACACATCTATGTTTCTTACTTCAAGGGTTATAGCATGAGCAAAAATAAATAGCTGGATTATTGGCGGAAAAATAATTAAGGCTCTATTTTTTGGGTCTTTAAAAATTGCAAGAAACTCTTTTTTAATTGCTGCTTTTATTCTTATGATTGTATTTTGCATTTTTCAAGCCTCAAATTTATGTTTTTGTAAACTAAAAGGAATAATAATATTCCTAAAATACTCATAAAAATTGAATTTATAATAACGATTTTCGGAATTGTTCCCGCCATAAATTCGCTTTGGATAAAAATTATAAAATATCTGGGAGGTAAAATCATAGTTAAATATTGAAAAATGACCGGCATGGAAGAAATCGGATAAATAAGCCCTGATAACATTAATGCAGGTAAAAGTCCAAAAGAAAGTGCCATTTGAGATGATGAAAATTGTTCTTTGTAAGATGAGCTTATTGCAAGACCAACTCCAAGGCAACAAAATAAATATAATCCTCCTACAAAAAACAAAATTAAAATATTTCCTTTAAAGGGAATTTGAAAAATTTTTATACATAAAAAAACATTAAATGCCAAAGACAACATTCCTAAAATAAAATATGGTATATATTTTCCCATAACAAAATTCATTCTTGAAATATTTGTTGCAAAAAGTGACTCAATAGTTCCTCTTTCCCATTCCCTTGAAATAACAAGAGCGGTAAGAAGCATTCCGATTAAATTCATAGTGATTGCTAATGAGCCCGGGAGAATAAAAAGGTGTGAATTTATGTCTTGATTGTACCAAAATCTGTTATCTGCGGAAATCAGGTCTTTTGAAGTTTGATATTTAAAATCAGAAGAATTAATAAGCCAGTTTTTTACTATTTCCGAGCAATAATTTTGAACATAATTTGCAAGATTGGCTTCCGATCCGTCTGTAATTACAAAAACATCTGCATTATTTTGTTTTATGAGTTTTTTTGTAAAATCATTAGGAAAAATTATTGCCCCTTTAAGATAAGAGTTTTGTATTTTTTTATACATTTTATCTTTGTCAAAAAAATATTGGGTTTTTATATAATCACTGTGATCAAAAGAATTTATTAATGTTGATAATTTTGGATTTATGTCATCGTTTTTTATTCCGAGTGTTATTTTAACAGTGTCTAAATTTACGCCATATCTGTACAAAATAAGAATTATCAGCGGTAGAATGAATGCTATAAGTATACTGGAAAAATCTCTTATAATTTGATAAAATTCTTTTTGAATAAGTGCAAAGTAAATATTCATTGTTTTTTCGCTCCTTTTATCAGGTTAAAAAAAGCTTCGTTCATATTTTTTGCGTTTGCTTTTTTGATAAGATTTTGAGGAGTATCGAGTGCTATAATTTCTCCGTTATAGAAAAGACTTATATTATCGCAAAATTGTGCTTCATCCATAAAATGGGTTGTGACAAGTACACTTACACCCATTTTTGAAAGTGCTTTTATGTGTGTCCAAAATTCTTTTCTTTGAATAATATCAACTCCTGAAGTAGGTTCGTCTAAAAATAAAACCGGCGGTTGATGGATTAAGGCACATCCTAGGGATAATCTTTGTTTAAAACCCAATGGTAAAAGTGATGTTATTGTATTTTTATATTCTTCAAGTTCAAAAACTTCTATAATTCTGTTTATTTTTTCTTTTTTATCTTTTCCAAAAAGTCCATATATACCCGAGAAGAAATTTAAATTATCGAGAACGGATAATCGTGAATAAAGTGAAAATTTTTGTGCCATATATCCAAGGTAGCTTCTTGCTTTTTCGGGATATTGAGCAACGTCAATTCCCATTACGTAGCCTTTTCCTTTTGTGGGTTTAATTAAACCGCACATCATTTTAAAAGTTGTCGATTTACCCGCTCCATTCGGCCCTAGAAGTCCAAAAATTTCGCCTTTTTGAATACAGAAAGAATTGTTTTTAACTGCCCAAAAATCACCATATTGTTTTGATAAGTTTTCGGCTAATACTCTGCAATTTTCTTTGAATTCTTGGACATGGTAGTTTTTTGCTATTTCAGAGGGTTTTTGTTTGTAGCCGCCCATTAAATTTATGATTTTTTCTTCAAATTTATCTAAATTATCTCCAAGAGTAAGTGTAGAACCTTCGAAAATTATTTTTCCTTTATCTAAAATAATACTCAAATCAAAATTAAAAGCCTCATCCAAATAAGAGCTTGACCAAATAACACTTGTGTTTTCATCAATGGTTTTTTTAACTAAGTTCAACAAATCCACTCTTGAAATAGGATCAACTCCGACAGATGGTTCATCCAGAATTAAAAGTTTTGGTTTTCCTATTAATGCACATGCTAGTCCGAGTTTTTGTTTCATTCCGCCCGAGAGTTTTCCTGCAAGTCTTTTTTTGAAAGGTTTTAATTTAGTGAATTCAAGCAATTCGTCAAAATTGCTTTCGTCTTTTTTTAATTTTGAATATAATTTTAAATTTTCGATTACGGTTAAATCTTCGTATAGACCAAATTTTTGGGGCATATAGCCTATTATTTTAACAAGATCGTTTTTATTTGTTACGGGATTTAAATTTAAAGTTATAATGTTACCTTTACTGGGGCAGATTAGTCCTATAATCAGCCTTAAAAGCGTTGTTTTTCCTGAGCCATCAGCTCCGAGCAGTGCAATTATTTTTTTATCTTTTAATTTCAGATTTATGTTTTTTAAAACATCATGATTGTTATAAGTTTTTGTCAGATTGTTTATTTCAATACAGTTTATCATTAGATTGCCTCATTGGGATTGATTTTTATAGTAACGGGCATTCCTTGTCTTAAAAATTTATCGGTTTCATATATGTAAACTCTTATTCTATACATAAGATCAACTCTTAAATCCTCTGTTTGTACTGTTTTTGGGGTAAATTCAGCGACGGGAGAAATATAGCCTATGTATCCTGTATATTCTTTTTTCTTTTTTGTTTTTGGATCGGTTGTATCTGTGTATACATGTGCTTTTTGACCGTATTTAATGTTACCTAAATCAGTTTCTTTTATATAAGTTCTTACCCAAACGGGATTATTTAAACTCATCACAAAAACTATTTGAGAAGCATTTACAAATGCTCCTTTTTCCTGTGCTCTTGTTGTTATAATGCCATCTTGCGGAGCGTATAGTTTCGTGTAACCTAATTGGTTTTTTTGATAAATTCTGTTTGCGACATTTTCTTTGTATTTTGCTTTTGAATAATCTTTTTTGTTTAAAAGTGCAGTGCATTCTTCTTTTGAGATTGTATCATCTGAGCATAGAGGATAGTTTCTTTCAAATTTGGATAAATCATCTTTTGCCTGAGCAAGCGAGCTTTTTTCAAGGTAAATTGCTTTTTTGTAATTAGCTATATAATCTCTGTTATCTATTGTTGCAATTAAATCTCCCTTTTTTACATAATCCCCTTCCTCTTTATATAATTTGTCAATTACTCCCGAAACCTGAAAGGATAAGTCTACCTGCCTTATTTCAATATTTCCGAAAGTTTCTATTATGTTTGTTTTTTTTCTGAATATAATTAAGGCAAAAGTTGTTAGGATTATAAAAGAAGTTATAATTATAAGAATAATCAGTATATTTTTTTTCATAATTGTCCGCCTAAAGCTTTATATAAAGTTATGTAGTTGATTAATCTGGATGCCTTAGCACCTGCTAAAAGTTGTTGCTTTTGATTTAGAGTATTTTCTGATTTTAAAAAATCAATTTCTGATATAGTTCCTCTGTTTAATTTTTTGTTTGAATTTTTGCAATTTTTTTCTTCAAGATAAACTTGATATTTTGCGTTATTTTCGGTTATTTTGTCGTATTTTATTATGTTTAGTGCATTATTTATTTCTTTTATGGCATTAAGATCTCTTTGCTTATATGTTTCCATGAGTTCTTCAAAATGGGCTTTTTTAATTTTTAAGTTAGTAATTTTTCTTCCGCCTGTAAAAATATCTTGCGTTAAGCCTGCAATTAAAAATGCAAAAGATGACTCCCAAGCAAAAAAATTTCCGCTTCCGGCTGTGTCAAATGCTAAAAAACCGTTTAATTTAAATGACGGAAAAAAGTCTTTTTTAGCTACAGTTATATCAATTTTTGCACTTTTTAGTCTGTTTTCTATTTCAATTAAATCAGGACGATTATAAATGATATTGCTGTCTATTGTTTCAGGTATGGTTTTTAAATATTCAAAATTGTCTAATTTACCTCTTTGTATATCTTTTGAGTTATTGGCACTTTCTCCTATTAAAAGGCAGAAATTATTTATGATTGTTTTTCTGTTTTTTATTAAGTTGTCATAAATTGTTTTTTGAGTTGTGTTTTCTTTTTTGGCGTCGTTTAATTCCGTTGAGTCAATTACACCGAGTAAAAATTTTTTTTCAATTTTTGTAAGGTTTTTATTGTCATTATTTAAAATTTCAAGTTGTTTTTTTATTAAATTGTCATATAGTAAGATGTTAATATATCCGCTTGCAACGTCACTTAGGAGTGAAATATAAACGTTTTTTTGTTTTGCAAGTTCTGCTTGGTACAGTTTTTTTGTTGATTTTGTTTTATCTCTGTTTTTAAGTAAAAAATCAGGCTCATAACTTGCTTGAAAGGGTAAAACAAAAGAATTTTTGTCAAGAAAAATATTCATATCTCCGTTAGGAAAATGTGTCCCAAGGTAATTTGCTCCAACTGAAAGCTGTGGTAATTCTTTTGAAAATGAATTTTTAATTTCAAGTCTGTATTGTTCTACTATATGATTTGTTTGTTTCAGTTCATGGTTATTTTCAAGTGCTTTTGATATATATTCAATTAAAAATTTATCATTGAAATTATTAAAAAAATCAAGATTAGGTATTATTGCACTTGAAAAAGCACTATTTGCGAATAGTAAAATAGTTAAAAATAAAATGCTAAAAAATTTCATATAAGAATTTTTTAGCATTTTAATAACTTTTTAAATAGTTTAGTCAGGTTAATTCTAACAACCTAAATTCATTTTTGAAAATTCAATTATTTTATTTTTGCCTGATTGTTTCGCATTATAAAGTGCGTGTTCGGCGTATCTTATTAATGTATTTGAATTTTCTTCTATATCACCATCGCAAGGGAAAGATGCAATTCCGCCCGATATAGTTATCGGATGGCGTTCTTCTTCGTTTGCAGGTATAAATTCCATTTTTTCAACATCGCTTCTAAAGCGTTCCGCAAAAATCATTGCTTGTTGTTCCGTTGTTTCGGGTAATATTACAATAAATTCTTCATCTCCGTATCGGGTTAGTACATCTTCTTTTCTAACTAATGCACTTAACATTTGAGCTATTTTTTTAAGTAGAATATCACCCCAGTCATATCCGTACATATCATTTACTATTTTAAAGTAATCAATATCAAGCAATAGGCAGGAAACAGGTGTTCCATATCTTTTTGAACGTGATATTTCGGCATCTAATCTGTGGTGTAAATATTTTCTGTTATATAGTCCGGTTAATTCGTCACATATTGCGGATTTTACAAGTTCTTTTTTTGTTTCAAAAGTTTTTAAAAGAGCTTTTATTCTTATGTTTAATTCTGTTTTATTTATGGGTTTTTGTATGTAGTCATAGCTTAATGCCCTTACAATAAAGTCTTCGGGTATTTCATTCGTTGGAATTAAAATGCTGCACTCGAGCTTTCTAACTGCACAGAATTCTCTTATTTTTTCTAAATCGAAATCAAGGATTAGAAGTGAAGGGTTATATTGTTTATAATTTTCTAATTCATCAAGGTTGAATTCTCTGATTTCAACTTCATCAATTGTGTTAATGCAATTTATAATTTCAGAGTTTCCGCTTTCACTGAATATTATTATGTTCATAGTCGCTACTCCATAATAGTCTTCTTTTAAAGTATATCATGATTTTAAATTATTAATTTTTAATTCATTCATTTATATTATGTTTATTTATCTTATATTGTTTAAACTGTTTTTGTCGACAGTTTTTTGGGTATATTGTATTGTCAAGTCCTCTAAAAAGATATAGTTATAATCAAAAACGTTATTATGAACCTTTGTACGAGGCAAATCATTCTTATTGTGATACGGCAGTAAAACCTGTTAAAAAAAAGTTTGTAAAAAATAAAAAGGCTAAAAGAAAAAATATTGTTGTAACTTTTTTTGCTTTGCTTATTTTGGGTGCTTGGTGCTATTATATTTGCCCTTATGTATATGAAAATTACTTTTGTCCTTTATATTTAAACAGGATTTTTAACAGGCATTTAAATCTTGATGTGTCATCTTATGTTTATCCTACAAGAAACTATCTCAAAAATTCATATTTACTTGATAAAAGTTTGCTTGTGCCAAAAGCGGATAAATCCAAAGAAATTTCTGATATTCAGGTGGTATCTGAATTAACGGAAACAAAAAATAAATTAATTACTTTGTTTCAAAAATATCCTAAATTAATGCCGAGCGTGTTTGTTTGGGAGTATTCAACAGGTGCCGGCTTTGAAATCAATTCGGATGAGGTTTATCCTTCTGCGAGTATAATAAAAGTTCCTATTGCATTTGAACTTATGCGATTAATAGAGAATTCTAAAAATACGGATCATCCAATTGAACTTACCGATAAAAGAGCTTTTAGTGAGGAATTTAGGACATTAGGTTCGGGGAATTTACAGTATACAAAGGCGGGAAACATATATTCTCTTGATTATCTTGCTAACATTATGATTGCGGATTCTGATAATTCTGCAACAAATATGCTTTTATATGAAATTGGCGGTATTGATGGTTTTAATCGTGCTATGAGGAATTTAGGGCTTAAGGTAACTTCTTTGCATGAGTGGCTGCCTGATTTGGATGGTGAAAATAAGATTACCGCAAGAGAAATATCAAAAATTTTATATAATATAGATAATCCAAATTATATTGATGTTAAATATAAAAACATTTTAAAAGAATATCTTGGTAATACAAAAAACTCACATCTTTTAAAAGAAAAATTACCTAAAGATGTTATGGTTTTACATAAAACAGGTGATATTGCTTCAATGTTGGGTGATGCCGGTATTATATATACTGATAACGGAAAAAAATATATCATAACAGTACTTGTAAAAAGACCTAAAAATGATTGGGCCGCAAAAACTTTAATTCAAGAGGCTTCACTTTTAATATATAATGATATTAAAAGTCTCATATAGCAATGTTTTTAACATTTTTTTCTTGACTATATTTTCTGATTGTTGGATAATGGTTTTGTGTTATAGGGAGTATTAATTCCGAACTAAGAATAGGAGTATGCTATGAGAAAAACTACGCAAGTGTTATCTGTGACTTTAGCTATGTTTTTAACATGTGCTGTTGTTATGGCAAAACAACCCTGCTGCAATCAGGAAAAAGTTGAGGTTTATGCTCACCCGTCTTTAATGAATGCTGATGCTACGGAATTCAAGGATGCTGACAGTATTTACAGAATCGGTGGAAAAGTTCTTAAACAAAAGAGCAGAATTGGTTTTACAAACAAAGACAACATGTATGTTAATGCTTGGTCAAAAGATTTATTGAACGCTATGAGCGTTAGAAAAGGTGACAGAGATTTTGATATTAAAATGCCTATTTCAAGATCCGAATTAGCTTATATGTTATCTGAAGGTTTAAATATGAAAAGTGTTGGATTGGTTAAAAACTATACCGACGTAACTGCTTCATATTGGGCTAGTGAAGAAATTAAAAAAGCAACAGCTGCCGATGTTATGATTGGTTATCCGGATAAATCATTTAAACCTGATCAAGCAATTACTAAAGCAGAAGTTTTTGCAACAGTTGCCAAGTTGATTGAAGTTCCTTATACAAATGATGGGACAGCACCTACTCTGAACGGTAAAAAAATAGAAAATATCCCGACTTGGGCTTATGGTTGTACAAAGGAAGTTGTCGCTTCAGGTTTAATTGATAATTTGCCTGATGAAAAAACTTTGCTTGAAGCTCCATATTTATCAAGACACCAAGTTGCTAACTTAATTGGCGAATTAAGATTAAAATACGGTGCAAACGGTAAGTTAATCGGTGACGCGTTTAAAGCTGCACCTGTTGCAATAAAAGTTAAGATGCTTGATAGAATAGATGCAAAACATTCAAATATTGGTGACAGATTTGCTGCAAAAACAACTGAAGAAGTAATGGTAGAAGGTAAAACATTCCCAGCAGGTTCTATCGTTTACGGTAAAGTTGTAACAGTTCAAAGACCGGGTCTTGGAACTCATCCGGGTTCTGTTACGGTTAAATTTACAGAAATTAAAAATGGTGATTGCTGTGCTAAATTCCCGAAAGAATTAACTTCTGCAAAAGCTGATTGTTTAAAAAATCCAAATATTTTTGCAAGAATTTTGGGACTCCCGTTCACTGCTGCGGCTAGAACAGTTGGCGTTGCAGGTCGTTCAGTAGGCCAAGTTGTTAATATTTCGGCTAATGGTTTAGAAGAATATGGCGACAGATTATCAGATACGCTTGTTGAAACATTCACAGGACATCTTGGACGTGGTGTTGCAAGCTTCGGTAATTCCTTTGTTACACTTGGTAAAGGCGTATACGGAATTGTTAAAACCGTTATTTCCGGCGCATTTGGTGTAATTTATGAAATCGGTGATGAATTATTGTATACAATTGTTCCATCTGTTTCAAATTCTTCTGCTTTAAATCCAAACGAAGAATTGACAATTATATTCTAATAATTGTTTTGAATATCAAAATCGCTCCCTTGGTTAAAGGGGAGCGATTTTTTAATTGTTAAATTTTATAGAGTTTTATGTGCATAATGTTGCAAGTTTTACTTTTTGCTATAATATGTTGCTATGAATAGTGTTAGAAGAAAAAGAGTTACTAAAAGAGGACCGAAAAAACGCAACATTTTTTTGTGTTTGTTTTCGATGTGTGTTTCGGCGATGCTTGCTGCCATTGCAGCTTTTAATATATATTTAGCCTCGCTTCCTCCTATTTCAAATTTTGAAGATATTAAGCCAAACCCTGTTACGACGATATATTCTGCCGATGGGGAAGTAATAAAAACGTTTACCGCGTTCAAATTTGAAAAAGTTTCAATAGATAAAATTCCAAAATATTTAAAGGAAGCTGTAATTGCAACCGAAGATAAAAATTTCTATTACCATAGAGGTTTTGACACTATGGGTATGATAAGATCTACTATTACAAATGTTTTGTCTGGTGAAGTAAAACAGGGTGGTTCTACAATTACACAGCAGCTTGCAAGAATATTATTTTTGTCAAATGAACGTACTTTCGATAGAAAAATTAAGGAATTAATTATCGCTCACAGAATTGAAAAAACTATTTCAAAAGATGAAATATTGGAGTTGTATTTAAATTCTGTTTATTTAGGATCCGGTGTTTACGGGGTTTCCAGTGCTGCCAGAACTTTTTTTGATAAAGATTTGTCACAATTGACTCTTGCTGAGCAAGCTCTTATTGCAGGTTTACCTCAGGCACCATCTATATATTCCCCTTTTGCAAATAAAAAGGCTGGATTAAAAAGAAGAAATCAAGTTTTAAGAAGAATGTATCGTAACAAATATATTACACAAGAACAAATGCAAGCAGCTCAAAAGGAGGGGCTGCATTTATCAAATAAGCCCCGTATCTACTCGTACAATAAAGCACCCTACTATATAGATTTTGTGCTGAACGAGTTGAAAAATATAGGTTTTGAAGAACAGGAAATTTCCCAAGGCGGTTTAAAGATTTATACTACACTTGATTATAAATCCCAAAATGCTGCCCAAAATGCTGTTCAAAATGCGTTGACAAAAGCAGGATTAACAAAGCCTGCAAACCAAATTGCGTTATTTTCATTTTCTCCAACTACAGGTAGAATTTATGCTTATATTGGCGGAAAGAATTATGAACAAAGTCAGTATGATAGAGTAACAAAAGCAATCAGACCTTCAGGTTCTTCTTTTAAGCCATTTGTATATGCAACGGCACTTCAGCAAGGTGTTAGCGTTGATGACACTATTGAAGATACCCCTTTAACTATTCAGGATTGGACTCCAAAAAATTATGGTAAAAAATATAGGGGCAAGATTGCCATTTGGCAAGCTCTTGCAATTTCGTCCAATGTTGCGGCTGTTCGTTTGATTAAAAAATCCGGAGTTGATGCGGTTATTCAAACGGCACGTGAAATGGGTATTACTACCCCCTTGGCCAGTGATATGACGATTGCGTTAGGTTCAAATGGAGTAAAATTATACGATATGGTTGTTTCGTATGGTGCTTTTGCAAACGGTGGTTTTAGAGTTCGTCCGTATTGTGTTGAAAGAGTCGAAAACTCAAGAGGTGTCACAATATATGAAAATTCGGGCCCCAAGATTGTTAAAGTAATTAATTTTGAAACCGCTGCCGGTATGACATATATGTTAAGAAAGGTTGTGGAAGTTGGAACGGGTAAAGCAGCTAATATTGCCCCAAATGTTGCCGGTAAAACTGGCACAACAAATGATTATAGAGATGCTTGGTTCGTAGGATACACTCCTGATATGGTAACTGGTGTGTGGGTTGGAAATGATAATAATTCAAAGCTTCCGGGAATAACAGGCGGAGCTATGCCCGCAAGAGTTTTTGCCGAATATATGAAGGTTGCTATTCAGAATTTCCCAAAAAGTGTGTTTGATTATCCTAAAATGGGTGGAGCAAATGCTCTTAATCCGATTAAGCTTGATGATGCGGATGAAACTGTTGATGAGACCGATGAAGACGAAAATACAAATAAACAAAAATCCTCTGCTCCAGTACCAAGCACCGATATGATAAATCAAAATAATATCGAGCAATCAAAACCTCAAAAGCCCAAAAAACAAAAACAAATATTTGATGCTTCAAAATCAGATTTGATAGAATATGATGATGAAAAGGTTATGAATAATACTGCTCCGCTTCCGGGAATGTAGTTAATTTTCAGAGATGTATTTTATTATTTTTGCGGGGTTTCCGGCAACTATAACATTTTGCGGAACATCTTTCGTGACAACACTTCCTGCACCTATTACAGAATTATCACCTATGCAAACTCCTGAAAGAACTGTGACATTGCCCCCAAACCATACATTTGAACCAACTTTAATTTCTTTTGCATATTCAACTCCGCTATTTCTTGTTTTAACATCTATAGGATGTTCGGGAGTAAAAAAGGAACAATTTGGACCAATTAAAATATTATTGCCAAAAGTAACTTTTGCACAATCCAATATAATTAAGTTGTGATTGGAATAGAAATTATCTCCAACTTCTATATTATATCCGTAATCACATTGAAAGGTTTGTTCTATCAAGCAATTTGAGCCTACTTTGCCCAATATTTTTTTTAATAGTCGACTTCTTTTTTCAACCTCGAAAAAATTTGTATTGTTATATTCAAAACAAAGTGTTTTGCATTTTTTTCTGTCTTCAATAAGTTCTTTGTCATTGTAAGAGTATAGCTTGCCGTTTAGCATTTTTTCTTTTTCGTTCATAAGTTATTTTACCTTGAATACAATATTTGCAACCGCTGTAACTTTTTTATCTATTGTAGTTGTGTCATTTACACCCATATCCGAAACCATTGTGCTATCCGGCGGGGTAATTTGAAATACTCCCATTCTCATTTGTTTGACTTTGCCTACGTTTGCTCCTGCTGCTTTTAACATTGATTCAGCTCTTTGTTTAGCGTCAAGTGTTGCTTCTTTCAATAAATCAATTTTGATTGAAGCTAAATCCGAGTAAAAATATTCCGGCCTAAATATTGATAAATTTATTCCTTTATCTGTTAGGTTTTGAATATCTGTTGAAATATTTTTTATTTTTTCTACATCATTTGAAGTTATTTGTATTTCTTGAGAGGCATTATAGCTTGCAATTTCATTTGTTGCATATCCATTTGGACCTGTTTTGTATGTAAAATAACTGCTTATTGGTTTAGTTTCAATATTTTTTGAATCAATCCCTTTTTCTTTGAGGTATTTTATAACTTCAGGATATTGGTTTTTTATTATAGCATAGGCTTCTTTTTGTGTTTTTGCTTTTGATTGTATATCAAAACCAAGTTTAGCACTGTCTGATTTAACAATTTTATATGCTGAACCTGTTACTGTTATATTTTCGCTTTTTGGAATTCTTGAAGCAAAAATCATTGAAGTCAATAACAAACCAAAAACAATAATTGTGCAGCAAATAATTGCTTGATATTTTTCAATTTTTTCCATAACCCCTCCTTTTTTGATTATATTATAGTTTTTTAATAAATCAACATACAGTCGCCATAGCTAAAAAATCTGTATTTTCTTTCTATTGCTTCCTTATATGCATTAAATATAAAATCTTTTCCGGCGAAAGCACTGACTAACATAATTAAAGTAGATTTTGGTAGGTGAAAATTTGTAATCAGCTTATCAATGGATTTAATTTTATAGGGAGGGTATATAAAAATGTTTGTTTTATCTTTTGTTGCGATAATTTTTCCGTATTTTTGATAGGTTGCCTCAAGGCATCTTAAAACAGTTGTTCCGACTGCTATAATTGAACCCTTTTTTTCGCTAAATATTTTTTCCGTTTCAAGAGGTATTTCAAAACTTTCATAGTGCATTTTATGTTCTTCAATATTTTCGGATTTTATTGGCATAAATGTGCCTAATCCGACATTTAGTGTGATGAAGGCAATTTTAATACCTTTTGATTTAATTTTTTCTAAAAGTTCTTTTGTAAAATGCAATCCAGCAGTTGGACATGCGGCAGAACCTATATTTTTTGCAAAAACGGTTTGATAATCATTCGTGTCTTTTTCGTTTGTTTTTCTTGAAATATAGGGTGGGAGAGGAATTGAACCGTATTTATTTAAAATTTCATAAATATTTTCACCTTCGAAAATAAGCTCAACCAGATATTTTGGAATTTCATTTTCACTTTCTGTTTGTTCTTTTTTTATTATTTTGATTTTAAATTCGTCTGAAACGTCTAAAATTTCATTTTCTTTAACTCTTTTAGCGTTTTTAGTAAGTGCTTCCCAGCGGTTTGCTTGATGTGCAGGATTTAGTAAAAATATTTCAACCGCTGCTCCTGTCTTTCTTCTTGAAATAACTCTTGCAGGGTACACTTTTGTATCGTTTAAAACAAGAATATCATCTTTATTTAAATAGTTAAGAATGTCATAAAAATGCTTATTTTCGACTGTTTTATTTGATTTGTCAAGTACCATCATTTTGCAAAACTCTCTTTTTTCAAGAGGATTTTGTGCAATTAATTCTTTTGGCAATTCATAGTTATAGTCGGATGTTTTTATATTCATAATTATTCTTTTAAATTAGGATGTCTTGCAGCCTGAACTTCATCAATTCTTGTAACGGGAGTAGTTTTTGGATATTGGCTGAAATCTTCTTGATTTTCTATTTCTTGTGATATTTTTTTCATAACATTTATAAAATTATCTAAAGTTTCTTTTGTTTCGGACTCCGTAGGTTCAACCATAAAGGCTTCATGGACAATTAACGGAAAATAAATTGTTGCAGGGTGTATGTTTTCATCCATTAATCTTTTTGCAATATCTAAAGTTGAAACGTGCTTTTCTTTTTTGTCTGAATTATCTATAACAAATTCATGTGCACAATGTTGTTTAAATGGTACATTGTAATTATTTTTAAGGCTTTCTTTTATATAGTTTGCCGCTAAAATTGCATCTTCTGAAACGTTTTTCAAGGATTTTCCCATCATATATATGTAGTTGTATGCTTTAATTAAAACATTAAAATTACCGAAAAATGTTGCAACCTTTCCGATAGATTCCGGATAATTATAATTTCTTATATATTTGTTATTTTTAAATTCTATTTTTGGAATAGGTAAATATGGGGATAATTTTTCAACTACTCCTATAGGGCCAGAACCTGGGCCGCCCCCAGCGTGAGGAGTAGAGAAGGTTTTGTGTAAATTAAGATGAACAACATCAAAACCCATAAGGCGTGGATTTGTTAATCCCATAATGGCATTATAATTTGCTCCGTCGTAATATAATAAGGAGCCGTTATTGTGCATAATTTTAGAAATTTCTAAGACATTATTATCAAAAAGACCTAAAGTATTGGGGTTTGTCATCATTATTGCTGCTATATCAGATGAGAATTCATTAATAATTTTTTTAAGTTCATCAATATCTACAAGACCTTTTTCGTTTGATTTTACTTCTATAACTTCAAAACCGCACATTGAAGCACTTGCAGGATTGGTTCCATGGGCATTATCGGGAATTATTACTTTTTTTCTTTTATCGTTATGTGCTTCAAAGTATTTTTTTATTACCATCATGCCGCTTAATTCACCATGAGCTCCTGCACAAGGTTGCAAGCTAATTTCATCCATTCCTGTTATTATTTTTAAAAAGTTTTGAAGATCATACATTAATTTTAGGGCTCCTTGGCAATCTTCATCGTTTTGATTTGGGTGTAATTCGGTAAAGTTTTCTATTTTTGATGCCCATTCGTTAATTCTTGGGTTGTATTTCATTGTGCAAGAACCAAGAGGATAAAACCCTTTTTCTATGCAGAAATTTTTATCCGAGAGTTCTTTATAGTGCCTCATTAATTCTAATTCGGTTTTATTTTCGATTTTAATTTCGGTTGTTCTTTTTTCCATTTAATACTCCCCAAATATAAGTTTTATTTTATTATATAACAAATAAAAAAAGCCCTCAATAATTGAGGGGCTTTGAAAATCTTTTTGCTTGATTCTCGTGTGAAAAGGTTAGTGTGTTAAAATTAACTATGTAGGGGGGAGGTATTTATGTCTTACATATATATAAAGTATATATAAAATATAAAATTGCTTTATTTTGTTTTATTGTTACATTTCTTAATACATTAAAATCTGCCTATCGCTAGGCAGATTTTAATGTATATGATTTAAAAATTAGAATAATTCTGGTGCAATTTCTCTCAAGGCTTCAATTTTTTCTTCTTTATCTTTAACATCTCCTCTTATTAAAAATAATGGCGAATTGCCGAATTTATCTCCTTGAGTTAGGAGATGTTTTGTAAATGAGGGGCTAATTTTATTTAGGGCTCTTATTTTTTCTGCTCCGTCATAATTTGAAAGTATTGCATAGGATAATGCCGAGTAACCGCAACCATCGTTTTCAAATAAAGATTTTACTGTTTCCAATTTATCTATTTCCCCCAGCATTTTTATTTTTTTTGCACCGTCTTGTTCTGCCATAGCAGCATACATAAGCGGAGTATATCCAAGCTTATCTTTTTTATTTATTGATTTTATAGTTTCAGCTTTTGAGTGTTGAGCTAAAACTTCTAATTTTCTTATTCCGTCATAAGGTGTAAACATTGCATAAAATAAGGGAGTATCTCCAAATTTATTTGATAGCTGATTTAGTGTTCTAAATTCATTAGGAGCAGCTTTAGCAAGTGCTTCCATCTTTTCTGCTCCGTAATATTTTGCTGAAATTGCGTGTAATAGTGCATTATAGCCAAAATCATCCAAACTTAGCATTGCTTTTGCAAACTTTAAAGGTGTCATTTTTTGCATGGCTTTAATAGTGCTTGCACTATTATCTTTTGATTCAATAATATAGGTTAACGGAGTATAACCTATAAAATTTTTATGTGTGAGTTCTGTCATTAAACTGTATTTTAAAGACATTAAATCTGATTTTGAATCTTGACCTAAATTTTCAAGTTGATTAATAAGAGTTTTTGTTCTTTCTTCCATTGCACTTTCTGAAACTTTTTTTTGAGACGAATCACCAGTAAATTTTAAATTTCGGGTTTTTAAATTGTTTGTTTTTGCTAAAGAAAAATTTTTTACAGCTAAAGTAATAGGTCTTATATTCATATACTCTCCTTTTGATTGCGATTGTATCCGTATAAAACCTGAAAAAATTTTTTTTGTTAGGTTTAAAGTAAATTAATTAATTTTCTTATCTCATCGAAACTATAACAATCATTTAGAATATGGATTTTAATATTTTTATTTAAAGCTCTTATGTCATTTATTGTAATTTCATCTAAAAAGGTTTCTTCAAAAGTTTCTCCAATTTTTTTTAGCATAACAGATGGAATTATCAGATGTTCAATTTCTTTATCTTTAATGGTATTTATAATGTCACTTCCAACTATAAGGCCTGCAACATTAATGTCTTTACCGAAGAAATTGTTTTTGATTTCTATTATTTCAAAGTCAAGACCTTTAACATTGATTTCTTTCTTAAATTCTTTAAAAATTTTACTTGCGGTTTTGGCAGTTGCAATAGATATTTTAGAAGGTTTTTTTAATTTCTTTTTTAATTTTTTAAGATTTTTGTTAAAGCTATCTTTTAAAAGTCTGATTGCTCCGACTCCGTCTTCAATTTGTAGAAAATCACCATAGTATTTTTTTTCGGGAATATCTTTTTTTGCAATAATAAAAAATTCATCCGATACCATTGCTAATTGTTTTTTGATTGATTTATTAAATTCTTCAACAATATTGATAGTTTCGAGTGCAATTTTTTTATTAACTTTTTTAAATTTTTCTTTTCTGAATTTTGAAATACCGACAGGAACGATTGCAATAGATTTTATTATTGATTTGACTTGTTTCAAATCTTCTAAAGTTCTTTTTAATTCTTCACCGTCATTGTATCCAGGACATAATACAATTTGACAATGCAGTTTTGTTTTTATTTTTTTAAAACGTTGCAATTGTTTTATTATATTTTTTGCATTAGGGTTTCTTGTCATTTTTTCTCTTAAGGCAGGATTGGTTGTATGAATGGAAACAAATAAGGGTGAAATGTGGTATTTTTCAATTCTTTCCCAATCTTGTTCTTTAAAATTAGTGAGAGTAATGTATGTTCCTTGAATATATGAAAGTCTCCAATCATCATCTTTTATATAGAGGCTATTTCTTAATCCTTTTGGTTGTTGGTCTACAAAACAAAATATGCAATGATTTTGACATTTTTTAACCTTATCAAAAACTGCTGATGTAAATATTATTCCCAAATCTTCATCAAAATCTTTTTCAATTTCGTATTCTTCAATTATGTTATTTTTGTGTTCTACAATTAAATTAATTTTTTCATCATTAATTAAATAGCTGTATTCAATTATATCTTTTGGGGTTTTATAATTAATTGAAATTATTTTATCGCCTTTTTTTATATTTAATTCGTCTGCTATTGAATTTTTAATAATATCTTCAACTATCATATTAACATTCATAAGGCTTTAATCAGGCTTTCTAATTCTTCTAAAGTTATTTCAATTGTTCTTTTTTGAATTTCGTTTAAATTTATGTATTCGTTTTTTAAACCTTTTTCAAGCTTAATTTTATGTAGTTCAAGAATATTTAGCAGATTATTTTTAAATTCAATGTATTCGTTTACATTTAAAACATCACTGCAATATGTTGCAATTTTTGCTTCGTTTATAACGTGGTAAGGATTTTTTGTTTCAAAGGATAAAAGTAAATTTATCAAATGCTTTTTACCTTCTTTGGTTATAGAATATGTTTTTGACAGCAGACCACCTTCTGTCATTTTTTCAATATATTCCACGCAACCCATTTTTTCTAATTTCTTAAGAGCTGGATTGATTGTTCCTGTGCTTGATTTTAAAAATGCAAAAAATAATTCGTCCGTTATTTTTGAAAGACGGTAAATAGTCGCATCATATTTATTTAAAATATAAAGTATTACAATCTCAAACATATTTTTATATTATCATAATTTTTGATATATTAATAACTATGAATTATTTAAAAATTGTAGATAAAGCAATATTCAAAATTGCACCTTTGTGCTTTATTGTTTTAACTTTTTTTTATTCAGTATTAAGAACCCCTTTTTTTGATGAGGCTTACGCATATATAATCTCGAATTTAAGAATTTCTGAAATATTATACCTTGCAAGAATCGAGGGGCATCCGGTTTTGTGGTATTTTTTGTTAAAAATAACGGATTTTAATATTTATCCTTATTCAATGATGATTTTAAATTGGGTAATTGTTTCGATTTTGATAATTTTTTTCTGGAAAAAAGCTCCGTTTAATAATTTAATTAAGTTTTTAATTACTTTTTCATATCCTTTTTTTAATTATTTTGGGGTTGTCGCAAGACCATACGGTCTAACGGTATTAGCTATATTTTTATTATGTTATTTTTATAAATTCGATATTAAAAGGCCAGTTTTATTTTCTTCTTTGATTGTTTTTTGTTTTAATACAACGGTTATGGGTATGTTTGGAGCTTTTTCTTTTTTATGTCTTTTTGCTTACGATATAAAAAATAATGTTAAAAATATAGAAAAGAAATCATTAGTAGCTTCTTTGATTATTTTATTTTTTGGTTTTTTGTCTTTGATTATTCAGTTTTTTAATATACAAAGCCCCCCGTTAAGACCTTTAGAAACCATTAATCAATTTTTGCAAAATTTTGTTCATTTTGTATATTTGCCAATAGGGGACAATATTTTTCAAACTTTGTTTTTTGTCATTGGTTGTATTTTGTTTTATTTTATTCCTTATATTTTGTTTAAAAATTCTAAAAAGGCATTCTTCTTTCTCTATATAACCTATTTTTTAATGACATTTCTTTTTGTTAAAATCTATATTGGTGCGATGTGGCATTATTATTTTTATTTTATTTATTTTGTTGCTGCTCTTTGGATATGTTGGGATAAAATTGAAAAAAATAAAGTTTTAAATATATTCTTGATTGCTTTTTTGATATTATCTTTAATTCCGTATTCTTTTTATAAAAAGGGTAAAGATGTTGCACTTGATACTTCATATTATCCTTTTATGTTGAATAAAATTGTAAATAATAACGAATTAAAAAAATCTAAACTTTTTTGTCTTGATTGGTTTTCTCCTTTTTCTGCCGGTCTTTTACCGTATTTAAAGAAAAATAATATTAAAATTTACGATTTAAACGGATTTGACAGAACCACTTTAAAAAGTCTTGAATTGACTCCTAAATATTATAATACTCCTTTTTTTGGAGATGATTTTATAAGACATTTAGATAAAAATAAAAATAATTATTTGATTACTCAAAATTACTTCTTTTCTCAAGGTTTTATTGCAAAAAAAATTGAGTTTGTGAATAATCAAAAAAGAAAAGGGTTTATTTATGAGAGCGAGAAAGTTAAAATATTTTTTGAAGTAAAAGAATATTATCCTGATATACCTTTTAGTATTTATAAAATTAATTATGAATAAAAAGATTGATAAAATAATACCTTTAATATATTTGATTTTATGTTTAATAATTGCATTTTTGCGTATTCCGTTTTGGGATGAAGCAAGAGCGTGGTTAATTGCTCAAAATTGTAATTTATTTGAATTTTTGGATATGATGAAATTGGAGTGCCATCTTTTCGTTTGGTATTTAATTATTGCACCTTTTGCAAAGTTGAATTTATTTTATCCTTATTCAATTTATATCTTGAATGCTGCGTTTTCTTTTTTTGCAATTTTGGTCTTATGGAAAAAAGCACCTTTTTCGAATTTGGAAAAGTTTTTAATAACTTTTTCGGTTCCTTTTTTATTTTTGTGGGGTGTGGTTGCAAGATGCTATAGTATTGGAATTTTGTTTCTTTTTGTTGCACTTGCATTGTATAAAGTCAGATTTAAAAAACCTTATATGTATATTTTGGCATTATGTTTATCCATGAATACTTCCGTTATGGCTTTTATTGGGGCTTTTTATTTATCTGTGATTTTTTTATTTGAAAATATAAAGAAAAAAGATTTTTTAAAATTGGTTTTGATTTTTTCTCTGACTTTAATTATTGTGGTTGTTCAAATTTTTTCTTTTGAGCCTGATTATTTAAAACAAGCACCGGAAATGGCATTTTTAAGAGATTTTTTGGCATATATTTTTAATCCTGTTGTTGTAGTTTCGGAGTATAAAATTCAATCTGTTTTGATGAGCATTTTAAGATTGATTGCATTATTTACTGCTTTTTGTTTTATAAAATACTGTGTAAAAAATGATAAAAAACCCTTGTTTTTTATCATTTTAACATATTTTTCAATGGTTATTTTATTCACATTTTTTTATAGCGGTAATTTTTGGCATTATTTTTATTTTTATTTGTATTTTATTGTTGCTATTTGGATTTTGCGTTCAAATGGAAAATTATCAAAATCTTTAGATATTTGTTTTATTTTGATTTTATGTTGTTTTATGTTCAAAGGTTCTCTTTTTATTGATTCTAAATTAACTACGATTAATAATTCAACTTCGATATATATTGCAAATGAAATATTAAATAATAAAGTTTTTAGAGGCAAAAAATTATTTTGCCTTGACCCATGGAGCGATATTGTTCCTTCGAGTTTACCTTATTTAAAAGATAGGGTGGTTATATATGATATTTTTGGTAATGACAGATTTTCATACAAAAGTATGCGAAATCAATTGAAGTTTAATCTTGAAAAATTTAATCCGGATAATTTTTATAGATTTGTTGATGACAAATCTGTTCTTTTGACAACAACGGCTTTTTTAAATCATGAACTAGATAATCCCTTAAGGAAATATGATGAAAAGACGGGAGTAGTGTCTTTTTGGGGTGAAAAATATATAGTTTATTTTATTCCTTATAGAAGTTATCCAAAAATTCATCTTTGGAGTTATGTAATAAAAGTATATAAACGATAGCAACTTTTTGTTTTTAATATAAAATTAAGAGGGTTATTATAGGGAAATTTGTTAATGGAAATTAAGGAAGCTGTTAAAACATTAGATGAGAATTATTCCGAAAAAGATATTATCGATGCTGTCAGGAATACTAATTTAAATCATATTGCAATAATTATGGATGGAAACAGGCGTTGGGCAAAAGAACGTATGTTGCCTTCTATGATGGGACATAAAAGAGGAGTTGATGCCCTTAAAAAAACAACAAGAGCATGCAGCGATTTTGGCGTAAAGTATTTAACTTTATATGCTTTTTCTACTGAAAATTGGAACAGAAAAAAAGAAGAAGTTGATTTTTTAATGGATTTACTTGCAACAACTTTAAAAAATGAATTAAAAGAGTTGAATGAAAATAATGTAAGGATGAATTATATAGGTAATTTATCTCAATTAAATCAAAATTTGCAAAATATTTTAGCAGAATCAGTTGAAACAACAAAAAATAATACAGGCGTTATTCTTACTGTGGCAATTAATTACGGTGCAAGAGATGAAATTGTGAATGCCGTAAAAAATATTGTAAAAGATAAAATATCAGAAAATGAAATCACTCCTGAGCTTGTCTCTAGCTATTTGTATACTAAAAGCATTCCTGATCCCGATTTATTGATAAGAACGAGCGGAGAAAAAAGAATAAGCAATTATTTGCTGTGGCAAATAGCATACAGTGAAATATATATTACAAACATATATTGGCCGGAATTTGATAAAAATGCTCTTGCCGGTGCTATTAAGGAATTTGCAACACGTCAACGCAGATGGGGAAAATAAAATTGAATAAAACAGTTAAAATTACTCTCGCGACAGGAAATATGCACAAGGTTGAAGAAATTAATCTTATTGCAAAAGAGTATAATATTGAATTTGTTTTGCCTGAGGGTGAATTTAATCCTGTTGAAGACGGTTTGGATTTTATTGAAAATGCTTATTGCAAGGCAAAAGAAGCTTCAAAAAATGGTAAAACCGACCTGTTTCTTGCGGATGATTCGGGTTTATGCGTCATGGCTCTTGACGGAGCCCCGGGAATAAAAAGTGCCAGATATGCTCCAACTGCCAATGAAAGAATTGATAAGTTGTTAAATGCAATGAAGGACAAGGAAAATAGAGACGCAAAATTTGTTTGTGCGATGGTGGTTGTAAATAAAGAAGGTAAAATTTTATACAAGGTTCAAAAGGAATGTTTGGGTGAAATTCTTTTTGAAAGAAGGGGTAAAAACGGATTTGGCTATGATCCCGTTTTTTATGTAAAATCAGAGAAAATGGGAATGGCTGAGTTGAAGCCGGATAAGAAAGCAAAAGTTTCACATCGGGCAAAAGCATTGAATTCGGTTTTGGAATGGCTTAAAAATGAAGCTTGTAAATAATTATTTAAATAAATATTCAATAATTATTTTCGCAATTTCAACTTTTTTAATTTGTTTTCTTAGAATTCCGTTTTGGGATGAAGCTCATGCCTTTGATATTGCTTGTCTTAAAATTAATCAAATTTTTTATTTGGCTTCAAGCGAAGGGCATACTTTTTTATGGTATTTAATTTTAAAGCCTTTTAGTTGGATAAATATATATCCTTATCCTATGTTTTTTATTAATTGGTTTTGTTGTGTCTTTGCAATTTATATTCTTTGGAAAAAGGCACCTTTCAGCCCGATTATAAAATTTTTTATTACATTTTCTTGTCCCTTTGTTTTATATTTTGCTCCTGTTGCAAGATGTTATAGTATTGGGATTTTGTTTTTGTTTTTGATTTGTTCTTATTACTCTTTAAGGTTTAAGCGTCCTTATTTGTTTACTTTTTTAATTGTAATATGTGCAAATACCAGTTTAATGACCGCTGTTGGTTGCTTTTGGCTGGGTGTTATATATTTTTTCGAGTTGATACAAAGGTATTTAAGTAAAAATATTAAAAAAGATACATTAATAAAAATATTTTTAATTTTTTTACTTTGCTTCCTTGAATTATTTATTCAGTTTATTTTGGCTAAAAGCCCTGAAAATATTGGGCAAAAAGATTTTATAAAAAGATTAATCAATTTTGTCATTGTGCCTTATGGTAAAAATTATTTTTCTTTTTTGCTTCATTTTGTTTCGTGCATAACATTTTATTTTATTCCTTTTTATCTTTTTAAAAAATCAAAAAAAGCTTTTATATTTGTTCTCGGAACTTATATAACTCTTAGTTATGTATTTATTTTCAGATATCACGGGAGTTATTGGAATCATTATTTTTTTTATATTTATTTTATTGTTTTATTTTGGATTTATAAGAAAGAACTTTTTTACAATAAATTTTTAAAAATTTTGTATACTTCTATCTTATTTTTTATGCTTTTCCCTTTTGCAGTTCATGATGGTGGAAAAATTGAATATATTTATTCGTCTAAATCGAAGAAAATATCTGATTTAATACTGGCTGACAGCAAATTAAGATTGTCTAAATTATATACTCTTGAGTGGTGGAGTGATATTTCTCCGGGGGCTTCAACTTATCTTTATAAAGAAGGGGTTAGAATATATGACGTTTTTGGCAGGGATAAAAAATCTTATGAAGGTTTAAAAAAAGTATTTATATTAAAAGACGAGTTAATTGACTTTGATAAGTTTTATCAAAATAATAAGAATGATTTTTATATTTTATCAATGGGGGCGTTATCTAAACAAAAATTTGTAAGTATGTTGTATATTTCCCAGAAAAACGGGGATTTGATTTTTAAGACAAAAAATGCAACTTATTTATTAAAAAGAGTAAAATATGAAAAAGATATAAATTTTACTGTATATCAGGTTGTTAAGTTATAATTTTTTTGTGATAGTATTTTTTTATGGAATTCAACCCTGTTTTAATATCTGTTATAGTTCTATGTATTTTATGTTTGCTTAAAATTAATGTTCTGTTTTCATTGATGATAAGTGCTATTGTTGCAGGTTTGCTTTCGGGCATGGGAATAGAAAAAACCATGAATGTCTTTATTTCAGGCATGGGACAGAATTCTGAAACTGCATTAAGCTATATTCTTTTGGGAACGCTTGCTGCTGCAATGACTCATACGGGGCTGGCAGGAATTTTGGCAAAAAAAATATCAATTTTTATAAAAAATAATAAATATGCACTTTTGGGTATTCTGGTTTTTATTTCGGTTTTATCTCAAAATTTAATTCCTGTTCACATTGCTTTTATTCCAATTTTAATTCCGCCTCTTTTGGGGTTGATGAATAAATTAAAGCTTGATAGAAGAGCTGCTGCCTGTGCTTTGGCTTTTGGGTTAAAAGCTCCTTATATAGCAATTCCTGCTGGTTTTGGTTTGATATTTCAAGGTTTAATTGCCGATAATATGTCGCAAAATGGTGTTACAGTTTTAAAAACTGATGTATGGCACTACAGTTGGATTTTGGGTTTTGCTATGTTTGTTGCCTTGTTAGTTGCAATTTTTATTACATATAGAAAACCAAGACTATATGAAAGCAAAGATGAAATATTAATCAATGATAAAGATGAAAAATTGAATAAAAAACACTATATAATTTTATTAGGTGCATTAGTAACTCTTGTTATTCAGTTGTGGAGCGGGTCATTGCCGCTTGGTGCTTTGGTTGGTCTGGGTGTTATATTCGGCTTTAGGGCTGTTCCTCATAAAAAAATGGATATTCTAACCGATGAAGGTGTCGGTTTAATGGGCTATATTGCATTTGTTATGTTGGTTTGTGCAGGGTATGCACTTGTACTTAAGGAATCCGGCGGAATAGACAGTTTAGTGAATTCGGTTATTCCTTTCATACAAAATTCAAGGTTTTTGGCTGTGTTTTTTATGCTTCTTATTGGCTTGCTTATAACTATAGGAATAGGTTCTTCCTTTGGTACAATACCGATTTTAGTGGTATTGTTTATTCCGATATGTATAAAATTGGGCTTCTCTGTACCTTTTACTATAATTTTACTTGCTGCCGCAGCTGCTCTTGGTGATGCCGGTTCTCCCGCTTCAGACACAACATTAGGCCCAACTGCCGGTTTAAATGCAGATGGACAGCACAATCATATAAAAGATACTTGTATACCTACTTTCATACATTATAATTTAGCACTTGCCATTGCTGTTTTTGTTGCATTGTATGTATTCAATTAGCTAAAACTTCTTTGGATTGAGTTTTGAAGCTGCTGTTTAACGCTTTGTTCTTCGGCATCAATCATTTGAAGTTGAGTTTGCAGTCTTTGTAATTTTTGATCAAGTGCTTTTTCTGCTTGATATAATCTTTCTTTTTTCTTTTCAAGAGCTTTCATTTCGGGGCTTTTTGGATCCATGTCAGAGCCAAAACCGACAAGATCATTGATTTGTGAAGATAAATCGAGCTTTGTAGTCGAAATAAGTTGGATTTGATATTCTAAATCCGACCTGTAACTATTAATTTGTGCCAATCGCATTTGTGCGATTAATAGTCCCATACCTATCTCATTTCGTTAAATTTGTTGCCCCTTAGAAAAACATGCTCATTATTTTGAGCTATAAGTTTTTCCATTTGGTTTAATTGATGCATTTGATATTTTAGTTTGTATTTTACCATTTTTCTTTTTTTATTTATGGAAAGTGCATCTTTTAAACCCGCTACAATCTCTTTTTGCAAGATTTTTATAGGATTATTTCTTCTTAAATAATTTTTTGAATAATTTAAGAAAGTTTTTAATCTTTTTATGCTTGCTGCAAGTGATTGCTGCATTTTTAGGCTTCTCCTTGTATTGTTTTTATCAAAGAGAGTCCTACTTTAATAAAAACAAGTACGAAATAAAAATTGTCTTTTTGTAAATGTATGTTACGTTTATAAGCTAATAATTTTGTCGTCATTTTTCTTGTATAACTTTAAATATTGATACAAAAATTTACAATTAAATTAATTCAGGTGGTTATTACCATTCTTAATAATTTAACTTTCAAATATTTTTTTGTTATAATTTGAATAATTATTATAGTTTTGAGGAAATCAAATGAAAAATAAACTTATTCTTTTTTGGATTATTATGGCGATTACTATTGCCAGTATTTTTGTTGATTATAAAAAACCTGCAAGCTTAGGTTTAGATTTAGTCGGCGGCTCAAGATTAATGCTTGAAGCTCAGACGTCCTCTTCTGTACCTAAGATTACTCCGGAAATAATGGATAGTTTGCAGTATGCAATAGAAAATAGAGTCAACGCAATGGGTGTTGGCGAAACAATAGTTCAGAGAATAGGCACAAAAAGACTTTTAATCGAAATTCCCAATATAACAGATACGGCTAAAGCGAAAGAATTTATCGGTCAGACTGCTCAACTTGAGTTTAAAAGACCAAAAATGCTTCCGGATGGGACAATGGACTGGGAGTCAACAGGTTTAACCGGCAAAGATTTAAGAAAATCTCTTGTAGGTTCTGCTCCTACAACCGGTGAGTGGATGGTTGAATTGGAATTTAATGCTGAGGGAGCAAAGAAATTTTCCGATTTAACAAAGGAATTAACCGGAAAACAAATGGCTATTTTCTTTAATGATAAATTACAGTCTGCTCCGAGAGTAAATGAACAAATATCTGGTGGAAGGGCTCAAATAACCGGTGGGGAAGGTGGCTTCGAGTATGCCGAAGCAAAGGAAATGGTAGATTTATTGAACGCCGGGGCTTTACCTGTCGGTGCTGAGGTTATACAGGAAGAATCCGTAGGACCTACCTTGGGACAAGATAGTATTAATAAATCGAAAATAGCAGGCATAATTGGTATTAGTGTTGTAATGCTGTTTATGATTTTGTATTACAGGGTTTTAGGTTTAATTTCTTGTTTTGCATTGATAATATATTCACTTGTTAACTTTGCTTTATTTAAATTAATTCCGGTAACGCTTACTTTGACGGGAATTGCGGGTTTTATTCTTTCAATAGGTATGGCAATAGATGCTAATATCTTAATTTTTGAAAGAACCAAAGAAGAACTTAAAATGGGAAGGTCTTTGTTTACTGCAATTAATTCAGGATTTGACAGAGCTTTTACAAGCATTTTTGATTCCAATGTTTCAACGATTATGACGTGTTTAATTCTTTATTATTTTGGTGCGTCAATGGTTAAAGGTTTTGCTTTGACGTTGATAATCGGTGTATGTTTATCTATGTTTAGTGCTATTACTGTTACTAAGAATTTTATGCATTTGATATTCGGTTCAAAAGAAATGAAATATCCGGAATTATTTGGTTTAAGGCAAGAAGATATTGAAAATGCTTATGTTGCAACCGAAACTAAACGTGAAAAAGCTAAATTTGGTGTATTGGATTAATAAAATACAATCAGGAGATATATGATGGCAAATACAAATTTGATTAAAGATAAATATAAATTAGATATAGTAAAGTACAGATATTTTTGGTTAAGTTTTACCGGAATATTATTGATTCCTTGTATTGTTGCAATAATTTATCTTATGGTAACTCAGCCTAATCATTCTCCTTTGAAATTAGGCATAGATTTTACCGGTGGTACTATTTTGCAATATAGTATCGATAAAAAGATTTCGATTGATGAAATTGGAAAAATCAGAACCGATTTGCAAAATATTGGTATTAAAAATCCGGTTATTCAAACTACAACTGAAGCCGGAGCTGATGAAGCAAAATCAGAAGTGAAAAATCTTATTTCAATCAGAACAACATTTATAGGTGATAAAGAAAGCAAAGATAAAGTCGGAGAGATAACGGATGCTATTGTTAAGGATTTTAGTTCTGCTCAGCTGGTTCAGGTTAATTCGGTTGGCCCTACTTTGGGTTCGGAGTTATTAAGAAATACGTTAACAGCGTTAATCTTGGCGTTTATCTTAATGGTTATATATATTTCATTTAGATTTAGAACTGAATACGGTTGGATTGCCCTGCTAACTTTATTTCAAGATGTAATTGTTGTGGTTGGAGTATTTGCGATTAAGGGCATATTTTTTGATACGACTGTTGATAGTTTGTTTATTACTGCTTTGCTTACGATTATTGGTTATTCGATTAATGATACAATCGTTGTGTTTGATAGAATTAGAGAAAATATGCGTTTTCTTGCCAAAAAATATTCATCAGGTGAGATTATTGATGCTTCGATTAATCAAACTTTAGCTCGTTCTATAAATACTTCTGCTACAACATTATTTACACTGCTGGCATTGTATTTCTTTGGCGGTTCTACCATTAAAGATTTTGCACTTGCCATTATAATTGGTGTTGTTGCGGGTGCATATTCTTCAATTTTTACCGCAGGTCCAATTTTATCCATTGTAAAAGAACGAATTGAAAAAAAACATGCTTAAAAAAAATAAAAAAGAATATTCTTCACTTGCTCAATATATTGTTTCGAACAGGGAGAAATTAGGTATGACTCAAGAGGAATTTGCAAACAAAGCAGCATTGCCTCTTGAAGTTATTCAATCTATTGAACAAGGTTTTGATTTATTTTTATCTACAACAGTCAGACAAAAACTTGCAACTTGTTTGAAGGTTGATAATAGGGAAATTAAACATTATGAAATAAAGACGGATTTTAGTTTGGTTAAAAATCCGATTATGGATGAGATTAAAGAAGCTATTCTTTTAAATCCAAATAATCCTAATTTTACTATAAATTGTCCTGTTTGTGGTGAAAAATTGGTTACAAGAATTGCAAAATTATACGATCTTGAGGATAATTTAGTCTTACATCCAAAAGCTAAATGCACTAAATGCCCGTTTCAGCTTATAGATTAAATTTCTGAAACAACTTGATTTCTTCCCGATTCTTTTGCTTTATATAAACATTTATCTGCATATTCAATTATTTCTTGAGGTTTTTTTCCGCTTTGTCCAACTGTTGCAACACCAACACTTATTGTGACGTTAACTTTTTCGTTGTTTACAAGAGTAAATTTATTGTTTCTTACTGTGTTACAGATTTTTTCTGCAGTTATTATTGCTTCATTTTTGTTTGTATTGGTTAGTATTATAACCATTTCTTCGCCGCCATAACGGCATACGACGTCTGATGTTCTTGAGTTTTTCTTTAATATATTTGCTACTTGTTTTAAAACACAGTCTCCCGATTGGTGTCCGTATGTATCGTTAAATTTTTTAAAAAAATCAATATCAATAAGTATTAGCGAGAAAATATTTCCATATCTTTCAAAATTATTTACTTGATTTATCATTTGTTCTTGGAAATATCTGTGATTAAATAATTGAGTTAAACCGTCAGTTACGGCAAGTTTGTATGTTTGTTCGTAGTCTTTTGATTTCATTAAATATTTTTCGCAATAAATTAAAACAAAAGTTGAAATGATTGTTATGTAAGGTAAAACAACTGAAATCCAAATATTCCATTTAGCCATAACTAAGGTCGAAATTAAGGCATATAGTATAAGTGTGGTTATTAAAAATATTATTGTTTTTGGAACAGATGCCGTTTTTAAAACAATGTAACCAACAAAGAAGCTTAGTAAAATTGAAATAATTACATCAATTTTTGCAGGTGCTTTTTTTATAAAATCATTATCTAAAATATTATTTAAAAATGTTGCGTGGAGTTCAACTCCTGCAAGATTTGATTCCGTTGGCACACTTTTTATATCAGAAAGACTTGTTGTTGTAGTCCCTATATATACAATTTTATTTTTAAAGTTTTCTTCAAAATATTTTATATTATTTTCTTTACTTGCTTTTATGGCTTCCCAAAGAGGGATATGTTTAAAGGTTTTGCTTTTTCCGTACCAATTTAATATGGCTCTTTTGGTTCCGTCTAGTGGTATTTTATGTTTTTCATCAATTATTATTTTATTGTCTTCAAAAGATATTGCATCTTGGTCCAGTATGTCCATTGCAACTGCAAATGATAGATTAGGATAATAATTTCCTTTGTATTTAAAAACAGGTGTTGTATTTCTTATTATCCCGTCACTGTCTCTTGTGATATTTATTATGCCTATATTTTTAGTGGCATCAATAAGTTCATCCATTATAGTTCTGCAATTAACAAAAGTTATATACGGATTATCTTCTAAATTACCTTTTTTAACTTTTAATTTTAGTTTATCATCAAGTATTTTGGATTGTCTTATATCATCTGAGTAATTGTCAAAATTCATAGACAGAAATATGTTTTTATTGTTTTTTACGGTATTTACAAAATTATTATCTGCTTTTTTATCATATAAATTTGATTTAATAAAAAGTAAATCAAAAATTATATATTTTGGATTTACTTTTTCTATTGAATTTACAACATCACTCCAAACCTGTCTTGTTATCGGCCATGAACCGTATTTATCCATAATGTATTCGTAAGTAGCATCATCTGCTGCAAGTATAATTATATCTTTGTTTGGTTTTTTGTTTTTAACAATTAAGTTTTGTCTTAAGTCAAATGTATTTTGTTCGGTTTTTGATATAAATTCTTGAAATTTGGCAAAATGTCCCAGCCAAAATAATAAACCGAATAATAATGTTATAATAATTGCGTATATTGCGTATGTAAGCTTTTTGTTTTTCATTTTATTTTCCGTTAATGAATCCGTATGTTAATTCATCAATAATTCTATAAACGGGGTTGTTGTCTTTAAATTCAATTTTTATTCCAAGTTTGATTATAAGGTTGAAAAGCTCGCTTTTAATTGGTGCTTCATCCCTGCCTGAAATATATTTTAGTAAACATTTTTCATTTTGATTACTTAACATAATTTGATTTTCTTATATTGCGAATATAATTAAATCAACCTTAAGAACAGTTTAATGGGAAAAATTATACTATAAACAATGTATTTTTTATGTTTATAAATCTGAAATAACAATTGTAAAGTCTTTTCCGGTGCGATTTATTCCGATAGGGTCATATATTGTATGTTGGTCTTTGATTTCAGGAATTGTTTTTTTAAGTTCATTTATTATCTCGCCGGCTAAATCAGGGTTGTGAACGGCAATGTAGTCTTTTGATACTGAATTGGTTGGTTGCATTTTTATATTTACTATACCTTTTGCTTCCAATTCTTGTTTGAGCGTGCTTGCTGTTTCTTCTTTTGAAGCTGCATATAAAATTCCGACATTTAAATCTTTATAGTCAACGTCAGCTTTATTTCTATAGACCATTTTGTTTATAAGGTCTTGTGTTCTAATGGGATCAATTATCCAATAGCTTATAACCCCTTTTGTAGAAGGTGAGCCGGGAATGGTTGCTATTTGTATTGTTGATGTGTCAACATTTTTTGCTATTCCTGCATATTTTGCTAAGTCATAAGCCGATAAATCAGTTTGTATATATTCCGGAATTATTTTTAGTAATTCGGGAATTTTAACAATTACGGTAGGATCTTTAAGTCTTTCCAATAAGGCATTAAAGAACCATTGTTGACGGCGAATTCTTCCGATATCACCAAATGAGTCGTGTCTAAACCTTAAATAACCTTCAGTTTGTCTGCCTGTTAAAATATGTTCGCCTTGTTTTAGATTTATATGAAGATTGGCACTATAGTCGTCATACTTCATGTTTTTTTCTATGTATATAGGTAAACCCCCTAAGGTATCAATCATCTTAATAACACCTTCATTTGAAATTGCCAAGTAATTGTTTATTTTTACTCCGAATGTTTCTTCAACAGTTCTAACTGCTAATTTTGCACCCCCAAATGCAAAGGCGTGGTTTATTTTATCTGCTTTATTTTTTCCTGCAATATAAACTTTAGAATCTCTCGGGATTGAAATAACATTTATATTTTTTCCGTAAGGAGCTATGCTAATCAGAAGCATAGTATCGGAACGATTACCTTTAAAAGGATTTTCGGAATTTGTTGCAACATCAACTCCCATTAGTAGTATATTTTGTCTTCTCGGAGAAAAATTAAAGTTTAAATCTATGGGATTAAGTGTTTTGGATTTTTTTTCTGCGGTAAAATCGGTTTCTGCTTGATAGTTGAAAAAATAAAACAAAGCAGCACAAATAATTCCTATCAAAAGTATAAATTTTGGAAAGTTGTTGTTTTTCTTCGGACGTTTTCTTCTTTTATACTGTGGTCTTATTGGAATTCTGTATACTTGAGTTCTTTCTTCTAGGCTGTTCATTTTTTTACCGCAATTGTTATACTTGTTATTATACTACATAAATAAAAATCAAAAATATTTTTTTTCGCTATACACAAAAGTTGAATTTTGATGTATTATTTTGTTGTATAGGCTTTTAGTGGGGTTTATTTGAAAAAATATATAAGATTTTTTTTACTGTTTTTATTTTTTTCATATACTGCGTTATATAATATATCACTAGCATTAAATAATGGCAATACGGATGAAATAAAGCAGCAGGCTTATGCTTTGTATGCTACTCAAAATTATAAAGAAGCATACAAGTTGCTTGATAATCTTCCTGTTGCGGATAAAAATGCCGAAATTTATCTTATGCTTGCTAATATGTCAGAGGAATTGGGAAGTGATAATGATGCGATAAAAAATTTGAATAAGTCTTTAGATAGAGATTATACTTATTATAAGGCTTATTATAATTTGGGTTGTATTTTTGCTAAAAAAAATTCCTATCTTTTAGCTGCAAATAATTTTGAGCTTGCAATTAAATATAATAAAAGTTTTGCAAGTGCATATTATAATTTAGCTTGTTGTCAAATAAAGCTCAAAAATTATTCAACTGCGAAGAAAAATTTAATAAAAGCTATTGAACTTGAACCTCAAAATAAGGATTATTATTTTAATCTTGCATATTGTTATAAAGAATTAAATAAAACAAAACAAGCTAAAAGACTGCTTGATACATATAATTCTTTAAACAAAGCTTGATTTTAAAAGATTTATTGCTTTTTTGAAATCTTGATTGTTTGTTTCTAAATTTTGATATGTGTCAAAATTAATTGTCCCGTCATTATTTATAAAAATTATTTTACTGCAGTTTTTTAAAGTTTGGAGTCTGTGAGCAATTGATATTATTGTTTTTTTGCCTTTTAATTTATTTAAAATGTTATTTATCTTGTCCTCGGAAATCGTATCAATTGAAGATGTTGCTTCATCAAGTATAATTATATTTTTGTTTTGATATAATATACTTAATAATGCTATTCTTTGCTTTTGACCTTCTGAAAGTTTTTCAATATTTTTATTTTCGTTAATTGCAAAATTTAAGTCATTATTTTTTAAGTAGTTTTCGACATCTTCTTTATTATACTTTTCATTGAGTGCAATATTTTCGTAAATATTATCAAAAATTAAACCGTAATTTTGTCCGAGAAAAGAGATGTTATTTTGCCATTCTGTTAAATTGTTTTCATCTATTACTTGATTTTCTGTTGATAATATGCCGCTGTTCGGTTGTATTAAACCCGCAATAATTAAAGCTAATGTTGTTTTATAGTTTCCGCTTTCTCCGGCTATTCCGATAAAATCCCCTTTATTTATTTCTAAATTTATGTTTTTTAAGGAATTATTCGAGTTGGGGTACGAGAAATTTATGTTTTTTAATATTATTTTTTTAAAAGCAAGTATTTTATTTGTTTTTTGCTGTAAGTTTATGTCTTTAAATTTACGGTCAAATTCAAGTAGTTCTTGAGTAACTTTTTTGTTTGAATTTATTGAATAAAGGCAACTTTGAGCTCGATTTATTGCGGGAGTTAGTCGTAAAATTATAACGCATATTGTGCAAATTGATGTTAATATGATTGAATTGTTAAAATTAGAGGTAAAAAACAGTGCAAGAAGTACAAAAGCAAACGCACACATTATTGAAATTTCAGTGAAATATATGTGAAAAACATTGTTGAAACAACGGTTTTTATTTAAAGTGGCATAATTTAACAGTGCTTTTTCAAATTTTTTAAAGAAAAATTCTTCTTTATTATTTAATTTAATTTCTTTGATTGAATTAATTATTGTAAGAAGGACTTTATTTATTAAATCAAAATTTTTATTAAAGTTTTGATTTTGATAGTTTGATTGTTTTTTAAGATACATGTATTCAATTGTTGCCAATATTGATATAAAAATTGTTGAAATTACTGCACAAAAAGTAAATTTTATAAACAGATAACCTATTAAAATTATTGCCACAACTATATTTGTAATTAAATTTATATATTTCAGACAATACTGCCAGACAACAATTGTTATTTTTGAAATAATGTTTAATTTTTCCGATTTACCTATTGAATTTACGGTCAGATAATCTTGCCAAAGAAAATTTTTTAAGATTTTTGATGTAATTTTTATAGATAAATCTTCTAAAATATTATTGTTTATTTTTGTAAATATAAGCATAAATATATTTTTTAAAATATAAATTGATATAGTTGAAAGTCCTAAAATTAAGCTTATTTTTGAGTAATTAAGAATATTAAAATTTTCTTTAAAAAAGAGTATAATTTTTTGACTATACGCGGTTTCGGGATTCGATAAAAATAAAACAAATTGAAAGATTAGAATGAGACCCATATATTCAAAAAGCCCGGAAATAATTGACAGTAAAAAAAGAATGTAAAACTTGTATCTTTTGTTGTTATAAAATCTTTTAATTATTTTATTGAATAAAATATTTTGCAAAATAAATTCCTTGAAAAAAGTATTATATTTAATTATACTCTTGTTTATGCAGAATATGTCAAGCAAAGAAAATTTTTTTATTGGAGTTGCACTTTCAAATTCTTCTAATTATGATAGTTCAATTTGCGTTTTAGACAGAAATAAAAAAATAATTTTATTGGATAAGTTTTATTACGCTCAAGACATAGATTATTTTTTTGAAAGTTCGCCTTATGTTAAAAATTCTGCCGTTGCTTTTAGCGTTCCTTATGACAACAGAATGTTAGAAGGTAAATGGAGAATACATTCAAAAAATTATAAAGCTTTGTTTGACTATTTTAAGGTAAATAAAGATGATTGGACAAATAGAATTTCAAAAAGATGTCTTGAGACAATTAAGAGATTAAGTGAAAAAAATATAAAAGTGGTTAGATGCGATATAAATCAATTACGTCGTTCTTATGGTGTTTATCCTCACTATTTATCAAGAACTTCAATTGATTGTAAAAATCTTCAAATATCTCTTAAAATCAAATATGGATTTAATCAGCTACCTGATAATATGTTACCGGCATCCTCACTGGAAGCAATTATTGTTGCTATGTTTGTTTTTGACTATATTCAAGGTGCCAAAACCGCTATTATGTTTGAGATTGATGACATTCCGGTATTGGAGAGAAAAGAATTTAGCTAAAAATTATATTTTTCCCGTAAGGCTGTCGATTTTATTTTGGTAAAAATCCATGTTAATATTTAGTTTTCTTCCTATTTCAAGAAGATTTAAAAATAGCTTTCTTAAATCATGTTCCTCTTTTGAAGTTTTTATTTTGTCAAAGAAGCTTTCAAAATCTAAACAAAACATATCATAGAAGATGTTTTGGGCTGTATCTATTTTTGTTTCCACTTGTAATTTTTCAAGTAAATCAAAGAAATGCAAAAGTTCCTGAGTGTTTTTGCAGTTTACACGATTTTTTAATTGTGCAATTAGCTTTGCCAGACTCTTTGAAAGAATATCTTTTATATTTGAATTATTTAATTTGATTTTAAATTTATCTGTTAATTTTTTAATTTCAAGTATTTTTTGAACTTTATGTTTATCTCCATAAGTTGTAATTTGATTTAGAAGTCTTGTAAGGTTTGCAAGTAAGGTATATTTTGCACTGACTCTAAAGCTTTCAGGGATGTCCATACCAAGGTCATTTAGGTAACTTATTGGTGTTAACAAGCTATCATATAAATCTTTATAAGTTTGACCGACTTTTTCAAGTCTTGAGTATATAAGATTTTCAAGAATGGTTTTTCTTTTATCCATGGGTATATCTTTAAGTGAATAAAATCTTGAACCGTAATATAATTCTATTGTTTGAAGAGTCTCTACAGTTGTTCCTTTGAGAAAAGCTTTTGTAATTTCTTTTTTTTCAAGATTGAAATCATCCAGACATTTAAATTCTTTAACTGCACAATAAAAATCATAGTTTTGAGTTTGGAGCATTATATAGCTCATTTCTTTTTTTTCAAAGGTAACTTTTGAGGTTATTTCAATTCTTCCGCAGTTAAGTGTATTATTTAAGTTTGTATATCTTTTTGAGCTGTTCTTTTTAATTTTATAGCAGTATAAGTCTTCTTCTTTTTTTATGTTTTCTTTTTGATTTTCGTCAAAAGAAGATTCTATTGCATATTGAGCAGTAATTTTATCAAATCCTATTGAAGACGGCTTAACCCAACGATTGTAGATATCTTTTCCGTTTCCAAATTCAGCTATATTGCTTTTTGCTTTTTGTAGAATTGAAAGAAAAGTTTTTTCATAATTTACTTTTACAAATTCACTTGAAAGCTCTATTGCTCTGTACGCGTATTTTAATATTTGCACAGTTTCAATTCCTGAAATATCCGCAAAGAACCATCCGCAACTTGTATACATTAGTTGTGCAAAGCGTTGAATTTCCATTAATTTTAACGCTTTTACTTTGTCTTGAGTTGAAAGATTTTTTCTTGCATTTTGTTTGAAAAATTTATTTATACTTTCTTCTGATCTATCCAAAATTACGTCTATATAGTTATTTCTCGCTTCCCAGAAATCCTTATAATATTTTGTTCCTTGAATAGAACAAAGTTTTATCAATTCATCTCTCAAATAATCCATTGCTTGGCGTAAAGGTTTTCTCCACTTTTGATTCCAATGAGGCTGAGCACCTGTAGAGCAACCACAGTCATCCATCCATCTTCCTACACCATGGCAACAGCTCCAAGCTGAAACAGGTTTAATATCAACTTCATATTCGGGAGGGAACATCTCAAGATATTGACCGTAGTTTGTAATTTCAAATCCAAGATTTTTTGCACCTACCCTAAGAACATAAGAAAGTGCCATATCTCCGAACTTAGTATGGTGACCGTATGATTCACCATCTGTTGCAATATTTACTATTTGAGTTCTGTTTCTTGATTCAACATAACCTTCGTTTAAACGATATGCAAATTTTTTACCGTCTTGGAGAAGATTATCAAATGCTACTGATTTTGAAATTGAACCATCATAGAAAAATAAATCAATGTATTTTTGTTTATCCGTTCCTTCTACGTAGTATCTGTATGGTTGAGACGGGTCTATCGTACCCCAAGATACATCTTGCCAGTTGTGTTCTCCGATTTTATTTACACATTTCGCTTGATGGGGTGATAAAATAGTAAATTTTACCCCGCAATCAATTAAAACTTCAAGTGTTTGAGAATCAACTGCTGTTTCTGCCAGCCAAATGCCTTCAGAGTTTCTGCCAAATCTTTTTTGAAAATCTTTTAGACCCCAGATAATTTGAGTATATTTGTCATTTTGATTTGCAAGTGGCATTATTATATGGTTATAAACTTGTGCTATGGCACATCCATGCCCATCGTACATTTCTATTGATTTTTTGTCGGCATCGATTATTCTTTTATATGAGTTTGGGTCATGAATTTCCATCCAGCTTAATAATGTTGGTCCAAAGTTAAAGCTCATATATTGGTAGTTGTTTGAAATTTCTATTATTGAGTTGTGTCCGTCAACTATTCTTGAAACACCATTAGGCCCATAGCATTGCCATGAAATTTTTTCATTCCAGTCATGATTTGGGTATGCACTTTCTTGTATCTCAATTTCTTCTATCCATGGATTTTCTCTTGGCGGTTGATAAAAATGCCCATGAATTGTTAAGTATTTTTTGTTTTCACTCATCTTTTTCACTCAGCAATTTATAATTACTTATTTTCTTTTTTCATTTTTTTTATAACCGTTAAGCTTTCAACATCCAACCATGGGTCATTGAGTGCTGTTGAAAAGACTCTTGCGGTCAGTTCTATCTTATCTCCGGTGTCAAGGTCTATATGTTTTTCTGCCAGTTCTTTTTTGAGAAATATTTTCATTTCCGAAAGAGGTATGTTATGGTCAATAACATCGTCTCTCTGTATTAAAATTCCGATATATTTTGTACTTGGTCGCATTGCCTTGCTATAATCAAGTCCAAGTGTAGAAAACTTATCGAATGTTGCTTGTATTTTTACTGTTTTATTGAGGTATTTTTGAGGATTTGCCACAATGTTTAGTGCGGTTGTATTTATTGGTTTATTTGGTATTGTTTGTTGCTTTGTTGCTTGTTTTGGTTGTTGTTTTGTTGTTTGTGCAAATGTAAAATTGCTAAAAGATATTAATAATCCTAAAAATAATACAAATACAACCGAATTTATAATTTTTTTATCCATTTTTTCCTCTTGTAATATATTAAAATATTTTCAAACAATAGTGTAGCATATTTTTTATTGATTTAAAATATCAATCTCTCTACTTTTTAGGTTTAAGTATTTTATCTGATTACTAAAAGCCATCTGTCTAATTTCTTTTTCGTTTAATAAATTTTTTTTGAGTAATTTTTTGCATATTTCATCTAATGTCTTGTTTGAACCTGCAAGTGTTCCGGTTTCATCTTTTCCTTCTTTATTAATTTTTTTATTGCAGAAAACTATGTCTTTTTTACTGTTAGATGAAGGTAGGCTATCACTTATTAAGAGGATTTTATTTTTCGGTTTTACTTTAAAACAAAGTTTTAAAGTATCTTCTGAAATATGAATTAAATCAGCTATTATTTCACAATATATTTCATTTTTTATTAATCCTTCAAGGCAAATTGAGTTGTTTCTGTGATGAATGGGGTTCATTGCATTAAAATGATGGGTTGTTGCTTTACAATTTTTTAAATATTTTCCGATTGAATGTCCGGCTTGTGTTTTTATATTTTTTTCATTTAGATAGTCTATCAAATTTATGTCATTTTCAGGAGCTATTGTTACAATTTTAATTATATTTTCAAATTCACCAACAATTTTTTTAAAATTTTTAATGTTTGGTTTCAAAAAGGTTGATTTATCTTGTATTCCTGCTTTTTGTGTGTTTAAAAATGTTCCTTCGAGATGTACCCCGATAATATAAGTTTCATTCGTTAGATTTTTGAGTTGTTCTTTTTGTATTTTTTGAAATAAATATAGTTGTTTTTGTATGTTTTCTGGTGTTTCACCAACCAGTGTCGGGCAGATTCCTTTAATGTTTCTTTTAAATAAATTTTTTAAAACAAATTTTATTTCTTCGTAACTTGCATAATTAAAATTTATGCCAAAACTTCCATGAATGTGATTGTCTATATAAGAAATGTTATTCAATTGACTTTTCCTTAAAAATCCTTAATTGATAATAAGACTATTATAATATGGATTTTGAAAATTGTTAATAAATGTAAACAAAAATTATATAATTCTAAAGTCAGCTTTTTTAATTGCCGTATATAGAAACGTAAATACGAAGGAAAAGGTGACAATATGGGATTAGCAGCGAGTCAAGCCCGCTTTCTTGGCTTAACCGCAAGAAAGAGTAATGTGGAGTATCAAGGGCAACAAATAAATCAACAAAGAGTTGCACTGTCAAATGAAGTTATGGGTTTATATCAGGAATATAACAATTTGGATGTTCCTGTGCCACCTGCCGTTAATGATTATCAAAAAACAGTTTATTCTTTGGATTCAACTTATGAAGATTATAAAATCGAAAATTTCACAAAAATTTTGGAAGGTGAATATGCCGGTTACTATGATGTAATGTTATCTTGTGAAAATGAAGTTGCAAAAGCATATACATATACTGCTAAAGATAGCGTAATTACTGCTCAAAAAGGTGCAAACGGATATTCTTATCTCAATTTTCAATTGGGTATGGAATCTTATGTTTATGATGAAAACGATCCGGATGCTTCAACTATCACTAAAATTACTTCTGATTATGAAAAATATTCCGGTTTATCTACGATTATGTCTTCTCAAGGTTTGACTTCAGGTACATTTTATATGTATATGAAAAATGGTATTGCATATTATACATCTGAAAATGATTTGGATTCAACGGCTTTTGAGACGGTTGACGGTAAAAATATGTATTACGGTTCTTACACTTTTGATTATCAGGGAGCTCAAAAGGTTGTCGAAAATGTAAGTGCTAAAGCGGCTATTGCTCAAGATGAAAGCGGAAGACTTTTGTCTATTCAAATTTTGGATAGTGATGATGCTGATTTAGTTGGAAATACATATTCTATTACAACTGCTTCTCAGGATGATCAGGCTGCCTATGATGATGCTATGAATCAATATTATTACGAAAAGCAGCTATATGAAAAAGAAGTGGAAAGAATAAATCAAAAAACAGAAACTTTGCAAAAAGAAGACAGAAGTCTTGAAATGCAATTAAACCAACTAGATACCGAACAAAAAGCACTTTCAACAGAAATGGAATCAATATCAAAAGTAATTGAAGATACGATTGATTCAGTATTTAAAACCTATAATTCTTAACATATCACTCCTATTATTCTATTATTCCTTTGTATTTTCACCCGTATTTTTCTTATGGAAAGTGCGGGTGAAAATTTAATAGGCCCTAAAAAATCTTTGGTTTGTCCCGTTTTCACCGACTTTTATTTTTATTTGTCGCATACATTTCGGACACCTTCCGATATAGTATGTGCCTTCTTTATTTTTGTATATTCTTCCGTATACGTTACAGCACTCAAACATAATGCCTAGAAAATTTTTGTTTTTTTCTTCCATACACAGAAATATGGCATATTTGATTTTTCATTAAATCAATTTATCGTTTGAATTTTTTTGCAATTTAGTCGAAAAAGTTGTAAAATAGTTCAAAATAGTATTATGAGGAAATTTGCCCATGGGTTTACATATGCAAGTGATAATTGCACTTTTATTAGGAATTAAAAGAAACGGACATATATTTATTGGTTTACTTTTAGGTATATTGGTTGGTTTTCTTTTTCCGCAAGAAAGTTATCCCAGGGTATATGGTATATTAAATTTTATAGCAACAGGCTTTATATATGTAATTCAAATGGTAGTATTACCTTTGGTCATTAGTGCAATAATCATAGGTATTTCTAATATTGGGGATTCTAAGCAGCTTGCAAAATTGGGAACTAAGATGCTTTTATATTATGGTATTATAACCGTAGTTGCTGTCTGTATTGCTTCGTTTATAGCGTTAGCACTTCATCCCGGATTAAATGCTCAGAGTCTTATTAATCCCGATGTAATTCAAAATATTCAAGGAAGTGTTGCTGAAGCTATTCAATATCAAAAAGAAAATTTAGTTCAAATATTTTTGGATTTAATTCCGAAAAATCCTTTTGAAGCTTTATCAAATGGAAAAATGATTCCTATAATTGTTTTTGTTACTATATTTTCCATTGCACTTACAAGAGCAGGAGAAATTTCAAGGCCGTTAGTTGCATTGTTTGAAAGTGTATTTGCCGCTACAATGAAAGTTACTGATTGGATTATGTATCTTGCTGCTCCCGGTATATTCGCATTAACTGCAACATCGGTTGCAAGTTTTGGGGTTTCAGTATTTAATGATATTTCAAAATATGCAATTGCGATTGTTTTAGCATTAGGCATTCAGTTCTTTATAGTTTATCCATTAATGTTAAAAGTTTTTTCAAAAGTTCCTGTTGGAAAGTTATATGCAGCAATATCTGAAGCTATAATGGTTGCTTTTGGTACGGCTAGTTCTTCTGCAACTTTGCCGTTAACTATTACTTGTTGTGAAAAAAGAGGAATTTCAAATAGGGTTTGCTCTTTTGTTCTTCCGTTAGGTGCTACTTTAAATATGGATGGAACGGCAATTGTACAAACTATTGCTGTTATATTTTTGGCTCAAATGTATGGCATTGATTTATCCCCCTTATTGGTATTTGAAATTGCGTTTTTAGCTATAATTGCTTCATCGACTTCGGCGGGAATTCCCGGTGCCGGATTAATCACAATAGCACTTGTTTTAAATGGTATCGGATTAACTCCTCAACAGTTGGTAGTCGGATTTTCACTATTGTTTACAATAGAAAGATTTGTTGATATGTTAAGAACTATTTGTAATGTCACATCTGATGCTGTTGTAGCAGCTATTATTGCTGATAACGAAAATGAATTAAATTATGAGTTATTATGTGGTCAGACAGTCGAAAATAAGGCATAGTTTGTATTGAATATTAAAATAATACTGGAAGGCAAGCTGAAGGAAACTTTTTATAGAGAAGGCGTTTTTGAATATCAAAAGCGCCTTTTAGGACGTGTTGAAGTTGTTGAAGTTCAAAGTATTGAAGATTATATAAAAAATAAGTCTAATTCTTTTTTGATTTCAATGGATATAGATGGCAAAGAGCTTTCCAGTCCGGCTTTTGCACAAAAAATAAGAGAAATTGAAAGCGACGGATATTATAATGAAATTTTGTTTTTAATTGGTGGAGCTGGGGGTTTAAATGATAGCATAAAAAGCAAATCAAATTATAAGCTTTCGATGTCTAAAATGACTTTTTTACATCAGGAAGCAGTTTTAATTTTAATTGAACAAGTATATAGAGCATTTAAAATTTTAAATAATGAACCATATCACAAGTGAGGGAATAAAATGAGAGCAGTTGATTTAATCGAAAAGAAAAAAAATGGCGGTGAGCATACTCAAGAGGAAATTAATTTTTTAATTAACGGATATATGAATGGTCTAGTTGAGGATTATCAGATGTCTGCTTGGCTCATGGCAGTTTGTTTTAAAGGATTAACCGACGCCGAAACTGCTTATTTAACAAAAAGTTTTGTAGATTCTGGCGAAGTTTTGGATTTTTCGGAAATTGCGCTTCATGTCGCAGATAAACACTCAACGGGTGGTGTTGGAGATAAAGTTACCCTTGTGTTAGCACCAATACTTGCAAGTCTTGGAATTTATACTGCCAAATTATCGGGCAGAGGTTTGGGTTTTACTGGTGGAACCATTGATAAACTTGAGTCTATTCCTAATTTTAGATGTGAACTTTCAAAAGATGAGTTTTTTAATCAAATTAAAAATGTCCACGTTGCTATTTCTTCTCAAAGTCCAAACTTAACTCCTGCGGATGGTAAAATTTATGTTTTGCGTGATGTTACAGCAACTGTCGATAATAAGTCTTTAATTTGTGCTTCTGTTGTATCAAAGAAAATTGCATCCGGTGCAACTTCAATAGTTTTGGATGTTAAATTTGGTTCAGGTGCTTTTATAAAGACAAAAGAAGAAGCATTGGAACTTGCCGAATTAATGATAAAAACAGGTAAGCTGTTGAATAGAAAAATAGATGTTGTAATAAGTTCTATGGAACAGCCCTTGGGTTATAATATTGGAAATAGCCTTGAGGTTATAGAGTCAATTGAATTTTTGAAAGGTTTTTATGGCGATGATTTATATGAAGTAACTCTTGCTTTACTTTGTAAAACTCTTAAAAATTGCGGGTTTGCGTATGATATGACAGATGCAAAAAAAATGATGGATACCGTTATAAAAGATGGAAGTGCTTTAAATAAATTTAAAGAAATTATCACAGCTCAAGGTGGAAACCCCGATGTTATAAGGGATTATTCTTTATTTGAAATAGGTAAAAATAAAATTGAAGTAAAAGCTCTTGAAGGTGGTTATATTTCAAAATTGGATGCTTTCGATGTTGCTCATTGTGCAAAACTTCTTGGAGCAGGCCGTGATAAGAAATCCGATAAAATAGATTATGGTGCAGGTGCAATTTTAAAAAAGAAGATTTCGGATGCTGTAAATCAAGGTGAGACTGTTATGGAATTATATTTTAATGATGTTGATAAAAATAAATTAGATGATGCTGTAGCAATTGCGAGAAATTCATTCAAAATTACAAAAATAAAGGTTGATAAACCGGTGTTAATCTTTTAGAATAATAAAAAAGGGGATGAAATTGATTTTATTACCGTTAGAAAAAGTATATGACGCAAAAAATGTTTTGGATAAAATCGCTCGTAAAACAGCCCTTATCCATTCTCGCTATTTAAGTAAAGAAAATAATATTTTTTTAAAGTCTGAAAATTTGCAGCTTACAGGGTCTTTTAAGCTTCGTGGTGCATATTACAAAATTTCAAAATTGTCTGATGAACAAAAGGAACGTGGAATTATAGCTTGTTCTGCAGGAAACCATGCACAAGGTGTTGCTCTTGCTGCTCGTGAGAATAATATTAAAGCGACAATTTTTATTCCTGCAACGGCACCTTTATCTAAGGTTGAGGCAACAAGAGCTTATGGAGCAGAAATTAGGTTAATTGATGGAGTTTATGACGATGCGTATCAAGAGGCTGTGAAATTTCAAAAAGAAACTCAAGGCATCTTTATTCATCCGTTTGATGATATTGATGTAATAGCGGGTCAAGGTACTATAGCTCTTGAAATATACGAACAATTGGCGGATGTTGATGCGATAATTGTTCCAATTGGCGGTGGCGGTCTTATTTCGGGTGTTGCTGCAACTATTAAACAAATAAAACCTGATTGCAAAGTTATTGGAGTACAGGCTCAAAAAGCCGATTCCATGTATGTTTCCATAAAAGAACATAAAAGAATTGAATTAAAACATGTCAATACTTTTGCTGACGGTACAGCCGTTAAACTTCCCGGTGATTTAACTTTTGAGTTTTGTGAGGATTATGTTGATGAAATTATAACCGTATCGGATGACGAAATCGCAAGTGCTGTGCTTTTGTTAATGGAAAAAGAAAAAATCGTAACAGAAGGTTCGGGTGCGTTGCCGGTTGCTGCAGTTATGTTTGATAGAATTCCCTTAAAGAATAAAAATATTGTTTGTGTTGTGTCAGGTGGAAATATAGACGTTAATATTTTATCACGTGTTATAAACAGAGCTCTTTTAAAAACAGGCAGGATTTCAAATTTGACAGTTGAGCTTTTGGATAAGCCGGGTCAATTAAAAGAAGTTAGTTCAATAATAGCTCAATATGGTGCTAATGTTATTCGTGTTCGTCATAATCAAGGCGGAGAAGGGACAGATATTAATGACTGCTATTTAAAAATTTCAATGGAAACAAGAAATTTTGAACATTTTGATCAAATTAAAAGAGCATTAGTTGAAGCAGGTTATACTATTTTATCGACAGTACAGTAAAGGAGAATTTTAGTGGAAATTATTTATACAAAAAATGCACCAAATCCGGTCGGTCCTTATTCACAAGCTGTGTCAAGTAATAACTTGATTTTTTGTTCCGGTCAAATCGCTATTAATCCTGCAACTAATGAGTTAATATCAGGCTCAATAAAAGAAGAAACAATGCAGGTCGTGAAAAATATTGAAGCAGTGTTGTCTGCAAGTGGTGTTGGTTTTGAAAATGTAATAAAAACCACTTGTTTTCTGGCCGATATGAAAGATTTTCAAGAATTTAACGAGGTATATGCAAAATTTTTCATATCAAATCCTGCTCGTTCTTGTGTAGAAGCGAGACTTCCGAAGAATGCAAGAGTTGAAATTGAAGTAGTTGCAATTAAGTAAATTATTTAATGCTTTCAAGCATATATTTGTTCATTGCATTTTTGAAATTTATTTTTTCAAATCCGTTATGTGGTGAGTTATTTTTGTTTTTTTCATTTTCATTTGATAACTCATCAAATTGAATAGAGTTTTTAATTTTTAAATTATGTGCGGTAAAGGGCTGATTTTGATTAATCGAATCATTTTTTTTGTTTTCTGCGGCTTTTTCAATGATTATATCTTCGAAGGTATTTTCATAGGCTTCTTGTGCATTAAAATTTGATGTTGAGTTTATTGAAACATTGCTTTCAAGAGCAAGCATTTGTGACATTGAGAAGCCTATTGAATTTATCATTTTTACCTTTCTTAAACTTTAAGTAAAACCTTGATTAATAGTAATCAAGGCATGAACAGTAGCATTTATTTAATTAATGATTGAATTTCTTTAAAATTTTGATGTTTCGAACTTTTTAGTAAATTAAATAATGCAATTTCAAGTGTTATTACGTATGCTCCCTTTTGTTTAGCAAGAGCAAGTGCTGTTTTATGATTGTTTTGGTTTCTTGATGATGAACAATCCTCTATGATATATACATTGTAATTTTCATTTAATAAGTCTATTACTGTTTGTAAAACGCAGATATGTGTCTCAATACCAAAAATTAAAATATTTTTATTTTTTAATTTTTTAAACTCGTTTTTAAATTCATCTGTTTGATATGCACTGAATGTTGTTTTTTCTATTTTTGTAAAATTTTTAACGGATAATATTTCGTTAATTGTACTTCCCAGTCCTTTTGGATATTGTTCAGTTATGATTGTATCCATATTTAAAATTTTTGCTGCTTGCATAATCTTTATGGAGTTGTTTTTAATTATTTCTCCATTTTCCAGCATATTTATGAGTTTTTCTTGAATGTCAATACATATTATACTTGTGTTATTGGTTTCAAACATTTATATAATACTCCCTAAGCTAAGTTTTATTATTGCATTTAATTTTTTTTTAGTCATGGATTATTTGTAGGATTTTATTAATAAAAAAACCGCCCATTGAGGCGGCTTTGTATAATTTTATCTTTTTGAGAATTGGAATCTTTTTCTTGCACGTTTGCGACCGTATTTTTTACGTTCTTTGATGCGTGAATCACGAGTTAGCATTCCTTCTTGTTTCAGCGTTGCTTTATATTCTTCATTTATTTCAACTAATGCTCTCGAAATTGCTAATTTTATGGCATCAGCTTGAGCACTTACACCCCCGCCTATTGCTTTAACCCTTACATCATATTTATCTTGGTTTTCGGTTAAAACCAGTGGACTATATATCGTCATTTCAAGTGAAGGTCTGTTTCCGAAGTAACCTTTGAGGGTTTTTCCGTTAATAAAAATTCTGCCTTTACCTGAAACTACTTTTGCAACAGCAATTGAGCATTTTCTTCTACCGGTTTTTATAACTTCATTTTTATCTGTATTTTTAGCAGCCATTATTTATCTCCTTTTAATTCGTACACTTCAGGTTTTTGAGCAGCATGAGGATGCTGTGAACCTGCGTATACTTTCAATTTTTGGAACTGTTCATTGCCCAAGGTGTTATGAGGAAGCATACCTTTAACCGCTTTTTCGATAGCACGTGTTGGTGTTTTTTCCATCATAGCTTTAAAGCTGATTTCTTTGAAGCCTCCCGGATATCCTGAATGGCTTCTGTATAACTTATCTGTTTCTTTTTTACCGGAAACAGTAATTTTATCGGCATTTATAATGATGACAAAATCGCCGGTGTCAACATTTGGAGTATATTGAGGTTTATTTTTTCCTCTTAATATATTAGCAGCTACAACAGCCACTCTTCCGAGAGTTGCACCATCTGCATCAATAACATACCATTTTCGTGTTATTTCCAGTGGTTTTGCACTAAATGTTTTCATTATTTACCTTCCTTTTTGAGAATTGATTTTTAATGTAACTTTCTACATTGTCGTATCCGACGTATTCGAGACAAAGACCTTTGGCATCAACTACATTTGCTGCTTTTGATCTGTCCTTTGAATTTAAAATTTTATACATTATTTCCGGTTCAAGATTATTTCTTGTAATATATAAAATTTCGCCGATTATCGTTCTTACCATATTATAGAGAAATCTATTTCCTATAATATCAACTAAAATAAAATTATGCTTTCCTTTTTTAGCTCTTGTGGCTTGTGCATAGTATATCGTGCAATCATTATAAGGATTATCCGATATTGATTTAAATGCCGAGAAGTCATGATGTCCGATTAAATATGAAAGAGCTTTATTTACTTTTTCAACATTAATTTTTACATAAGGGTAAAACAAATAGTTATCCGAAAAGACCGAAGCAACATGGTCATTTAAGATTGTGTACCTGTAATGCTTATATTGTGCGGATTTTTGAGCATGGAAAGTTGGGTTAGTTTTTTTTAACTCAAAAATTTTTACATCATGTGGAAGAATACAGTTTAGGGAATAGAGAAATTTTTTAGGATTTTCTATTTTATGGCTGTCAAAATGTGCGGTTTGACATTTTGCAGAAACCTTTGCATCTGTTCTTCCTGAAAAGAAAACGTTTATTTTATTTTTTGTCAATGTACAAAGTGCTTTTTCGATTTCCCCTTGGACAGTTCTTTTGTCGGGTTGTTTTTGGCTTCCGAAAAAATCATTTCCAAGAAATTCGAAGTTTATTAAGTAACGAACTTGAGACGACATTAAACTAACTGAATTAAAGCCATCTCTGCGTTGTCGCCACGGCGGGGTGTCAATCTGAGAATTCTCGTATATCCGCCATTACGAGTTGCGTATTTTTTACCGATAACAGAAAACAACTGTCTTAAAACAGATTGTTTAGGTAATTTTTTGCCTTCGGGCAAAGTATCAAATAATTCGCCTGTTTCAGTGTCAATGAATTTTTCTGTTTCGATATCATATATATCCTTTTTTGCTTCACGACGAGCAGCTAAGTCGCCTTTTTTTGCAAAAGTGATAATTGATTCGGCGTATGGTTTTAGAGCTTTTGCTCTGGCCATAGTTGTTGTGATTTCACCATTTAAGAACAACTGTGAAGCCAACGTACGCATTAAAGCTTTTCTTTGATCAGCTGCCTTAGATAGTTTATGAATTTTACGACCGTGTCTCATTTTATTTATTCCTTACTTTTGACTATTATATTAATTCAAGATCATCGGCATCTTCCGGATTTGGTTGTAAATCCAGTCCCATTTGGTGAAGTTTTTCAATTACTTCATCTGATGATTTTTTACCGAAGTTTTTAATGTTTAACAAATCATGTTCTGATTTTTTAAGTAGTTCAGACATTGAATTTATGCTTGCTCTTTTTAGGCAGTTATATGCTCTTACTGATAATTCCAAGTCTTCTATAGTAAGAGATGGAGCTTGTTCAATATTTTCTTCTTGTGTTTCAATTATTTCTTGTTTAATTTGAACGGGAGTTCCGGAGATGCCTGCAATTTGGCTAAAGTGTTCGATTAAAAGATTTGAAGCTTTAGATAAAGCTGCACCAACTTCAATTGAACCGTTTGACCAAATTTCAAGAGTTAATTTATCAAAATCAAGAGATTCACCAACACGTGCGGGTTCTACATTGTAGCTGACTCTTTTTATTGGCATAAATACCGCATCAATTGGAAGTAAATCAATTGGAAGTCCGTTTTTTTGTTCTTTTAAAACATCAGTTGTAACATATCCTTTGCCTACTTCAACTGTTATATCGGCGTGGATTGAGCCACCTTCTGATAAAGTGCAAATGACACAATCGGGGTTAACAATTTTAACTCCTGCCGGAAGTTCTATGTCTCCTGCTAATACAGGTCCGGATTTTGTTGCATCTAATCTAAGATGCTGCGGTTCGATTGCGTCTGTTTTAACTACAACTGATTTTAAATTTAGCATTATATCTATAACATCTTCAACTACACCGGGAATAGAAGTATATTCGTGAGTTATACCTTCAATTCTTACGGATGTCACTGCTGCACCTTCAAGACTTGATAATAATACTCTTCTTAGAGAGTTTCCTATTGTTGCACCATATCCTCTTTCGAGCGGTTCAATAACAAATTTACCGTATTGTGAACCGTCTGATGAAGTTGTTGTGTTAATATTTTTGATTTTAAGTTCCATAATTTTATTCTCTCCTAATTATTTAGAATAGTATTCTATAACGAGTTGTTCTTTGAATTCGGGGTCTAGTTCTTCCCTTTGTGGAATTCTATCAAAAGTGATTTTTAATTCATTTCTATCAACTGTTATCCAAGCATAATTCAATGCTAAATCGATTGATTCGATAACATTTTTGATGAATTCTTTTGAATTTTCTCTAACTGTAACAACGTCGCCTGCTTTCAATAAATAAGAAGGAATATCAACTTTTTTACCGTTAACAAGAACGTGTGCGTGATTAACTATTTGTCTTGCTTGTCTTCTGGTAATTGCAAAACCGGCACGATACATTACGTTATCCAGTCTTGATTCAAGAGTTTGCAACATAATAGTACCTGTTACGCCTGTTTTTCTTGATGCGTTTTCATAGTATTTTGCAAATTGTTTTTCATTAACAAGATATGTCATTCTGATTGTTTGTTTTGCTTTTAATTGTAATGCGTAATCAGAACTTTTTTTTCTGAGAGCACCGTGTTGACCAGACGCAGTTTGTCTCATAGATGTTGTTAATTTGCGGTTAGACAAGTCTTTAACACCATAATTTCTGAATAATTTATTTGTAGGTCCCGTATATTTAGCCATTTTAGCTCCTATTGTTTATTAATTACTTAAATTACTATACTCTGCGTTTTTTGGGTGGACGGCATCCGTTATGTGGAATTGGAGTTACATCTTTAATCAATGTTATTTCAAGTCCAGCACTTTGAATTGCTCTAATTGCTGTTTCTCTGCCTGATCCAGGGCCCTTTACATATACTTCGACCTTTTTCATTCCTTGGTCGATTGATTTTTTGGCAACTATTTCAGCTGCACTTTGTGCTGCAAAAGGAGTTCCTTTTCTTGCACCTTTAAAACCGCAACCGCCTGCAGATGCCCAAGCAACAGCGTTACCTTGAGTATCGGTGGAAGTTACGATAGTGTTATTGAAAGTAGATTGTATATGAACAACCCCTTGCAATATATTCTTTCTTTCTTTCTTTTTAGTTTTTGTTGGTTTAGCCATTGTATATTTCCTTTAGTTGCATATCTTTTAACAGTTTTTCATTTTTAACTAAAATGATTATTTTTTCTTGTTAGCTATTGGGCCTGTTTTTTTGCCGCGTCTTGTTCTGGCATTTGTTTTTGTTCTTTGTCCACGAACAGGCAATTTTCTTCTGTGACGTATGCCACGGTAAGAATTAATTTCACTTAAACGTTTTATGTGAAGTGATTCTTCTCTTTTTAAATCACCCTCTATTGTGTAGTGAGCAATTTCGTTTCTCAGCTTTTTGATGTCGTCATCTGTAAGGTCGTCCGTTCTCAAATCCTGAGAAATATCACAAGCCGCTAAAATTTTAGCACTTCTTGTCGGTCCGATTCCGTAGATGTAGGTTAATGCTATAACCATTCTTTTATTACGGGGCAAATCAACCCCTGCTAATCTTGCCATTTATTTTCTCCTATTTTGACATTCTTTCATTGATTGTGCGGTATGGTAATTATCCTTGTCTTTGTTTATGTTTCGGGTGTTTGCAAACAACCGTAACTCTGCCACGTCTTTTGATTATTTGACAGTCTTTACATATTTTCTTTACTGATGCTCTTACTTTCATTTTCTTATCCTTTTATTTTAATCTGTATGTGATTCTTCCTCTACTAAGATCATAGGGCGTCATTTCAACTTTTACTTTATCGCCGGGTAATATTCTAATGAAATTTTTTCTTATTTTTCCTGAAATGTGGGCTAAAATTTCATGCCCGTTTTCAAGTTCTACCCTAAACATTGCGTTTGGCAGCGATTCAAGTATTGTTCCTTCTAATTCAATTACGTCTTTTGACATATCTTTCCTTATTTTCATTTCGGTATTTACAATCATACATGTTGAATTTTTCTTTGCAAGTAATATAAATCAAAAAATACTTTAAATTTTGGGGGTTTTAGCCCTTTTTATATAATGATTTTTTTAAATATACAACACAATAAGTTTTATCGCTATTCCTAAAAATGGCAATTTCAGTATGTTTATATCATTATTGTTAATAAATGTTAATTTTTATAAAATATGTATTTTTAAAAAAATAAATTTACAAAAGTTTTTTTATACTTAATGTGAATGACTAAAATGATTATTCTGTTATAATTATAAAATCTGATAGGGAGATTTTATGTTTAATGTAAAATGTGTAAGGAGTTTTGTTGAATTGACACGTGCTTATGCTCTTGGTGTTACATTTGCTTCGTGTTTTATTATATTAGCATTTGCACAGTATAGTGAACAATTCAGTGTAATAAACTTTATACTTCTGGTTATTGCACTTTGTTCCGTTCATTTGGGTGCTAACCTGTTTGATGATTACATTGATGTTAAATCTAAATTAAATTCCGGACTCAGTTTAGATGAAATTAAGTTTAATTCCTATATTCCAAAAGCAAGACTTATTTTAAATAAGACATTTACTTTTAATATTTTAAATATAGTTTTGGTCGTATTGTTCGTTATACCAATATTAATCGGCTTGTATTTTACTTTTATTGCCGGATGGCAGGTGTTATTATTTGCTTTAATCGGTGGTATATTAACAATTTTATATCCTTTTTCTTCGAGATTTTATTGTGCAGAAATAATTATCGGTTTGATTTATGGGCCTTTAATGATTATGGGTGGATATTTTGCACTTGTCGGTGAATTTAATTCAAATTTGTTTTTATTGTCTTGGGCTGTCTTTTTTTCTACTTTGGTATTACTGCACACTCATAGTTTAATGGATTGGGAGTTTGATTTGTCAGACGGTAAAAAAACCTTCTGTCTTTTATTAAAAAATAAAAAAAACGCAATCAGAGCTTTAAAAGGAATGATATTTGCCGCATATTTTGTTGTAATTTTCGGAGTTTTGACTTCAAATTTAAATCCGCATACGTTGTATGTGTTTTTAACATTACCGATTGCAACAAAGTTGCAAGAATCCATGATTGATTATATAAATATAAATAATGTTAAATTTGAGCCGAGATGGTATTATGGTTTTTTTGAAAATTGGAAAGAAATTGAGGAGAAAAATATTGCATTTTTTATGTATCGATTTTATTTAGCCAGAAATTTTTCAATATTTTTTGCTCTATTTGCAGCAATCGGTACGGTAGATTAATTGGAAGTTAATATGAAAAAGATTATATTGTTTATAATTTGTTTATATTTAGGAGGAGTGATTATGTCCAGTGCCTTAGATAAAGTTGATGTTTTTACAGTTGTAAGCTCAAAGTTTAAAAATAATGACATTCTCCCAAATCAACAGGTTTATAACGGTTTTGGATGTAATGGCGGAAATATGGCTCCGGAGTTATCTTGGACAAACGCTCCTTCTAGTACAAAAAGTTTTGCGATTATATGTCATGATCCTGATGCACCAAGGGAAAATGGTTGGTATCATTGGCTTTTGGTTAATATACCCGCTGATGTAAATTCATATAAAAATACTTTGCCCGATGGTGCAATTGAAACAATTACGGATTTTAAAACGTATGGTTATGGCGGAGCTTGCCCCCCTGTGGGTCATGGTGTACATCATTATAATTTTACGGTATATGCTTTGGATGTGGATAAACTTGATGTAAATAAGGATAGCAAGCCAACCGAAGTTGAAAAAAAAGTTTTAGCACATTCAATTGCAAAATCAACTATAACAGCACTTTATGAGAGAAAATAATCACAAATAAGTTTTTCTTTTTTCTTAAACGGATTATTTTTAATTGTTTCTTTTATTCTTTGCACTAAAGAAGGTTTATAGCAGAGTTTTTTATATCTGTCTATTAAAATTGCTTTTTGAACGATGATTTTGTTATATTCTTTTGATTTCTCATCATCAAGTTCAATATCCGGGGCCAATTCTTTTAATTTTTTTTTGCATTTCAGTATTTCTGCTTCTAAAGATTTTTGGTTGCTTTTGCTCATGTCTCTTCTCTATTAAATTATGGGGATCTAACAAAAAAGGGCTTTTCCCTTTGCTTTTTTATAATACAACATTTAAAAAATTAAAACTCATCCATAAAATGGAAAATCTTAAATAACATAATTTATTCACTCAAATATAGTATTTTTAGCAATAAAAAAAGAATTAAAATAACAATATGAAAAAGACTGTTTTTGCATATTTACATACTCATTGGGACAGAGAATGGTATCGAGATAAAGAAGATTTTAATCTTAGATTTCTTGACGTGTTCGATATTGTTTTAGATGAATTGAAAAAAGATAAAGCCCCGTTTTTTTATCTTGACGGGCAAGCTGTGGCTTTGCTTGATTATTTGAAATTTCGCGAAAATAAATTACAAGAAGTTTTATATTTTATAAAAAACAAAAAACTTGCAATTGGTCCGTATTTTGTAAGTGCTGACAGTTATCTCATTAATTACTGTTCAATGCTAAAAAATTTAGATTTAGGTATAAAAATTTCAAAAGAATACGGTCAAAAAGATTTTATTGGATACATGTCTGATATATTTGGAATTTCAAAGTCTGCTTTTTTGGCATTGGAGAGAAAAAATATTAATAAAGCTGTTATTTGGCGTGGGGTAAATCCTAAATTTATAAAAAATAACTGTAATTTTATAAAAAATAATATTAAGACAACATGGCTTGCCCAAGGGTATTTTAATGATTTTTTGCATAATGAAAATATTGAAGGATTGGAAAAATATTTGAATAAAATAAATAAATATTCAAAAGAAAAATTATTGCTTCCTGTTGGTGCAGACCATCTTGGAATGCTTAGGAATGCGAATGAAAAAATTGCGAAAATTAATGAAAAATTAAAAAACTATGAGATTATTTTGTCTTCGCCTTTTGAGTATTTTAAAGAGACAGAGTTTGTTAATACTAATGTCCCCGAGGAGTTTTTAGATAATTCTGATACTTACATTTTGTCAGGTGTATACAGTACAAGAACTTACCAGAAAATAAAAAATTCATATATACAAAATGCACTATCAAGAATAATTGAGCCTTTGGATTTTTATTTGGGGAAAAAATATGATAAAAATATTGAATTTATTTATAAGACTTTAATTAAAAATTATGCTCATGACGGAATTTATGGTTGTTCAGTTGATTCTGTGCAAAGGGCGGTAGATTCCAGATTTGAAAAATGCGATAATGCAATATCGGCTGTGTTAAAAAGATTGATTGGTGATTTTAAGCTTAAGAATAATATTTCGGGTCGGACAAAAAATAAAATCGGTCTTTTTAATCTCTCAAATAGGGATAATATAAAAATCGTTGAAGTTGAGTTACCTTATATACTTGGTGATTCTCAAGTGACAAAAATAAAAAAAGGGTTTTGTGACGATTTATTATATGATATCTATAAAATTCCCGTTACTGAGGATATAACCAAAATATATACTCAACTTGTTGAGGTAAGTTCTAATGAAAAGCTTGCTTTTTCAACGGTTAAAATAAAAAAACCGGATAAAAAGGTTAAAGTCACAGATAAAATAATTGAAAATCATAATATAAAAGCTGAAATTAAAAATAAAAAAATATATATAACAAACTTTAAAGATGTGTTCGAATTAAAATTGACAGATATTATTGATGTTGGTGATAGTTATAATTTTGCACCAAGAGGAAAATATGAAATTCTTAAACCTGTAGAGACCAAAATTTTGTACGATGGGATGATTGAAAGCTGTCTTGAAATTAAGTTTAAAAATTTAGATTTAAGAGTGTATTTAAATAACTATTCAAAATTTTTAAGATTTAAAGCAAAAATAAATAATAAAAGAAAGAATCATAAGCTTCAAGCAGTGTTAGTTTTAAAAGATAATATTTCAAAAACATTTTCGGATGATGCTTATGGAATTATTCAAAGAAAAATAGATTACAATTATAATATTCAGGATTATATGCCGGCAAAACGCCCGAAGGAGTTAAAGGCCAATATTTTTCCAATGCAAAATTTTGTTTGTGCCAATAAGGGAGTGGTTATCACTAAAGGTTTAAATGAGTATGAAATATTTAAAAATGAACTTAGAGTTTGTCTTTTAAGAGCAACAGGCACAATTTCAAATCCTAAAAATCCGGTTCGTTCAATTCCTGCTGGCCCTGATTTAAAATGTCCGGAAGCACAGTGTATAAGAATAGTTGAGGCTGAATTTGCAATTGCTTTTGGAGATAAAAATTTTGCATATAATTTATTGGATGAATTTAATAAAAATTATGTTGTGATAGACGGAGAATATAAAAAAGATATTAATTATAAATTGGATGAAATTCCTCAAAACTCATTTTTTTACGGAATAAACAATGGTGAAAAAATTATTTATCAATTTAAGTGATATAAAATCTTTTTTTTAGGGAATATTATTGAAAGATTTGCAGGTATAGAAGTGGAGTAATTTATGTTGGAAACAAAAGCGGCTGTTGAAATTTTTGAAAAATATGGAATTAAAGCCCACGTAGATAATAATAATATGATTATTATTTCTCATTATTGTCAGCCTAAAGAAAAAACTTTTTTAGAGCTTGGTATTAATGAGGATGAACTTATTGAAAAAGTAATCGCGTGTGAAGGCAGATTTGATACAAGGAAATCCGCACTTAGCACATTTCCTTTAATTGCTTGTCGAGAATTAAGATTGGATTTTGATACGAAAATTTCAGAATTACCGAATTTAAAGGCAGTCGGAGTTTTGCTTGTAAATAAGCATTTAAAGAAAATGCCCAAATTAAAATCAGCTGGTTCAATTTCTATGGAAAATTCTGTAGTTAAATCTTTACCTAAATTAAAGGAAGTTGCGATATTTATTGCACAAAGTTCTTCTCTTGAAGAACTTCCTAATTTGGAACGTGCTGGTAAGATGTGTATTGTCGATTGTCCTTTTGAGGAAATGAAAAATCTTGAATATGCTCAGGAACTTTTTATATGTTCAACTGACGAAAATAAGAAATTAAAACTTTCTATTTTAAATAAGCTTGAAGAGGTTGAAAATCTTTTTGTTGTGAATACTGAATTGAAATCACTTCCAAAATTAAAAAAAGCAAAAAAAATAGCACTGTATAATTGCGAAATAAAAAGCGTAAAATCTTCGATTAATGCGGAAGTTGAAATAAAAAATGAAATATCCGATGAACAATTAAGTGAAAAATTTGATAAATTTACGGATTGGTATAATTCTGAAATATTCAAAAATTCAATGGATTTGCTTGGTAATATAGTAAATCAAATGAAAAGTTAGTTTTGAATTTATTTGAAAATCAAAATTATTAAGAAACATTAAAAAAGTATATACTTTTGAAATACTCATATCAAAAATGTTTTTATATATATGTAAGTATTTAATTTATAGGTTTGATATGAGCCAAGTTCAGAATGTTTCAAAATATGATGAATTAAATGTTCAGGCAAATGAGCAAAATCGTTTTTTGACTTGTGAAGAAGTAGTCGAAACATTGGTTGAGCAAGGTTTGCCGAAAACATATTCGCCTGTTAATTATATAAATAAAATAGCTAAAATATATGGAATAAATCTTCAAGAGGCAAGAACTTGCCTGAAACTTGCCGTAAAACAATTAGAAGCTAAATCAACTACAGAGAATGAAAATGAAGATGAATTAAATGCACAGTGTGGTTATTATTATCCAAGCGGTTACACTTCGTCTAAAAAAGACGGAATGGACAGTTTGTCTTCTCTTGCAAGTTATAACAGGCTGATGTTTGGTCTTAAGTAGTAAAAAAATATTTTTGTGTTATATTTAGACAGGATACACAAAAATGAAAATTGCTTCTTTGAATTTTAAAAATGAATTTTGTGGTGTTGCAGATAAAGCAAAATTTTTTAATGTTGCTTTTACTTCTAATTATGCTGAATTACAAAAAAACGGGAAGGATTTGTTAAAAAGGACATTGAGTGAAACAGAGGCTGAACTTAAAGAGTCCAGGGTTATATCTGACAAAGTTAAAAGTGAAATGAGTTCTTTAAATTCTCGTTTGAAAAATATTTTACAGGGCGATAATCAAGGAAGACAAAATACTCTTAACGGATTAAAAAAGAGTAAAAAATTGTCTGCAGTTGCTTTTATAGCAGGTATTTTATGTATAACAAGTCTTGCTTATAAATTTGTAAATAAAAAAAATAATAGTAAATCAGAGAAATAATTTATATTTTATCAATTAAAACTATTGCTTGTGCTGCAATCGAGCGACATTCACCAACTGAATCCATTTTTTCGTTTGTTTTTGCCTTTATTGAAATTTGGTTAAGTTCGATATCCATCGTTTTTGAAAGATTTTTTCGCATATCATCAATATAGAAAGATAGTTTTGGTTTTTGACAAATAATATTTGTATCAAGATTAATTATTTTGCAACCTTCGTTTTTTAAAATTTTACAGGTTTCTTTTAATAGTTCTAAGCTATTGGCATTTTTATATTTTTCGCTTGTATCAGGAAAATGATATCCTATATCGTGCATTGCGATGGAACCTAAAATGGCATCAATTATTGCATGGGTTAATACATCCGCATCACTGTGTCCCAACAGTCCTAATTCAAAAGGAATTTTAACTCCTCCGATGATTAAATCCCTGTTTTTCGACAATTTGTGAATATCATACCCTAAACCTATTCGCATAAAATAAATTCCTCAATATATTTGACCAGTTCGTTACTGTTTACGTCTTTACAATGATATTGTGCAACTTTTAAAAGCTCCGGACTGCTGTTTCCGACAGAAATTCCAATTCCGGCATTTTTTAAAAGTTCTATATCGTTATCTTGATCTCCTGAAGCTATAACTTCATCATCAGATAAATTCCAGTATTTTTTCAAAAAATTTAAGGCACTACCTTTTGATGCTTTTATATCTGTTATTTCAAGATAATTTTTTGCACTTTGAACAATTGTTAAAATGCCTTTGTATTTTTCTTTAAGTTCTTTTTTTATTTTTTGCATTTCCACATCGTTTTCAATTACTCCAAGTATTTTTGGTATGTTTTTAAAACTTAGTTCATTAAAACTTTTTATATATTTGTATGTAGTGCCTCTACCGTTACAATATTCATCCATTATCCTTTTATTGTCATCTTCAACATATAATGTGTCGTCGTTGTATATATGTGTGTGAATATTCTTTTTTCTTAAATAATCAACAATTTCTGTTGCAATATTGTTGTTGATTGTTGCTTGCCATAAAATTTCATTTTTAGTTCTGACAACTGCTCCTTGGTAACAAACAACCGGCGTGTTCAGGTTAAATTTTTTTGCTGCGTATTCTGCCCCCATGAACATTCTTCCGGTGGCAATTACAATTTTTACTCCTTTGTTTTTAACCTTTTCAATTGTTGACATCATTTCATTTGTATAGCTTCCGTCGTAATTTATAAGGGTTCCGTCTATATCACTTATCCAAAGTTTAATTTTTGTCACAACATTACCTCAATTAATTATTTTTATTATACAATAAAAATAAGATGTAATTAAGATAAGGAGCTTATAAGAGCTATGGTTGAAAAGATAGAAAGACAAAGACCTAAAGAACAGGACAGATTTAACAGAAGACACAATTTTGAGGCGGTTGAGGAAAATTTAACTAAAGAACAGGCTCTAAAGGAAGCTTCCAGATGTTTACATTGTAAGAATGCAAGATGCAAGCAAGGATGTCCTGTAAACATTGATATTCCTTCGTTTATTGCAGAAGTTAAAAACGATAATTTAAAGGCGGCGGGTGATATAATTCGTCAATCTTCCATGCTTCCTTCGGTGTGTGGAAGGGTTTGTCCTCAGGAAAAACAATGTGAGGGTAATTGTATTTTAGGAATTAAGGGAGATTCGGTTGCAATAGGTGCTTTGGAAAGGTATGTAGGAGATAATACTTCGGCTTCGCCCGTTGAAATTAAGCCTAACGGTAAAAAAGTTGCTATTGTAGGTTCTGGTTGTGCGGGCATGACAGCAGCGGCAGATTTAAGAAATGCCGGTTTTGAGGTGTCAATTTTTGAAGCATTGCATGAATTTGGCGGAGTTTTGAGGTATGGCATTCCTCCCTTTAGGCTTCCAAGAAATGTTTTAGACAGAGAAATTGAATCCTTAAAAGCCATGGGGGTTAAATTTTTCAAAAATGTTATAGTAGGTAAATCTATAACCTTAAAACAACTTCAAGAAGAAGGTTATGAAGCAATTTTTATATGTTCAGGTGCAGGACTTCCTAAAATGATGAATATTCCGGGAGAAAATTTAAACGGAGTTTACAGTGCAAATGAATTTTTAACAAGAGTTAATTTAATGCACGCTCAAAGTCCTGACACTCCAACACCATTAAAAGTCGGTAAAACAACTGCCATCATAGGTGGTGGAAATGTTGCGATGGATGCAGCGAGAACGGCTGTTCGCGTAGGTTATGAAAAAGTTTATATATTTTACAGAAGGACAGAAAAAGAACTTCCAGCTCGTTTAGAAGAAATACGTCACGCAAAAGAAGAAGGAATTGAGTTTAAATTTCTTCATGCCCCTGTCGAGATTTTTGGTGAAAACGGTTGGGTTAAATCAATGAAATTTGAAATAATGGAATTGGGTGAACCGGATGCTTCAGGACGTCAAAGACCTGTTGGAACAGGGAAATTTGTTGAAGTTCAATTAGATAGCGTTGTTGTTTCTTTGGGAACAGGTCCAAATCCAATAATCCAACGTTCGGCAGAAAATGAAAAAATAGATTTAGAAACAGATAATAAGGGCTATATTGTAATTAATGATAAAGGTGAAACGTCGGTAAAAGCTATATATGCCGGTGGTGATGTTGCTCCCTTGGGGTCGTCTACTGCGATTAATGCAATGGGTGCGGGAAAACGTGCCGCAAAGGCCATAATTGAAGCTTTGAGTTAATATAAGTTTACATTATTGCAATTTTTTTATTGAGTTGTTTTATTTAGTAAGAATATTTTGCAATAAGGAATATTATGTATAAGGTAAATTCAAATATTGCTCACATAAATGGCTCAAGCGGTTTGTATGACGATAAAATAAGGAATGCGTCAGTTCGTTATGGCAGAAATGCTGCGAATAATTTTATAGGTTATATTAATAGCTATAAATGTAATCCTGTTAAGTTGCCTGACATGAAACAATTAAAATCTTTAAGTGAAGATAAATTTGAGGCAAAAATTAAGCAGCTGGAGAATGCTGCAGAACAAATCGGACAACAAGAAATGCCCCCGTTAAATTTTGAATATACATATTCAGAAGTAAATGACGGTTTAATTGATACGATGTCACTTATGGGTGCAAGTTATGAAGAACTTGGCGGAGCTTCAATAAAAACAAGTGAACTTTCAAAAAAACTTAAAGAAACTTTTACACCAAGTATTTTTAAGCAGTTATTATCGAACTTGAAAGCTAAGCTTAAAGGAAGACTGACGGATAAAATTGTACACCATAAAACAAAATTAACCGCAAAGGGCATCGATTTAAATAATGACGGCAAGATTGATGTTGCAGAATATGCTACGAATATTCTTGCAAGTGATATATATTCAAATGGCAAGGTTGAAGGTGTAATTAACAATCAAGGGCAAAATAGATTATTGGGCGATGCAAAAAAAGAAAATATAGCACAAACAAGGGAAATGTATTCTGCTTTGTATCAACAATATAACTTGAAAGAAGCACAGGAAAAATTTTTAAGTGATTTAAATAATTTAAGCTAGTTTTTATTGTTTAGGAATATAAGCATTACTCATAATTTAAAAATTTGGCCATTTTATATATAAACTCAATTTTGTTTTGATTGAATTCATTTAAGTATATATTTATTTCTTCAATCAATTTGTTTTTATTTTTTATGTGATCATTTGAAAACATTTCTTCAGTTGATACATTTAGTGCTTTTATAATTTTTTCTAAGGTTTCTGCCTTGGGAAAATAATTGCCTAATTCTATTCCTGATAGATTTCGGGCTGAAATATCAACTTTTTCTGCCAATTGTTCTTGTGTCAAGTTTTTACTTTTTCTGATTCTTTTAATTTTTTCTCCAAGTTGTTTTTTAATGTTCATAAATATACCTATGTTACATCATTTTTTTTAAATAAATCGATGTATTACATCTATAATTTTAGTAGTTTTTAATTTGATATTTTTTTATTTGAATATATAAAGATTTATTTAATTTGAAGGAAAGGAAAATTAATTATGTCAAATGTAGTGTCAAGTACAAACAGGGTTCCATTAAATGCACAAAATAAAATGGGGTGTGCTGTTGATAAAGCGAAAAACAGGGGGCATTTTTAGTAAAAGGCTCTCTTGCAGCCGGAGCTTTTGCTGGAAGTTCTGCGTTGATTGAAAAATTTGTAAGAGCCGGTAAATCACTTAATGAATTGAAAGGTTTAAAATCAGGCGATACAGTTCTTAATGGAATTTCTCATAAATGTGGAATTTCCTCACAAGCATTGATTAAAGATGAATTTATTGAATTAAAAAAACAAGTAAAATTCCCAAAATTAGTTGGTGCTGTTAATAAAGTATTCGCTAATATTGCAGACGGAGCTTCTAAATTATACAAAGCTATAAAACAATCATCTTTTGCTGATTCAATGAAGAAACTTTTATCTGATTTTAAATCTTCTTCAAAAGCAACTAAGGGTGGTATGATAGCTATTGCAGCTATTGGTTTAGGAACTGCCATTTCGGTTATATCATCCGGTATTAAAATGTTTCATAAAGATGATTCAATAGAGCAAAAATATCAATATAAACAAAAGATACAAAATTCTAAATAATTAAAAGCCCCTTTTAAGGGGCTTTTAATTATTGTTTTTTAGAGTTTATTTAATATATCTTCTTCGATTTTTAATAAAATATCCTCAATACCTTCTTGAGTTTTTCCCATACCTTGTGCCATTTGAGGTCTTCCGCCCCCATTTCCTTTGAGTGCTTTTGCAATTTCGCTAACTAAAGCACCGGCAGATATTTTTTTAGTAAGATTATCACTTACTTTGGAGATTATAAAGACCGTTCCGTCTTTTTTCATTGAGCAAAATACCACAACACTTTCGCCAAGTTTGGATGAAATTAAATCTATTCCAAGTTTTATTGCATTTGGAGCAAAGTCTTCAATTTTTGTAACCAAAACTTTTGTATTTGATTTTTCTTTTGTTTTGGATAAGAAAGTATTAAAGCTATCTTTTGCTCTTTGAGCTTCCATATCACCGATTTTAGAGGATAAATCCTTAACTTCTTGAGTTAATTTATCAATTTTTTCTTGAATTTTATCAGCAGGGATTTTATTATCATGTGATAATTTATCCAATTCATCCGCCTTAGATTCTAAAAGTTCAAATGCGGAATTGGAACAAGCTATTTCAATTCTTCTTACGCCTGCAGAACTTGCGGATTCTGATATGATTTTTGCCATTCTTAAATCTTTAGCATCATTAACATGACAACCTGCACAAAGTTCTTTAGACTGACAATTTCCGTTGTAATCATCAAAGCTTACTACTCTTACGGTATCACCATATTTTTCTCCGAATAATGCCATAGCACCTGTTGCATTTGCTTCATCCAGTGACATTATTTTTGTTGTTCTTTTAAGTCCATTGCTAATCCAATTATTTATAATGTTTTGAACTTTTTTAAGTTCATCTTTTGTTAATGCCCTGTCAAAAGTGAAGTCATATCTGGTTTTATTTTCTTCAACATAGGAACCTGCTTGGTGAACGTCACGTCCTAAAACCTTTTGAAGTGCTGCTTGTAGAAGATGGGCTAATGAGTGATGTTTGGTTATTTCTAGTCTTTTTTGGATATCGATTTTTGCTTTGACTTTGTCACCTTTTTTAATTTCATTTTCGCCAATGATAGTTCTGTGAACAAAAACATCCTGAACTTTAAAAGTTTTAATCACTTCATAATTTTCATTGTTAATGTTTAAAATTCCGCTGTCTCCAATTTGTCCGCCGCATTCTGCATAAAAAGGAGTTGAGTTTAAAATGATATCAAATACACCATCTTGAGCAGTTTCAATGTTTTTTCCGTTTTTGTCGACAATGGCTATAATTTCTGCATTACCTTCATAATTTTCATAGCCGGTAAATTCTGTTGGCGGATTGTTTATATAGTTCAAATCGTCCGTAATAACAACTTTTTGCATAGCGTTTCTTGCTCTTTGTTTTTGTTCGTCCATGGCGATTTTAAACACTTTTTCGTCAACAGTTAATCCTTTTTCATCGGCTATTTCTTTTGTTAACTCAAAGGGAAAACCGTATGTATCGTACAATTTAAATGCATCATCTCCGGATATTGTTTTAGAATTGTCGTTTTGTGCTTTTTCGATTGCACTTTCAATTAGTTGATATCCTTTATCAAGAGTAAGCTTAAAGCGTTCTTCTTCTTTTAGAATAGTATTTTTAATTTTCTTTTCATTTTCTTTTAATTCGGGATATTGAGAAGAATATTTTTCAATTATGGTTTCTATAATTGGTGCCAAGAAAGGCAAATCAAGTCCTAAAAGGTAGCCATGTCTTAATGCACGTCTTAAAATCATTCTTAAAACATAGCCTCTGCCTTCGTTTGATGGCATTATGCCATCTGCTATCATAAATGAAATACAACGAGCGTGGTCAACAACAATTCTTAGTGATATATCTGTTTTTTCATTTTCTTTGTATTTTTTGCCTGAAATTTCACAAATTTTGTTTAAGATATGTTTTAAAATATCTGTTTCAAATGTTGATTCAACTCCTTGGCAAACCATTGCGATACGCTCCAAGCCCATTCCTGTATCAACATTTTTCTTGTCAAGGGGGGTTTGATTTCCTTCTTCATCTTGGAATAATTCGGTAAATACCATATTCCAAATTTCAACCCATCTGTCACATTCGCAGGTTGCAATGGAGCAATCTTCGCTGCATTTTAAATGTTCACCAAGGTCATAATGAATTTCGCTACAAGGTCCGCAAGAGCCTGTTGGCCCCGGGGGACCCCAGAAATTATCTTTTTTGCCTTTTCTTATTATTCTTTTAGGGTCAATGTCGGTTGAATTTTTCCAAATTTCATAGGCCTCATCATCTGTTTCAAAAATTGTTACCCATAGACGGTTTTTATCTAATCCAAGATACTCTTCGCTTGTAACAAACTCCCAAGCCCAAGGTATGACTTCTTTTTTATAGTAATCTCCCCAAGCAAAATTTCCCAGCATTTCAAAAAAAGTGTGGTGGCGAGGGGTTCTTCCGACATTTTCAATATCGGAATCTTTACCGCCTGCACGAGCACATTTTTGACAAGTTGTTGCTCTTGGTGGTGTATATGGGCATTTTTCTATACCTAAATAATATGGTACAAATTGTACCATGCCGGCACTTGTTAAAAGCAAGGTCGGATTATCAGGTATCAAACTCGAACTTTTAACACGTGTAGAATTATGTTTTTTTTCAAAAAAACTTAAAAAACCTTCTCTAATTTCATCAACTGTTTTCATCATAATATGTTGATATTAGCACAAAAAAAATAAAAAATAAAAAAGAGCATAACTGCTCTTTAGAGATTGTAATGTTAAAAAGTTAAATTGAAATGTTTAAGCTAAATATTCCCCCGTTACATCTGCACCAAAACGGGAAAAAATGAGTGCATCCGGGGCCTCTTGACCACCAATTATAGTTTGGTGGAAGTGGTGCAGGGTGATGATAAACTGCAGGTGGTGGTGCAGGATGGTGCATATTTGGTGGTGCAGGTTGATGAGAATGTGCACGTATAGCTATATGTCCGCCTTTATTCGGTTGCGATCCGGGATGAGCTTTTGCGTATACACTGGCAGAAGTCATAATAAGACAAGTGAGCATAAGTAATATAAAGTTTTTTTTCATACTTTTCCTCTTTTTCTTTACATGTATCTTGTTGCATTAGAATACATGACCCAATAACCGTTTGTACATATTCTTTTATCGCTTGTGCAAACCATGTTACCTTCAACATATAGCGGTTTTGAAGTTGATGAAGTCATTACATATTTTCCGATTGCACATAAGGTGTTTCCGGTCATACACATTGGCGTATATATTAATTCGAAACACTTATTCCGTTATTATTCATCATAACTGCACAAAAAGCAGAACATGGTAAAAAACAAAATACAGCTAGTAATGTTGCAAGTTTTTTCATGGTGTACTCCTTAATATTTTATTTTTGCAGCTGCCCTTATATTTTCTTCTTGAAGCCTTTTTTCTCTTAGAGTTTGTCTTTTCCATTGAGGCTGGACATATCTTGTTCCCCTTGTTGAAAGCATAAAATATCCGTTTGTACAAATTGACCCGTTATTGGTACACATAATATTTGAACCTTGATTGTACGGTGTTTGAGAGATATTGTTTATTACATACACATTTGTCGTTTCAGCACAACAAATATTGCTTATAGATATTATTCCGACCGTTAAAATGCTGCATAATGTTATTTTTTTCATTTTTCCCTGCTTTCTAATCCTTAAAACGAGAGTAAAAATATAAATGTTCATTTTTTTTCTTAAAATTAATATTTCTTTACAATTACCGTATTCAATTTACTTGATTATTTTTTTTGATATTGTATTATAAAGTAGCAGTGAATTTGCGGAAGTAATTCAGTGGTAGAATGCTTCCTTGCCAAGGAAGATGTCGCGGGTTCGAGTCCCGTCTTCCGCTCCATTAAAAGAGGGTTTTCCCTCTTTTTTGATAGAAAATTTTTATGAGAATTAATTCTGTCATCCCAAAAGTAAATTTTAATGCTATATATAAGGTTAAGGTAGACAAAAACATTTTTCCTTCACCGAATGATGGCTTGGATTGTCTTGATTATTATAGAAATAATATATTTCCACAATTTTTCAACTATATTGATTGCAAACATGGTTATCGTATATTTCTTGAGAGTGCAGGTTATGAACTTTCATTAAAAAAAATTGAAACAAAGTGGTCTTGGGTATTGTTCTGTGGATTGGTTGAATCAGAACACTCTATCCAATATTAAAACCCCCGAAGATGAGAATTTTCATACTTTTTTTGTTTTTACGGATGATGATGAGAGAGAAATTTTAAAAAAAGTTGCCATGTCTAAATTTAGGTCTAGTAGATTTTTAAAAAAAATAAAAAGAGATATAATGCAAGGTAGGATTCTCGGAAATAAAGACAGTGATTTTTTATTGACAGCAAAGGTTGCAGAAGCTTTAGATAAAAAAATGGAAGAAGTAGTGCAGGACAAACACGTTAAAGTTCTTTATTTAGGAATTAAAAAATCGGGTGTTGAAAATAATGATAAAACTTAAGGACAATTATAATTAATTGTCCTTAAAATATTTTAATTTAGTTTTGTACATCTGCCGTATTTATAAAATATTTTAGCAGATTCCCATTGTGTCCTTGAAACATCTCTGTCGCATAAAACATAAGTACCTGAGTCCAGAACTTTTACTTTGCAAAATCTTTGTTTTTCAACTTTACAGTTGTACGTATCTCCATACCCGTCAGCATTAAAGAATTGTTCTTTTAATTGCTTGTATTCTGCATCCTTTAGGACGTCTTTTTTATTTTTTAATTCTTTAGTAAGTTGTTTTTGCTGTTTTTCTTGTGCTTTTATAGCTTCTTTTTGTGCTTTTTCTTGTGCCTTTTGAGCTTTATCCGCCGCTACGGTAACTACTGAGCTAGTCATAACCAGTGTTAAAAATAATACTAAAATTTTTTTCATATTCTTATCTCCTAAGACTTTAATTAAATTATATCAAATCCGGTATATTTTCTCAAAACTTTTGGTATAATTATGTGACCGTCATCGGTTTGGAAGTTTTCGCAAATTGCAGCTAATGTTCTACCTACTGCAAGTCCTGAGCCATTTAATGTATGAACGAATTCAACAGAACCGTCTTTTCTTCTGAAGCGAATATTGGCTCTTCTTGCCTGATAATCACCAAAATTTGAACATGATGATATTTCTTTATATGAATTGTATGATGGCATCCATACTTCCAAATCATAACATTTTTTTGCACTAAATCCAATATCACCCGTTGATAAGCAGACCCTACGATACGGAAGTTTTAAAAGTTCGAGTACATTTTCTGCATCTTGAGTCAGTTTTTCATGTTCTTGTGCTGAATCTTCGGGCTTTGTTAATTTAACAAGTTCAACTTTGTTAAATTGATGCTGTCTGATTAGTCCTCTTGTGTCTTTTCCTGCTGAACCCGCTTCTCTTCTAAAACATGGAGTATAGGCTGTCATATATTTTGGAAGATCATCTTCATTTAAAATTTCATCCTGATATATGTTTGTAACCGGAACTTCAGCCGTTGGAATTAAATATAAGTCTTCATCGACACACTTGAACATATCTTCTTTGAATTTTGGAAGTTGCCCTGTACCTGTCATAGTTCTGGAGTTTGCCATAACGGGGGGTAGTATTTCTTCATAACCTCTTGTTTGAGTGTGAGTATCCAAAAAGAAATTTATAATTGCACGTTCAAGCTTGGCTCCGAAGTTTCTGTATAGTGTAAATCTTGTATGTGCAAGCTTAACTCCTCTTTCAAAATCAAGCATACCAAGCTCGGGACATAAATCCCAGTGGGCTTTTGCTTCAAAATTAAACTTTGTCGGCTCGCCCCATCTTTTTATTTCTTCATTAGCACTATCGTCTGCTCCTATCGGAATATTTTCATCGGGAGTATTGGGGATAAATAATAATGTTTCTTTTTGTTTGTTGTCTAGCTCATTTAGTTTTTCTTCAAGAGTTTTTGCTTCTTCCCCCAATGCTCTTATTTCAGCTTGAATTTCGGTTGTATCAATGCCTTCTTTTTTCATTAAACCAATTTTATTTGATTCTGTTTTTCTTTTTGCTCTTAAGTTATCAAGTTCAAATTGGACTTTTCTTCTTTCCTCATCGATTTTTATGACATTATCGATTGATAAATCAGGATTTCTTCTTTTTAAAAGTTCATTGATTTTTTCCGGATTTTCTCTGATTAGTTTAATATCAAGCATTTTCACTATTCCTTATTTTTTCCAAATATGATTTTAATTCTTTTATTTGTCTTGGTTTAATAGGTTTTATCTCACCTTTTTTTAAACCTAAAAGTTCAATATTTGCATGTCTTATACGTTTTAAATTTATCACATTATGCCCTAAAAATTCAAACATTTTTCTGATTTGGCGGTTTAGTCCCTGATATAAAATTATTTCAAATAAAGTGTCAGATTTATTTTCTTCAAGAATAGTCCAATCGCAATATGCAATTTTACCTTTTTCTATTTCAATTCCTTCGGATAATTTTTTTAATTTTTCATCTGTTAGCTTACCGTCAACTCTGACAAGATATGTTTTTGAAACTTTAATCGAAGGGTGTGTTAATTCGTATGCTAAATTGCCGTCATTTGTTAATATAATAAGTCCGGAAGAATCTTTATCCAGCCGACCTACGGGATTTAGACGATGATATTGTTCTGGTAGTATGTCATATATTGTTTTTCTGCCTTTTTCATCCGACTTTGTTGTAATATATCCTGTGGGTTTATAAAATTTATAATATTCGAGTTTATCTGAGTGGATTAATTTGTCATCTAAAGTGACTTTGTCTTTGGTTCTTATTTCAAAACCAAGCATGGTTATAATTTTACCGTTAACTTTGACTCTGCCTTGTTCAATGTATTCATCTGCTTTTCTTCTGGAGCACAAACCGCTTTGGGCAATATATTTATTAATTCTCATAAATGAATTGTAACATGGATTTATAATTATTATGCAATAATTTTTGTGATTTTGTTTTGTATAGTTTATGAATATTTCCTTTGTTAATGGTTTAAAATCGAATAATTTTATCAATACAGCTAGGCAACAAAAATGTAAGTTTGAAATTGGTCAAAAAGATAGTTTTGAACTTAGTTTTAAGGGATTACATAAGAAAGAGTTTAGCGGATTGGATTTGATGATTGTTGAATTATTTAAAGCACCGATTGAAAAGTTCGCATCTAAAGATGATTTCAATTCCTGGGCAGAAGGTAAAATTGATGATATTCTGGCTCATAATTATACTGCAAGGACACTTGAGGCAACTGCTCAAAGAAAAGCTATCATTGATGATTGACATTCTTATTTGTCCGATGAAAATGGTGCTTATTTTAAAAATAAACCGTTGCAACTTTTGATTTTTACGGCTGTTACAAATGGATTAAAAGAAAATAGTGATAAAATACCACCTGTTTTAAACGGTGGTGCATTGGCAAATACTATAACTTATATGGAAGAAGTGCTTTCTAAAAATCCGAAAGCTAAATTAAATTTTTCTAAAATATATAATGAGAAGTTGCATGAAATTTATATTTCAATTGATAATGACAGTTATGGTAAAAATGGAATTTGGGTTGCAATTTCTTCTTATGAACATGACAGACAAAATTTTAATTCCAATGTTGAGAAATTAAAAGCTTTGAGCCATCCAAATTGGTGTACTGCTTCGACTCAAGCTGAACCATATTTAAAAAAGGGTGATTTTCATATTTATATGGTCGATGGGAAACCAAAAGTCGGTATTCGTTTTGAAGGTGATAATATAGTTGAAATACAAGGACAGAGAAATAACTCTCGGATTCCTCTTTTATATAGCAAAGAAATAAAGGACTATACGCAAAAAAATTCCTTAAAAGGTATGGAAGATAGCATTCAATCGGCTATTGAAACCGCTGAACAATATGCTCCATTAAGAGATGAGCTAAAACCTTTAATACAAAACAAAGATTATTTAGCTATTTTTAATCATCCTGAATTTAATTGTAATGCGGAAATGCTCGACAGTGGAAATTTGAAAATTAAAAGTTTTATTTCTCAGGATTTAGAATTTTTTGGAATTAATCCTAATGAACTTATGGATGCGGTTGAAATCGTTGGTGGTGATTTGCGGTTAGATGCATCCAACATTGTAAGATTTAAAAATTTAAAAGAAGTTAACGGTAATTTGGATTTATCCAATTCTTCAATTAAAAATATGGGGTCGCTTCAAAAAGTTAACGGTACGTTAAAATTGGATCTTTAAAAACCGAAATAGGTGACAACTTAAGTATTGTCCAAGGTGATATTATTGATATGAGCCTGCCGGATGGATATAACAGCTATTTATATGCAAAAGTTTTATTAAATAGGATATTAAATGCTAAAAATAAAAAAGAAGTTTTTGAGGCATTGGGAATTGAAACAGAAGAACTTGAGGATGGTACTTTGAAAATAGGAACATTTAATCCAAGCGAACTTGAAAGCTTTATGTTGTTGAGAAGCTATGTTCCAAATCCTTTTGAAGCAATGGGAATAAATGAAGAAGATTTTTTGGATGGAGTAAGTGTAGTAGACGGTGATCTAAATTTTGCGGAAACAAATATTAAAATTCCAAAAACAATCGAAAAGGTAAAAGGAAATATATTTTTAAAAGATTCAAATTTAGTATCTTTAGGAAGTATAGAAAAAGTTGGCGGCGGTATTTTTGCTGAAAATTCAAAATTAAAGAGCCTTGGAAATTTACAGTATGTGGGTGAAGATGCTTGTTTTCAAAATACAGCAATAAAAAGCACCAGATATCTTAGAAAAGTTGGTGGAAATTTGTATTTGCAAAATACAAACTTGGAAAAAATATACTATTTAAAAGGAAAAAATTTGGGTGGGAGAATATATGTAGATTCTTATTCTTTTCCTGTTTTAGATGAAAGATTGTATGTTCTCGGATTAGAAGATAAAACTATAATTGTTTAAAAAGCAATTTTTTTTAAAAAAAAGTTTTTATTTAATTAAGAGGATGAAAATGGGAAGAATTTTGAATTTTTTAATTAAAAAACATAAAAAAAATAAAGCAAAATCGATGCTTGCAGGTAAGTATGCAGGTAAAAAAATTGTTACGGTAAACGGTGCAACTTTAACTATCGATAATGGCGCAGAAAATAAAAAAACAATTAATGAAGAAAAAATACAAAATATTGTTGAAAAATGTTTGAAAAATCCTCAAAAGTTTTTTGACTATATTGAAGGAGCTAAAACTCCGGTTTATAAAATTAAAAATGCAGATAAAATCCTTTCTTTTATAAATGAACAGGAAGGATTTATATTGCCTCAAGAAGGGATAAAGGCACTATATTTGAATCTTATTTTGAATAGAAAAATATCTTTTAAAACTCCGGAAATGTTCGTATTAAGAAATTTAGAAATTAATCCTTATGCAATTGCTTATCAATTTTATAATTGGTATGGGTATAAAATGAAATTGGACGGGTTTGAAGAGGAAACGCAAAAGAAATTCAGGCATGTTTTTGAGATTTGTGAATCAAGTAAAATAGATGAACTTTCTTTTGAAGAAATATTAGAGTTAAAAAGTGCAATAAAAAGGGATATTGAAGCAATTGACTTTGTAAAAAGACTTGCCGTTAAAAATCAAATGGCTAAAAAAAATCTTGAAAAAATCAAAGAAAAAAAAATTGTTAGAATATAAAATTTGTATGGGGGGAAGAAAAAGAGGATATTTTAATATCCTCTTTTTAGTATTTTGGAAAGTTCTTTTATTTTTTCTTCAATTTTGATTTTAGTGATATTTTTGTTTAAAAGAATTTCTTCTAAAGTTTTATTGATTGCTTCGTTTGTTGTTTTTCTGTTGTTATCGGGGAATTCTTTATCATTGAGGTTGTTAAGTTGTTTAGCACTAATACATCTTGATTGTTCTACCAAGTCATTAGAGCAATTTTTAAAGTATTCATTTTCAAGAGCATATTTGTTTGCAGGTATAACATTTGTTAATTTAGAAAGTTTAAGTTGATTTTCTTCGTTTGTTAAAAGCAATGCAAAATCAAGTGCAGCTTTTATATTTTTGGATTTTTTTGGGATAATTAAATTCATTAATGAAATATCATATTTTTTATTTTCACCGACAAGTTGTTCACTAAGTGCAGAATCCTTATATGTATCAGGTGCGTTTTGTTTAATCATGTCTATAAAATTTGAACCTGCGACAACTATTAAGGTTTGAGAGGACATATATTTTTCAATTACTTCCCTGTGATTAATTGTAAGAACATCTTTTGGTAAAAGATTGTTTTTATACATGTCATTAAACATGGAGTATATTTTAATTGCGGAATTTATTTCTTCTTTACTTTTGAGTTTATCTATGTCGTATTTGTTTAGGATTTTAGCCAGTGTGTCTCCTTCATTTAGTGAAGCTGCAAATGGAACAGCATTTGAACATTTTTTGAGCTCATTTGAAATTTTGTATAATTCGTCATAGGAAGCTATAAAATCTTTTTTTATACATGTATCATAAATTTTTTTATTATATATGGTTACCGGACTTGTAGCGTAAAAGGGAAGAGCATATATTTTATTGTTATATTTTAATTTGTTTATTAAATCAGGGTGGAATTGTATAACATCTTCTTTGTTAAAATTATATAAAGCATTTCTTTGAGCCAATATTATTGAAAAGTCGGGATTTAGGTTAATTAAATCCGGCGGAGTTGATGATAAGATTGAAGCCAGAGTTCTTTTTTGTGCTTCTTGAATTGGTATATCAACCCATACTACTTCATAATCAGGGTGATTTTTTTTGAAGTCATCAATAATTTTATTTATTTCTTTTTCATAGATGGGTTTAAGTTGAATTGACCAGAAGGTAAGTTTTTTTGTTGCGGCATTGTTTGTTAAAAATAGTTTGAATATTATTAACCCCGCAATTAAAAAAATTAAAAATGTATATAAAATTATTTTTTTCATATTGTGTTAAAATTATACAATGAATTTATTTGATTCGCTAGAAAATAATAATAAACAAATTCCTTTGGCTGAGCTAATGCGTCCGAAAACTTTGGATGAGTATTTGGGACAGACTAATGTAATTAATTCCGATTCCCCGTTTTATAGACTTTTAAAGGCTAAAAGGCTTTTTTCTTTTATTCTTTGGGGTCCTCCTGGATGCGGAAAAACAACACTGGCAAGATTGTGTGCTAAATACCACAGTGCAAAATTTGTTGAGTTATCTGCTGTTAATTCGGGCGTAAAAGATATAAAAGAAACTGCTCAAAATGCAAAAGAAAGCTTAAGGGAAGGGTATAAGACAATTGTTTTTATAGATGAAATACATAGATTTTCAAAGACGCAACAAGATGCACTTTTACCTTATGTTGAATCCGGATTGTTTTATTTTATAGGTTCTACTACGGAAAATCCTTCTTTTCATACAATACCGGCATTGATTTCACGTGCTCAAGTCATTATGCTTGATAAAATTGATAATAGTTCAGTTAAAAAAATTGTATTAAGAGGATTTGATTATCTTTGTGAAAATTATGGAAAAAAAAATCTTCCCAATGATACACTTAATTGTATAGTTGAATTGTCAAATGGAGATGCCAGATTTTCTTTGAATGCGATTGAAAATTCATACTTTGCATCTGACGATACAATTGAAAAATCGACTGTTGAAGAATTGTTACAAAAATCAAGCATAAGATATTCAATTGATTCTCATTATGATTATGCAAGTGCCTTTCAAAAAAGTTTAAGGGGGTCAGATGCCAATGCCGCTATATATTATCTTGCTAAAATGCTTCTTGCGGGTGAAGATCCGAGATTTATTGCAAGAAGATTAATTGTGGTTGCGTCAGAAGATGTGGGAAATGCTGATTTTAGAGCTTTATTGATTGCAGAAGCGGCGTTAAGAGCAGTTGAACACCTTGGCATGCCTGAAGCAAGAATAACTTTAGCTCAAGCTGTTGAATTTGTTGCTAAAGCAAAAAAATCAAATAGAGCAATAATGGCAATTGATAATGCCATAACTGATATTAAATCAGGGCTTGATTTTCTTCCGCCAAAACATTTAAGAGATGCACATTATAAAGATGCTGAAAAATACGGATTTGGAAAAGATTATGTATATACACATGATAATCCGGATTTTATCCAACAATTTATGCCTGATGAAATTAAAGACAAAAAATATTTTGATTTATAACCATTTAAACTATTGCAAAAATAAAGGTTTTTTTATAAAATTAAGCTGTTATGTAAGCTTGTGTTGATAATGTAAACATTTGTAAAGATAATTTCTTTGTGAATGGCAAAAAAAAATTTGTTTGAACTTTATACAGATGTGTTAATTTCAATTAGGAGATGTTGAATATGCAAGTAGGTGCGATAAACTCAGTGGGATTTAAAGGCAACGATATATATGTGCTTCCTGCTGTAGATGAAAAGCAAGAATCGTGTGTCGATAGTAAAGATACAGATATATTAGAACCTGATGAGATATTAGATGGTGAAGATTGTTTTTCAAAATCCGTTAAAGAAGATGATGCAGATTTCGCCTCTTCGTATAATGAAGATGATGCAGAATTTAGAAAAATGGCTGGTGAAAAATTAAAGAAATATATAGAAACAAAACAAACCGCAGAAAATAATGTTAGAATCTTAACTATTATTTCCAGTGTCGCTTTGTTATTAGGTGTTGCAGCTAAAGGAAATAAAATTGCAAAACCGGCTATGAGAACTCTTGTAACTGCCGGTGAAGCTATTTCTAAAGGTGCTGTCAGACTTGCAGGAAAAGCATTTAAAAAAATGGATGTAGCTTCAATTACTGATAAGATTGCATCCAAGGCTGAACAAGTGAGAGTCGGTGCACCTGATGAAAAAATGCTTAATGGTATCAAAGGCGTTGTGGATAAAATATTCCCTTTAAAAGCGGCTCAGGTTGTAGATGGTAATAAAGTTGCAACGCATGGTGAAAATGTTCTTGCCGTATTGAAGAAGATTGGGATTCAAAATAAAACTGATATTGCAAGAAATGCTGTTGTTGGTGCGATTGCTCTTGGTGCAGCAGACAAATTTGCAGACAAATTTGAAGGAACACTAGACAGAGCTGAAATAAACAGGGCAAAAAAAGATCTTATTGGTAATGGTCTTGGTGTTGTAGCTGATTTAGTCAATGCCGTTATATAATTTAAATGAAAGGTATGGTGTGTAATATGAAAGTTACAGGAAATACTTCATCAAAAGTAGTTGAGGGTTTAAATGAAATTGGTGGCAAGGCTTCAGAAGGTGCAAGACGAGTAAGAGTGTTTTTTGCCGATAAAAAGGATGCTTTTGTAAAATCTGATTTATATAAAAAAGTAAGTCCAAATGTAAATAAAAAGACTGCACTTGGAGCCGGTATTGTTGTTGCGGGTCTTGTATTAGCTTTTAAATGTATAAAGGGCGTAATTAATAAAGTTTCTGAAATTAGAAAATAGAATAAATTTGTTTTTAAAAAAACCGCCTTTATGGGCGGTTTTTTCTATTGTTCAACAGGATAGCAAGTAAGCTAATTTTATTTTTTTTAAATAGAGAATATAAATTTTTATGTAAATAAAAATTGAGGATTTAAAGTTGAAAAAAATTATAGCTTTATTTTTGCTATTTAATTTTATTGTTTGTAATATAAATCTGGTTTTAGCAGAAAACTTAACATCAAATGAGCAAAAATATCCTAATTACAGTAATATTTTTTTAAATGAGGATAAATATGAAAATTTTAACAGAAAAATTTTTAATTTTAATTTGAAATTAAATAAAATTTTTGCTAAAAAAATTCATATTTTATGGGCTTCTTTGTTTCCTAATTTTGTAATTGATTCTATGAACAGAGTATATAGTAATATAGAATTTCCTAAAAGGCTTGTAAGTTCTCTATTGCAAAAGGATATGGATGCAGTTAAAAATGAAACAAAAAGATTTTTTATAAATACAACTCTCGGTGCAGCAGGGCTTATTGATGTTGCTTATAAACTTTTTCATTTAGAAATGTATAACGAGGATATGGAACAGGCATTAGCTAAATGTAAGATTAAATGTGGTAATTATTTAATTTTACCTTTTATTTCTTCAACTACAACAAGAGATTTAATCGGCAGATTATTTGACTTTGCTTTAAATCCTACAACTTATGTGGCTTCTCCTATTGCTGCTGCAGTTAAAATGGGTTTATTAATTAATCGAACTGCATATATTCAACCTATGTTAAAAATGGTTGAATCAAATTTTGTTGATCCTTACGATATTGCAAGAAAATTTTTTGGAGTAGAAAAATATATTAAATTTTCAAATTTTGACAGAAAAAAAATTCTTGAAAATATAAAAGATGATAAATTTGATGAATTTGAACTTGTTGATAATCAAAAAAAAGAAGAAGTTTTGCAGGTTAGGGGTTCTGTTAAAAAAAATGAAAATATAGTTGTTAATGATTATGTTAACAAGGAATTGACCGCAGATATTTTTTTAAATGATTATAATCCGCAAAGTCCGGTTTTGGATTCCATGCGAACGGCTTTGTTAGATGTAAAAAATAAAAATAAATCTATGTGGAGCGAAATTTCTCTTTGGAACAGGTCTTTTGATAAAAAAATTAAAACGGCAGAAATTGAGATTTTAAATAATAGACCAAAATATCAGATAAGATATATATTACAAAAAAATAAAACATCTCCTTTGGTTATATTATTTCCTTCGGTTGGCGAAGGGGTAAACAATAATCACAGTAATATTTTAGCGAATTTTTTTTACAACGAAGGCTACAGTGTTTTAATTATAGGTAGTCATTTTCAGTGGGAATTTTTAAAAAGTCTTGAAAAAGGTTATAAAATAGGGCTTGTTAAAGATGATGTTAAATATATAAATATTTTGGTAAATAATTCTATAAGTTATTTGTCTGAAAAATATGATAGAGTTTTTCTTGAAAGAACAGCCCTTGGTACTTCATTGGGAGCTTATGCGGTTTTGTTTTTGGCAAATGAACAGTATCAAAGCGGAGCAAATAATATAGATAAATTTATTGCTATTTGTCCGCCTTTTGAACTTATTTATGCGGTAGAACAAATTGATAAAATTATTGCTTGTTGGAAAAATTATCCCGATGATTTTAAAGAAAAAGTTGCAATAACTGTTGCTAAAGTTATAAGAGCTTATTCGGATGTAAAAGAAAATGCACAAATGCCAGAGAAATTACCGTTTAGTAATTTTGAAGGCAAATTAATAAGCGCATTTGTTTTTCACCAAAAACTATGTGACTTAATTTATGAGACAGAAAAAATAAATAACCCCGATTTTGACAGTAAAAAATTTTATAATCTAATTTATAATTCTAATTTTGGTGATTATATAAAAAAATATATCTTGGTTAATTATTCTTACGAAGAATTAAGAGCTTTGACAGGTTTAAATTCAATTTCCGATTATCTTATAAATTCCGATAATTATGTAATTTTTCATAGTTTGGATGATTATTTGATTAGCAAAAATCAGCTATTAACTTTAAAGAAATATTGTGATAATAAATTGGTTCTTTTCAGTAACGGTTCTCATCTTGGGTTTTTGTATAGGGATGAATTTACAGAAGAATTAAAGAAAGCAATTAGTAAAAAGTCTGTTAATTAAAATATTTTTTGGTAACAGAAGATTGTAAGTGAATAAATTTTTATTTTAATTCAATAAGTGCCACGATTAGTTATTACAATTATAAAAAATGATTGATTTTTATATAATAAAAGAGAGTACCTATCATACTCTCCTTTATGGTGGGCCATCCTGGACTCGAACCAGGGACCTCACCCTTATCAGGGGTGCGCTCTAGCCACCTGAGCTAATAGCCCTTATTTGTTTTTAAAACTTATTTAGTTGTCACTTTGCCCGATTGAACTTTCACCCGTTTTTCTGGAGTCCCACCCAGAGCCACCTGAGCTAATAGCCCTTATTTGTTTTTAAAACTTATTTAATTGTCACTTTGCCCGATTGAACTTTCACCCGTCTTCTGGAGTCCCACCCAGAGCCACTGAGCTAATAGCCCTTAAATTCAAACCGAACGATATTAATTGTTCGCAGTAACTAAGTTATCATAAATAAATTTTAAAATCAACTACATTTTTTCTACAGCTTCAACCCCGATTAAGTCAAGCATAGTAGCCATTACTATTCTAAAACAATTTACAAGAGATAATTTCATCAAGCTGTCTTTTTTGTCTTCGGACAGCACTCTTGTGTAGTTGTAGAAATGATGGAATGAATTTGCAAGCTCAGTTAAATATTTACATAGCATATAAGGAGCTCTGTATTTTACAGCATTTAATAATAATGCTTTTCCCTCTTCGAGTTTTAAGATGAGTGTTCTTATTGCTTGATATGATTCATTTGAGAGATTTTTAAACAAATCATTTATGTCTGCATTTTTATAAAAGTTTTCGATTTCTTCTTTTGTAAAAAATGGTTCGAGTTCGGTTTTATTATCTATATCAAGGCGTTTTTCAATAGCTTTTCTTAATATTGAGCATGCCCTTGCATGGGCATATTGTACATAAAAAACGGGATTTTTATCGCTTTGAGATTTTGCTAAATCAATATCAAAATCAATCGTTGTATCGGAAGAACGCATTATCATCCAAAATCTTGTAGCATCGACTCCCACTTCATCAATCAGGTCATCTAATGTTATCATTTTTTTGCGTTTTCCCATACGTTGTTGTTCACCGTTTTGAATTAAGTTAACAAGTTGTCCTAATATAACTTCAAGTTTGTTACTGTCATAACCAAGTGCTTCAATTGCCGCTTTCATTCTTGGAATGTATCCGTGGTGGTCCGCACCCCAAATATTAATTAAAAGATCAAAACCCCTATCCAGTTTGTTTTTGTGATAGGCTATATCGGCTGTCAAATAAGTATTTTTGCCGTCCGTTTTAATAAGTACTCTATCTTGATCGTCGCCATAATCGGAACTTTTAAACCATACAGCACCGTCTTTTTTATATATTTTGCCTGCTTTTTTAAGAGCTTCCATTGCTTTTTCGACTTCTTTGTCTTCATAAAGATTAAGTTCCGAAAAGAAAAGGTCAAAATGTGTTCTAAATTTTTCCAGAAGTTCTTTTTGCAGTCTTAACATGTCTTGTTTTGCAAAATCTGCATAAGAAAGACCTTTGTTATCTTTTATATATCTTTTAGCACAATCAATCAGGTACTCTCCGGGGTACAAACCTTCTTCAAGCTCAATATTTTCACCTTCGAGTTGGCGTACTCTTATTTCAAGAGATTTGCCAAGTTTATTTATTTGATTGCCCGCATCATTGATATAGAATTCTTGAAATACATCGTAGTTACAGTATTTCATAATGTTAGCTAATGCCGAACCAAGTGCTGCCCATCTCCCGTGTCCTATATGAAATGGTCCTGTTGGGTTTGCACTTACGTATTCTATATTAACTTTTTCACCTTTACCAATGTCTGTCTTTAGGTAATTTTTTTGTTTTTTTAATATTTCAATTATTATGTTGTTTAAAAATTCTTTTTCGATTTTAAAATTTATAAAACCTGAAATTGTATTTACTGAGAAGTTTTCTTGTTTTATGTATTCGGCTATAGTTTGTGCTATTAATGGCGGAGCCATTTTAGCAGTTCTTGCAAGAGCTGAAACGTTAATTGCAAAGTCTCCAAAATCTTTGTTTTTAGGTGCTTCACAAATTAATTCAAAAGAAAGTTCTTTTGTTTGACCCAGCTTGGAATTTTTAATTGCCTCATTTATGGCATTTTTCGTAATTTCAATAAAATAATCTTTTAACATAACTTGTTAATTTTAATATAAAAAAAATAAAAAGTGAAGAAATGTAAAAAAATGTGTATCTAATGTAAATCTTTTGTAAATCTTGACAATTCAGCTGTTTTCAGTATAATGGGTAATGCGTCAAAAAGAGTACAACATTATGGCAAAAATTAATGGTTTAAATTACAACATAATGAATAACAGTATGAATTTGTACACAAAACGTACTTGTTCGGATAATTCTGAGTTGTTTATAACATCCAAATTGAATATGCTTTATGAACAGGCATTATCTAAAAAGAATTTATATAATAGCAGAAGAAATTTAAGAAAAATGGTTGAAGGCAATCATCTTGATGAGATTGTTTAGTTAAATATTTTTTTTGAGTTTTGTTTGTAGCTCGTTTGCATAATTTAAATATTTAATTAAATCTTTATATCTTGTTTCGTTTTCTCCGTATGGTATAGTTTTATTTAGTAGAGTTTGGGTGTCTATGTTGAGTTCGATGAATTTTGACATTGCTTGCTTAACGAGTTTTGCTTTATAGATTTTTGGAAAGAATTTTGAAAAAATAATTTCATATAAAGTTGCATTTCCGTTTTCTAATTTAATTTTTTTAAAATTTAAAAATCTTTTTATTGATTCATAAGGCTTATTTTTAGGATTTGTTGCAATTTCGGAATCTCCAATTAAATCAAGGTCATATTGGTTTAGCCTTTTTCTTGTTTTTGTTTGATTTTCCTCTTCTTTTTCTTCGAATTTGAAAAAGTTTTTACTGTCGTCTTCCTGATAAAAAAAATCAGTCGAGGGCAATATACCGTCTTGTATTAATTTTTCTGTTAAAGAATTGTATAAAGGATTATCCATAATATAATTATGCACTTAAATAAGAATTTTTTTGCCATATAGGCGTAGGATTTTTAGGTGTTATAATTTTTTTATGAATAGAAATTGAAGGTATTTATGTGGGAATATTCAGAAAAAGTTAAAGAACATTTTAAAAATCCTAAAAATGTAGGCTTTATTGAAAATGCTGATGCAATAGGTGAAGCCGGAGCATTATCTTGTGGTGATAAATTAAAACTATATTTAAAAATAGAAAATAATAAAATTGTCGATGCAAAGTTCCAAACATTTGGATGTGGTTCCGCTGTTGCGGCTTCAAGTATTTTAACCGAGATGGTTAAGGGAAAAACGATAGAAGAAGCAAGAAAAATAACCAATAAACAAATAGCAGATGCACTTGACGGATTGCCGCCTGAGAAAATGCACTGTTCTGTTATGGGAAGGGAAGCACTTGAAGATGCTTTAAAAAATTACTTGGGTGAGGATTGGGAAGAGTTAGTTATTGAGGATAATGAAGAAAATTCGATGATTATATGTCATTGTTTTGGGGTTAGCGAAAAAGATATAACTGACGCTATTGTTGAAAATGGTGCAAAAACAATGGATGATATTTCAAAAATAACATCTGCAGGTCTTGCTTGCGGAAGGTGCAGAGAAAATATCGAGAAAATTTTAAAGAAATATGTAAAACCCGAATCAAAAGAAAAAATGACCCCTGTTCAAAAAATTATAAAAATTAATAATGTTATTGAGAATGTGATATCTCCTGAGTTAAAAAAAGATTTTGGGGATATCGAGTTGGTTAATGTTGAGGGAAATAATGTTTATGTTAAATTAAAGGGACATTGCTCAACATGTGCAAATGCTAAATTAACTTTAAAAAATTTTGTTGAAACAAAATTAAAAGAACTTGTGGATGATGAATTGATTGTTTTGAATGAGTAAAGTTATGGAAAAAATTGTATATTTAGATAATAATGCAACAACAAAAATTGATGAAAAAGTCCTAGATTGTATGCTTCCTTATTTTAAAGATAAGTATGCAAATCCTTCAAGTATGTATGATAGTGCTCATATTTGTGCTAACGCAATAGAGGAATCAAGAAAAAAAATTGCTGATTTTCTTGGTATTGAGAATGAAAAGAGTATACTTTTTACATCCTGTGGTACGGAATCCGCAAATACTGCAATAAAAGGAGTTGTAAATCAATATGGTAATTTAGAAACCAAAAATCATATAATAACGACTCAGGTTGAACATCCTTGTGTATTATCGGTTTATGAAAACTATGAAAAAAAAGGTTATAAAACAACTTATGTTTCGGTTAATGAAAACGGAGAATTAAATATAGAAAATTTATTGTCAAAAATTACTCCGGAAACAATACTATTGTCTGTAATGCATGCAAATAATGAGACGGGAGCTATATATCCAGTATATGAAATAGCTCATGAGGCTAAAAAAATAAATAAAAATTTAAAAGTTTTTGTAGATGGAGTACAGGCAGCGGGAAAAATACCGATTAAACTCGACAATACCGATATAGATTTTTATTCGATTTCCGGTCATAAATTTCATGCTCCTAAAGGCGTCGGGGCTTTATATGTTAAGCAGGGTACTTTATTTGAACCTTTTATGCTTGGCGGTCATCAAGAAGGTTCTTTGCGTGCCGGTACTCAAAATACTCCTTATATAGTCGGAATGGGTGTGGCTGCAAAACTTGCAAAGGATAGTTTGGGATTTGAATTAAGTGAAGTTAAAAGATTGCGTGATAAATTGGAAAATGGTATTTTATCTTCATTGAAAAATGCAAAACTAAATTCTAAAAGTAAAAATCGAGTTCCAAATACTACAAATATCGGTTTTGAATATATTGAAGGTGAGTTGATATTGTTATATCTTAACGAGCTTGGAATTTGTGCTTCATCGGGAAGTGCCTGTACATCAGGAAGTCTTGATCCTTCACATGTTTTGAGGGCTCAAAAAGTTCCTTTTGAATCTTTGCATGGATCAATCAGGTTTTCTTTATCCAGATTTACAACTGAAGACGAAATTGATTACGCAATTCAAAAAGTTCCTGAGGTTATTAAAAAACTCGCAAAAATTTCACCTTTTCAAAATGAACTTAAAAATCTTGGTCTATAGCCAATTTATATTAGTTATAAATTTTGTTTTGTCATAGTATGTTTGTTTATTGTTTGGCGATTTGAATTTTAAGCTTTTTAATTTTGCAGGGAGAAAAAGTGCAAAATTTTTGTCTTCGTATGCTAGAAACCAGTTTAAGTCTTTTTTTAGTTTATTATATATAGGGTAGGTTTTATCAATAATTAAAATATCAGCGTGATTTTTTTCAAAAAAAGTTTGGTAATTTTTTGCCAAAAAAACGTCTGCCATTTGGTTAATTAAGTTTGTATCATAAACTTCTTCGTATCTCCCATCCATATATATTTGATTGTTTGGGTATAATTTGTATGAAACATAGCTTCCCGTATGAAAATTAGTAAAAACATTTCCTTTTAAATTGTTGATTTTTATAAATTCAGTACAAAATATGGGATATTCCGATGATTTTACAGTATTTACGAATTTAAAATTGTTTATATGTGAGATGCTGGAAATTAATATTAAAATAAAAAGTATTATTTCTTTTGTTTTATCGATTTTTTGGGGTAATTTTTTATTAAAAATATTATAAAAATCTGCATAACAAAGTGCAATTACGGAATATACAAAAAAGACATGAAATCTTATTGATTTAATCGAAATTATAAGCGTAAAAAGAATAATTAAATATTTGGTTTTGTCTATTTTTTTAATATATTTTATAAATCCGTTTTGTTTAATATTTTTAAAAATTGAAAAAATAAAAATAAAAATACTAATAAAAAAGAATATTTTGTACTTAAGCATTATGTGTTGATAAAATTTTATTAAAAATAAACTTTGCCATTCCGTTATGTATTGTCTGTTCAAACTGAGGGCTGAAATTATAAAATAAATGTATTCTATTCCGTATGGGTTTATAAGGGATGTAAAAAATGTTATAAAAAGGGCGATTAAATATGGTTTAAAGGGTTTTTTGTTTAAAAATTCTCCTATTGTAAATATTGAAATTAAAATTAATCCGATGACAAATCCGCCATGAAGGTTTGTCCAAATAATATTTAAAAAAGGAAGACACCATAAAATTCTATATTTTTTTTCTGTTGATGTTTTTTTCAGAATGTATAAATAAATTGCAAAAAACAGAAAAGAAAATGTTTGGCATCTTATAGTTGAGAAAATATTGTATGAAACAGCTTGAATAGCAAAGAAGAAAAACAGAAAATACAGCGGCATTTTTTTATTTTCGAGTCTTATGATTTTTGTAAGGGTAAATAAAGTCAGAAAAATTATTATAGATTTAAAAATAAATATCCCAACATCACCAAGATAATTTTGTATCAAATAAAAAATTAAACTTGAACCCCATTCGTGATCTATAAATTTGTGAGTTGAACCCCAAGACTGAAAGTCAAAATTGAAGAGATTTCCTGTTTGAAAAAAGTTTTTTCCGACAATTAATCTTGCCCAAAAGTCATAGTCAATGTTGTTATCGATAGTTCCAAAAATAAGGATAAATAACCCTAAAGTTAAATAAAATATTAAATCCATGGCAAATATTATAGTATAAATTTTTTGTTTAGGCTATTATGAAAAAAGGAGAATGATTAATGGAAAATAAAATTAAAGAAATAAGACAAAATGCAATTTTAAAAATTGAACAGGCAACCGATTTAAAATCATTAGAGGCAGTTAAAAATGAATTTCTTTCAAGAAACTCCGAGTTTAATAACTTGAAGAAGGGTATGAAAGATTTATCGCCCGAGCAAAAACCTGTTATAGGAGCACTTTTGAATAAGGTATCGAGCGAATTAAATTCTTTAATTGAAGAAAAAAATGAAATTTTTTACAAGAAAGAGTTAAATGAAAAACTGCTAAGTGAAAAAATAGATATAACTTTGGATGGTGATTATATTCCGATGGGTCATGTACATCCTTTGACAAAAACTATTGATGAAATTGTAGAAATTTTTAATTTGCTTGGTTTTAGTCTTATTAGGCCCGAATTTTCTCCTGAAGTTGAGATGGAAAAATATAATTTTGATCTTTTAAATGTTCCTAAAGAACATCCCGCAAGAGATGTACAAGATACATTTTACTGCGAAGATATGCCAAATGTGGTATTAAGAAGTCAAACTTCAAATGCTCAAGCTCGTCAGATGATGAACTCTAAACCTCCTATAAAAATTATTTCTCCGGGCAGAGTATATAGAAATGAAAATGTTTCGGCGAGAAAAAATAATTTATTTCATCAAATTGAGGGACTGTACGTTGATAAAAATGTTACAATGGCACATTTAAAAGGTGTTTTGAACGAATTTATCCGTCTTTATTTTGGTTCATCTCGCCCGACTCGTTTTAGAAGCAGTTTTTTCCCTTTTACCGAACCTTCTGTTGAAATTGATGTTCAATGTATTATGTGTAAAGGTGAAGGTTGTTCAATATGTTCAGGCACTGGTTGGCTTGAAATTTTGGGTGCGGGTATGGTTGATCCGAATGTTTTAAATGATGTCGGGATTGATTCAACGGTGTACTCCGGCTTTGCTTTTGGTATGGGGATTGAAAGACTCGCTATGTTGAAGTATGCAATTGATGATATCAGATTGTTTTTCAACAATGATATTAGGTTTTTGAAACAATTTTAGTATTATTTTTCAGGAATAAGATTATATAATTTTCTTTTTTTAATTATCTTGATTGATTTTTTATCAGGATATGCACCTTTTATGATAAGCTGTTGGGCGATATCGAACATGTTATTTTTAAGTGCATAATACAAAATTGTATTATTTGTAATTGAGTCTTGATAATTAACTTTTGCTTTTTTATCTATAAGTATTTGGGCAAGTTCTGTATTTTTATTTTTTACTGCTTCATAAAGTTCACTATAAAATCCTTTATCAGGCTTTGCTCCATATTCGATTAAAAGTTTTGCTATATCTGTTCTGTTTAATTTTGAGGCATAGTATAAGGGATAGTCGCTTAAGTAGCTTTTGTTTGGATCCAGTTTGAATTCAAGTAGTAGTTTTACATTTTCAATATTATTTTTTTTAATTTGTTCAAAAAGGCATGCAGGAGCAAGGTACATTTTTTTTGAGGTTAGAATATCTCTTTGTTCTTGATTTATGGATTCTTTGTTGTATAAGGATCTCATTATTAATGATCGTTCGGAAAAATCAGGCATGGTGTCTTCATAGCTTTTAAATTCCGATGCCAATACCGACAGTTTTAAGGCTGCCGGTATAATGATTAAGAATAATATTATTTTATTAACAAGCATAATAGATTATATTATCATTCCGCCGTCTACTTCAAGTACCTGACCCGTTACATATTCAGAGTCAACCGCTAAGAATTTAACCGCTTGAGCAACATCTTCTGCTGTTCCAAGACGTTTAAGAGAAATCAATTTTAAGTATTCTTCTATGTTTGCAAGGTCTTTTGTCATATCTGTTGCAATAAATCCCGGAGCAACTGCATTAACTCTTATGTTTCTTGCACCAAGTTCTTTTGCTAGAGATTTTGTAAATCCTATAAGACCTGCTTTGGCTGCAGAGTAGTTAGCTTGACCCACATTTCCATATACACCGACTACGCTTGTTGTGTTTACGATAGAGCCAAAACGTTGTTTCATCATAAGTTTAACAACCGGTTTTGTAACGTAGAAGGCACTGTTTAAGTTTGTATTAATTACCGCAGACCATTTTTCTTCGGTCATCCTTATAAACAAATCATCTCGGGTAATACCTGCATTATTTACAAGTACATCTATTCTTCCATACTTTTCAATTATTTTTGTTATATTTTCTTCTACTTCGGTTTGGTTTGAAACATCAAATTTGTATGCTTCAGCTTTGACATTGAGTTTTTTAATTTCTTCGATTGTTTGATTTGCAGCATCGGTATTACCCGCATAATTGATAACAATGTTATACCCTGCTTGAGCTAATTTGAGGGCAATTGCTTTTCCGATACCTCGAGATCCACCTGTAATAAGGGCTAATTTATTTTCGTCCATTTTATACTCCTACTGTTAATTCTTCAATTACCGCTTTTAGTGTTGTTGAGTCTGAAACATTGTATGTTTTGACTTCCGGACAAATTTTTCTGTTTAATCCGGCTAGAACTTTTCCGTTGCCAAATTCTATAAAAACACTAACTCCTTCTTTAATGGCATTTTCAATTGATTGATTCCACATAACCGATGAGTTTATTTGATTTGGCATTTTAGTCAGGAAATCTTCTTTTTTTGTAGTTAATTTAGCGTCTACATTTGTTATAACGGGGATTTTTGCGTTGTTTAGATTTAATTCTTTTACAAAATTTTCAAAGCCTTCTTTTGCACTGTTCATTAATTTTGAATGAAATCCGCCGGAAACAGCAAGAGGCACTACTTTTCTTGCTCCTTTTTCTTTTATTATTTCACAAGCTTTACTAACTGCTTCAATTTCTCCTGTAATAACAACTTGGGTTGGGTCATTGTAGTTTGCAATTTGTACAAGTCCTATTTTTGATGCTTCTTCAATTGAGGAATTAATGTCTTCAATTTTAGCACCTAAGATTGCTGCCATTGTACCCTTTGTTATTTTTGTTGCTTCATCCATTAGTTCAGAGCGTTTTTGTATTGCTTTCATTGTTGTTTCTAAATCCATTACGCCCGCAGCGTACATTGCACAATATTCACCAAGTGAATGACCTAAAACAACTTCGGGTTCTATATTGCATTTGCTCTTAAAAGCTGCAAGTGCTGCAATTGAAGTTGCAACAATTGCACTTTGAGCATTTATTGTCTGTTTCAGGTTATCATCAGGCCCATTGAAGCAAATTTCAGATATTTTTTTGCCTAAAACTTCGTCTGCTATATTATATATTTTTTTCGAGTCATCAAAATTATTGAATAAATCTAATCCCATGCCTGTTGTTTGAGAACCTTGACCTGGAAATATAAAAGCAAATTTTGTCATCTTCTCCCCTTTTGGTTTTAACTTATTATTTCTGCGATTTTTTTGTTTACATTCGATTCTACTGCTTCTTTTGCAACCCTTACAGCATTTTTAATTGCATAAGATGAACTTCTGCCATGGGAAATTACTGTTATTCCTTTAACTCCCAATAATAACGCTCCGCCAAATTCTTCATAATTTATGCGTTTATATATTCTTCTCATAAAAGGTTTAGCTAAAAGCCCAACTATCATCGAAAGAATATCGCTTGTAAATTCTTGTTGAATTAATTTAAACAGCATCATAGCGGAGCCTTCTATGGTTTTTAAGGCAACATTTCCCACAAAGCCTTCACAAATAATTATATCGACATCGCCTTGGAATAATTCCTTGCCTTCGACATTTCCTATGAAATTTAACCCTATAGTATTCTCTTTTAAAAGTTTATATGTATCTTTAACTAATTGATTTCCTTTTTCTTCTTCTTCACCTATATTTAAAACCCCGATTCTTGGGTTTTTTCTGTTGTATACATTTTTAACAAAAGTTGAACCCATTGTCGCAAATTGAAAAAGCATTTCCGGTGTACAGGAACTGTTCGCACCGGCATCAATTAATATTACTGGTTCTTTCATTGTGGGTAACGTTGCAGCTATAGCAGGACGTTCTATGCCTCTTAATCTTCCCAATCCGAACAATGATGCTGCCATGGCAGCTCCCGTTGAGCCGGCTGCAACGACAGCGTCAGAGCTTCCTTTCGCAACGGCATCTACAGCAAGAACTATTGAAGCATTTTTCTTTTTTCTGATTGCTACTCCTACTGCTTCTCCCATTTCTATAACTTCATTAGCTTGGGTTATTTTTATGTCAAGTTTCGATAAGTCTACTTTAATTTTTTTAACAAAATAGCCGCCACGAGTTGAGCGAATGCCTTTTTTGGAAATTTCATCCAATACTCTTTGTATTTCATCAATCTTTCCAACCAGTTCAATTGGAACATTATAGTCTTGTGCAGCCCAAACTGCCCCCTTAACTATTTCATCAGGAGCATGATCTCCCCCCATAGCGTCAACTGCTATTCTTGTCATCTTAAATTCCTTAATACTTTTAACTCTCTTTATTCAGCTTCTTTTTCTTCAGTTTTTTCTTCTGATTTTTTTTCTGTATCGGCTTTTTTGGCTCTCGGTTTTCTTGTTTTTTTAGGTTCTTCTTTTTTTTCTTCAACCGGAGTTTCAACTTTTTCAACAACAGATTCTTTTTTTACTTCTTTTGATTTTTTCGAAGCAAAACCATCTTTATAATATCCGCATTCCGGGCAAACTGTGTGAGTTAAAACAACTGCTTTGCAATTAGGACAAGTTGTAGTTGCGGGAATTGTTCCTTTCCAGTTCGCTCTTCTTGTTGCTTGACTTGCTTTTCCTGTTCTTTTCTTTGGTGTAGCCATTTTTATTTCCTTTTCTTATTCTTTTTTAAAATTATTTGATACTTTTTTATTGTCTAAAAAAAAGAAATCCTTGTCAACATTTTGACAGGGATTTCTTTTCCAAAAGTTAAATTTTGTAATTATCTTAAGCTAATTTTTGTGTAAGAACCTTTTTTGTTGAAGTTAACTTTGTCTTCACGAGCTAACCAACCTAAACCAAGTCCGGCAAAATTTTCGTTTAAACCAAGATCTTTGTTCATTTTCTTAGTTGTTACTTCACCGTTTTCATTTAGGTATTCCCAGATTTTTCCAGCTGTTTCGATAATTGTTTCTTGCATTGTTGTACTCCTTTTTAATGCTTTGTATACAAGTTACTACTGTGTGAATTTGTTTTTCAAATTCCTGTTTGCATATTTATATTAATTTATAATATAGTGATTGTATATAGTTTAAATGGATGAAAAAAGGTTAAAATATGAATTGGATTTATGGTGATAATGTAGACACAGACGTAATTATACCCGCTCGTTATTTAAACAGTAAAGAAGCAGATGAATTAAAAAAACACTGCATGGAGGATATAGATACTGAATTTTCTAAAAATGTAAAGAGTGGAGATTGTATAATTGTGGGTGAGAATTTTGGCTGTGGGTCAAGTCGTGAGCATGCACCCCTTGCTATTAAAGCTTCTGGTATTAAGGCTGTTATTGCTAAGTCTTTTGCCAGGATTTTTTATAGAAATGCAATAAATATAGGTCTAGTCATTATAGAGAATTCTAAGATTCAATCTGAAGTTGATAGGAATGATGTGATTGAGTTGGACTTAAATGATGGAAAAATATATAATAAATCTAAAGACAAAGAATATAATTTCCAGCCCTACCCCGCTGAAATACAGTATATGGTTGAAGTTGGCGGGCTTGTTGAATACACTAAAAAGAAATTGGGAATTTAAGTTATGAAAAATATTGCAGTTTTAATGGGTGACGGAGTGTCGGGTGAAATTTTATCTTCTGCAATTAAAGTTTTGGATAAAATTTCGCTATTGTATAATATGCCTTTTAAATATGACTATGTTCCTATTGGTGGTAGGGCTTATGACGAAACAGGTTTGCCTTTGCCAAATAAGACTGTCGAAGTTTGTCTAAAATCGGATGCAGTTTTGTTGGGTGCCGTTGGGGATTGGAAGTATGATAATTTGGCTCCGGAGCTTCGGCCTGAAAAGGCACTTTTAGGAATCAGAAAAAAGTTAAATCTTTTTGCTAATTTGCGTCCGGTAAAAGTTTTTGATGAACTTTTGTTTGCATCACCTTTAAAATCAGAAATTGCTCGTGATATTGATATTATGATAGTGCGAGAATTAATGGGCGATGTATATTTTGGTGAGCCAAAAGGTATTACTAAAAAAAGAACTCTTGACGGAAGGGAAATTAAAGTCGGATTTAATAATATGATATATGATGAAGATGAAATCAGAAGAATCGCCCATGTTGCTTTTAAATCCGCTCAAAAAAGAAGAAAAAGAGTTTGTTGTGTCGATAAAGCTAATGTTCTGGATGTTTCAAGATTATTTAGAGAAATTACCATTGAAGTTGCCAAGGAATATAATGATATTGAGCTTTCTTTTATGTATGTGGATAATGCGGCAATGCAGTTAATTCAAAATCCGAGGCAATTCGATGTTATTTTGACAGGTAATATATTTGGAGACATATTGTCTGATGAGGCTTCCACTATATGCGGGTCATTGGGAATGTTGCCTTCGGCTTCTTTGTCCGACGGTAAAACCCCGTATATGTATGAGCCAATTCACGGTTCAGCACCTGATATAGCAGGAAAAAATGTAGTAAATCCTATTGCAACGATACTTTCTGTTGCAATGATGCTTAATTATTCTTTTGACAATAAACGTGCAAGCGACTGTATTTACAGGGCAGTTAAAGATGTTTTAAAGGAAGGGTATAGGACAAGAGACATTTTTGAAAAAGGCAAAGAACTTTGCACTACTTCAAGGATAACTGATTTAATAATTGAAAAGTTAAGATAATCATCTTTCCTTAATTAAATCGTTAATTTCTAGTTGTTTCATATATTTGCTTTGTGTGTAATATCTTCTTTTTTTGTTTGCTGTGTCTTCAAGATATTTTTCAAAGGGAATTGAAGGGTCTTTTGCATATTTTTCTATGGCTCTTTGTACTACGTACTTGTATGATTCATTGATATGGCAACCTTTTTGGTTAGGCATTAATATTTCAGCAAGTTTTTCATAGTCAATGTTATCTGTATCAATCTTTCCGCCATTTTGTTTGTATCTGTTGATATAGTTTTTAATTATAGCAATAATTTCTTCATTCGATGCAAACGGAATATTAATAATTGCACTAATTTTATTTGAAGATAGCAGTTTTTTTGAAATCAGTTGAGGTTTAGATGTTTCAAAAAAGATTGTTGCAGCAAAACCGTCTTTGGATTCATCAGGAGTTTTTGCACAATTGTCCAAAATGCTGTTTATAAAATGTACATTATCTTCATTTTCAGATGAATCATCAAGAGTTATATCAGAACCTTTTAATAAAATAACGGTCCTTTTTCCTGTTTTGTTATATAAATTTCTTGCATAAATTAAACTATCTTCTATTTCATTTGTAAAATTTTCAAAAGGTAAAATTTCTAATAGATTACAGTCACTTTCATTTGCTGTTGCTTCTATGAAAGAAGTTTTACCCGAACCTTCATGTCCATATACTATTATGCCGTTGGGTATACTTTCTTTTGTATTTGGATTTTTAATTTTATTAATAAAAGAGGCTCTTATTTTTGCTTTAGCTTTTTGCATACCGGCAATTTTTTCATCAAGATTTTCTTTTTTTGAACTGTGAAATGTTTTATTTATTCTTTCCATTTCTTTAAAAGAAATTGATTTAAAAGAAATGGTATCTGCTTTTAAATTTGTACTTATGTTTAAACCGTTTGATGGGTTGATTTTGCGTATTTGTAATGAGTTTATTTTAACCGGTGATATTGTAAGATTCATTATTATTTCCTTTATTTTCCTTCATTTTACATGTTTCATATTTTGTAATCAAGAGTTATGTAAATAAAAATTTACATATTATCGTTTCATGTTAGAATAAAATTAATTAATAGTATACAAAGGAAGTTTTAATGGAAAAACATATTGATGAAAAACTGCACACGCTTAGACACTCCTGTTCTCATATTATGGCACAAGCTGTTCAAAAACTTTACCCCCAAGCAAAATTAGCAATAGGCCCTGCTATTGAAAATGGTTTTTATTACGATTTTGATATAGAAGGCGTAACGTTGTCCGATGAAAATCTTAAAGAGATTGAAAAGACGATGAAAAAATTAATCGCTCAAAATTTAACATTTGAAAAGTATGTTATTCCTGATGTTGAAGCTCAAATTAATGAATTTAAAGCTCAAGGTGAAATATATAAAGCAGAATTATTGGAAGAACATAAAAACGACAATCCTACTTTATATTTAACAAAAGATAAAGACGGAAATGTTTTGTTTAATGATTTATGCTCTGGTCCTCATATTGAATCAACTAAAGAAATTAAAGCATTTAAATTAATGAGTGTAGCAGGTGCATATTGGAGAGGCAATGAAAATAATAAAATGCTTCAAAGAATTTATGCTACTGCATTTTTAACTCAAGAAGAATTAGATAATTATATTCATCAGTTAGAGGAAGCTAAAAGACGCGACCACAGAAAACTAGGCACTCAATTAGATTTATTCTCTGTAAGAGATGAAATCGGCGGAGGTCTTGTTTTATGGCATCCAAATTTATATACAGTAAGAGAACAAATTGAAAATTATTGGAGAGAAGAACACAGAAAACGCGGTTATGTGCTTGTTCAAACACCTCAATTAGCTAAATCAAAATTATGGGAATTATCCGGTCATATTGATCATTACAGAGAAAATATGTTCTTTATCCAAAAAGAAGATGAAAATGATGAACAATATATAGTTAAACCTATGAATTGTCCTTTTCATATTTTGATTTATCAATCACAAAGACATTCATATCGTGATTTGCCTTTAAGAATGGGTGAATTAGGAACTGTATATAGACGTGAAAAATCTGGTGCATTATCCGGTTTAACTCGTGTTCAAGGTTTTACTCAAGATGATGCTCATATTTTCTGTACTCCAGAGCAATTAGTTGATGAAATTAATGAAATTATTGATTTTGTCGCAGATACTATGAAAATATTTAACATGACTTTTGAAGTTGAATTATCAACTCGTCCTGAAAGTTATGTCGGCAAACTTGAAAATTGGGACTTAGCAGAAGCCGGTTTAAAAGAAGCTATGGATAAGCGTGGTATGAAATATGAAATCAATGAAGGAGATGGCGCATTCTACGGCCCTAAAATTGATTTTAAAGTTAAAGATGCGCTTGGCAGAACTTGGCAATGTGCAACAATACAATTAGACTTTAATTTACCTGAAAGGTTTGATATAAAATATCAAGATAAAGACGGTCAACTAAAAACTCCCGTTATGCTTCATAGAGTAATTTTTGGTTCAATGGAAAGATTCCATGGAATTTTGATTGAACATTACGCCGGAGCCTTCCCTGCTTGGCTTGCACCTCATCAAGTTGCTCTTGTTCCTATTGCAGATAGACACAATGATTATATGGATGAAATTTATAAGAAACTTAGAAAAAATGGTATTCGTGTAATCTTTGAAGAAAAATCAGAATCAATGAATTATAAAATTAGAGATTATTTGCAAAATCAAAAAGTGCCTTATGTTTTAATTGCAGGCGACAAGGAAATCGAACAAGGTAAAGTTGCAATCAGAAAACGCGGTGTTGGTCAAATTGGCGAAATGACAATTGATGAATTTATCGAAAAATTAACAAAAGAAATAAATTCAAAAGGTGAAATTGAAATATCTGGTTGATAAAAATAAAGCGGATAAAATTATCCGCTTTTGACCTAAAATAAATTTATTTAACCATTTTTTTGATTTCTTTAGCGGTTTTAACTATTTCATTATAGTTTTTGCTTCCGTACAATTCTCGTCCGACGCCCACAGCTATTGCACCGGCTTTTATATAGTTGTTTATTTCTTCTATTTTAACAAAACCACAAGGAAGCAAATTTAAAAATGGCATAGGTTTGACCATATCTTGAATATATCCGACCCCTCCCATTTCTGATACCGGATATATTTTAATTAACGGCATTCTTGCTCTCCAAGCACTATAGGCTTCATTTGATGTTGTAACGGATGGAATTAAAAAAGCTTTATAACAAGAGGCAAATCTTACAAGATTTGTCTGAAAGATTGGGCTTGATATTATATTAGCTCCTGCTTCGAGTGCTTTATGAGCTTGTGTGGTTGTAATAACCCCGCCTTGTGCGATAATTGTATTTTTGATTTTTGATATTTTTTTTGTTACTTCAAGAGGCGAATTGATTTCTATTAGTTTTATTCCGCCTTCTATATATGCTTGTGCAATTTCGAAGGATAGTTCGGGGTCATCTTCTCTTATTATTCCGTATATTTTTTCTTCTTTAATAATGTCAAATATGTTCATGACGCCATTTTTGCTTCTTTTTTGTTTATAACTTCCTGTTCGGTGTTTCTTAGCCTAAGTATCGAAATTGCTTTTTTAATTTCTTCGTCTTTTACAAGCCAACATATTTTCTTCTTAAAGTTTTTTATAAAGCAATATGTCGAACACAAGATTGCATATTTTGTAGCACTAATTAAATTGTAAGAGCTGATGTCTACAATATATTTATCTTGTAATACTTTGTATGGCAATTTTAATGAGGTTTTTTCCAAATCAATGATAAAATCATTCTTAGAAAGACGGATTTTTTTTATATTATTCATATTTGTTCTTTGTTTACTACATTATAGTTTTCGACAGAACAAATATTTTTTTGATTTAAAAAGTATAAAACTAATACATTTAGTGTATAATTTTTTTATCGGAGGCTAAATTTTAAATGAATACAAAATTAAAAGAAATTGCAAAAAAAATTAAGATTGTCGCATTTGATGTAGATGGGGTTATGACAGACGGCTCGCTAACATTTTTGGAAGACGGCAGAGAAATAAAAACCTATAATGCAAAAGACGGACTTGGAGTAGTGATGTTATCTCGTGCCGGTTTAATTACTTCAATTATTACTGCAAGAGATAACAACGCGGTTAAATTGAGAGCTGAAATGATAAATATAAAAGAACTATATATGGGGCAAAAAAATAAACTTTCTGCTTTGAATGATTTGGCTGAAAAATATTCTCTTTCTTTTGATGAGATTGCCTATATGGGTGATGATATACCGGATATTTGCGTTTTGGATAAAGTCGGTTTGAGCTGTTGCCCCAATGATGCCGTAAAATTGGTAAAAGAAAAATGCAAATTCATTTCTTCATATAATGGCGGCAGAGGTGCGGTTCGTGATTTGTGCGACTTTATTTTGGATTCTAAAGGAATTACTTATGAAATGATTTCAAAGCCGACAAATCAATAAATAATTGAATACACGTAACTGACATTTAAAAAAGGGGCTTTAAAAGCCCCTTTTTTAAAACATAATTTATTATTTGATGTTTGAATATGTCCAAGCATCTTGATTTGGTGCTTCAAAGGGTTTTGATTCGCTGTTATTGTCTTCTCCTGCTTGAGCACCACCATGGGCTATCGGTTTATAGATTCTGTTAAAATATTCAATAACCATTCTGTCTGAATTGAAATATCCTTCAGCTGTTCTCATTGCTTGTCGCATTAAGCGAGCCCATTCTTGTTTATTTTCATAGTATGTAGGTATGATTTCGTTTTCAAGTGTATTCATCATGCATCTATGATCTTTCCAGTGTCTTTCTTCCCATGGAATATCATCATCTAATCCGGGGTATTCAATAGTATATCCATTGATTCCGGGGAATGTTCCTTCTACTGTCCAACCGTCATAAGTTGAGAAGTGCAAAGCACCGTTCATATTAGCCGACATTCCTGATGTTCCTGAAGCTTCGAGCGGACGAGTTGGAGTGTTTAACCAAATATCGGAACCTTTTTTAAGTTTAGCAGATAAAGCAAGTTCGTACCCTGGCAGAACTACAACATTTTTCATATTGTAAGATTTTTTAAGAATGTTGTTAAATGTTTCTTTGCCCATAACGTCATCGGGATGGAATTTACCTGCAAAAATCAGTTGAACTTTGTTTTCGTTTAATAATTTTGCAATTCTGTCTTCATCCATTAAGATTAACCAAGCACGTTTATAATCTGCAAATCTTCTTGCCCAAGTGATTGTAAGTACATTTGGATCAAAACGTTTTCCTTGAGTATCTGAAATATATTGGAACAGGTCTTTTTTCATTTCATATTTTGCATCAAGAAGCTCTTGGGGTGTTTTTGCTTTTGCGATTCTTTCATCTTGCCAGTAGTGAAGATTAACAGCATTTGTAATAGCTTTAATCGGACATCTGTCTTTTACCCATTCCCACATTTTGTTTGCAACAAGTCCATGTAATTGCGAAACAGCATTTGCAATTCTTGACATTCTAAGAGCTGCAACAGTTAAAGAGAAATTTTCTCCACCTAATTCAACTGCAGTTTCTCTTGAACAGCCCGAGAAAAATCCGCCTTCAAGTAATGTGTCGACCCAGTGAACTTCATTTCCTGCAGGAACTGGAGTGTGTGTTGTAAATACCGTTTTTCTTCTTACTGCTTTAAGGTCTCCATTGCACTGTCTTAATAATTCAAATGCAGCGGGAAGTGCATGACCTTCATTTAAGTGAATAGTGTCAAAGTTGTATCCTACTGCTTGGAGTATTCTGACACCACCAATACCAAGTACCGTTTCTTGAGCTATACGGATTTTTTCATCTCCGTCATATAGTTTATGTGAGATTTTTCTAGCCCATTCGGAATTTCCTTCTATATCTGTTGTTAGTAAGTATATTGGACAAGTTCCAAATAAATCACCTTCAACTTTATATGCTTTTACGATTACATCTTCGCCAAAAACTTTAACTGTTGTTGACGCATTTATATCTGTTAAAAAGTCATAGTGTTTTCTTATGTATGCTACTTCAACATTACCGTTTTCGTTAATTCTTTGATCATAGTAACCGAAAGACCACAGCATGGTTACCCCAACCATTGGCATTTGAAGGTATCCTGCCGATTGCATGTGTGAACCAGCCAAAAATCCTAAGCCACCTGAATATGTTGCTAAGGATTGATCTATTGCAATCTCCATTGAAAAATAAGCTACATTTGGTAAAGCCATAATTTAATCCTTTTAATACTAACTACAATTTGTTTAATAAAATATTAACACAAATATAATTATAACCAAAAATAATTCTAAAGTGTTAATTCATTTGCTTTATTATTATATTTAAAAAATAAAATTTTTTTAATGATTGGTTTTATATGATACAAAACTTAATAATTAATCGTAAAAATCAGCATATTTAATTACTTCATTTGCCCATAAAATGCAGTTTTTTATGTTTGTGATATTTATGCTTCCTCCACCTCTTTTTTTGTGTCCTCCTGCTGAAAACGTAGGATTTTTAATTTGTTTTTTAAGATATTCATAAAATTTATCCAGAGTTTCTTCTTTTGAATGAATGCTCATTCTGTATTTATCACTTGCTTTATAGAATGTTATTACTGTTTTTACTGTTGTATATTTTTCTTCTTTTGAATTTAATATGCTTTGTCTGAACTTATTTAATATTGCACTTGTTCTTGTGTTGTCTTCTCCAAGAGATTTCCAAATCTTGTCATCTGGCGGTATAACTACGTATGCAATTTTTTTATTTTTGCTAAATTTTATTTTTTCATGTAAAGAGTTGCTAAATTTTTTTTCCTCTTTTGTTAGCCCTGATGTTATATCAATTTTTCTTGCTATATCTGAGATTTCCTCATCGGAAAGTTTTTCTTTGAGGGCAGTATATATTTCAAAAGCTTCTTTATTTTCTTTAAAACTGTCACAAGGTGTTATTGTTCCTCTAATTCCGTCGCAATGAACAAAACCTCTTTTATTGCAGTCGCTTATTAATCCGTAAAATAAATTATATGCGGTTTTTTTTGTAATTTCTTTATTTCTTGCTTCAAAAAGTCTGTAAATTATGCTGGTTGCGGATTTGGCTGAGGTATCTATATAAAAGTAATTTTGTTTTACGCTATCTTGTAAATTGCTTCCTTCGTGGTGATCTATACATATAACTTGTTTTGCTTTTTTAATGTGTTTAAGTACTTTTGGAGAAATTCTCTCTTTTGCACTAAAATCAACACAAAGTACTGTTTCCGGATTTTCTTTGTCTTTTAGTTTATGTGCTTGTATGATATTTTTTTCTTTTTCAAGGTGTAAGGTTTTTAAATCTTGGTGGGAAATTATTATTCTTGAATTTATGCCATAAGGTTTTAAATAATCCCTCATCGCAACAGCGGAATTTGCAGCATCGGAATCGGTGGATTCATGACATATTATATCTATTTTTGATGATTTTTTAAGGGCATTTTCAATTTGTTTAGCTTGTTTTTTTGGAATTTTTCTTGCTTTAAAATTGATTAAAGTATTGTTGATTTTCATTTTAAAATATATTCTTTAATGTGTAATAAATCTTTTTTAAATAAAAACCTTGGCGAGTCTTGTTCTTCGGAATGTTGTCTTAAAAGATATGAAGGATGAAATATTGGTATAAATTTTCTCATCTTTCCTGCAAATTCTTTTTCAAAAACTTTTCCTCTTGATTTTGTGATTGTTGTTTTTTCAATCATAAAACTTTCAAGAGCTGTTGAACCAACTAAAACAATAATTTTAGGATTTACAAGTTCAATTTGTTTTTGTAAAAATTTTTCACAGGCCTTTTTTTCTCTGTTTGTTGGCTTTCTGTTTTCCGGCGGGCGGCATTTTATTGTGTTTGCTATATAAAAATCATCGCTTTTATAACCGATTTCATTTAAATATTTTCTTAGAAGCTGTCCAGCTCTTCCGACAAAAGGCAAACCTGTTTCGTCTTCGTTTTTTCCTGGTGCTTCTCCTATAAACATAATCGGTGCATTTTCCGAGCCGTCTGAAAAGACCGTATTTGTTCTGTTTTTGCTTAATGGACAATCAACGCAACTTTGAACTTCTTTTTTTAATGTCCTTAGTTGTTCTTTAGTCTTATCCATTTTGTCCTCTTTTTACTTAATCTTTTTTGTATTCGATTTCAAAACCAAATAAACTTGAAACCGATTTGTCATCATGTATTCTTGAAATTGCCTCACCCAAAAGTGGTGCAACACTTACTTGTTTAATTTTTTCAGGAATTACAGTATCTTTCAAAGGAATTGTATTCGTAACAATAACTTCTTTTATTGGTGATGTTTCAAGTCTTTCTAGTGCAGGACCAGAGAATACAGGATGAACCGCACAAACATAAACATCTTTTGCCCCTTTTTCTTTGAGCATTCTTGCCGCTTCACATATTGTGCCGGCAGTGTCAATTATGTCATCAAACATAACACAAATCTTGTCTTTAACATCTCCTATTATGTTGCAAGCTATTGCACTATTGTGTTTGTCTCTGCGTTTATCAATTATTGCAAGAGGTGCTCCTACTTGCTTAGCCAAGGCTCTTGTTCTTTTAACACCGCCCATATCAGGTGAAACACAGACAAGTTCGGAATCTTTAGTGTCTATGTTCTTAACGTAATTTACTATAACAGGAGTTGCATAAATATGGTCAACTAAGATATTAAAGAAGCCTTGAATTTGTCCTGTATGAAGGTCCATTGCAAGAATTCTTGTTGCACCTGCTTGGGTTAATAAATCTGCGACAAGCTTTGCTGTTATTGCTTCTCTGCCTGATGCTTTTCTGTCTTGTCTTGCATATCCATAGTATGGAATTACTGCCGTTATTGATTTTGCACTGGCACGTTTAAAAGCATCTAGTAAAATTAACAGCTCTACAAGATTTTCGTTTACAGGGTCGCAAATTGGTTGGACTATGAATACATCGTCTCCCCGAACTGAATCTTGGATTTGAACATAGATTTCACCGTCTGAAAAATTTTTAATTGTAATAGGTTCAAGGCTTGTTCCTAAATATTCTGCAATTTCAGATGCAAGAGCATTGTTTGAACGGCCGGAAAAAAGTTTTATATCATGAGTTGGAAGTATTTTTTCTAGTTCCTTCATTTGTGTTTCCAGTTCGAGACCCATTTAATTTTTCTCCTTTTTTATTTTTTACCCAATTTTTTATTTCTTTTTGGGGACCACGAGTCATTACAAGAGATGATTCTTCTACATCTTTTGTAATACAGCTCATTGCTGCAACAAAAGCATTTTGTTTTATTTCGACAGGTGCAACTATTACCGAGTTTGAGCCTATTGAAACGCCGTCTGATAATGTAGAACCCTTTTTTTCTTTTGTTATTGAGTTGTAGTTTGCAAAAATTGTACCCGCACCGATGTTAACATTGGATCCAATTTGTGCATCCCCTACATAACTTAAATGACAAACATTACTTTTTTTTGCTATTTTTGCATTTTTTAATTCAACAAAATTACCTATTTTTGATCCTTCTCCTACCTCGCAATTCCCTCTAATGTGGGTCATTGGACCAATTTTACAAAACTTAGCAATTTTATTTTTACCATTTATGTATGTGTTCGGATAAATAATTGTATCCTGACCAATTTCTGTTTCAGGTGAAATATAAGTGGTTTTTGGGTCAACTATAGTAACTCCAGAATCCATAAGTTCTTCGAGCTTTCTTTGATTCATTAATTCTGCTGCATAAGATAGGTTCCTTCTTGAATTTATACCATATATTTCTCTGTTGTCTTTTATTTCGTATCCAAGTACTTTTAAACCTTGTTTTCTTGACCATCTTACAATATCTGTTAAGTAATATTCACCTTGTGCATTATTATTGCTGAGTTCTGCAAAGGCATGTCTTATTTTTGTCCACTTTGCACAATATATGCCGGTATTAACCTCTTGAATCTCCTTTTGGGTTTCAAGTGCATCTTTTTCTTCTACTATGGCTATAACTTCATCTTTGGAACTTCTTATGATTCTTCCGTATCCGGTCGGGTCATCGAATCTTGCCGTCATAACGGTTAAATCTGAATCATTATCCTGATGGTAACGTACAAGACTTTTTAGAGTCTTTGTTGTTATTAAAGGAGTATCACCACAGGTTATTATAACGGTTCCTCTAAATTGGCTTAATAGTGGCACAGCTTGTGCAACTGCATGTCCTGTCCCAAGCTGATCTTTTTGGAATGTGGTCTTAACATATTTATAGTTATCATTCAGGTAATCTTCCACATCGTGTGATTGATGTCCTATTACAACTATACTTTCTGTTTCATGCCCCAGTCTTTGTATCGCTTCAACGACCCAGCCCAAAAGAGGTTTGGAAAATATTTCATGCAACACCTTTGGTACGGTTGAGTGCATTCTTTTTCCTTTGCCTGCCGCCAAAATGATTGCTTTAATTTCTTTTTCCATGGATTCGCCTTTAATCTTGAACTATGTTGATTTTCTCATAAAAAATCATATTATTGAATAAAAAAATATAATTCTGACATAATTTTTAACAAAAATAAATATCGTTATTTTATTTCTCCGCTCATGATTTTATTTATGTCTGTTTGATCTTGATTTCTTCTTGAGTTAATTGAATTTATGGTTTTTTCTTTTTCGAGTGCTTTTATAGATTGTTCTTTTATATTATTTAAATCAAATTGGTTGTTTGTATATGCAAACCATGCGATTATTGCAATTATGATTAGTGCGATTATTTTTCCCATTTTTCCTCCTTTTTTTAAATTATATATAATATTTTGAAATGTTGTATAATATGAAATATGGAAATTTTAAAGAAAATTAAAAATGAAGTAATAGTTTCAATTCAAGCTATGCCTAATGAGCCTTTGTATGATGAGAATTGTATTATGGCAATGGCTAAAAGTGTTGTTAGTCTTGGTGGTGCTAAAGTTTTAAGGTTGGCAGGCGAAAGAGATATTAAAAATATAAAAAAAGAATTTCAAAACGTTGTAGTAATTGGTATTACAAAGCCGAAAGTAGTTCCTAAAAATTATAAAGAATTGGTATATATTACTCCAACAGTTGATAATTGCAGAAAAATAATTGATGCGGGTGCCGATATAGTAGCATTTGATGCTACATTAAGGCAAAGACCGAATAATGAAAAGTTATCTGATTTGGTTAATTTTGTTAAGTCAAAAAATAAGCTTGCTATGGCTGATATTGCCACATTTGATGAAGCCAAGAATGCTTATAATTTGGGCTGTGATATAGTTTCAACAACTCTTAGCGGTTACACTGCAGAAACCGAAAACTTGCCTGAAAAACCGGATTTTGAACTTATTAAAAGAATCAAGGACAAGTTGGATGTTTTCACAATATTAGAAGGAAAAATCTGGGAAAGAAAAGAAGTAGAGTATGCTTTTAAAATCGGTGCGGATGCCGTTGTGGTCGGTTCCGCCATAACTCGTCCGCAGTTAATTTTTAAAAGATTAAAAGGAGCGTAGCTGTTTTATGAATTTTGCATTAGGTATTGATATTGGCGGGACAAAGGTTTCTTATGCTTTGATTGATAATAATGGTGCTATTAAGGGAGATATTAGTAAAGTTGCGACTCCGAAATCGGCAAGAGAAATTGAAAGTTTGTTGAAAAATATAATTTTAAAATTTGAAAATAATATTGAATTTGTTGCAATTGCAACTGCGGGAACTGTAAATAACGAAAATGATAAAGTAATAGGTTCGACTGCTAATTTACCTATTGGCTATAAGGATATTAATTTTTCGGAGTTGTCCGATAAAAAAATATTTATTGAAAATGACGCAAATTGTGCTGCTTGGGCTGAATATAAAATCGGTGCTTCTAAAGATTGTAAAAATTCGATTATGCTTACATTAGGAACGGGTGTTGGCGGCGGAATAATAATTAACGGTAAGCTTTTAAAGGGTAAGTCAGGCGGTGCTGGTGAAATGCATTTTGTTATGTCAAGAAATAAAAGAAGGCAATGCACCTGCGGGGCTTGGGATTGTTTTGAGTCTTATGCAAGCGGAAACGGTTTAAAGTTGACTGCTACAGAAATTTCAGGCAATGAAAATATTACGACTTATGATATTGTTGATGGTGCTAAAGTCGGTAATGAGGACTACAAAAAAGCACTTAAAGTTTGGCAAAATGACATTGCGTTAGGTATTTTAGGATTGGCAAATTTATTCGATCCTGATTGTTTTGTGTTATCGGGTTCTATGGAAAAATTTGTTGATGTTGAGGAAATTGAAAGGTTTGTTAATTCTTACGTATTAACATCTCCAACAAAAGTTTATCATGCAAAAGCAGGCAATTATTCCGGTATGATTGGTGCAGTGTTATTAGGAAATGAGCTAATTTAATTTTTATAAGCTTTTAGCATTGCTATATTTGTCCAAAAAAGAAGCTGTACTTGTGGTCTGAACCAAATTGTATCAAATAAGCCGTGTCCCATTGTTGCCAAAATCATTAAAATTATGCACAGAGAAAGTATTTTTGTATTGTTATCATTTTCGTTATTTAAACAATTTTGAAAACAGGATTTAATTACTAAAACAAGAAAAATTATAAAAGCAATTAAAGCAAAAATTCCGCTTTCAACTGCAATTTCTAATGGCACACAGTACGAACCGAGTGCATCAAATCCTGTTTTCATATATAGTCCGTATATTTCTCTAAAATTTTGATTGCCAACGCCTATTCCTAAAAATGGGTTATCTAAAAACATTTTAAAGGCCGATTCATAAACATTTAGCCTGAATGATATTGAGCTATCTGCTCTTAGAGCAAAAATGGACTCTATTCTTTTTGTTAGGGCAGGATTTGTTAAAATAAAATATGAAAGTCCGATTAAAATTGCTATGATTGTGTTTTTGTATCTTTTTTTTATGTTTGACAGTCCGCCGAAATTTCTTTTGATGTAGTAAACTAATGCAGCAAATAAAGTCGGAAAGAAAAATAAAAATCCAAGATATGCACCTCTACATCCCGTATCTATTATTGCTATCAGACTTATAATAAATAAAATTAAATATATTATTGCAAACTTTCTTTTACCTTTTTTAAGATTGTTTAGTATTAAGAAAACAAAAGAAGAAAGTCCGCAAAGCAGATATCCTGCTAAAAGATTGGGATTGTAAGGCTTTAGGGTTCCGTATGCTCTTGAAATTACTTCCTCGGGATTTATATTTGTCATATCCTGCCAACCGGAGATTTCTGCGATGTCGGATGAATTTTGAAGTATTGCAATAATTGATTCAAAGCTCATCAGACAACATATAAAAATAATAGTTGGTAAAATTTTGTTTTTATTTTCACTGAAAAATATTCCGGCACAATAAAAAAACAAAATATAAATAGCTGTTTTTATGTATCCATGGAGACTTAATTTAAACAATGTTGAACCAAAAAGGCTCACTGTTACAATTAAAAAGAAAATTAAAAGAGTCTTTTCGTAATTTGAAAATTCATAATTTTTATTTTTTTTAAATAATGTTTTAAAGATGATTAATGTTGAAAATAAAAGTGCTAAAACACCCATTATGTCTGATGAAAAAATTATTGCGGAAAATAATATTGATAATAAAACCACAAAGCAAATATTATTAATATTTTCCATGAATAAACTGTTGTTAATAAATTTTTTTGTATTATTGAACATCTTGATTTAATTTTGTATGCTTGTCTAAATCTTCATGAACTTTATTTTCCGGCTCGGGACTTATCATAATATTTGAAATAACCCCGTTTAATTTATATTTTGCACCTTCAAGCGTTATAGGTAGTCCTATTTTAACTTTATTACCGCCTACAACCGCATCTCCGTCTTTTGTTATTTTTGCACTGTCTGTAACTTTTACCAAATAGTCATATTGGTATGGTGTAGTGTCATCATTTACCGTTATATATGGTTTTTTGGGATTTATAGTTGGAAGCATGATTTTTCTTTTATCGAATTTTACGTCTTTTATTTTTAATTTTGTGTACGGGACATTTCTTATTGTTATAAAAGTTTCGTCATCTTTTTTAAATAACGGTTCATTTGAAGTAACATTGACACCTCTTAAATATACTTCAAGTTCGATATTTGTTGTTGTTTCTATTTGGTTTGATGAGGTTGTTCTTTTACCGCTAAAGGTTAAAAAGCCTACCAATGCTATAACTAAAATTATTCCGATAACTAAATAATCAAAGGGTCTGAGTTTTTTAATAAAATTCATAACGTTTCCTTTTTATTATGTGAGTTCTTTTTTTAAATCTTCTATAGTTACAGTATGACATCCGAAGTATCTTATTACTATACTTGCTGCTAAATTACCAAGATACATTGAGATTTCTCCGGACAATCCCGCACAGAGTGCTAAAGTAAAAGTTGCAACTACCGTATCTCCGGCACCTGTTACATCAAAAACCTCTTTTTTATTAAATGCTGAGATTTTTTTAAAATTTGTTTCATCAGCCGTTTTTTCAAAAAGTGCCATCCCGTTTTCGCCTCTTGTAAGCAGCACTTTCTCAAGATTTAAATCTTCTAAAAGTTTTTTTCCTGCTTTTTTTAAAGCTTCATCATCTTTAATATAGAAGCCAACTTGCTTTTCCGAATCCGGTTGATTTGGAGTGATCGCCGTAACACCTTTATATTTTTCCATATCTTTTTGAATGTCGGCAACGATAATTTTATTATATTTCTTAGCTTCTTGTATGGCACATTGTACTATATTTTTTGTCAAACAACCGAGATGGTAGTCCGATAAAATGATCCCGTCAAAGTCTTTAATAGATTTTTTTATGTTTTCTATTACTTTTTTTTCAGTTTCTTCACTCAGCGGAGTTTTTGTTTGTCTGTCTATTCTTACTATTTGTTGAGTTATGCTATGATTACAGGAACCTGAAATTCTTGTTTTGGTTGTGGTTTTTCTTGTTTTATCCATAACCATTAAAGATGTATCTACATTTTTTTCATTTAAAATTTTAATAAGCTGTTGACCGTAGTAATCTTCGCCATACACACCCAATGCTGCAACTTTTCCATTATTTAAAGATGAAACATTGTTACTGGCATTTGAAGCTGCACCTAATATTTTTTTAGTTTCATAATGCTCAAGAATTAAAACAGGTGCTTCTCTGGAGATACGTTCCGTATTTCCGTATACCATTTCATCCAGTGCAAAATCACCAATAACAAGAATTTTTGGTTCTTTTAGTTTATCTATATATTTTAAAAGTTGCTCTTTTTCCATTAAATCCTCAACGTCATAATATATTAGCACAAAATTTATTTTTTGTATTTTTTTTGTCTCAGTTCAAATTGGATATCTTCTAAAAGCTTTCTGTTTATAGTAAAAAGGTCTCCGATTATTGCAAGCATATATAATATAAATGATAAAATTAATAAAATCGCACATAATATCAATGATTGAACGTGACCAATGCCACTATTTCCAAAATAGTAATATAAAAACCTTATTCCCAAAATTATGCCAAAAATGAGGAAAATATTGGCAAGATTGCAAAAAAATTTTACTGGTCTATATATAATAAAGAAGCGAATTAGAGTTTTTGTTTGTTTAAAGATGTAGTCAAAGTTGTTTTTAAAAAGTTTAGATTGCCTGTTTTTTTGTACATTTACGTTTATATCAACATTTTTTATTGTCAGGTCTTTGTTCTTTGCTTGAATAAGTGTTTCTATTGTGTATGTGAATTGATTGAATACATTTATATTTAAAAGTGCTTTTTTGGAAAATGCTCTAAACCCGCTTGCAGCATCTTCTACATTTGCTTTTGATATTATTTTAACAATATATGAGCCGAATTTTTGTAGAAATTTTTTTAATGGTGAAAAAGTTTTTATTGTTGCAATAGGTCTGGTGCCTATTACTATATCGCAAGAGTTTTCAAGTATTGGTTTGATAAGTTTTTCTATATCTTTTGCCGAGTATTGATTATCACCATCGATATTAACTAAAATATCGGCATTTTCTTCAAGTGCAATATTAACCCCCGTTTTAAAAGTATTTGCAAGACCTTTTTTCGTATTTGATTTTATGATTTTTACATTGTAATTGCCGGCTGTCTCGCTTGTTTTATCGGTGGAGCCATCATCAAGAATTATAATTTTCATTTCGTCTATTCCGTCAATTTTTTTCGGAATATCCTCTATAACTCTTGCAATGTTTGATTCTTCATTGTAGCAAGGAATTTGTATAACTAACTTCATAGCTTGATTATACATCAAATGGCGGATATTTAAAAATAAATGTTAAAGATTTGAGTTTAGTGGTACGTAGATAAAAATGTAAGTCAAATAAATGTAAATAATATACACACCATATAACTTTATTGTCATCCTTATTAGAGTCTATTGTATACTAAATACAATAGCTTTTTTTTATTCTTCTTCTATTTTTTCTAAAGCATCTTTTCCAACAAGGTTTTCCAGTATTGCTCGTGATGTCATAAACTCATCTTGAGCTCTTTGGGCTTGTGTTTTTGCTGTTCTGTAATAAACATCTGCTATAACTAGTTCTTCTTTTGATTTGTTTTGTGAATTAATATAATTTTTTTCTCTTTTTTCAAAATTTTCTTGTGCCATTTTGTATAAATTTTCTTTAGTTCTGTAATCGACGTATAAATCAAGTAATTTTTTTTGCAAATCATCTATTTTTCTGACCAAAAGCACCATATCTGCATCGGAAACTTTTGAAAATCTGTAATTTACTTCCTTGTCATCCTTCATAAACGCATTTACAAGTCCACCGCCAATTAAGGCTCCCGTTGCCATAAATGGATCCCCCGCTACGCTTGCTCCTGCCAGTGTTGAAATATTTGCAATCGGTTTTAATATTTTTTTAAGTGTTGATTCATTTGGTTTATCTTCATCGGGATTTGAGAGTTTATAAATAGTATATTTCATGGTTTCGGAACGCATTGTGGTTGCATTCCACAAAACTGCCAAATCAGCATTTATTTTAGATGAATCTAAATCAAGTTCGTAACTGACGTCATCTGCTAATTTTTTAAGACTTAAATCTGCCCAGTTTGAATTTATTGTGTCTGCTGTTTGTTCTTTTGGAGCTTGTATTTTTGCCGTTTGTTCTTTTGTAGGTTCTTCTGTTTTTTTGTTGTTAATTTCATTATTTTTTATTGTTTTTGTTTCAACTTTATCCGAGTTTGCCATTCTTCCAAGAAATGGTTTTGGTTTGGTTAAATCTGACAAATCGGCACAATGTGCAAATGAAGAAAATAAAATAAAACTTGTTAATATGATTTTTTTCATTTTTTACTTTCTCCGTTTACACTGGATACGTTAATTAATTTTTTTTCATAATTTAAGTCTTTTTTATTAACGTTTTGAGTTGTTAAATCAAATTGTGCAACATTAAGATTGTCGACAGTTTTTTTGCCTGCAAGCCTTGTCAGAGCAAGTTGGTATTTTTTAACTTCTTGTTTTAATCTGTATTCTTCGATTAATTCATCTTCCCATTGGGATGAAGTTATTGTAATATCAAGTGAATCATTTCTTTTTAGTGCTTCTGAATAGTTTTTGTTATGTAAAAGGAGCTGTTCTCTGCATTTTTTTAATTTGGTTAATGCTCCTTTATATTTAAAATAATCGACAATTATTTCATCTTGTAAATCTTCAATTAAACTGGCAAGTTCAATTGCTTCTGTATCTGTTATGGAAGGATTTTGCAATTTGTCATTGTTTTCTTTGTTGATTAAACTGGTTGCAAGTCTTCCGGCTGCATAGCTGCCTGACTGAATTCCGTAGTTCATGCCTAGAAATGATGGTAAAAGTGCAGCTCCTGAAATAATGGCACTCATTGATTTGGCAAACATTGAGGAGTGTATTCTTCTTTGTTCTGCCGGAATTGCGAGTTTTTTTAGACAAAAGCCAATCATTGGATTGTTTTCAACTGTTGCATTCCAAAGATTTTCAATGTCTTCCATGTCGGCTCTTTGTTGTTCATTTATTTGATTTTGAGCTTCAAGAGTGTCGTCTACAAATAAAGAGCCTTTAAGCGTTTGGGTTTGTTCTTTATATTCAATATCAAAATTTTTAACTTTATCCAATTTGATTATATCTTCCCCAAAAACGGAAGTATTGGGGATGAAGCCCATAAAAATCAGAAAAATTGATACTAATTTCCTCACCATAATTAAATTTTATCATACATAAATTATTTGATATTTATTTGTTTAATTTCTTAACTTTTAAATTTCTTGCAAGTGATTTTTTTTGTAGTATAACTAATGTGTAGTATTAATTACATTTTAGAAGGAGAGACTATATGAGAAAAGTCGCAATTAATGGATTCGGCAGAATCGGAAGAAACACTTTACGTGCTGCTATCAGAGAAGGTATTTTTGATAAAATCGATTACGTTGCAATTAATGACCCGGGCTTAAAACCTGCTGATGCCGCTCATGTATTCAAATATGATTCGGTTATGGGTAAATTCGATGGCACAGTTGAAGCAACTGAAGACGGAATTATCATTAATGGTAAGAAAATCTTAATGTTTGCTGAAAAAGATCCTGCTCAATTACCTTGGGCTAAATTGGGCGTTGAAGTTGTTGTTGAATCAACAGGTTTTTATACAGATGCTACAAAAGCAAGAGCTCACATTGATGCAGGTGCTAAAAAGGTTATTATTTCAGCTCCTGCTAAAAACGAAGATAAAACAATCGTTCTTGGTGTTAATGGAAATGAATATGATCCAAGTAAACATGATGTAATTTCTATGGCTTCATGTACAACAAACTGCTTAGCTCCGGTTGCTAAAGTTGTTTTAGAAAAATTTGGTATAGTTAAAGGCTTAATGACAACAGTTCATTCTTATACAGGTGATCAAAGAATTCTTGACGCAGGACACAAAGATCCTCGTAGAGCTCGTGCAGGTGCATTAAATATTGTACCTACAACAACAGGTGCTGCTCGTGCAGTTGCTTTGGTTATTCCTGAATTAAAAGGTAAGTTAAACGGTTTCGCAATGAGAGTTCCAACTCCTGATGTTTCAGTTGTTGACGTTGTATTTGAAACTGAAAAACCTGTTACTGTTGAAGCAGTTAATGCTGCTTTAAAAGAAGCAAGTGAATCAGCAGAATTAAAAGGCATTTTGTGCTATGAAGAAGCTCCTCTTGTATCATCTGATTATATCGGAACTTCTCAATCTTCAACAGTTGACGCTGCTTTAACAATGACAATGGGCGACAACATGGTTAAAGTTGTTTCTTGGTATGATAATGAAATGGGTTATTCTACAAGATTAGCTGAAACTACATATATGGTTGCTTCTAAACTATAATTTAAAAGCAGTTTTTAATAATTAAGCCGAAAATTTTTATTTTCGGCTTTTTAGTTAATTGTTTTTATATTTGTTTATATCCATGAGAAGTTTTTAATATAATTTTCTTTATTTATATCACCAAGAACTTTTACTTTGAAATACCTTGGTTCGGGATTTTCAACTTCAATTGTCGGAATTTTGTTAAGGTTTTCTTGAGTTTCGTTGTTTATTTCTTTTTTATTTTTTCTTGGTGAAATAGATTCTATAAATTGTTTTAGCGAGGCATTTCCAACTGCTCCGAGTGCATTTGAAATATTTTGTGATAGTTTACCATATATTTTAATGTCGGCAAAATTTTCAAGTATGTCATAGTTGCCGTTTAAATACATGCTAAGATTTTTGCCTTGAGACATTATTTCTAAATTTTGAATTTCTCCTTTATCAATTGATAAAGTACCCGTAATTTTTTCAAACTCCCCTGTTTTATAAGGAGTTAAGACTTGAATTAAGTTATTTAATGATAAACCTAAAATTCCGTTTTTAATTAAATTGCCTGCTCTTAAAAGATATTCAAGAGAACCTAATTTTGGCATTTTTCCGTTGTTGATTGAAAATTCAACATTCGAGCTTATATTCTTAATTGCTTCTGAAGTGTTTAAATTTTTTCCATAAAGAATAATTGAACCGTTTATTTTACCAAAAATCTGATCGGATAAATTTAAAAACTCTTGTGTTAAAACATTTGAGTTACAATCTTCCATTTTGGCATTAAGATTCAGTTTTGTTGATTTTAGAGCATATTTTCCGTTTGCCGTAAATTTACCTTCTGCAATATCAAGTGTCGAGTTGTTCAAGTTAAATATGTCATCTTGAAAATTAAAGTTTCCTTTTAGATTTTGTGCTTTTATTTTTTCAAAAGAAACTTCTTTAAAGTCAAAAGTTCCGTTTTTGACAATAACCTCTGAAGGTTTAATTAAAAGTTCATTTTTCTTGTTTATATCAGTCTTATTTTGTGTGTGTGTTATACTGGATAATATTTCATTAATATTAAGCTTATTGGATTGTATGTTAATATTTTCAACTATGTAAGGAGCTATTAGTTTGTTTTGTGCCTTCAAAAGCATCTTTAGGTCGCTTTGATTATTTTTTGCCAAAATTTCTGAATCAATGTATTTATTTGAAATATTTACTTTGATATTGTTAATTTGAGTGTCATATAGTGGAATATCCAAATCTTGCAAAAATATTCTTCCGTTTATTTGTGGAGATTTTATATTTCCTTTTAAATTTATATCACATTCAAAATTTCCTCGTTTTAGGAGAGATTTTTTGAATATAAGATTTAATATTCTGACATTTATGGGTGATAGAGTTGTTATCCTGAGATTATCATAATTTAAGTTACTTTGGTTTTGAACAAGATGGCCGTTTATTTTTAAAGCTGTTATTGGGTTTATTTTCCCGTTTTGGTTTGTGATATAGTTAATCAGCCTTAAATTATTAATACTTGCTTTGTTTCCTTTTACATCAATTCTTCCTGTGATTTCTCTTTTGTGGTTTATGTCTCCAAGGTTTGCTCCGCTAAATGAAATATCCGAGTTTTTGGGTATTGTTGCCGTTAAGTCGATTGAATAATTGTCCGCTTTTCCTTTGAAAAATCCTTTTGTTGGAATTTCGCCTTTGACTTTAATCGGATAAGTCAAATAAGGATTTATTAGGCTATCTGTTGATTGTTCATTTAGAATTGTAGAGAAATTGGCTTCAAGATTTTTTGTTTTATACATATCTTTTAAAGAAGCATTTATAAATAATGGCATATTATCATAATCTACACTTATTGAGCTTAGTTTAACGGTATCTTTTTTTAAAATAATTTTTCCGCTTTTTAATTTTCCGGTTGTAATGTTTGTTTTTGTAAAAATTTGATTTAAACCTGCTAAATTTAAGTTATTTAACGTAATTACGGCATCTGAATTTGGATTTTTGGAAAGAAAGTTCTGTATATATCCTTTTGCTTTAATATTTCCATCTAAGATGGAAGTGTCAAAATTTTCGAACAAAAGTTTATTTTCGTTAATTCTGATTATTCCGGAATTAAATTTGATATTTGGTTTTGTTGAGTCGTTCAGACCCGTTATATATCCATAATTTTTTAATTTTTCAAGATTAATGTTATCTAAAGATATTTTGCCCTGTGTTTTTATATTGAATTTGGTGTAAAAATCAATTTTTTGTATGTTGGATAGAAGAGGTGCGTATTTATTATTTTTTGTAAGTTCTTTCAATAAATCCATAAAAGCGAATTTATTTGAATATATTGTGTTTTCAAAGTTAAATTCATCTCCTTTTGCTATTTTTTCCAAAGAATTGGGTATATCAAAGTTTAAGTTAATTTTCGAATCATTAATGTATACTTCAAATAATCCTTTTTGTTTTTGTCCAAAAGTGAGTGTACCGTTTATTTTCTGTGCAGACATTTTATTATTTAAAATAATTTTATTATTTTTAAAATCAATATTGCCTGAAAGTAAAAGTTTGGATAGGAAATTTTTGTCTTCCCAATTATCAATAGTTCCGTCAAGATTTATCAATGCATTTATTTGCCCAGACGAAGCAGCAATATTTTTTGTAATTTTTGTGTATGGTTTTGTTATTATGCTGTTGTTAAATATTTTTAAAATATTGTGAGTTCTTGCATTTTTAATTTCTGCTTTTAAATCAATATTCCCTTTTGTGTCGCCTATTCCTGTTAAGGTAAAATCTGCTTCTTCCATGTTTCCGTGAATTTTTTTAAAGATTAAATTCCTGTTATCAAAAATTAATTTACAATCTCCGTTAGTTAATTTTGCTTCTAATCCTTCAATTTTTGCACTTGCATTATATGCTTGAAATTCACCAAAAATTTGAGCGTCTTTTATTGTTCCTTGAGTTTTGATGTCTATATTTCCGTAGCCTGATATATCCATAATTGGCACAGGGCCTATGTTAAATCCAATTATTTGTTGTATTGGAACAAGGTATAATTTTGCATAGGCCAAATCAATTTTAGATGTAGATTTTACATTATATTTTCCGTATAAAGAATCATCAAGGTTTGATATGCCGTCTATTACTACGTATTCATTTTCGGGAGTATACACTTTTGTATAAACTCGCATTTTGTCTTTCATGAAAAATAAATTGACATCATTTTCTGTATATGATTTTGGATAATTTGGAATGTGTACATTTGAAATTTTTAAATTACCTGTTATATCAAGAGGAAAAAGTTTTAGATTTATGTTTCCGTTTGCTATGCCGTGAAAATTTGATTTTTTGAGAGTAGGAATGCCTTTTGGCCGATAGTATATTAAATTATCTGGAATAAAATACAATAATTTATTTAATTCAGTATTTGAAATATTTATTTTGAAATCAAAATTTCTGTTTTTATTAAAAGGCTTTGTGATTATTCCATTTGATGAAATTGAAAGTTTGTTTGAATTTATTTTTAAATCAGATATGCTTATTTCGTCTTTTTTCGGAATAAAATCGGAGCTTATTGTTATTCCTTTCTTAAAGGGTGATATTATTTTATTATCAGACAATTTTAGTGTTGGATTGTTTATTGTTGCAGTTAATTTTTGGATTGAATTTTCTTCATCCGTTCTGATAGCAATGTCGGATATGCCTTCAAAAGCTATTATGTCTTTTGAAATGTATTTTTTTATGATGTCGTTAAATATATAGTGGTTTATATTTTTAACATTTATGTTCAGTGATAGATCTGATGTGTTGAAATTGTTTAGAGGGTATTTTGATTTTGCGGAAAAATAAAGATTAGCAGTTTGTCTTTTTGAATTTGTATAGGTATCTATTGTACCGGTTTGATATATATTTAGGTATTTATTTTTTTTGGAGATATTTATATCGGTGTTATTCAGATTAAAAGTAATTTCGCTTTTGATTTTATATTCGTCTTTAAAGTTAATTTTAAGGTTATTTATTTGAGCATTTAACTTGGTTAATTTAAATTTTTGTTTTTTATAAATTTTTAAATTTTTTAGATTTGAATATTCAATTAAGTCAATTTCCCCTTTTGAATTTCTTTTAATATTTAATTCTATATTTTTTGCATTTAATTTTTTGAAATTAATTTTGTTGAATATAAAACCTATTGGTTTGAATGTTATATTCGGATTTTCTACGGTTATAAACTTTATTTTTTTATTTTTGTCATATATGTTTATAAGTTTTGCTTTTGTATTTATATTGAATTTTATATCAAATGTAGTTTTTGGGTCTATTAATTCTATTTTTAAGCCTAAATAATCACTTAGATTTTTTTCAATAAGCGAGTATGAAAATATACTTTTTATAACTATGACTGCAATAAGTAGAATTATGAAAAATACTGACGTTATTGCAAGAATTTTTTTAAGTATTGGTATTATGTTGTTCTTTGATATTTTTTCTTCTGACATATTATTCATTATAGTTTTTTTTAACATAATTGGCTAAAAATATATTATTAAAATCTTGAAATTATGAAAAAATCTATTAATATTGAATTATGCTAAAAAAAATATTATTAATATTTTTAACATTGGTTTTGCCAAATTGTGTTTTTGCTTTTGAACCTTATTTGCCTAAGGGTTCTCTTGTTAAAGTATATGTAAAAAAAATATATTCAACCCAAGGTCTTGAAGAAGGCTCCAGAGTATATTTTATTGTACCTTCTGATGTATGGGTATTAGAAAAAAAGGCAGTTGAGAAGGGGGATATTTTTGAAGGGTATGTAAGTATGCTCAAACTTCCCGTACAAGGTGTAAATGCTGCTATAAAAATAGATATTGATACAATAATTAAACTTAATGGTGAAAAAAGGGATATTAAAGGAAAAGTTCTGTTTTCGGGTTCGGATGTGTTCGGTGGAACTTTAACTAATCCTGCTTCTTATAACACTACCATCCATCCGAGAAAAGTCTACGGAAACCATTGGGGCGGTTCTTTGCAGTATGTTCCAAGCGGAGAATATGAATTTGGTCAGCATGTTTATTTTGGGCCGAGAGATAACTTGTTGATTGAGATTGGTGAGGATTATTATTTTTAATAAATTTGTAAAATTTGTTTCAAGTATGATAAAATATTTTTGAAATATTTTTGGAGAGGAATTTATGATAAAAAAGAATATATTATTTGAAGTTTTTTTGGTTTCTTGTATGCTTTTGGGTACAAGTTGTTTTGCTGGTCAGAATTTTAATTATTCTGCCCCTGCTCAGCAGAATAATTCCAATTTGCAAGGTTATGCCCTTTATGTTCCTGCAGGAGTTACTTGTAGTGCAGTTTTATCTCAAGAAATAAATTCTTTAAGTGCTGTTGTGGGACAGACGGTTAATGCTGTTTTAACCGAAGATTTTATATATAACGGACAAACTATTGCCGCATCCGGCAGTACAATTATGGGAACAGTGGTGGAAAATAAAAAGGCTACATTTGGAAATAGAAATGCAAAAATGCAAATAAGGTTTACCGCAATCAGAACCCCCTATAATAATATAATCCCAATTAGTGCGGTTATTGCTACAACTGATTCGTCAGGTACATTGAAAGGCGGCAGTACAGTTGATAGTGCTAAGGAATACGCAAAAGATACGGCTATAGGAGCAGGTTCAGGTGCGGTATTGGGTACTGCAATGGGAGCATTATCGGGTGGATCTGTCGGACGCGGTGCAGTATATGGAACTGCTGTCGGAGCGGGCTTAGGTCTTATAAAAAGAACGGTTGATAAAGGTGAAAATATCGTTATACCTGCAAATAGTCAAATAAATATACTTTTTGACCAGCCAATCACAATTACTGCACAATAAAGTATATACTTTCGGGTAATTCATAAATATTATTAAGTAAATAATAATTACTCTGGAAACAAAATTAATTATGGCACAAATTAGAAATAGATTTGATTTACAAAGTTCAATAATAGATGAGCAAGTAACGGCAAAAAAGAAATTGCCTAACTTTTTTAATACAACAGATGATATCGGGCCATATAAAGGTATCGGATTATCTATTTGTGTTCACGTTTTTCTTATTTGTTTTTCTGTTGTTATAAGTGCAATTATGGGGTTGGTTTTTCCACATTTGCCAAAACCCGAGTTGCCTGTAAGAGATGTTGAATTCAAATTGGTTCAAAATGAGTCTAAACCCCCTATAAATAAAAATACTAAAATAAGATCAGACAGGGATTCACGTGCAGGTGGTAAGCATGATCCAAAGCGTTCTGTATCGGAACCAAGTCCTGCTAAATCTGCCCCGTCTAAACCTAAGGTTGCTCAAAAACAACAGCAAAAAGTTGCAAAAGTTCCTCAAAAACCAGTACAAAAACAGGTGCAAAAGGTGGTTCAAAAGCAAGTCAGCAAGCCTGTGCAAAAAGTGGTGCAACAGCCTGTTGTAGCACAAAAACCTGTTGCAAAGCCAACTCCCATTAAGGCTCCAACAGCCACTAAACCACAGGTCAGACCTTCGGTCGCACCCAAAGCACCCTCTGCTCCAAGAATCGCAACTGCACCTAAGAGTCCTTTTAACGTTCCTGTTGCTCCAAGCAAGGCTCCTGTTGGTTCTACATACAGACCGCCCGCTACGTCCGGCACTTCTGGGGGTTCAAAATCCGGCGGTGCTTCTACTTCTCCTGCTCCCAAGTTTAGTTCTGCAGGTTCGTCGGCTTCGAGGGGTGGTTCATCTTCAGGTTCTTCCGGTAGCAGATACGCTTCAAGGGGTTCATCCGGCGGTTATGGTTCCGGCGGGAATCCGAGTCCGGGTAATCCAAACGGTACTCCTGGAATTGATGCTATTCGTCAACCGAATTGGGGTCCTTATATGCGTGATTTGGAACAAAGAATTAAAAGGAATTGGTCTCCTCCAAAGGGCGATAGTTCTAAACGAGTTGTAATAACCTTTACAATCGGAAGGGACGGAAGGTTGTTGTCTCATAGAGTTACTAAATCTTCAGGCGTACCTTTGGCTGATAGGGCAGCTATGAGTGCCATTGAATTAACTGCTCCTTTTAGGCCACTGCCCCCTGAGTTTAAGGGTCAGTCTGTTCCGATAGAGTTCACGTTTGATTATAATGTATTAAATAGTGTAATGAGATAAAAATAGAGAAATGAGGATAAAAAAATGGATTTAATGTTAGCAGCAATTGCACAAGATTGGATGGTTTTAACTCCAATATTTATCTGTTCGATTTTAGTTGTTTATGTGGCTATAAATAGAATTAACTATTATAGAAAAAATGAAAGAAATATATCTGAATTTATTCCCAGTTTGCAAAAAGCATTGGTTAAAAATAATATTGGTGCTGCACAAAGAATTTCTGTTCAACTTGGCGGAATAATTTCGGAGATGGTGGACGAGGCTTTAAGAATTTATACCGAACAAAAAGCCGGTTTTTCAAGAGCTTATGATATTTCATCTTCATTAGCAGTCAGAAAATTGGAGCGTCATTTGACAATACTTGGTACAATTGGCGGTGTTGCTCCCTTTCTTGGTTTGTTTGGTACTGTAGTTAGAATTTTATATACATTCCAAGATTTGGCAACTCAAGGCAATCAATCCGCTGCTGTTGCAACCGGTATTGCATCTGCTTTAATTGCGACAGCTTTAGGTTTGGGTGTAGCTATTGTTGCAGTAGTTTTGTTTAATTATTTTCAAACTGTTGTTGCACGCTTTGAATCCGATTTTAAATTGATAAAACTTGTATTTTTAAGTTTTATTGATTCCGACGAAGAAGTGAATGTTGACAATAACAGCTCCATTGCTTTATAAAACAGGTAAATAAAATGAATGTAAATATACAACAAGAAGATGGCAGAAAAAAAACTTTTAATGAAATAAATATTACACCTTTGACTGATATTTTTCTTGTGTTGCTTATTATTATGATGGTAATAGCTCCCAGCTTTCAGTCAATGGATAATAATATTAAAATGCCGGAAATTAATTCCGGGCTTGCTATTGAAACCAAAAATGCAACCGTATCCATCACGAAAGACGGAAGCTTTTATGTGAATGAAACAAAGGTTGCCCCTGAAAATTTGTATGAATCATTGAATTCGTTAGTTGCCAATTTGGAAAAAAAAGAAGTAGTTGTAAGAGCGGATAAAGAAACCAAAAGTTCAGAGATAATGAAAGTTATGAAAGCAGCACAAGATGCGGGATTTGAAAAAATGATAGTTGCAGGCGAACCATTGGGCAGTAGGCAACAAAAAGAACTTGAAAAAAATGAGGAAAAAGGCTAATGAAAAGACAAACTTTTAATGAAATAAATATTACACCTTTGACTGATATTTTTCTTGTGTTGTTGATTTTAATGATGGTTATAGCTCCGATATTGGATCAACAAGGTTTATCTCTTGCTGTGCCGGAGTATGTTGAAGAAAATCAGCAAAATAAAGATACAAAAATTTTAACCGTTCAGGTAACCGAAGATAATAATTATATTGTTAATAATCAACCTGTAAATGAATCCGACTTGGTTAGTGTTTTAAAAGAACAATCAAAAGTAAATACGGATGGAATTTTGATACAAGCTGCAGGAAATTCAAGTCATCAAAGTGTTGTAAAATTAATGGATGATGCCAGAACGGCCGGAGTAACAAGCATTTCAATAGTTGAAATGTAAACAGAATGATATATATTAAGAAAAAAAGCTGGTTTAAGAAAAGTTTGAATGTTGTTTTTAGAAAAAGAGACATTCAGAGTGGTAATTTTTGTAAATTTTTAAAACGGTTTATTTTATTGTTTTTGTTTATATTAATTGTTTTGTATATTTCTTTTATTTGTTTAATTCCTAAATATATAAAAGAAGATAATGTTGAACTTTTTTTAAATTCTTATTTTTCAAAAAATACAAATTTAATCTTTGATATAGATAATTTAAAAGTAAGTCCAAATTATAAATTGGATGTAAATATTAAAGCTGACGAATTCAAGTTAAAATATTCAAAAGATAAAGATTTTTTGATTATCGACAAAGTTAATATTGATTTGAATATACTTTCTTTGTTTTTTGGGTATGTTGATTTTTCAAAAATTAAAAGCGAAAGCATTTCAATTTTTGTTGATTTTAATAAAAATAAAAAATATAGTTGTTTCGATTATTTTGATTTAAAAAATATTTTAGACGAATCCAAAAAATCAAAATTTAAAATCAGAAATTTTAATTTTTATACTGATAAACTATTTTTCAATTTATATGACATTAATGTAAATAAAAATTTTGTATTATTAGCTAATAATTTAAAATTTTCTTCATTTCCTTCTTTTGATTTTAAAAATCGCAGTTTTAATGTAGTAACAAAGGGGCAACTGAAAAGTTCTTCCTTCAAGATTGCGGATTTTAATTTAAAGTTGGGTTTCAGGACAAAAAATTATCCAGTAAGTAAAATTAATGATATTATTTCAAAATTAACATATAATCCTTTGGTATTTGCAGATAAATATAAATTTTATTCAAGGGCAGATATTGACTTAAAAATTACACCCCAAGAAAAAAGAACAAATATTGACGGCATCGTAAAATTTTCAGATTATTCATTCATGGTAAATGGCTTAAAACTTCCTAAAAATAATTTATTACTTACCTTTAGTGCCGATAAAATTTTTGCTGATTGTGATTTTAATTTTATAAAGAATCAATTTTTAAAAATTAAGTTGAATGCAAGTACTTCAAAAAATAAATTTGTTGAAATTAAGGCAAATTCAAATAAAATTAATCTTTCGGATTTTAAAGAGGTATTAAATGTTTTTTATAAAATTTTAAATATCAAATTTGATGCCGATGAAATAGTTTTTAACGGGGTGGCATCTGTTGATTTATATTTAAAAAGTGATTTTAGAAAAATTATTTCAAATGGAAAATTTGAAATAAAGAACGCGTCTTTGTTTCATAAAAAAACAGGTTTGCATCTGAAAAATATTAATTCAAATGTTAGTTTACAAAATAGTAGAATAAATATAGTTGATACTTCTTTAAATTTTGGTAATTCAAAATTTTATGTAATTGGAAATATAGATGAACAGACTAATTTGAATTTAAAAATTCATTCTGATGTGATAGATTTGGCGAGTATCATTAATTTGGGAAAAAGTTTACCGTTAATTTCTTCTTTTGTTCCTATTTTAGATGATTATATTTTTAAGAGCGGTATGGTTAAAATTTCTGCAAATATAAAGGGAAATTTTAAAAATCCTATAATAACCGTAAATTCTAGACTTGAGCAGGTTAGAATTTTTGTTAAGTCATTAAAAAGTGAATGTTTTGCAAATGAAATTTTAATTTCTTCAAATCCAAGTAATAATAAATTTTCTGATATTTTAGTTCAAATTATTGATCCAAATGTAAAATTTAAAAATAATATAATAAAAACCAGCAAAATTAATTTAAAAATTTTGCCTGATAATATTTTAATTCCAAAAACAAATGTATCTTTTGACGATTTACCTTTTGTTATTGAAGGTGAAATAAAAAATTATAAACAAAAAAATTCAAACATATTATTAAAAATAAAAGCAAAAATTCCTCACGACAATAAATTTATAGTCATAAAATCAAAAGAAAAAGAAGCACCTGTACTTTTTCTCGATTTGAATATTTTAAAAGACAGATTAATTATAACCGAAGGCTATGTATTATCCGGTTCAAGAAAACAAGCTTTGATTTCAGGAATTGTATTGAATTATTCTTCTTTAAATCCAATATTGAATAATTTTAAAATATTAATTCAGGAAAAGCTTTCTTTGTATATACCAAGTTATTTTATTTCTTTTGACGCAATAGGTAATTTGACTATAAACGGAAAAACATCTTATCCTCAAATTGATGGTAATTTAAATTTATATAATTTGAATTGCAGGGATTACAATCTGTTTATTCCTGATTTGCTTTTGAATATTAAAAATTCAAGTGCATATATAAATATTGTCAGGGGTAAAATTTTCGGATTTGATTTTGATTTAATTGCACAATTAAAAATGTTGAAAGATAAAATTCTGGTTGATTATGCTCAAATTAGTTCAAATTATATAAATCTTGATACTGTAAGCAGATATTTTAAGAAGAACAATGGTAATAATATTGAAGTGTCTGATTTCAGAGCTAACATAGTTAGTCTTGAACTTATGAATATGCTTTTGAATTCGGTCTATATTGAAGGAAATTTAAAAAATAATGTTATATATGCTAAAGACTTTAAAGCAGATTTATTCAAGGGGAATATATCAGGAAATTTTGTTCATGAAATTAATAACAATAAAACTAATATTGAAATGATTTTAAAAGAAGTAAACGTAAGGCTTTTGACAAACAATATAAAAGAAATAAAAAATCTCTCTATTGCTGCAAGCGGAAAATTAAGTTCATTAATAAAGGCGGAATTTAAAGGTTTTAGTTTTGATGAAGTTTTAAAAACTTTTGATGGTTATATAAAATTTAATATAGATGATGGTGAATTGTCTCAATTTGCAAAACTTGAAAGGTTTTTGCAGGCAGGAAATATTTTATCTCAAAGTATTTTGAAATTGACTTTGAATTCAACTTTGTCAACAATAACAAATCAAAATACAGGAGATTTTAAAACTATAGAAGGTACTGTAAATATAAAAAATTCTTTGGCCGATGTTCAATACATAAAGACTCAAGGGACAAATATGAGTTTATATTTGTTTGGTAAATTTAATACTTTAACACAGGATTGTAATATGGAAATATATGGAAAAATTCCCTATCAAATAGTAAATGTTTTAGGTCCGATTGGTAAATTCTCGACGGAACAAATAGTAAATAAAATGTCCGATGATGCTAAAAATATTATTAAGTCTTTGACGGTTTCTCCGTTTGAAAAAATGTTATCGGAAGAAATACCAGATGAATACGTTGCAAAAATTCCGCCTTTGGCGTACGGTAATGATGAAAGCACCAGAGAGTTTAAGGTGAGAGTAGTTGGAAATCCGAAAAATGTTTCGTCAGTGAGGTATTTTAAATGGAGAAAAAAATAATTATAAAAAAATAATTAAGAATACTTAATTTTTGTAATTTTGGATTTAATATATAAATATGAAATATAAAGATTATTATGAAATTTTAGGCGTTTCAAGAGACGCAAATCAGCAAACAATCAAATCAGCATACAGGAAACTTGCAAGAAAGTACCACCCTGATGTAAACAAATCACCCGATGCTCAAGCTAAATTTAAAGATATAAACGAAGCATACGAGGTTTTGGGCGATGAAACCAAAAGAAAACGTTACGATCAGTTGGGTTCTTCTTGGCAACAAGGTGCCGATTTTAATGTTCCACCGGGATTTGAAGGCTTTAATTTTTCAAATTTTGGCGGTTCCGGTTCTTCTGCTGGCGGTTTTTCTGACTTTTTCTCGGCGATATTTGGAGATATCATGAGCCAACAGGCTCAAAACCAAAGAAGCAGAACTTATACAAATTTTGGAGATTTTTCTCAATTCGGAGATTTTTCGGGACAAAGAACATATAGTAGAAGTGCTTCCGGCTCTCAATCGAAAAAGAAAGAAGAAAATCTTGACATAGTTCAAAATGTGTATTTAACAGTGGATGATTTAATAAAATGTCCTAAAAAATCAATTATAGTTAGCACATATCAGGAATGTCAGGTTTGTCATGGCTCAAGGCAAGGTTTTTGTTCTAATTGTTCGGGGACGGGACTTGAAAAAGTGTCCAAGAGTTTAACTTTTCAAGTGCCTAAATTCGTAAAGGAAGGACAAAAAATTCGTCTGAAGGGTGAAGGTAAAAAAGACGCATACGGTAAAGTCGGGGATGTGTATTTGGTTGTTAATATTTCTGACGATAATTATGAAATATCCGATTACAATCTTGTAAGGGATGTTGAATTGTTGCCTTATGAAGCTGTTTTGGGCTGTGAAAAGCATATATTGACTCCAAACGGTAAAATTAAAATTAAAATTCCCAAAATGACTTCCTCGGGTAAGAAATTGCGTTTGAAAGATTTGGGATTACCCAAGAAAGACGGTGCAAAGGGTTATCTTGAGGCAAGAATTAAGATAGTACTTCCCAAGGAAATTTCCCGTGAGGCAGTTGAATTATACGAAAATTTAAAAAAGATTAATTCTTAAAAAGATGTATTTTTAAAAATACATCTTTATTTTTATTATACTTTTGTCTATTATTATGTAAGTTAGACAGTTGTATAATAATATTACCTGAATTTGGAACTGTCTTTATAGAGGAAAAGATATGGAAAATAATTTAAAATTTTCAAAAATTAGATGGACGATCATATTTTTATTGGTCTTAATTGGTATTGGACTTTGTATTGAGTTAAGTTTAATTTTTTATAAAACAAATTTTTTGGAAGCTTATGTGCCGAGTTTTTGTTCGGTTTCTGATTTAATTGATTGTGATGGAGTTTCTAAAACTAGTTACAGCCTTTCTTTTGGAGTTCCCAATGCGTTGTGGGGAATGATATTGTATATTGTTATGCTGATGCTTTTGTTTGTTGACAGAATTCAAGCAAAATTTAAAAATACTATTTTTGATGTTTTTGAAAATCCAAGAAGTTATATTGCAACTTTGGGATTGTTATCTTTTGCTATTTCAATGGTTCTTGCATTTATTTCCATATTTAAAATAAATAAAATTTGTGTATTATGTTTTTGTACTTATTTTGTTGACTTATTTATTGCTTTAACAGCTAACAGTAAAGGGTTTTTTCTTGAAGATATTAAGATTACCGTAGTTGACTTTATTAAAGGTGCGAAAAAATATTTTGTTTTATTTTTGATTGTTTTGATTTCCTTTGTCTCTTTATTAACCTATCTTAATAATAGTTTGGTATTATCTCCTAAATTGAAAAAAGAAAAAGAGATGAAGGAATTTTTTGAAGCTAAAACGAATAAATATGCAATAAAAGGAAATGTTTTAGGTAATGAAAATGCAAGTGTTGTTATAGATGTATATAGTGATTATAATTGCCCTTTTTGCAGAGTTTTAAATATAATGCTTCATAAAATTGCAAAAGAAAATAAGATTTTGGTTAGGGATGTTCATTTTCCTCTTGATACTTCATGTAATTCAAGAATTTCAGTTACTTTGGGTGGTCATGAAAATTCATGCTTATATTCAAAGTATGCTCTTGCAGCTAAAAAACAGGGAAAATTTTGGGGTGTAGCAAACATTCTTTTTGACTATCATCCGCAAAACGAAGAAGAACTTATTAAGTATATTAAAAAAGAGCGTCTTGGAATTGATATTAACAAGTTTTTAAGTGATGTAAACAGTCCTCAAATTGCTCAAGAATTGCTGGAAGATATTAATAAGTCTGCTGTTTATAATTTAAATGGTACTCCTGCTTTAGTGATAAATGGTGTTTTTTATATGGGCGGTATGCCTTATGATGAGTTGGTTGAAAGAGTTAATTTAGCTTTAAAAAGAGAAAATAATTAAAATTGAATGTTATGAAAAAGATTATACTGCATGCTTGTTGTGCACCTTGTGCGAGTTATCCAATTGAATTATTAACAAAAGATAATTACAAGCCTGTAGTATTTTTTTATAATCCTAATATTTTTCCTTTTTCGGAATATAAAATAAGAAAAAATGAATTGGAAAAATATTGCAAAAAAATAGGGGTTGATTTTTATGAGGGGAATTACGACATAAAAAAATTTTTTGACTTTGCAAAAGAATATAAAAATGAGCCGGAAAAGGGAACCAGATGTTCTTTATGTTTTAATTTAAGGCTTTGGAGAACTGCTGAATTTGCAAAAGAAAATAACATAGAATACTTTACTACAACATTAACCGTAAGTCCCCATAAAAGTTCCAAGCAAATTTTTGAACAAGCCAATATTATTTCTTTAAGTAGCGGAGTACAATTTGTTAATTATGATTTTAAAAAGCATGACGGATTTAAAATTTCTAGGCAAATTGCAAGAGAAAATAATATGTACACTCAAAAATATTGCGGTTGTTTATATAGCATTCGTTAGGTTAAAATTTGGCGGAGATTTCCCCCGCCAAATAAAAGTTATTGCCCATATACCGTTGTTGTTACTTTTTTATAACCTAAGATATTTCTTGTATGTATATCGTAGTATGCAACTGTTTTGATTTTTCCGGCTTTTGCCGCATCATTTATGCCGCATTCTCCTAGTCCAAACGAGTGCAAAAAAGCTTCTGCAAGTTGCTTCCCCTTTTTTAGCTGGAGCTACTCCGCTAAAGCCAACTCCTGCTTCCATTGCGTCTTTGTAAATAATGCCGTAGACATTTTCTGCAGCCATAGCCAAAGGAGAAGTCATAAGTACTAAAAGCATTAAAATTCCAAAAAGTTTTTTCATAAATAAACCTCCGCTAACCTAACAAAATAATTTTATCAATTTTTAAAAAAATTACAGTAAATTCTTGTAACGATTTTTTGTCAGGATATAATGGTTTATTTTTTTAAACATTAAGAACAAATTTTAAAGTCGGTATATATTCAAGCGGTCACTTATTTTACACTATTTTTAAAAAAATTCAAGTCTTTTGTAAAATTTTATTAAGCTTAAATCTTGACCGCTTATATTTAGCCTATATAATTAATAAAGTCTAATAAAATGTTGCATTATGGCAAAAAAGCATTTGAAAACCGAATAAATTAAAAAGTAGTCACAGAGCCGTTTTGCACTATTTTAATAATTATTGTAATTACATATATTAGAGGTATTTAGATGACAACAACAAAAAAAGCAAGCCGTGTTACTCCTCAAGGTATTCCGGGGACTCGTCTTACAGATTTACCCGACTTGATTGAAGTTCAAAAGAAATCGTTTGAACAATTTTTAAAGGAAGGCTTAAAGGAAGAACTCCTGTCTTTTAGTCCGATAAAGGATTATACAGGCAGATTAGAGTTACATTTTTTACCGAATTATACATTTGATAAGCCAAAATATACGATTGAAGAAGCAAGAATTCATGATGCAACTTATGCTAAACAACTTCGTGTAATGATGAGATTGGTTAATCGTGATTCTGGTGAAATTAAAGAACAAGAAGTATATATTGGCGATATTCCGACCATGACTGATAAAGGTACATTTATTGTTAATGGTGCTGAACGTGTTATTGTTTCTCAAATTGTGAGAAGCCCCGGTATTTATTACAAAAAAGAAGTATCTCCTACGGGAAAACGTTTATATAATGCAACATTAATTCCTAATCGAGGTGCATGGTTAAAAATTGAAACAGATGCAAATGATTTAGTATATGTAAAAATTGATAAAAACAGAAAAATTTTAGCAACAACTTTGTTGAAAGCACTGGGTATAACCCCTGTTGAAATGGAAACTTTATTTACTCATTTCGATTTCTTAAAGAAAACATTAGATAAAGATACAGCTGCTACAACAGATGAAGCTTTGGTTGAAGTTTATAAAAAGCTTCGCCCCGGTGATCCTGCTACTCCCGCAGGAGGTCGTTCAATTCTGGAAGCTCGTTTTTTTGATGAAAAGAAGTATGATATAGGTAAAGTTGGACGTTATAAATTAAACAAAAAATTGGGATTAAACTTACCTGAAACACAAAGAACGATTACGATTCAAGATATCGTTGCAGGTATTGAATATTTAATAAATTTAACTTACGATGAAGGAACTCTTGATGATATTGACCATTTGGGAAATAGAAGAATACGTTCTGTCGGTGAGTTGTTACAAAATCAATTCAGAGTAGGCTTGTCAAGAATTGAAAGAATAGTTAAAGAAAGAATGACGTTGCAGGATTCTGAAACTTTAACCCCGTTAAATCTTTTAAATACAAAACCATTGGTTGCTTCTTTAAAAGAGTTTTTTGGTTCTTCTCAATTATCACAATTTATGGATCAGACAAATCCGTTGGCTGAATTAACTCACAAACGTCGTATTTCGGCACTTGGTCCCGGTGGTTTAATGAGAGAGCGTGCAGGTTTTGCAGTTCGTGATATTCACCCTTCCCATTACGGTCGTTTATGTCCTGTTGAAACTCCGGAAGGTCCTAACGCAGGTTTGATCAATTCATTGGCAACTCACGCTAGAGTTAACGATTATGGTTTTATTGAAACCCCGTTCTTTGTTGTAAAAGATGGTCAAGTTACGGACGAAGTCCATTATTTAACTGCAGACGAAGATGAGAATTATCGTGTAGCACCTGCTGATATTGAACTTACGAAGGATAGAAAAATCAAAGATTCTTACGTTCCTGTTCGCTATCGTTCAGAATTTACTATGGGTGAATCAACTAAGGTTGACTATGTTGGTGTTTCGCCTATTCAAATTATATCTGTTGCGACATCTTTAATTCCGTTCATTGAACACGATGATGCAAACCGTGCTTTAATGGGTTCAAACATGCAACGTCAAGCGGTGCCTCTATTAGTTACTCAAAGACCTGTAGTTGGCACAGGTTTAGAGGGTCGTGTTGCAAAAGACTCCGGCATGGTTGCAGTTTCTACTGTGGATGGTACTGTTGTCAAGGTTATGGGTGAAGAAATTCATATAAAAGATAAACAAGGAAATGTTCATCAATATCAATTATTAAAATATGTTCGCTCAAACCAAGATACTTGTATTAATCAAAAACCTTTAGTTAAAGAAGGCGATAAGGTTAAAGCAGGTGATGTTATTGCAGATGGTGCATCAACCAATATGGGTGAACTTTCGCTTGGTAAAAACGTATTAGTTGCGTACATGCCTTGGGAAGGTTACAATTACGAAGATGCTATTTTGATTAATGAAAGACTGGTATATGATGATGTATTTACATCATTGCATATTGAAAAATTAGAAATTGATGCCCGCCAAACTAAACTCGGACCAGAAGAAATTACTCGTGAAATTCCTAATGTTTCCGAAGATTCAATCAGGCATTTGGACGAAAGAGGAATTGTTCGTATTGGTGCTAGAGTTTATGCCGATGATGTTTTGGTAGGAAAGATTACTCCAAAGGGTGAATCAGAACATCCGCCGGAAGAAAAGCTTTTAAGAGCAATATTTGCTGAAAAAGCACGTGATGTTAAAGATAATTCTTTAAGAGTTCCTCATGGTGAAGGCGGCAGAGTAGTAGACGTCAAAGTATTTGATAGAGAAAAAGGTGATGAACTTCCACCTGGTGCAAATACTGTTATCAGGGTCTATATAGCTCAAAAGCGTAAAGTATCTGTTGGTGATAAATTATCCGGTCGTCATGGTAATAAGGGTATTGTTTCAAGAATATTACCAAAAGAAGATATGCCATTCTTGCCTGACGGTACACCTATTGATATAGTATTGAATCCTCTTGGTGTTCCTTCACGTATGAATGTTGGTCAAACTTATGAACACTTATTGGGTTTAGCGTCTTATTTAACAGGTAATCACTATGAGTCCCCTCTTTTTGATGAGATGTACGGTGCTAACCAATCTGAAATGAATACAAAAGCTGAACTTATTAAAGGTATCAAGGAGAAGGGTATAGATTGGGTAAGAGAAGACGGAAAAGTTGTTTTGTATGACGGCAGAACCGGCGAACCTTTTGATGAGCCTATAGCTGTTGGCATTTCATATATATTGAAACTTGTTCACCTTGTTGACGATAAAATTCATGCTCGCTCCACAGGTCCTTATTCACTTGTTACTCAACAACCGTTGGGCGGTAAAGCTCAATTTGGCGGTCAAAGATTCGGTGAAATGGAAGTTTGGGCACTTGAAGCTTATGGTGCAGCTTATACGTTACAAGAAATGTTGACAATTAAATCAGATGATGTTAACGGCAGATCCAGAGCTTATGAAGCCATAGTAAAAGGTGACAATATTCCAAGACCAGGTATTCCGGAATCATTTAAGGTATTGGTTCGTGAATTACAAAGTATTGGTTTGGATATTGCAGTTTCCAAAAAAGGCGGAGAAGAAGTCGATTTAATGAGTGATACCGATGATTTAAGAAAGTCTGCTCCCAAAAGAGTTCTTTCCGATATAGATTCGGAACTTTTAAATATTGATTTTTTTGACACAAGTGCAAGCTTCAAAGACTAAGTTAAAGATTATTAAAATCAAAGGAGAATAAATGTCTACAAGTATTGATTATTTTGATTATATAAGAATCTCAATAGCAT
>CALVGZ010000002.1 GCA_944327225.1 Candidatus Gastranaerophilales bacterium | reverse complement strand
AATAAGCCAAGAGGTTTTATGAACAATTTAAAATTATTTGGCAAAAGAATTAAAGAACTGAGAAAACAAAAAAAATTAACTCAAGAACAATTAGGTGAATTGGTCGGTATTGATTATAAGCAAATAGGAAACATAGAAACCGGAACGTATTTTACCACAATGCCAACATTAGAAAAAATTGCCGCAGCCCTTGAAGTAGAAATATTTGAGTTATTTAATTTTAGCCACAACCAAAATAAAGAACAATTATTAAAAGAAATATCATTATTACTAAAAAATACTCAAGAAGACAAACTTAAATTCATTTATAGAATCATAAAAGATATTCTAAAATAAAAGGCTGTGTAAAATACACAGCCTTTAAATTTATCATCTCAAAGAACTTATTTTTTGTTAACCAATTCTTTGAATTTTTTACCAGCTGAAAAAGCAGGAACTGTTTTAGCAGCAATTTTAATTTCTTTACCTGTTTGAGGATTTCTGCCTGTTCTTGCTGCTCTTTTTCTAGCTTCAAAAGTACCGAATCCAACTAAAGTAACTTTTTCACCTTTAGAAACTGTTTTTTGGATAGTTTCAACTAAACCGCCCAAAACTTCAGCTGCTTCTTTTTGAGTAACTTTAGCTTTTTTTGAAATTTCTTGTACTAATTCTTCTTTGTTCATTTAGAACCCCTTTCTATATCTCTTTTTGGATTATATTAAAGATTTATCCTTTTAGCAAGTCCTTTTTTTAAAAAAATTAATATTTTTTTTGATATAATTTTGTTATGAAAAAATACTTTCAAAGATGGTATGAAAAAAATGAATACCTAAAGGCCTTTATGAACCTAATGCAAGATTTATCTATTGAAAAGCAATGTGAAATTGCAATTGATATAATTATTGAAGCCTCAGAAATGATAGATAGAGATTATACAAAAATCATACAAGAAGTTTCATCTTTTAATCCCAAAGACTATAAAAGATGGTATGATAAAAACCCAAATGTTCACATTGCGATAGAATCACTAAGAGATTTGACCGAAGAACAAAGAGATATAATAATCCAAAAATTTACCGATAAAATTTTAAATTCACATTACATAAAAATTGAAGGAATAGATTAATATGAAAAATATATTAATCACAGGTGCAAGTTCAGGAATCGGACTTGAAATTGCAAATCTCTTGTCAAAAGAAGGAAATGACCTTTTTTTAACGGGAAGAAGAAAACTAGACAAAGTCAACTATTACCCTTGCGACCTTATAGATATTTTCTCGATCGAAAATCTATATAACAAAGCAAAAGAATATTTTAATTCCGATATAGATATTTTAATTAATTGTGCGGGTCAATACATTTATAAATCTATAGAAAAAATGGAATTTGATGAAATTTCATATCTTATAGATTTAAACTTTAAATCAGCTTATGTGCTAACAAGTCTGATAATTCCCGAAATGAAAAAAAATAAATGGGGGAGAATAATTAATATTGGTTCAATTTCAGGCATGGTTGGAGAAGCAAATGCAAGCCTTTACTCAGCCACAAAAGCAGCTCTCTCGGGCTTTACCAAAGCACTTGCTCTTGAAGTTGCTCAATTTAACATAACCGTAAATCAAATAAACCCCGGATGGGTTGAAACACCGCTTACAAACAGTTCCCTCACAAACGAAGATAAACAAGAAGTGCTGGATGTTACACCTCAAAAAAGATTTATTCAGCCGATTGAAATAGCAAAACTCTGTGAATATTTAATTTCAGACGATGCTAAAGGTATAACCGGACAAAACATAAATCTTTGTGCTGGTCTTTCAATAGGATGTTAAACAAATTAACTAAATAATACATTTTTTTCCGCCTGTCCTAAAATTTTTCTTGTAGTACTTGATGTGGAATCCGCAATTATTGCTTGTGTTGTTGATTTCGTAACTTCTTTACCAATATTACCCGTAGCATTTGCTATTCCATACATTCCGCCACCTACTGCTGCCCCTACCGTTCCCGATACAAAAGCTGAAGTTACAGTGTTAGAAATTAATTCACTACCGTCAAATTCTTTATCACCAAAAGCAACATCGGTCATATAACTTCCTGCACCCGAAGCAGCACCACAAATAGCACCACATTTAGCTCCATTTAATATCGAAATACCGGCTTTTCCGGCTTTTATTCCGGCACCAATACCGGATGAAACTGCACTTGTAGCACCAGTCATAGCACCTGATATTGCATCCTTTGCCATTTCTTTAACATCAAATTCATCACCTTCAATGTTATTTGTGGCTCTATCTAATAAATTTATTCCTGCTTTTAAAGCTGCACCGATTGGAGCACCTTTTAAAAGTGCTAATCCCCAACCTATGGGCCCTGTTCCAACCGTAAGTATAGTAGACGCAATAGCACCAATACCCGTTAAAACATTCGATAGTAAACCTGACATATTCTCTTGTTTATTATCAAAACTATCTATATATCGAACAGCTTCCTCAAAAGAAACTTCGCCAGAATTAAATTTTTCAAGCATGCTTTCACAATCTGAAACACTTTGACCTAAATTTGTAATTTCTTTAATTCCATTCCAAATATTACCCAAACAGCCTTGTTCATCTTTAACCTGAGATAATTTTTCATTTAAAAAAGAACTTTGTTGAGTTTTACTTAATTTACTGGCATCGTAACCATACGAACTGCTAATGCTTGTCGCCATAAAACTAACCTATAAACTACTACACACATGAATATAAAGTTTTTTTTGAAAGAAAAATTGATAAAAAAGGTATCATTTGTAACATTTGTTACAAACTATTTTAAATTTTACACATAATAAAATATGTTCTAAGATATACTTAAATATGTAAAAAGGAACATTAATGGAAATTTTACCTTTAGAAGCAATAATATACAATCAAGATAAAGTTAATTTAAAAGACGTTATAGCTCCGCCGTATGACGTTATTGACGAAAAATATCTTGATGAACTATATGAAAGAAGCAAATATAATATTGCTCGTCTTATTTTAACAAAAGGCTCCAACAGGTATGAAGATGCTAAAAAATATTTTGAAGATTGGAAAAAAGAACAAATCTTAATTCAAACCGAAAAACCTTCAATATTTTATATTATTCAAAAATATAAAAATGAAAAAGGCAAATTAATCAAAAGGAAAGGCTTTATTGCAAGAAATAAAATTGAAGATTTTGCCTCCAAAAAAATCCTTCCTCATGAATTTACCATGGGAGGTCCCAAAGAAGACAGATTTAAACTCATCAGTGCCACAAAAGCCTTCTTTTCACAAATTTTTATGGTTTATAACGATGAAAAATTCCTTGTAGAAAAAGTCGCTGAAAAATACCTTTCAAAAAAACCATACATGCAAGTTACAGATGACCTTGGAGTTGAAAACATAATTTATTTAATTGACGACAAAAATGATATTAAAGAAATCGAAAATGCACTATCAGATAAAACTCTTTTAATTGCAGACGGTCATCATCGCTATGAAACTTCAATGAAATACGCAAAAGAACATCCTGAAAACAAATATGCCCAGTATGTTATGAGCTATTTTACCAACGCGGCAGACGAAAATCTTATTATTTATCCCACGCATAGAATTATCGAAAAAGAAACTACAAATCTTCTTGAAAAAATTTCAAAATATTATGAAATTGAAACAACAACCGAAAAAGAAACATTCTTAAATAAAATAGAAGAAGAAAACAAAAAACAAATTACAACAGGATTAATTTTAAAAGGGGATAACAATTTCTACATTTTAAAACTAAAATCCAATGTAAAAGAAACAATAAAAATCTCAAAAGCACTACAAAACCTGGATTTGACGGTTTTACATGAAATTATTTTGAAAAAAGAACTCAATTTTACACAAGAAGAACTTATGGCACAAAACGGTATCAAATATGAAAAAAGAGAATCTGTTGCCTTTAATGCCGTAAAAAACAATGCAAATGCCGTATTTATAATGGCTTATCCAAAAATGAAAGATATATTAAATATTTCAAAAGAAGGCCTTAGAATGCCACAAAAATCAACATATTTTTACCCGAAACTATTATCGGGAATTGTCATCAATCCACTGGAGCCTTTTAATTATGGGAAACATAATAACAAATGATAAAACACCTCTTGGTGCAAACTACAATGAAAAAGAAAAATGCGTAGAATTTAAATTATATTCAAAAAACGCAACAGCAGTAAAACTCTGTATTTTTGAAAACCCCCAAGGGGAAAATCCCATAATGACACTAAATATGGAAAAAAAAGAAAACGATATTTGGGAAACAAAAGTAAAAGACTATGTTTTAAATTGCCATAAAAAACCTGTTTTCTACGGTTTTAGAGTATTTGGAAACAATTGGGAATACGACGAAAATTTTATAGTCGGCTCCGATATCGGCTTTAAATCAAAATTTGATGATAAAGGAAATCGTTTTAATCCGAATAAAATTGCTTTTGATCCATACAGTAAAGAACTTTCGCATCTCCCCTCGGATGTTAATCCTGGGTTTAACATGTTTCGCTCCGGCGGAAATTTTCACCTGATTGACAATGCAAAATGGGCAATTAAATCAATATTTTTCCCAAAAGAGAATAAAGAAATTACAAAAATTGAACCAAGGTCTCTTAATTCCGAAATAATCGGGGAAGTACATATAAAAGATTTGACTCAAAATATAAACATGCCCGAACACGGCACATTTAAAGGTGCCGCTAAATTTGCAAAAAGTGTTAAAAATCTTGGAATCACAATGATAGAATTTTTACCTTTAAATGAATTTGATTCCAAACAAAATGGCACTAATCACTGGGGTTATATGCCACTTAATTATTTTAGTCTTGCAAGAAAATATGCCCATGATAAAAGCTATGGAAATATCCTAAACGAATTTCGACAAATGATTGACGAATTCCACAAAAACGATGTAAAAGTTTGTCTTGATATGGTATATAACCACACCGGAGAAGGCGGACTTGTTAATCACAATTTAGATGATGCAAATCTTTTTTCGTACGCTTTAATCGATAATTCAAGTTATTATAAAGTATACAAAAACGGATACTATCGCTCTAATTCAGGCTGCGGGAATGACTTTAACATAAATAACGAAGGGGTTTATCAACTTATAATTGATTCCATCGTTTTTTGGACAAATCAAGGAGTAGACGCATTTAGGTTTGATTTAGCTGCCGCGTTATTAGAAAACGGCTGCACTTGCGAAGAAAGCTACTGCAGCGTAAATTCACTTGCAGGAAAAATAAAAGAAGAATTAAACAAAAGAAATATTAAAGTCGTAGATAATTTTCAAGAAAATCAAGAAGGAATTATCTTAATAGCCGAACCTTGGACATGCGGCGGAAAAGAATGTTATCAACTAGGTAATTTTCCCTCTTTTTGGGCAGAATGGAATGATATATATAGAGATACCATAAGAAAAATAACTCTAAGACCATCAGAAATCGCCCCTATTCAAATAAGAGATGTCATCCAAGGTTCACCCTCTATTTTTAAAGGAGTTAATAAATCAATTAATTATATATCATCTCATGACGGATTTACCTTATTTGATTTAAACAATTTTAAATATAAAAGTTCATCCACTCAAGGAGGCTCAGATTGGGAAATATCAGGTGATTACGATAACAATTCCTATTTAAAAGAAAATGCAATAAGAAAACAACTTTCAATTTTATTTTTATCTTACGGAACACCAATGATTCAAATTGGTGACATCATAATGCACACCAAAAACGGAAACAACAACAGTTACAATAAAGATGACGGAACAAATTATCTTAATTGGGAAAAAGCTATTAAAAAAGATACTTTTGAAAATCGAATAATGGAATATATAAGAAATTTAATTAAATTCAGAAATGAAAACGCCATATTTAAAAGCAAAGATTTTATTCAATCTCTAACTTTTCATTATGACAACGGAGAAATTGCAGATAACAATAATGACGGCTATTGGCTAAATTCCAAAGAATTATTTTTCGGATTTTTAATTAATACTTTTCAAAAAAGAATTTATGTCGCAATGAGCAAAAGCGAAAATCCCTTGAACATAATTCTTCCCGATAATCTAGCGGAAAAATCTTGGCATATTTGTGCTGATACTTCAAATTTCAAAAATTCAAATCTTGAAATAAAAGATTATATAAAAAAAGATTATATTTTAAACCCTCATGCACTGGCAATTTTTATGGAAAGTTAATTATGGAAAAAATAAGAGAAATTTATCTTTCAACATATTTTTTAATAAAACTAAATTCAATTAAAGAAAACTTAACTATTAAAAATTTTTTAAAAGTTTTAAATTTACTTTCAAACATCGAAGAAAAAAACTTTGAAAACCATCTAAAGGCATATAGCGAATTTATAGTAGAACTTTCAAAAAGCAACTTTGAAGATTTTTCGAATTGTCTTGAAAATTGCGTACACGAAACAATCACAAACAAAAATATTAAAAATCCCGAAAATGAATTTGAAATAATAAACAATTTATCTAAAATATCCTATGAAAATATAACTCAAATTCTAAATGATAAATTTCCAAAAAATCAAACATTAATTAAAAAATTACCGTATTTTAAAAATTCAGGCTTAAAGCTCGATGAAACAAAAGAAATTGAGCTGACCGAAATTAAAAGTAAAACTTTTGATATTTTTGAAAATAATAAAGCCTTTATTTTTGATAATGATCTTGAAATTAAACCCGTACAATTTGTTGAAAACATAAGATTTAAAGACTTAAAAGAATATAAAGAACAAAAAAGAATACTTTTTGAGAACACAAAAGCACTGCTTAATGGGCTAAAAGTAAATAATATTCTTTTATATGGAGAAGCCGGCTGCGGTAAATCCTCAAGCGTGCGGGCTTTATTAAATGAATTTGAAAATTTAAAAATGGTTCAAATTTTTAAAAATAATTTAATTAATCTTGATAAACTATATTCAAAACTCAATAATTTACCTTATAAATTTATAATTTTTGCAGACGACATTTCATTTGATGAAACAGACAACACATTTTCAACAATGAAGGCAATTTTGGAAGGTTCCTTAATACAATGTCCGAAAAATGCCGTTATATACGCAACATCTAACAGACGTCATCTCGTTAAAGAAAATTTTCAATCAAGAAAAGGAGATGAAGTTCACTTAAATGACACTTTAAATGAAATTTCATCCTTATCCGAACGATTTGGGATAAGTCTGCTTTTTCAAAAACCGACAAATGATGAATTTATAAAAATAGTTTTAGAATTAGCTCATGACAATAATATAAATATTGAAGATAAAATCTTAATTGAAAAAGCTCAAAGGATGGCTTTAATTAAAGGTTCTAAAAGTCCGAGAATTGCAAGACAACTAATCGATAATCTTTTAGCAAATATTTTAATTTAAACTTTTATTGTCCTTATCGAAGATAACAAAAATTTTGTATAAGAATCTTTTGGATTCTTAAAAATTTCTTCTGTTTTATCGCACTCAACAATTCTGCCTTTATCCATAACTGATATTCTGTCACTTAAATATCTTACTAAATTAAGATCATGCGAAATAAACAAAATTGTTAAATCAAGTTTTTGTTTCAATTCAACCAAAAGATTAATTATCTGAGCACAAATACTGACATCTAAAGCACTAACCGGTTCATCTGCCACGATAAATTCAGGTTTTAAAATCAAAGCTCTTGCAATTGCAATTCTTTGACGCTGACCACCTGAAAATTCATGGGGATATTTTTTTAAATCCGCATTAGCTATGCCTACTAAGTCAATTATTTCACGAATTTTGTTTTCTTTATCTTTTTCCTTATGAATTATCAAAGGCTCCATAAGAGTTTCGTATATTTTCATTTTAGGATTTAAGCTTGAATAAGGATTCTGAAAAATCATTTGAATTTTTTTTCTGTATTCAAAAGTCTGATTTTTATTAAATTCTAAAATATTTTCCCCGTTAAATAAAATTTTACCTTTTTCCGGCGTAATTAATTTTAAAATACAATTTGCTAAAGTTGATTTACCACACCCCGATTCACCAACCAAAGACATTATTTCGCCCTTTTTTATATCAAGATTAATATTTTTTAAAACAGCTAAAGGTTCCTTTTTGGCTTCCAAAAATGAACCTTTAGTCGAATATGTTTTTTCTAAATCTTTGATTTGAATTAAATTATCTCTCATAAACTCATTATAACAGATATTCTCTTAAGTACTGAGTTTCTTCAGATTTTCTTAATTTTTTCAACCCTTCCATTTCTATTTGTCTTATTCTTTCCTTTGAAAAACCTAAAATTTTCCCCAACTCCTCTAAAGTCTTTGTTTTTCTTTCTCCAAGTCCAAATCTGTTCAAAATAATAAATCTTTCTCTTTCGTTTAAAAGGTCTAACGCACTATATATATCCTTTTTAAAATCAATCTTTTCAATTCTTTGATTTGGAGAATTTTCAACATTATCCGCTATATAATCCTCTAAAGTCAAATCCTGTGCAATAGGCGTGTGAAAACTGACCGGTTCTTTTATAATAGAATCTTTAATCAATTTAATTTTTTTAACGGATATTTTTAAAAACTCCGAAAGTTCCTCATCTGTAGGTTCTCGACCTAAATCCACACTAAGCTTAATTGTTGCTTTTTTTAAATTTCTTATTTTATCCCCCATATGAACAGGAATCCTTATTGAACGGGAATTATTCGCAATTGCTCTTATTATGGTTTGTTTTATCCACCAAGTTGCATAAGTTGAAAACTTAAATCCCTTTTTATAATCAAATCTGCTTGCAGCCTTAATTAAACCCAAAGAACCTTCTTGAACAAGATCCATAAAAAGAATACCCTGTCCTGTATATCTTTTCGCAATAGAAATAACCAACCTTAAATTTGCCTGAATCAATTTCTTTTTTGCTATAATTGATTCTTTTTTAGTCCCTTCTTTTATCATTTTTCCGACTTCGATTTCATCTTCTCTATTTAAAAGTTTTACTCTGCTTACATCTTTTAAATACATCTGCAAGACTTCATCTTTATTCACAATTACATTAAAGGTTTTTATATCTTCGTTTTCAGCTAATCCTTCTGTTTCCTTTTTTTCATCAAAGTCAATACAGTCATAATTATACCCAACATTCATCCTTAACTCCTCTAAAAATAATAAAACAATAGATTTAAAAACTTAGACGAAAAAAGTTTTATTTTGTTCCTTGTTTTATTTTTTAAAGTTTCATGATATACTTAACTCAACGGTTAAATCCGTTAGCTAGTTTAATATTTTAAAAAACTAGAACGCTTAACAACGAGAGCGTTCTTATTTTTTTAAGGATGAAAAATGAAAGAGCACTTTAACAAAAGAGAGTTAATTGAAACAATTGAGCCTGTAATTGAAAATACAGCCATGAGATACGGTTTAATTCCCCTTGAAATATCTTTTGAAAAAGAAAACAACAAATGGTTTTTAAGAATATTTATATACTCCAATGACCATAATGTGTCTCATCTGGATTGTGAGAATATTTCAAGAAGCCTTGGGGATATGCTGGATGACCTTATTCCTTTTAAATACTATCTTGAAGTATCTTCTCCCGGATTAGACAGAAAATTTAAATCAGAGAAAGAATATATAATCTTTAAAAACCACGACGTAATAATTAAATTAAAAAACAATATTGAAGGAATAACACCAAAGACTTTTGAAGCAAAATTGCTGGATTATAATCAATCATTTGGAATTAAAATATTATATGAAAATCAAGAATATACTATTCCAATAGACAAAATCCATTCCACAAAATTAAATGATAAAATTGAAATAAATAAAAATAAGGAGAAAGACGATGATTAAAATCGGAACTGCACTGTTTGAAGCTGCTGAACAATTTGAACGTGAAAAAGGTATATCAAAAGAAATTCTTGTAAATTCATTATGCGACGCTTTAGTTGCAGCATACAAAAAACATATTAAAGATAAAGATGCAACAAATGTTGAAGCAATTTTGGATGAAGAAACAGGAGAAATCGGAGTCTTTAGGACTAAAACGGTAGTCAAAAAAGTGGAAGACGAAAACACTGAAATTTCTTTGACTGATGCAAAAGAAATTGATGAAGACGTTGAACTTGATGATGAAGTTAAAATTGAAGTAACTCCCGAAAACTTCGGAAGAGTTGCAGCACAAAGTGCAAAACAAGTAATAACTCAAAGAATCAGAGAAGCTGAACGCAAAATGGTGCTTGATGAATTTATGTCCAAAAAAGGCACTTTAATCACAGGTATAATTCAAAGAAGAACAGATAGAGCAGTCATTGTTAACATTGGTAAAACAGATGCCGTTATGCCTTCACGCGAACAAATACCGGGAGAATATTATAAGCCGGGAAACCGTATCAGAGTATTTGTTTTAGATGTTAAAGAAACTTCAAAATTACCTCAAGTTATAGTATCTCAAGCACATGCAGAAATTGTAAGAGAACTTTTCGAACTTGAAGTACCTGAAATTGAAGACGGAATTGTCGAAATTAAATCTATAGCTCGTGAAGCAGGTTTTAGAACAAAACTTGCCGTATGGTCAAATGACCCTTCGGTTGACTCCGTAGGAGCTTGCATAGGTCCTCGCGGAACAAGAATTCAAACAATCGTAGGCGAACTTAAAAATGAAAAAATTGATATTGTAAGATATTCACAAGACCCTGTTGAATATATAGTTAATGCTCTTTCGCCCGCAAGAATAGTATCTGTTGATATTCTGGCCGATGACGATGAAAGACACGAAGCTTTTGTTATAGTTCCCGACGACCAATTATCCCTTGCAATCGGTCGTGAAGGTCAAAACGTCCGTCTTGCACACAGATTAACAGGTTGGAAAATAGATATTAAATCAGAATCTCAAGCTAGAGAAATAGAAAACAGAGCCGTTGAAACTCAATATGAAGATAATAACGAAACAGTCGAAGACTATGTTGAAGAAGAAGAAACAATTGACGAAATAGCTCAAGAAGCACTTGAAGAAACAAATCAAACGGCTCTTGACGAAGAAGATCAAATTCAAGAAGAACCTCAAAAAGAAACAGAAAAAATATAAACTTATTTTATTAAATAAAAAGACGGGTATAACCCCGTCTTTTTTGCTAAATTAAAACCTTAAAAACTTTAATTTTATAACCTAAACTTTAAACATGGTTTATATATCTTTTTTTTATGTATAATTTTTCTTATGGCAAAAGTTATTTTAGTAGGATACGGAAAAATGCTCTTTTCCCTAATTGAAGGGATACAAGCTTCAGACCACAAAATTGTGGGTGTCTTTAGAAACGATAGAATTAAATATTCTAAAATAGAACTTTTTTTAAGAGATATCTTTAACCCTTCAAAAGACTATACGATAATAAAATCTAAAAAATTACACGACATAAAAGCAAACAGTGTAAATAGCGAAAAATTCTTAAAAGAAGTTAAAAAACTCAACCCTGACCTTATTATTGTAGGTTCTTGGGCAGAAAAATTTAAAAATGAAATTTTAAATACAATTCCCTGTATAAATTTTCATCCGGCACTTTTACCTAAAAACAGAGGACCAAACCCATATTTTTGGTCAATTTATCTAAATCAAAAAGTCTCCGGCCTTACCATTCATTTTATGAATGAATTTTTTGACAAAGGAGATATTATAGCTCAAGAAGCAATTACAATAGACGAAAATGAAACAGGAGCAAGCTTAAAAGAAAAAACAACCCAGCTTGCAAAAATCATGGTAAAAGAATTTCTGGATTTATATGATAAAAAACAACTGCAGCCAATAAAACAACAAGAAGAATTTGCAAGTTATGAACCGCAATTAACCGATAAAGAAGTTATAATTGACCTGAATAAACCAAAAGAAGACGTACAAAGACATTTAAGAGCATTATATCCATGGGCGATACCTTATGTTAAAGTTTTGAGAAGATACATAAAAATTGAAAACTACGAATTTATTGAACTGGAAGAAAAATATAAAAATAAAAAAAATTATGAATTAATTGAAAATAATTCAAATTTCTTTATCTTAAAAGGCTCAAATTTTTTAATAAAACTCTACAAATGATTATATTTGACAAATTTTTATACTATAATTAATCAAAAGAGTAAAAGAGAGATTTTATGAAAATAATTGCACAAAATCTGGTCAAAATATATGGGGATAGGTCAGTTGTAAATGATGTATCTTTTGATGTCAATAAAGGTGAAGTTGTTGGGCTTTTAGGACCCAACGGAGCCGGAAAAACCACAACTTTTTATATGGTTGTAGGATTAGTCAAAGCAAATTCGGGCAAGGTTTTTATTGAAGATGATGACAAAAACAGAACAGAAATTACTCATCTTCCAATGAATGAAAGGGCAAAACTGGGAATAGGTTACCTTCCGCAAGAAACATCAATTTTTAGAAAATTAAATGTTGAAGACAATTTAAAACTTGTTCTTGAAATGAATGACAAATTAAATCAAGAACAAAAAAAAGAACTATTGGAAAATTTATTAACAGAATTTGGTGTTGCAAAACTAAGAACAGCACCATCTGTAGCACTTTCAGGCGGAGAAAGAAGAAGAGTAGAAATTGCAAGAGCACTTGCAGCAACTCCTTCTTTTATACTTCTTGATGAACCGTTTACAGGAATTGACCCTATAGCAATAGGAGAAATTAAAGAAAATATTTATAAACTTGCAAAAGAAAAAAATATAGGAATTTTAATTACAGACCATAACCCAAAAGCCACTCTTTCAATTACAGATAGAGCAAATGTAATATTTGACGGCAAAATAAAAATTTCAGGCAAATCTAAAGATGTTGCAGTTGATCCTGTTGCAAAAGAATTTTATTTAGGAAAAGATTTCGTACTCTAAAATTATGGAATTTATAAACAAAATTAAAAACTTTAAATTAAGTCTTTTGGATAAATTCATTTTAAGCCAAGTTATAGGAGCTACTTTAGTCTGTTTAATTTTATTTATAATCGTTTGGATAGCTCCGGAAACTCTTTTTAAAATAATTAAAAAAGTTCTAAATGATCATATAGGTCTTTCAATGGCAGTTAAACTTTTAATCTTGGAAATTCCTAAAGTTCTGGCTAAAGCTATACCTGTCGGAATTTTATTAGGTTCAATTTTTACATTTGACAGACTGTCTAAAAACTCTGAACTCTCCATCTTAAGAGGGATAGGAATTTCATTTAATCGCATAATGCTCCCTGTTATTTATTTCGGTTGCATTTTATCTGTTTTTTGTTATATGGTAAACGACAAACTTGTACCCATTGCAAGTCAAAAACTGGGAGAATCCAAAGGCGGCGGAAGCCATTTTGTATATATTGTCGAAAATCCTGACAAAAGTCCAAAACAAAATATTATTGTTTCAAATTTTAGTCCCACAACTATTTTTAATATCACGGTAATGAACTTTGCACGAGAAGATTACACCGATGCAACTACATTTGAAAGTATTATTTTTGCACCCGTTGCAAAAAAACATAAAGATTGTTGGATGCTTCAAGACGCCCTGATTTATAAAATAGATGAAAACGGGATTTATAAAAAAATAATCCATGAAAATTTTTACCCTATTTTACAAGAGAAAAATCAAGCACAAGAAGTCTTCGACCTTATGCTAAACACAACAAGAAAAGAAAGGGTATTTACAAATCATCAAATTTCAAAATATTCCAAACTACTCAAAAAAGCTAATTTTTCTGATGAGTACAGATATTTTAGAGCAAAATTATACCAAAGATATCTTCATCCTCTAACATGTATTTTATTTGCAATAATAGGATGTCTTCTTGGCTTTGCACCGCCAAGGTCTCAAAGACTTGTTGGTTTTACAATAGCAGTCGGAATAATCTTCGGCTACTATATAACTTTACCTTTCTTTGATTTACTGGCACAAAAAGGTGTTCTTCCGCCAATACTTGCTGCGGGTTTTCCAATAATACTATTTATAATTTCAATTTTTATTATTAAAAAAGTAAAGGACTTATAATGAGAAAGAAAATTTTTAATCTGTTTTTATTATTTTTATTCTGTATTTTTTCAATTTTGCCTGCTTATTCAGCTGAAAAAATAAAAATAAACAATGATGAAACAGGGATATGGATTTTTGAAATAAATACTAATAAATACGGTTCAAAAATAAAACCTTTCGTAACAGAAAAACTCACAACTCCACAGAAAGTATATGAAGATAATTGTTTTGATCTTGTTGTTAATGGCGGTTATTATGACGTTAAAAACGCAAAAAGTGTTTCTTACGTAGTAATAGATGGAGTCATTGTTGCAGACCCGAATTTACACACCGACTTGATTGAATCATTAAAAAAAGAAAACAGACTAGACAAAGTATTATCCAGAACAGAGTTAAGAATACTTGAAAACAAAAGACATAAATTAAAATTTGATATAGCCCGCCATACAGACCCCATTAAAAAAGGGTGGAAAATAAAACATTCCCTACAAGCAGGTCCTATGCTTTATCCTACTATGGATTTAGTCGACGAAGGGTTTGTTACTTATGAAGATGATATGGTAAAATCACAAAGTGCAGATATTTTAAAAAGACGAGAAAGAACAGCAATCGGCCTAAAGGGGAAACGTCTTTATATTGTAATATTTACCAAGGACCATAAAGTTGACGCCAAAGAATTAAAAAATTTCATGAAAAAAAATCTTAAAGTTGACAAAGCCATGACATTTGACGGCGGAATTTCAACGGCAATAAATTGCAAAGGAGTTTCAATCGGCTCTCTTGGAAAATATCAAAGAAAAGTTAAATCATTTTTAATAATTGAAAGGTAAAAAAATGAAGTTAGGAAAAATTAATCTTTGCAAAATAAAAAAAATTACGGCAATAGAACTTACAACAATTATGCTTGCTTTTGTTGCTATAGGAATTTATTATTCTCCTAATTTTATGCATAAACAAGAAGTAATGAAAGCAGCCAAAATAAAGGCAGATAACGCAATTTTTACTTCAAAAGCCCTTGAAGAATTTGCAAAAGATAAAACAATAAAATCCTCACAAGTTGCTCAAAAAGTTGCAGATGAACTAAATCAAACAAGTATTAATCCTTATTATAAAAAAAATCCGGCATACACCTTTGAACTTAATTGCAAAGGTTGCAACAGTGTTGAATATGATGATAATTTAAGCATGATTATTTTAACAACATACAATAAAAAAGGTGAATTAATTGCAAGAACGGTTATTAAACCACCATCATTCGTTACATACGCGAAAGAAGATTAATTTTTTATTTTGTGCTATCCTCTTTTTATAAGGAGACAAATTATGGTAAATGTTTTTGAAGGAAAATTATATTCAAGCGATAATGATAAATTCTGTATAGTTATTTCGAGATTTAACGATTTTATTGGAAGCAAACTTTTAGAAGGTGCAATTGACACTTTTAAAAGATTAAATGTTAAAGAAGAAAACATTGATGTAATCTGGACTCCAGGAGCTTTTGAAATACCCCTGATTGCTTCATACGCAGCAAATTCCAAAAAATATTCCGCAATTTGTGCCCTCGGTGCAATAATAAAAGGTTCTACTGACCATTATGACTACGTTTGTGCCGAACTTTCAAAAGGCATTGCGACAGTATCGATGAATTCAGGTGTTCCGGTTTTATTTGGAGTCTTAACAGTTGACACAATCGAACAAGCAATTGAAAGAGCCGGTTCAAAAGCAGGCAACAAAGGTTCTGAATGTGCCAAAGCTGCAATAGAAATGGCAAATGTTTTAAAAAAAATCAATCTTTAGATTAATATAAAATCACCCGAAAGCAACCTTGGGATTAATGCCCCATCACAATAAAACAAATACATTATTAGTATAGACTTTTATTTAGATTGATGGGAGAGTATTTAGGGATGAGTTCCTTTAAAATAAAAACGGGTCTTTTAACAGCATTAATTATAGTTTGCACAACATATTTGCCTGTCTTGGCACAAGAAAATATAATTTCATCGGTTGTGATTTCTAAATCAAAAGAAAAACCCAATGCTTATGAGTTAAATGTCGACTCAACAGAAACAGTAGACTATAAAGTCGGCACAGATAAAGAAGGTATATATTTTGATTTAAAAAATTCAACAGTATCAGAGGACTTAGGAACAATTTATGACGATGTTTCAAGTATTGATAACGTTGTAATCAAACAACTTAAAAATAATAAAGTAAGAATATATGTAAAAGGCGAAAATGCAAAAAACACCGAACTGGTTTTCGTAAATTCATTATTTGAAACCTCAAAAGAATCATCAAAAAAAATTATAATAAACCGTCCGATTAACGAATACCAGCCGACAAACCGTTTAAACGACTTGGATAGTCAAGACGATATTCAAGATTGGAATGATAATTCATTCAATTTTTCACATCTTTTAAGCGAACTGCTATCAAATTTAAAAGAAGGTGCTGCGGGTATAATCTTAATATTGCTTTCATTATTTACAATTGGAGCAATAATAATCAAAAACTTAACTTCTAAAATTTCACAAGATGCAGAACCTTTAATAGGATTAAATGCTTCAAAAATAATAAATAATAATGAATTTAAAAATATTTCAAACAGATCTGAAACGCTAAAAAATGCACAAAATGAACTTAACAAAGCTCACCAAAAATATCAAAACTATCTGCAAAACAAATACAAAGACAATTTTAAAAGCAAACCGCCGATTAATATTGATGCCATTAAAAAAGGTATTGCTTTGAACCAATATCAAAAAAGCACACAAAATCCATATCTGGATCAAGAAGTAATAAAAATTAATAATATATCAAATAACGTACCACAAGGAAATTTTCAAATCCCGCCCAGACCAAGAAAACCATCAAAAACTAATTTTACAAGTCCTTACATTCAAAGACAAACCAATAAAATTAACTACATTCCAAAGCCAAACGAAAAAACAACTTCAAGCAAATTTCTTGAGTCAGTTACAAAAATATACGAACAATCAGGAAGAAAAGACCTTGCGGTAGGTTTAAAAAATTCAATTTCAAAAGCAAAACAATCAATTTAATATAATACTCAACCAATAAATGCCTCTTTAATAAGGGGCTTCTTTTTATTTTGCTAGACTAGAACATGACTTTTTCGTATAATAATTTTAGGTTGAATTATGACATCAAATGTATATACTAAAAATGAAATATTACAGAGTTTAGCTTCAAAAGGTTATTTTATAGATACCTATACCCTTGATACTTTTTTTGAAAAATGGAAAGTGGAAGCAATATTTGAAGATGAACAAGGAAGTGAATTTTATGATAAAAATGCACTGGATTTAGTTTTAAAAAATCTTTTTAGTGCTGAAAATGAACCTGAAAAAAAAGATAACAATAAAACGGAAACTCAAACTACTGAAGAAAAAATACAAGAAACTTCATCTCCTGAGGAAAATATTGTTAAAAAAAATGAAGATATCAATATTCAAGAAGAAAAACTCAACATTGATGACCAAGAAACGGTAAATATTTTAAATAATATATCCTTATCAGACGGCACTCCACTAATTGAAAAAGTACAAGAAAATATAAATTTCAACACCAATGTCGAACAACAACAAACTGCACCGCAAATTGAGCCAGCCATACAAAAAGAAGAAGAAAAATCAAATGAAAATAAACCCGGAATACTAGAAGGAGCTATGCAAGCAACTGGAATTGATTTTAATCTGCCTCAAACAAATGAAGCTCAATTATTTCCTCCATCAGATGAATCCGGGGATTTTGATGATATAAGTTTGCTTTCAGAGTCATTGGAAGCACAAGAAAAATTCAGACAATATGTTGTATCTGAGTTAGTCAAAAAAAATGTGGATTTAAACCCAAAAAATAACGAATTTAAATTAGATATCTCAGAAAGAACAATCAATATGATAGCTAGAACCATGGCTAAAAAAATAGCAAAACATGTAAATACTATCTTTTCTGCTGATGCTAAAAGTGCCACACAATTAGAAAATGTTAAAGAAGAAAATAAAAAACTAACTCAAAAAGCTCGTGAACTTGAAGAGCAAAACAAAAAATTAAGACTATTACTCGCAGAATCAAACAAAAATTTAAATTCCTACAAACCAAGCATTTTTGGACTCTATAAAAAAGTAGACCCCAATAAATAAAACTTAAAGGAGCAAAATGAACCAATTAATAATGATTATACTAATAAGCTTGCTTGTTCTTGTGCATGAGGTCGGGCATTTTATTGCTGCAAGAATTTTCAATGTAAGAGTTACACGTTTTGGAATAGGCATGCCTGTTGGTCCATCTTGGAAACTTTTTAAATGGGGTGATACGGTATTTTACTTGCACGCATTTTTATTTGGCGGGTACGTCTCATTTGCAGAACCCGAGAGCCAAGGAGCAAGCGACAGCGAAGCGAACGGCTCGAGGGCAGAAGTGTGCGAAGGGCGTGACGGTGAAGCGTTGAGCTTCAGCGAACAGCCCGAAGACCGTACTCCCGAGAGCCAAGGAGCAAGCGACAGCGAAGCGAACGGCTCGAGGGCAGAAGATGAAGAAGATTTGGAAACTTTACCCGCAGACTCACCGGAATTATACGAAAATAAAACCATAATGCAAAAACTGATAATAGTTTCAGCAGGTGTCATTATGAATATAGTTTTTGCAATAGTGCTTGTTATGTTTGCTGCAACATATTATCATAAGCTTCCTGCCTCAACACAAAATATATATGTTGATAATTTTTCAAACAAAACAACTTCTAATATTAAAAACTCGGGAATCGCAAAAGGTGATAAATTTCTTAAAATAAATGACGAACAAATAAACACTCTATATCAACTCACCTTTTTTGCAAAAAATTCAAAACTTTTTGATGATTACGCTGAAAAAGACCTAATTGAAAAAAATCTTGAAGAATTGAAAAGGCTAAATCCAAATATAAAAGAAGAAATAAACACAAACACTTTAATAAAACTACCTTCGCCCGAAGCTGAAAACCCCCTAAAAGTAAATCAAAACGTCCTAAAAGGTCTTGAAAAATATAAAAAAGAAGGAATTGAATTGACCAAAAACCAAATTGAACTGAGAAATGAACTATACGGCAAAAAAACATATAAATTAAAAACCGCAACAAATCTAAATGACGTTGCAATAGCACTTTCAGACACATATAAACCGCTAAACATAACTATTTTAAGAAATAATCAAGAAATAACATATAAAAATATCATAGTTAATAATGAAGGTATGCTAGGTGTAATGTTAAAAATAGAAGATGTTTATACAGAAACAAAAACACCAAAACAAATAATAATAAAATCAATAGATTATCTATACACAACTACAACTACAATGCTATATAGCTTATGGCAATTAATTACAGGTAAAGTCTCAGCTTCAGATATGCATGGAGTTATAGCAGTTGTTAAAGTAGGAGGAGATATAATAGCCTCAAAAGGAATGTTAAACGGAATTCTTTTAACAGCAATGATTAGCATTAATTTAGCAATTATGAATTTCCTTCCAATACCGGCATTGGATGGCGGTCATGTTATGTTTTTATTAATCGAAAAATTTACAGGCAAAAAACCCGACAGAGAATTTAGTGAAAAAATTAATAACTTTTTCTTTATCCTATTAATAATACTAATGATAAGCATTTGTTATAACGACATTTTTGCTCTTATTACGAAAAAGTTATAATAAATTCACAACAGTATATTTTTAAATTTTTTTTTGATAAAATCTAAACATAGTATAGAGAGATTGTTACATTAAAAGATAATGAAAGAAAGAATAGCTTTATTAATTATAATTTCATTTCTTATCGCATTTTTAGTTATATTCCAAAACTATTTTAATACAATGTGGGCAATTATATTTCTAATCGGCTTCATGTTTTTGTACACTTTTTATATGTACATTGCAATGAAATACCGCAAAAGAAAACTAAAAAAATGCCCTCCTATTGTTGACTATACTTATCATCCTTTTGTATCAATCCTGATTCCATGTCATAATGAACACGAAGTTATTAAAGAAACCGCTTTAAATATCTTAAATCTGGATTATAAAGATTTTGAAATAATTTTAATTGATGACAGATCAACAGATGATACAGCAAAAATCATCCACGAACTTTCTGAAAAATATGATAAAATAAAAACTCTTATAAGACTTGAAAGTGCAACACCCGGAAAATCAGCTGTTTTAAATGATGCAATGAAAATTGCAAAAGGTGAAGCTATACTTGTATTTGATGCAGATGCAAAAGTTGAGAAAGATTTTTTGTCAAACATGATAGCAGCACTTGCTCCTGCTGATGTCGGAGCGGTTCAAGCACAGAAAGTAATAATAAATGCTAAGCAAAACTTTTTAACCAAATGTCAATGCAATGAATACATTCTGGATACTCACTTACAAGCAGGAAGAGATGCAGTAAGAGGTGCGGTAGAACTCAGAGGAAACGGTGAACTTATTAAAAGATTAGCACTTAACAGTATTAACGGTTGGAACGAAGACACAATAACTGATGATTTGGATATGTCAACAAGACTGCACGTAAAAGGTTGGGATATAAGATTTTGCCCTGAAATAAAAGTATATGAAGAAGGTGTTATAACTTTTTCCGCTCTAATACGCCAGAGAAGAAGATGGGTTGAAGGCTCAATAAGAAGATATCTTGAATACGCTAAAGACGTATTTACTTCAAAAGATATGTCTCTTAGGGTAGGTTTTGACTTAATAGCATATATAACAGAGTTCCTGCTTCCTCTCTGGTTAATAGCCGAAATTATAATCCAAGCTTTTCATTTCGTCAAAGGTTATCAAAATAGCATACTTTCATCAATTATTGTGGTTGTTGCAACAGGAATATTCTTCACCTGCGGATTTATATACAGTTTAAAAAAATATTCTCATTACAGCTTTTGGCGTTCATGCTATGAATCAATAGTAACATCAATTTACTTTATTACCATTTGGTTTCCTATTGCTATGTTTATCATTTTCAAAATAATTTTTACCAAAAAAACCATGGACTGGGGAAAAACACAACATGGTGTTGCAACAGTCAGCATAAAAGGAATAAAATGATGGAGAATTACGACTTTCATTTTATAGCAATAGGCGGAGTAGGACAAAGTGCATTAGCCAAAATTCTTCTACAGCAAGGATATAAAGTATCAGGTTCAGATTTATCGGAAAGTAAATATACAAAAATCGTTGAAAAACTGGGAGCAAAAATTTTTATTGGCCAAAATGAAAAAAATATTAAAGGCAATCCCATAATTGTAATATCTTCTGCCATAAAAGAAGATAACCCTGAACTTATCAAAGCAAAAGAACTTAATCTTGAAATTATGCACCGCTCAGATTGCTTAAAGTTCATTTCCGAAAAATTTGAAACATTCATAGGTTTATCCGGAACCCATGGAAAAACTACAACCAGCGGAATGTTAGCTTTCATTTTAGAAAAAACTCAAAAAAATCCTGCCTATGCAATAGGAGGGATACTTCCTCATTACAATACAAATGCAAACTCATATAAAAATTCTAAATATTTTATAGCAGAACTTGATGAATCAGACGGTTCCATTACAAAATATCACCCTAATTACCTTGTTATCAACAATCTTGAAGAAGATCATCTTGATTTCTACAAAAACGGACTTAAAGACATTTTAAAAACTTTTGAAACGACAACAAAAAATTTAAAATCAAACGGAAAAATTTTTATAAATATTGATAATGAAGGAAACAACAAACTTATAAAAATCATCGAAAATGACAACATAATAACTTATGGAATTAAAAACAATGCAAACTACCAAGCAAAAAACATTATTTTTGATGATTTTGAAACCTCTTTTGAAATATACAAAAAAAATAAATTATTAGGAAAAATTAAACTTATAATTCCTGGGGAACATAATGTTTATAATGCCCTTGCAATAACTGCCGTACTTGATTTCTTAGGATTAAATTTTGAAAAATACGGAAAATATTTCGAAGAATTTAGTGGAATGGGAAGAAGATTTCAAATCATAACAAACACAAACGGAATAAAAATAATTGATGATTATGCACATCACCCAACTGAAATTAAAACAACTTTAAATGCAATTAAAAACATAAAAAATAGGAAAATTGCAATATTCCAACCCCATAGATATACAAGACTAAAAAGTTTGTGGAATGAATTTCTGGAAAGTTTTAATGTGGTCGATAAATTATATATAGTTGACGTATTTAATGCCGGAGATAAGCCCTTAGACGACTTTAACTCCAAAAATTTTGCTGTTGAAATTTCAAAAAAAGGAATTAATGCAACATACATAAAAGGAAACATAAACGAAGCGGCTAAAAAAATCACACCTGAATTAAAAAAAGATGATATTGTCTTAACATTGGGTGCCGGAGACATAACAAAAATTGGCGGTATAATAAATGATTTGCTCACAAAATGATATAAAATTTTATAATGATTTTCAATTGACAAACTATAACACTCTAAAAATTAAATCAACTGCAAAATTATTTTACATACCCGACAATGATGGTGAATTAATTACTCTTTTAAAAAAATTCAAAAACTCAAACCCCATCATAATCGGAAATGGATCAAATGTTCTCTTTTCTTCAAAGGGAATAGACGAACCATTAATATATACAGGCAAAATAAAATCTGTAATTACCGTAGGTGATGTTGTTGAAGCTCAAGCCGGTATAAAAGTACAAACACTATCAAAACTTGCACTTGATAAAAAATTAAGCGGATTTGAATTTTTAATCGGCATTCCGGCATCACTTGGCGGAGCTTGCTATATGAACGCAGGAGCACATGGTTGTTCAATAAGCGACAGTTTTATAAGTGCAAAAATTTATGATTTGGAAAAAAATAAAATTATAACCTTAAAAAAAGAAGATATGAATTTTTCATACAGGCATTCAATTTTAAAAGAAAAACCATATATTCTTTTAAGTGCCAAATTTAAACTTAAAAAAACTTCACAAGAAGAAATAAAATCCAAAATGGATGAAAATATAATTTTTAGAAAAAACAGACAACCAAATCTTTCCATGCCAAATGCAGGTTCAGTCTTTAAAAATCCCGAAAATTGCGAACTATCTGCAGGTGCTTTAATTGATAAATGCGGACTTCGAGGATTTCAAATAGGCGATGTACAAGTTTGGGAAAATCATTGCAATTTTGTAATAAACAAAGGGAAAGCAACTTCAAACGACTATATTGATGTTATTTTTGAAATGTATTCAAGAGTAAAAGAAAAATTTAATATAGAACTTACTCCTGAAATAATATATATTGGAAAAATGAGCAAAAGCGAGAAAGAAAAATGGAAAATACTAAAAAAATAAATAAAAATTCAAAAATCGGTGTTCTTTGCGGCGGGCTTTCAAACGAGAGAGAAGTTTCCCTTCGTTCAGGAAGAAATGTTTTTAAAGCATTAATTGAATTAGGCTACAAAGATGTAACTTTAATTGATGTAGATAGAAATATCGCATCAACTTTAACCGACACCAAAATAGAATATGCTTTTAACGTACTCCATGGAAGATACGGAGAAGACGGTTGCGTACAAGGTGTTTTAGAATTTCTTAACATTCCGTATACAGGTTGCAATGTTATGGCAAGTGCTATTTGTATGGATAAAATTATGACAAAAAAAATTTTATCAACCAATAAAGAAATTCCTTTAATTAAATCAGAAAATGCAACATCAAAAGAAGAAGCGATTAAAAAAGTTAAAAATCTAAATTTCCCGATTATAATAAAACCTTCAAGAGAAGGGTCATCAATCGGAATGACAAAAGTAAATAAAAACGATGAAACTCTAAATAAAGCACTTAATAAAGCTTTTAAATGTGATAAAGAAATCTTAATTGAGGAATATTTAGAAGGAAAATCCGCAACAGTAGGTGTACTTGAAACTAATGAAAACAATGAATATAAAATCTTTGCAACACCAATACTAGGTTTTAAAACAAAAACCGAATGGTATGACTATGAAGCAAAATATACAAAAGGTTTAACGGAATTTATACTTCCCGCAGATTTTGATAAACAATTAACAGAAAAAATACAAAATATAGCCATACTTGCTCATAAAATGACAGGCTGCAAAGGTTTATCAAGAGTTGACTTTTTAGTACACAATAACATACCATATGTATTAGAAATAAACACTAATCCCGGAATGACAGATACTTCTGATTTACCTGCTCAAGCCAATGCAATGGGAATAGACTACAATCAATTAGTTGATATAATTTTAAAAACATCGGAGCTAAATTAATAAAATGGGACTACTTTATCAAAAAAGAAGACTCAAAGCAAATAAAATCAAAAGACAAATTGCTGCTAATCGTGCAAATTTACAAAGATTACGCATACTTTTATCTTTAATTATGATTATTTTAATTTCGTATTTCGGAATTAAAGCACTAAAACTGCCTCAATGGTACATTGATTCTAATAAACTCGCAAAAGCGGACCCCGCGGTCTTAAAAATTCAAGGCAATATTATCACACCTAACTATAAAATTATAAATATGGTTCGTCAAACCCAACTTCCATATACTCAAATTTTTAGACTCGATACATCCGAACTTGAAAATAATATTGGACAATTACAACCTGTGAAAAAAGTTTATGTAAGACGTTATTGGTTTCCTGCAAGATTAGTTATTACTATTGAAGAAAGAACACCCGCGTTTTTACTTGCACCCAATCTTGAATCGGAACCGAACTCTGCACTATCTTCGGATGGAATCCTGATTGACCATGATTATCTGCCTTTCAGCCCTAATATAAAAGCTAAAAAACTTTTAACCTATGGCGTCAGAAACGGTCATGACGAGGTTTGGGACAAAAAGAAAGTAGAAGAAATTTTAAAATTAACAAAAGCAATGGAAGCCTACTCAGGACTTATTGTTAAATACATAGATATAAGAAATCAAAAAGATGTTTATATCATGCTGGATAATTATTTGATTAGATTCGGCGAAATAAATGACTCAGCAATTTCAAGAGCAAAAAGAATAGCCTCAATATTACCTGCTGCAAAGAAAAATACAGACAAATTAAAATACATAGATTTAAGATGGGAAGATTCTTGTTATTTAAGACTTGAAGGTACAACCGAAGTTAAACCGTCCGAAAATAAACTAAACGAAAACAAATCGAACAATATTGAAACCCAAGAAGATAAAAAACAAGAAAAACAAAATACAGAAGAAAACAAACGGGAAGAAAATATTTCTAACGGCAACAATCCTCAATAAAAGCTTTTATATTATCGTTTTTAATATCTTCTATAACTTCCTTTTTAATTAAATCAGTTTTTTTAAGAGTTTTTAATACCTGAGTCGACCGGCTTAAATACTCTAAAGAAAGTTTATTAGCGTTAATTAAATCAGCCAATTGTTCAGCGTATTCTTTAAGTTTATATTCATTTATAACTTTTAAAGCCATTTCAAAACGATAAGAAGAATAACCGACATTAATTTCTTCTTTTAAAAAACTAAAATCAATATTAATCGAATTCAAATAATCAACAATTTTTTTAAGTTCATATTTTGAATCTTTATCCAAATCATAATTATAAACTTCATTACTTATATATTCTTTAAAATCAAGCTTGCAAATTGCCAAAACATTTTTTGCATACTGACTTTTTAAATTTGATATATATTTGATAAAATCAAAAACTTGATAATACACTAAGGTGTTTAAGGGTATATTTTCAGGATAATTTTCCACCAAAACACTAAAAACCCTAACTATTAAATTTTCGTTTAAATTATTTTTTAGAAAGTAAAAATCATTAAAATCCAACAAATTAGATATTATATCAGGCAAAAAAGGACTATTAAAACAATTTGCAAGACAAAACTTAACTGCATCAACTCCGCCATACGCTAAAATAAAAATATAATCCGAAACTTTTTCAAATTCATCATTTGAATTTAATATTATATTTTTCATCTCATCTATAATTTTTTTATCATTAAACAGATTCAATGTCTTTGCACAATTAATTTTTAAAGGCAGGAAATCCGAATAAGAATTCTTATATAATATTTCAAGTGCCAATGTATCTTTTATACAGCCAAAATATTTAGCACAATAAGCTTTTTCATCATTAGAACCGTTTTCAAATAATTCTAATATCCTGTCCGTCAAATCTTCATCCGCAAACTTCAACCACGATTTTACAATTAAATCTTCAAAATCAGAATTATATATTTTTGCAAATTCAAAAACGCAATCCAATTCATTTTTGTTAATTAACTTAACAAAATCATTAATAATTCTTTCTTTTATAAAAGAAAAAATAAAATCAGAATTCTTGACCAACTCGTTAAAATTAGCCAAATCGGCTGATTTTATAAGCTCTTTTATTGTACTTTTTGAAAGATTAATGTCTTTTGAAGTAATATTTTTTAACAAATTATGCAATGGCATGATTAAATTATTACACATTGACAAAATCTTGTGTATAATTGATTTATATTATTTTTTGAATTATGTTTTGAAAAAGGTGTTAAATGAGCAATTTAAAATACAAAAAAATTCTTCTTAAAATCTCCGGAGAAGCTCTTTTAGGCTCTCAACAATTTGGAATAGATCCTGAACCTGTTGAAAAAATATGTAAAGAAATAAAAAAAGCCTATAATCTGGGAGTACAAATTGCTGTTGTGGTCGGAGGCGGAAATATTTTTAGAGGTATGAACAATTCTAAAAAACTCGGAATGGACCAAGCTTCAGGAGATTATGTAGGTATGCTCGCAACCGTCATGAACGCTATTGCACTTCAATCCGAATTAAGAAAAATAGGAGTAAGCTGCAGAGTTCAATCTGCAATTAACATGGAAAAAATCGCAGAACCATACATAAGATTTAAAGCAATAAGACACCTTGAAAAAGGCAGAGTTGTTATTTTTGCGGCAGGTACCGGAAACCCATTTTTCACAACAGACACCGCAGCAGCTTTAAGAGCAGCCGAAATTGGAGCAGATGCTATGTTAATGGCAAAAAACGGAGTAGACGGAATTTATTCGGACGATCCTAAAATAAACAAAAATGCTATAAAATATGATAAAATAAGCTATGACGATATAATCGTAAAAGGTCTAAAAGTTATGGATTTAACTTCTTGTGCTTTATGTAAACAAAATAATATTCCAATATGTGTTTTTGATTTTAACCTTGAGGACAGCATAATTAAAATTTTAAACAATGAAAACATAGGAACTATAGTAACCGAATAATAATTTAGGAGAAATAAAATGTCAATTGATGAAATTAAAAAACAAGCAAACGAAAAAATGGAAAAATGCACCGTTCAACTTTCAAAAGAACTGGCTTCAGTCAGAACCGGAAGGGCTAATCCTTTAATCTTAGATAAAGTTTTAGTTGATTACTACGGAGCTCCAACCGGACTTCGCCAACTTGCACAGGTTTCTGTTTCAGAAGGTACAACCCTTGTTATAACTCCATTTGACAAATCAATTATAAAAGAAATAGAAAAAGCAATAGTTAAAGCCGAAATCGGAATTACGCCAAATTCTGACGGTATGGTTATCCGCCTTCAATTCCCACCTTTAACACAAGATAGAAGAAAAGAATTAGCCAAAGAAGTTAAAGCAATAGGCGAAGAAGCAAAAGTTGCAATCAGAAACGTACGCAGAGATATGCAAGACGCAATAAAAAAACTTGAAAAAAATGAAAATCTGCCTGAAGATACAATAAAAGATGGTCTTGATCAAATTCAAAAAATTACCGATAAATTCACAAAAATTGTTGATGAAACCGTAAGTGCCAAAGAAAAAGAGGTTATGGAGATATAAGCGTTGGAAGATGCTGTTGTAAAAAAAGATAAGCCAAAAAGAGTAATAACTGGGGTCATAATTTCAATCATATCAATAGCAGCAATTATTTTAGGCTCGCTTCCCTTATTTTTGTCGCTACTTTTGATTATTGCTCTTTGCTCAAAAGAATTTGTAAAAATCTTAAAATATAAAGGTTTTCATCCGAGTCTAACCATTATCTTATTTTCTGATTTTGTTTTTGCAACACTAATATTCTTTCGAAGATTTGATTTAGTACCCCCTATGCTCACTTTAACCATAATGGCATCTTTTTTAATAGTTCTTTTCAGAGGACGTCAACCGTATATCGTAAATGTGGCAACAACAATTTTAGGGGCACTTTATTGCGGATGGCTTCCATGCCACCTGCTTTTAATCCGTCAAATAGGCATGAGCAGGGTTAGTGCTTTTCAATTCTCATATTCAGAAGGATTAGGGCTTTTAATGTTTGTCTTTTTGGCTGTCGCTATGACAGATATTGGAGCATACTATTTTGGGGTTCGATTCGGAAAACATAAATTAGCGGAAGTTATAAGTCCCAAAAAAACAATTGAAGGAGCTATCGGCGGAGCTTTATGTGCCATATTTATTTCAATTTTTGGTATTTTTTATACAAAACTTAATCTATGTCAAGCAATAATTGGCGGCATAATTATAACAGCTTCCGCACAATTAGGGGATTTATCGGAATCCTTAATAAAAAGAGATGCGGGAGTTAAGGATTCAAGCGACATTCTCCCGGGACATGGCGGAATGCTTGATAGGTTTGACGGATACATTTTTGCAATTCCGGTTGCATACTATTTTTTCACACATTTTGCACTCGGAAAAAATGTTTTTATCGAATTTTTAGGGTATTTTAAAGGGGCAATAAATGTCTATTTCTAGTCAAATAAATGAAAAAAGACGAAAAAAACTCCTTGAATTTCAGCAAAAATATAATCTTAATTTTTCAAATATTAACCTTCTAAATCAAGCTTTTATGCATACTTCATATATAAATGAAAATAATTTAGAAACAAAAGACTCCTATGAACGGCTTGAATTTCTGGGAGATGCGGTTTTAAAACTTTCAATAAGCAATCTTTTTTATAATAATTTCAAAGATTATCAAGAAGGAGACCTTACAAAACTCAGAGCAGAAATTGTTTCAGATAAAAATATCTCCAATTATGCCAAAAAACTCGGCTTTGAAGATTTAATTATGCTTGGAAAAAATGAAAAAAAAATGGGCGGATTAAAAAAAGAATCTATTTTGGCCTGTTCTTTTGAAGCATTATTGGGAGCAATTTTCCTTGAATATAAAGAAAAGGGCTATAAAAAAGCATCTGATTTTTTAATTAAAAATTTTAAAAATGAAATCATCTCAATTAATGAAAAAATTGACACCTTAAACCCAAAAGCAATTCTTCAAGAATATACTCAAGGAATTTCAAAAGAACTTCCTACATATAATCTTGTTAAAGAAGAAGGCGAAGAACACAAAAAAACTTTCTTTGTAGAAGCAATTTACAAAGGAAATATCATAGGAAAAGGTAGTGCTAAAAGTATAAAAGAAGCCTCTCAAAACGCAGCTAAAGACGCACTAATCAATTTAGGAATTATAAAATGACAATCATTTCACCATCAATCTTATCTTGCAATTTTGCAAACTTAGAAAAAGAAATTAAAAAAGTTGAACCTTATGTACCTTGGATACATATAGATGTGATGGACGGACATTTTGTCCCAAATATTTCAATAGGAATTCCTATCATTAAATCCATAAGAAATATTACAAACCTATTCTTTGATGTCCATTTAATGATTGAAAACCCTGAAAAATATACAAATGCTTTTATTGATGCGGGTGCTGATTTAATCACCTTTCATTATGAAGCGGCAAAAGATAAAACTCCAAAAATAATTGAACAAATTAAAAATAGAGGCAAAAAAGCTGGTCTTTCAATTAAACCAAAAACAAATCCAAATGAAATAAAAGATTATATTGATTTATGCGACTTAATACTTATAATGACGGTTGAACCGGGATTTGGCGGACAAAAATTTATGGAAAATTGTGCTTATAAAATTACTGATATTAAAAAATTATCCCGCAAAAATGATTTAATTATCCAAATAGATGGCGGAATAAATGATTCAACTGGCAGATTATGCACATCTTTAGGAGCAAATTCTCTGGTCGCAGGAAACTATATCTATAAATCCGAAAACATTAAACAAGCAATTGAACTGTTAAAAAAATAAAACCACCGTGAACTTACACCCAAACATCAGGCATAAGTTCTTTTTAAGGTGGTTTATATATATTAAGAAATCATGATATCAAAAGATTAAGGCATTTAGTCTACTTTTAGTTTTTTAATGTCATCTTTTTTGTCTTCATGCAATTTTGGTAATTGAATATGCAAAACTCCGTTTTTATACTCGCATTTAGCACTATCAGGATTTATTTGATGTTCAAAAGGAATAACACGGCTAAATTTACCATATCTAAATTCTGATGTTTTAAGATTTTCTTCTTCTTTACATTCTTCAAATTTTGTTTCAGCCGAAATCGAGATTGAATTTTCACCCAATTCAACATCTATATCTTCTTTTTTAACATCAGGAAGTTCAACTTTTATTTTATATTCATTCTTTTTTTCTTTAACTTCTATAGCAGGGCGAAAAGCCTTATAAACAGACAACATTTCCTTTTCGGCATAAGGAAGTTCGCCAAACGTATCTTTTAAAAACCTGTTCAAATCCTCATGGATATTTTCAAAAAAATAGGAAGGTTCTCTTTTTATTACACTAAATCTCATTTTTTTTCTCCTTTGAATAATAAACTTGATATTTTATTTTGCTTTATTTTTCAAAAAAGAACATTATCCAAAAGTCTATAAATGAGTAATAATAACCCTGTCAATATTTGCTAAATCTTTAATTATTTTTATGTCTTGAAAATTATTTTCAACAAGTATATTTTTAATTATTTCACTTTGATTTATTCCAATTTCAAAAGCTAAAAAACCACCTGATTTTAAAAATTTACAAGCATCTTTTATAATTTTTTTATAAAATTCAACTCCATCAATATCAGACGCAAAAAGTGCAAGTTTAGGTTCAAAACAGACTTCATTTTGCAAATTATTTTTATCCTTTATGGGAATATAAGGAGGATTTGAAACAATTAAATCAAATTTTTCACAACCCCTGATTTTTGAATATATATCAGACTTCCTAAAAATAATTTTCCTTATTAAATCTAATTTATCAGCATTTTCAAGAGCTGTTTTAATAGCTTCAGAGCTTATATCAACAGCCAATATTTCAATATCTTTATCAATAAGCTTTTTTGCTAAAGCACAACTAATACACCCCGAACCCACTCCGATATCTAAAATATCAATTTTTTCTTTTTTATCTTTAAGCAATTTATAGCACTCTAAAACCAAAATCTCAGTTTCATCTCTTGGAATTAATACATCTTTATTAACAATATATTTTTCACCCATAAAATACGAAAAACCAAGAATATATTGAACAGGTACTTTTGACTTTGCTCTTTTTTCAGCAATTTCAATGATTTTATCAACATTTTTTATTTCAAAACCCAAAATAATTTTATCCGATGAAAGTCCTGAAACTGCTTCAACAATTAATTTAGCCTCTTGCTTATATTCTTCAATCCCTGCATTAGAAAGTATTTTTTCAACTTGTTTTACTATTGTATTCATTTTTTTCTATTATTTCCATTATCCAATTTCTTAAATCAAGCCTACTTGCACCTTCAACTTCCTTTTTTTCAATACCATGAGCTTTTGTTAATTTGTCATAATACATAATTTGTTTTTTAGTTGGTTTTAATTTTGACATTTTGAAATCCAGTGCTTTTTTTCTCTGAATTTTAGCGTACTCTTTTTCCTTTTGTCTATATGGCTCCAAAAGTTCTAATTGATGTTTTTCTAAAGCACAATATTTAAAAAATTTTACTATATCATTTAAAAAATTATCATCATCAAAATACTTGCCCACAAATTCAAAATGTGGATTTTTAATATCAATATAATATTTTTCGTCTTCTAAAAATTTATAAGCTAATTCAATTTCAGAAAAATTAGAAAACTTTTTAAAATAAGCTTTTAAAGTCCCCAAAAGCTGAGACTTTTGACGAGAAGTTAAATATAAAAACACGCTACTTTTAATATTTTCCATTATTCTAATAAATCTTTTGGATTAATTTCTTTTTTAGTCTTTTGAAAAGCAATTAACTTTGCAGCAATAGGATTTTGGGCATATCCTGAATTGAGCATATCATCAAAATTTTTTTCCGCCTTTTTTTTAATGCTTTTTTCTTTTAAAAAAGTTACTTTATTCTTTCTCATAACAAAAATTATATCATTATTCTCTCTTAAATATATAAAGTATTTTTTTATAGAAAAATTGCTATTCAAAATAATTAACTAAAATTTACAATAAGCTTAATATGAAAGTTATTCATGATATAATCTTCACCAGAAAGATGGATACATGCTTAATTTAAAAAGAAAATTAATTGATTTCATTAAAAGAACCGATATAATTAAGAAAATAAATTACAATAAATTTATTTTTTATTTTCTTTTTGGCTTAAAAAGTCGTTTCGGAGAATTTAAAATCAATATAAACACTAAATGCCTCATTTTTGCACAATATCCTGGAGCAGAAACCAAAGGCTTAGGCGGTTTAATTGCACAATATCCTAAAAACTTTGAAATATTATGCCTTACAAACGGTTCAAATCTGATTGAAAATTACGATCCCATTGAATCTTCAAATATCAAAAAACAACAATTCACTGAAGTTATGAAAATGACCCGCACAAAAGGTTTTAAAATTTTTGATATAGACAGTAAAACCCTTAAAAATCACTATGCAACATTTAAAAAAATTGATATATCTGAAATTGACTACATTTTTATCCCGAATATTTATGACAACAACATTGATACAATTGCCCTATTACAACATTTTAAACAAATGTTGAAAGATAAAGAATTTAAACCGGAATTAAAAATTTTAATGTATGAGTCTGATTTTCCATTATGTACACTCGACTATTATATTGATATAAGTTCAATTATTGAAACAAAGAAAAAAATGTTAAAAATATACTATCCTGAGGATAAATTCCCTAATTTAATTGAAAAAATAACCGGAATTAATGCTTTTCGCTCCATTCAACACAATTGTCAATATTGCGAAGCTTTTATGGCTTTTAGTCCGGAAGAATTTATTAAAATTCCTCTAATATAAAGTATTGCCGAAACTACTGTTTTAAACCCCAAAAATTGTTGTATAATAGAATAAATTACAATTAAAGGGTTTATAAATGAGAAGAAAAATCATAATTATTTTTGCGGCATTTTTATTTTTCACCGCAACGGCAGCAGAGTTTTCTCAAGAAGATATCCAAAGGTATTCAGCATACTATTCAAACGGAATGGAATATTTTAAAAATAAACAATACAGCTCCGCAATTATTGAATTTCGTAAAGTTTTAAGATTCTCGCCCTATGACGAGACCATTCAGGAAAAACTCGCAAATACTTATCTTGCAAGAGCTCAACAATATAAAACAGAAACAAAAGAATACAAAAAAGCCTTAAATGACTATAAAAGTGCAGTTTTTTATGCAAAATATTGGAAACAAACCTCTCCTTCTCAATCTATGATATCCCTTGCAAACAATGCAACAGGAGAAATAAGCAGCCTTGAAAAAAGACTGTCCGTTGCCCAAAACCAAACCGCCCGTCTGCAAAATGCCAAGGCTTTAAAAGCACAAGGAGAACTTGCTGCTTCAGGGTATGATTTTCAACTTTTAAAAAACGGGCAATACAAAATAACTGCCTATGAAAATCTTGGAAATATCTATAAAAATTTAAATAACTTATCCTCTGCAATGGATTATTTTAAAGACGCAATAAGTTTTAATCCTGATAACCCAAAACTTCACTTTTTATACGGTGTTATGCTTGATGAAGCAAAAAATTACGAAGCAAGTATGGAACAATATAATCTTGCCCTAAAATATGGAGACAAAAGCCCGGAACTTCTTGAAATTCTCGAAAACAAATGGACACAAAATATTGTAAATAATCCAAATGATGCTCAAAGTTATATTAATCTGGGTGCGATTTATCAAAAGCAAGGCAACTTTGAAGCAGCAAAAACACAATATCTTAAAGCTGCAAATTTAGATAGTTCGGATGATACAAGTTTATACAATCTTGCTTCTTTATATACTCAACAAAAAAACTACCAAGAAGCAATCAATATATACGATAAATTACTTCTAAAAAAACCAAACAATATTGAGGTTCTTGAATATAAAGCAAATGCCCTGAAAGAGTTACAAAGATATGATGAAGCACTCAAACAATATGATAAAATATTAGCAATTGACCCAAACAACAAAAATGCAAGAAGTTTAGCCGATGATATAATTTTAAACCATTTCTCTGGTCAAAAATTACAATCTTACCTTCTTGCAAAAGCAAATTCCAATCCAACTAATTATGAAGCACAATTTAACTATGCACTTGAATTACATAAAAATAAAAACTATTCAGGAGCTGTTGAATACTATAAAAAAGCCCAAAATATTAATCCTTCAAAAGAAGAAACATACTTAAATTTAGCACAAATTTATATGGAGCAAAAAAATTACCCTCTTGCAAATCAAATTTGCGAAAAAGGCTTAATGATAATTCCAAACAGCCAAGAATTAAAAAAATATCTGGCTGACTCTAAAGCATTAAGTGCAAACACTCAATATGAAAATGCTACAAAATTATTCAACGAAAAAAAATATGCTCAAGCTATAAGCGAATATTCAAAAATCCAAAACAAAACAAAAGAAGTAAACCTTGCTATTGCTAGCTGCTATTGGCAAATGAACGACTATAAAAACGCAAACAAATACTACCTTGAAGTTTTATCAAAAGAACCAAATGATATTGAAACGCTTACAAGCAGTGCTTGGGCTTATTATTCAATGAATGACATTCAAAATGCAAAAATAACCGCAAATAAAATTCTTGCTATAAACAATTCAAATCAAGAAGCAAAAAATATTCTTAAAAATATTGAAGAAACAGAAACCTCTGAACTTTTGCAAAATTCAATAAATAAATACGAAAAAGGTTTATACAATGATTCATTAGCAGATTTGAACAAACTTTTAAATAAAAATCCAAATGATGAATATGGAATTTATTACAAGGGATTATGTTTAGATGAGCTTAAAAAACCACAAGAAGCAATCAAACAATATAAACTGTTAATTTCAAAAAATCCAAATTTTGCTTCCGCATATTATTCTCTCGCGGTTAATTTAGATAATAGCGAAAATTATAAAGAAGCTGTTTCAAATTATGAGAAATTTATTTCTCTAAAAGGAGCCGAAAAAGACGAAATGACAAATTTTGCAACGTCAAGAATTAAGGAATTAAAAGATTATTTAAATGCCCTCAATAAATAAAAAAATTAATATAAATGAAATTAAAGTTATTCAAGCACCACTTGCAGGAATTTCTGATGTTGTTTTTAGAGGACTAATTAGAAAATACGGTTCTAAATGCCTTATGACAACAGAGATGATTTCATCAGAAATGTTGTGCAATAATCCTAATCCGAGAATTATTCAATTTGAAGAATTTGAATACCCCCTTTCTTTTCAATTAGTCGGACATAAAGTTGATAAAATGACCTCTGCAGCAAAAATCATTGCCCCTTATGCCAGTATGATAGATATTAACTGCGGTTGTCCGGTTAAAAAAGTTGTTGTTTCAGGCGACGGCTCCGCCATGATGAAAACACCAAAACTAGCTTCTGACATTTTAAAATCAATCAAAGACACAACCGGACTGCCCGTAAGTGTAAAATGCAGACTAGGATGGTCAAAAAGTGAAGAAAATTATATCGAATTCGCAAAAATTATGGAAGAAGCAGGAGCTGATTTTATAACACTTCATGCAAGAACAAGAAATGCTATGTATGAAGGTCATGCCGACTGGGAGAAAATAGGACTTTTAAAAAAAGAACTTAAAATTCCCGTTTTTGCAAACGGAGATATTAAAAATCTTAAAGATGCTAAAAAATGTCTTAAAATAACTAAATGTGACGGCATTTCAATTGGCAGGGGCATTATGGGTGATTTCACACTTCCATATCGAATTGAAAAATATCTGAATGAAGGAATAGAGATAAAAGAACCCGATTTAAACCAAAAAATTAAAATGTTAAAAGAACATTTATCCCTTGAAGTTAAAAATATGGGAGAAATTAACGGAATTAAATTCATGCGAAAATTTTATAATTATTATATTTCTTCTATTAAAAATGCTTCAAAATACAGATGTCTGCTCGTACGATTAGAAAATGAAAAAGAAATCTTAAAGGTATTAGATGAAATACTTTGTATACATAATTCAAACCATTGATAATAAACTATATTGCGGAATTGCAAAAGATGTTTTTAAAAGATTTAAACAACATCTTGAAGGCAAAGGAGCAAAATATTTAAAAAGCCATAAACCCAAAAAAATTATATATGTAGATATTTTTGAAGATAAATCTTCTGCACTAAAAGAAGAACTTAGAATTAAATCCCTTGCGAAACAAGAAAAAAATAATTTGATCGAAAAAAATAAAGAAAAAACAAAAAATTTTTATATAAGTGTTGACATATAAATTTTTACATGGTAAAATAGAAAAAATTTGTGAAATCGGTTAGGGAATTACAAATTTTTGCTACACAGGTGATTTGATTTTTTTTTGACCAAATCAAGATGAGTAGAAAATAGCTAATGTCATAACTCAAAAAGAGAATTGGCATGATTATCTTGTGAAGAAAGTGTGAAGATTATGGTTCAAGCAATTAGAACATCGGAAAAAACAAAAAATTCGTACGGCAAATACGCTTTAACAGCCGGTGCAGGTGCTCTTGCAGGTGCAGGTGCACGTTATTTAATACCTACAAAATCTGAACTTTCATCGATCTTTAACAAAGAAGCGGTGGACACATTTGTATCCAACACTGCAACACAAGCAAGAGGTGCAAGTCGCTCAATCGTTAAATATGCCGGAATTGGTGCTGTTGTTGCAGCAGGAATAAGACTTTTAACTAAATTATTCCCAAGCAATAAAAACTATGAAAAAGCTAATTTGGAGTATTCAAAATTTGGTGCTTTGATTGATGCACCTGATTATGCCGTCGAAGTAATGTGGTACGGTGAATAAATATATAATAAAGACCTCGAGCAAAACTCGAGGTCTTTATATTATAAAATAAATTAACCTATTAATTTTTGCATATTAGCTTTATCTGTATATTCTTGATCAATTTTTCCTGCATTATACATTGTCCTAGCTTGATTATTACCACTTATAATTGCAGTAAGAGCTAAGCCAGCTCCTAACACAGCTTTTGCCGGTTTTGGAAGAGCTGAAATCCAATTTTTAGCTTTTGTTGCATAAGGTTTTAATGATTTTGCACAATCTTTAACAATTTTTGTACCAGCAACCTTTTTACCTAAATTCCTAATAGCATCTTGAGCCACTTTTGATTTTGAAACTGCAACAGCAGCACCAACAGAACCTGCAACACCAGCAGCTGTTGTAAACGTATCTTTAATTACGCCTTTTTGATAATTAATACCTTGTTTAACACCATACTCAACCCTATTTCCTATGGAACCTTTATCATTTGATGTTAAATTTTTACCTGCCATAGCTAACTTCATTGTCGATAAACTCATCTTAAACTCCTTCCATTTTGATGACAAAATATAAATAAATAAAAAATTTGTAGAAAATAAAATTGCTTTTTTTCAAAACTTAAAATCAAAAAAAATGAAAAATCACTTTATATAATAATTTGCAGATTAATATTTCTTAACTTTTAATACAAAAAGCAATAAATACCCTTTATTTATCACAAAATATTTAGATAAACTGATTTACCAAATTACTCTTCAAATATATTAATTGTTTATTAAAAAGACTAATAAAAATTTTAACTCCTGATATTCTCAAGTGCAAAATCTATTGCTTCTTGTTCATTTTTGTACAATAACAAATCAAAACCTTCCTTTTTAATAGCTTCAAGCTGATTATATATTTCATCAAAAGAAGTCACAAAACAAAGTTTTATCTTTTGTGCATCGAGCCTCAAAATTATATCTTCAAGAGCAAATATTGCTGACATATCCAATTTATGCGAATTAGGATAAGTTAAAATTATATATTCAACCCCAAGCATTTCATCAAAATGGGAAACAATTTGGCTGATTGAACCAAAGAAAAATTGCCCGTCTATATGTAAAATTCTGATTTTATAGTGTGATTCTTTTTCTGCTTTTGCTTCATCTAAACTATAACCTTCAGGATTATATGTTTCTTTAATATTTGTATTGTCAGCTATTCTTTTAGCATAAAGAATTGAAGCTAAAACAATACCTGTAATAATTGCAAAAATTAAATTATAAAAAACAGTTAAAAATATAACTATACACAAAGTTAAAACATCGTCTTTTGGTGCATGTTTTATTATCTTAAATATTTTTAAATCTAAAATATCATATCCGATTTTAATTAAAATAGCGCTTAGAGTGCATATTGGAATTTGAGAAATCAAAAAAGAAAATTTATATAAGGCAATTAATAATATTAAAGATGAAAAAATAGCGCTTAATTTTGTAGTTGCACCCGCCTTATACGCTGCAACACTCCTCATAGTAGCAGCAGAACCCTGCATAACGCCAAAAAATGAACAAATTAAATTTCCCAAACCTTGAGAAAAAACAAGTTTTTTAGGATTATATTTCTTTTTAGCTAAAGACTCCATAACAAGCCCTGTTAAAAGGCTTTCCGAAGTTAAAACAAATGATATGGATAAAGCTATTGCTAATGAATTTGATAAAATCGAAAAATTGAAATTATGAAGTGCAAATTTTGGAATTTCAAAAGTTATAGCAGAAATTTTTTCTGCTTCAAAATTAAAATAATAACAAATTAAACTGCCTAAAATTAAGGCTATAATTTGAGATGGAACATATTTTGAAATATTCTTTGGAATTAAAAATACAATCAAAAGAGAAATTAAACCCAATAAAGCCGTATCAAAATTAATATTTTGAATACATAAAGGTATATTTTTTAGCGCAATTAATACTGATGAATAATTTTCGCCTCCTAAAATCGGAGAAATTTGCAAAATTATAATTATTATTCCAATACCGCTTAAAAACCCTGATATTACAGGATATGGGATATATTTTATTAATGATGGGATTGAAGTTATTGATATTATCATCTGAATTATTGCACTAAACGCCAAAATTAAAAACACGCTTGAAATGTCACCACTCATAAGTGCATAAATATGAGCGATAATAATAGCACTCGGCCCTGTTGGACCTGATATTACAGGACAATTTAGACCCACAAGAGCTGTAACAAATGATAAAATTATAGCACCCCAAACCCCAGCGACTGCGCCAAGTCCTGATGCTACGCCAAAAGCAAGAGCTTGCGGAAGCGCTATTATGCTTGCAATAACTCCGCCAAAAAAATCACCTTTAATTGTGTTTAGTTTTTTTATCAAAATTTTTCCTCTATTTATATATTTTATTTTTGATTAAAAAAACTAAAATTGCAAAAAACTCGCATAACCGCCTTAAATAAATTAATTCACTATACTTTTTACTATTTTATAAATTAATTTAATTTCCTCGTCATTTGCGTTATTTAAAATATTTTGAATTTCTTTTAATAAAACACTTGTATCTTCAATATGAGAAATATTTAACAAATCAGACAACTTAACATTAAAGGCTTTGGCATATTTTTCTATTAATTCGGATGAAGGGAAATTTTTGCCTGTTTCAATACAACTTTGAGTTTTGTTTGCAATGCCGACTTTTTCTGCAAGCTCTGCTTGCTTCCAATTATTTTTTAGACGCAATTCTTGTATTCGTTTGCCTAATTTTTTCTTTAGCTCCATAGTAACCTCTTTTTTTATATTAGAGGTTATATTATTTTTTATAAATCCATTGAAAAGTTATCTATATTGATAATATTCTTATTTTTATGTAATATTATAACAAATTATATAGATTTTAGTTTAAAAAATACCATTAGAAAGTAAAGAAAAAATATGTTCACCAAAAAAATACTCATAGATTTAGATGGCGTTTTAAATGAATATGGAAAAGATAAATTTAATGAAAATTATATTCCAGAAATTAAAATTGGAGCTTATGAATTTATAGAAAAATTATCAAAACAAGCTGAATTGTATCTTTTTACATCAAGAAATTTAATGCTTGCAACAAAATGGCTAATTAATAATAATTTAGATAAATTCTTTAAAGATGTAACTAATACAAAATTATCTTCATATCTTTATATCGATGATAGATGTATTTGTTTTAAGGGAGATTATTGCAATTTATTTGATGAAATTGAAGAATTTAAACCTTGGTATAGAAAGTAAAATTCTTTCCTCTAATTATATATTTTATTTTTGATTAAAAAAACTAAAATTGCAAAAAATCGCATGAAGTTTGTTAAATATAAGGTTTCATGTTAAAATGATGCAATAAAATTAACTAAAATATAAGATTAATGCTTTATATATTCGGGGTTTTTAGTGTTTAGCAATGCATTAGCAAAAAAAATAAACAGATTAAAGAAAAAACTAAAAAATAAGCGTGTTTTAATATATGGAACAGGAAAATTTTTCACTGAAACATATAACAATTATAATCTTTCAGATTTAAATATAATTGGGGTAGCAGATAAAAAATATGAGCTAAATAGTTCCATTAAAGAAGATTTTAGCTACAAAGTAGTTCGAATATCAGAAATATATAAACAAAACGCAGATTGTATTTTGATATGTTTAGAAAAACCTAATATTGTAGAAAAGAGTTTAAATAATTATTTTAAAAAAATTAAAATAATTTCGCTTAATAAGTGCTCATATTGGTCAACTTTCAAAAAACGGATTGAGAATTATTTTCTGAAAAAGAAATATCGAAAAAATTTTGTCTTGATAAAACAAGATGGAACAATAATTAAAAATCCTAAAATAAAAAATTTAACGGTTAGTATATGGGGAAAAAATTCAAGAGTGGAGATTTATGAACCATTTACTGTTGTAAAAAAATGTCATATTTCTTGCAAAGAAAATAGTTTGGTAAAAATACACCCATTTAATGTACATGGAGATACCACAATCGTAGCCGGACGCAATAATATTGTTGAAATTGGCGAATATACTACAATAAAAGATGCGAATTTTTTTCTCGTATCTTCAGAAAATACTAAAGTAATATTGGGGAAAGATTGTATGTTAAGTTATGATATTACAATTAGACCTAATGACGGGCATACAATATACGATATAAATACAAGACAGATAAAAAATATTCCACAAGATATAATAATAGGAGACCATGTTTGGATTGGAGCGAAAGCTGTAATTTTAAAAGGAGCAAAAATACCATCAAATTCAATTATTGGAGCTTGTTCACTTGTTAATAAAGTGTTTTTAGAAGAAAATACTATAATAGCAGGTATTCCTGCTAAAATTATTGAAAAAGAAATTAATTGGGATAGACGTGTAACTCATAATTTCCTTTAGGTTTGTATATTATTCAATAATCAAATTTCTTTTTTTCTGAACTTAAACCCGTCACACTGAATTTGACCCCGTCACCCTGAACTCGTTTCAGGGTCTGAAAACTAAAATATGTTATAATCAATCTATGGATAAAACTTGTGCAGTTTATATAATGACAAATTATTCTGAAACAACTTTGTATATAGGAGTTACAAGCAATTTAGAAAAAAGGGTTTGGGAGCATAAAAATAAAGTTGTTAAAGGTTTTACAAATAAATATAATGTTAACAAATTAGTATACTTTGAATTAACTGATTCAATAGAATTCGCAATCAAAAGAGAAAAACAGTTAAAAAGATGGCATAGGGAATGGAAGTTAAATCTTATAAAAGAAAATAATCCTGATTTTAAAGATTTATCACTGGATTGGAAGTGAGCTTTGTTAGTTGGTAAGATGCTGAAATAAATTCAGCATGACAAAATATAACAATCCCGTCACCCTGAACTCGTTTCAGGGTCTTAATAGGTATAGTATCTTAAATAAACATGGTAAGATGCTGAAATAAATTCAGCATGACAAAATATAACAATCCCGTCACCCTGAACTCGTTTCAGGGTCTTAATAGGTATAGTATCTTAAATAAACATGGTAAGATGCTGAAATAAATTCAGCATGACGATAAAAGCCAAGGCTCATCACCTTGGCTTTTATATAATTTGTGTTGTCTTGGATTATTGACTTTGCTCCTGTCAAATTCGCCTACGGCAAGAATTTGAAATGTCGCTTAGGTACGGTTTCGCTCTGTTCGCCAGAGCTCAACGCTCTGCCGTCACGAGCTCGCACACCATAGGGTCATTCGTAAAACCTAGCGCAGTCGCGCTACGGTTTTACATCATTCCCATGCCGCCCATGCCTGGCATTCCACCGCCCATAGGCATTTCCGGAGCTTTGTCTTCCGGAATTTCAACAACTGCAGCTTCTGTTGTTAATAACATTGAAGCAACACTTGCAGCGTTTTCTAATGCTGATCTTGTTACTTTAGCAGGATCTACGATACCGGCTTCAAACATATCAACATATTTATTTGCCAAAGCATCATATCCAAAAGCACCTTCGTGTTTTCTTACGGAATCAACTACAACTTCACCTTTCGCACCTGCATTATTTGCAATTGCGACAAGAGGAATATCTAGTGCTGCAGTTAAAATTTTAAAGCCTGTTTTTTCATCGTCACTTTCAAAAGTTTTTGTTTCCAACTCTTTTTGAAGAACTTGTTGAACTCTTAACAATGCAACACCGCCGCCGGGAACAATACCTTCTTCTTGAGCTGCACGAGTAGCATTAAGTGCGTCTTCAATTCTTAATTTAGATTCCTTTAATTCTACTTCACTTGCTGCACCAACTTCAATTACTGCAACACCACCGGATAATTTTGCAATTCTTTCTTGAAGTTTTTCTTTATCATATTCAGAATCCGATGCTTCAAGTTGTTTCTTAATCAAATTAACACGTTCAGCAACAGCTGATTTTGTTGAATCATCCACAACAATAGTTGTTTCATCTTTTGTTACCGTAACTCTTTTTGCTTTTCCAAGCATTTGAACTGTAATATTTTCTAATTTAATACCAAGTTCTTCAGTAAACATTTGACCGCCTGTTAAAATAGCGATATCTTCAAGCATTGCTTTTCTTCTGTCACCAAAACCGGGAGCTTTTACTGCAACTGCTCTTAAAACTTTTCTCATAGTGTTAACAACTAATGTTGCAAGAGCTTCGCCTTCAACATCTTCAGCGATTAACAGTAATGATTTACCGTCACGGGCAACTTGTTCTAAGATTGGTACTAAATCAGCAATTAAGTTGATTTTTTTATTTACGCAAAGAACATAAGCATCTTCTAAAACTGCTTCCATTCTTTCAGGATCAGTAATGAAATAAGGTGAAATATAACCTTTATCAAATTGCATACCTTCTACGATTTTTTTATCTGTTCCGAAAGTTTTTGATTCTTCAACAGTTATAACACCGTCTGTTCCAACAACTTCCATACAATCAGCAATTAAATCACCGATAAATTTATCGTTACCTGCTGAAATTGCAGCAACTTGGGCTCTCATTTCTTTTGAGTCAACAGATTTTGACATTTTTTTAATTTCTTGATGAGCCATCTTAACCGCAGAAGCAATACCACGTTTAATTCCCATTGGATTTGCACCTGCTGTAAGGTTTTTAATACCTTCTTTAAAAATTGCTTGAGCTAAAACCGAAGCAGTTGTTGTACCATCACCAGCAACATCATTAGTTTTAGATGAAACTTCTTTTAATAATTGAGCTCCGGCATTTTCTAAACCGTCTTTCAATTCAATTTCTTTCGCAATTGTAACACCATCATTAACAATTTGAGGTGCACCAAATTTCTTTTCAATAATTACATTACGACCTTTAGGTCCAAGTGTAACTTTAACAGCATCTGCAACAGCATTTACGCCCTTTAATAGAGCTTCTCTTGCAGTTGTATCAAAAACAACTTTTTTTGCCATAATTTCTTTCCTCATTTCTAACTAATACAATACTTTTTAAGCTAAAATTGCTAAAGCGTCTTTTACGCTAATTATTTTATACTCAACGTCATCAATTTTGACATCAGTTCCTGAATATTTTGCAAAAAGAACTATATCCCCAACTTTAACTTCCATAGGTTCTTTTTCCCCATTATCAAGAGTTTTTCCAGGGCCAACAGCAACAACTTCGCCTTTTTGGGGTTTTTCTTTTGCACTATCAGGAATAAAAATACCGCCTGATGTTTGTTGAACATCGTCGATTACTTTAATAACAACTCTGTCTGCTAAAGGTTTAATCATAATATCCTCCATTTTTCTGATTTTTTATGAGTTTACTTCTTTATAATAACGGCAAAATTAAAAATAGATAATTATGTTAATAAAAAATTAATTTTTTGAAATTTCATTTTTAAAAAAAGTCCGAGATTGCTTTTAAACACCATTTATTATAAAATTTTCGTATAGTTATATAAAGAAGAAAGAAGAAGAAAATGACAAACATGCCTGAAAGTAAAAAAATGATTCTTACGGTTGGTGGGAAAACCGTAGAAGTAGAAACAGGAAAATACGCAAAACAAGCAACAAGCTCTGTAACAGTAAAATGCGGAAATACAATGCTATTTGTCCACGCAACAGTTAGCAAAGAACCTCGTGTCGGGATAGATTTCTTCCCGTTATTAATTGACTATGAAGAAAGAATGTCTGCTATAGGCAAAATCCCCGGAGGATATACAAGAACCGAAGGAAAAAGCTCAGAAAAAGCAATATTAATATCAAGATTAATAGATAGACCCATAAGACCATTATGGCCAAAAGGGTACAGAAATGATGTTCAAATTGTTTCACAATTATTTTCTTATGATCAAGAAGAACAACCCGATATCTTATCTATTATCGGTGCTTCAACTGCCCTAATGTTGTCAGGTGCTCCTTTTGAAGGCCCTGTCGGTGCAATTAGAGTAGGAAGGATAGACGGTCAATTTATTGCAAACCCAACTCACAGTCAAGATTTAAAATCAGATATGAATATCGTTATTGCAGGTACTCATGATTCAGTTATCATGGTTGAAGCAGGTTGCAACTTTGTAACCGAAGACGATATTATGGCAGCGGTTGAATTTGCTCAAGTTGAAATAAGAAAACAATGCGAAGCTCAATTAGCTTTTGCAAAAGAATGCGGTATTGAAAAGCAAGAATTTGTTAATCCTTACGACACATCAGAATTAGCTTCAATTATTAAAGATACAGCTTATGATGCTGTGGTTGACGCATATCACACAACAGACAGAGATCAAAGAAACGAAAAACTTGATAAAATCAAAGAAGTTGTAAAAGAAAAAATCGAAGCTTTAGGCGAAGAACACCCCATAGCTAAAATGATTGAAGAAACAGGTATTGATTTCGTTGCGGAAGAATTTAAAGCTCTTGAAAAGAAAATTATGCGAGCAATGATTAAAAATGAAGGTGTCAGAGCAGACGGAAGAACAACAACCGAAGTACGTCCTATCTGGTGCGAAGTTGGCGTTTTACCTATGGTTCATGGTTCAGCTGTATTTACAAGAGGTCAAACTCAAATTTTATCAGTTGCAACTCTGGCTGGTCCCGGCATGGCTCAAGAACTAGATGGAGTTGACCCTGTTAGAACAAAAGACTATATGCACAAATACATTTTCCCAGGATTTTCAGTCGGCGAAGTTAAACCTCTAAGAGGACCGGGGCGTCGTGAAGTAGGTCATGGAAATTTGGCAGAAAGGGCTAATGTTCCTGCACTTCCATCTCAAGAAGAATTCCCCTATACAATAAGAGTAACATCAGACGTATTGGAATCCAACGGTTCAACTTCAATGGGCTCAACTTGTGCAAGTTCCATGGCATTAATGGACGCTGGTGTTCCTGTTAAATGTATGATAGGCGGTGTTGCAATGGGTCTAATCCATGAAGAAGATACCGACATTGTTTTAACAGATATTCAAGGTATTGAAGATTTTTTAGGTGATATGGACTTCAAAGTTACGGGTAATGAAGTAGGCATAACTGCCCTTCAAATGGATATGAAAATTAAAGGCATATCCAATCCAACCCTAAGAAGAGCATTAGCTCAAGCCAAAGAAGGCAGACTTCATATCATGAACTGTATGAAAGAAGTTATAAGTACTCCAAGACCCGAAATTTCACCAAATGCACCAAGATTACTATCTATGACAATTCCTCAAGAAGACATAGGCACAGTAATCGGACCCGGCGGTAAAACAATCAGAGGAATTATCGATGCAACAGGTGCTGAAATTGATATCCAAGATGACGGCAAAGTTACAATCACATCAAATGATAAAGAAGGTGCTGAATTAGCTAAAAAAATGATTAAAGACTTAACCTTCAGGGCAGAAGCCGGAATGGTTTGCAAAGGCAAAGTAGTTAGAATTATTCCAATTGGTGCCTTTGTTGAATTAGCTCCCGGAAAAGATGGTATGGTGCATATTTCTCAAGTTTGCAACGAAAGAATTGAAACTATTGAACCACATTTAACAATAGGACAAGAAGTTATTGTTAAAGTTCAAAAAATCGATGATAAAGGTAGAGTAAACCTTACAATTAAAGGTGTAACAGAAGAAGAAAAAGCTCAATTTCAATAAAATAAAAAATCCTGATAATTATCAGGATTTTTTATTGCTCAAAAATAGAAAATACGCTATTATAATATCAAATGGGGAAAATTAAAAAATTAAAACTGATACTTTTAACTTGTGCAATGTTTTTGTTCAGCGGCTGTGCAACGTTAACTTATGTTGGAGATGATTATAATTCCAACAACACGCAAACTATAAAAACTAACGAAGATTTTGTTTTTAATGTCTATAAAAAATCAAATCAAAGTATAAATCTTAAAATGGGAATTTCCAAAACTCCTGTTCCTGAAATTCTTGCTTTATTTGTACAAGTAGAAAATCTTTCTTATGAAACGCCATATACATTCAAAGTCGAAGATTTATCAATGTCAAACCCTGACAGAAATCTTCAATTTATCACTTCAAATAACTATCTTGATATTTGGCAAAATCAAGAGGCTTCATCAATGGCAGCTATGAGTTCTATGGGAGCTACTATTACAAATATGACAGGAATGACTGCAAACTATAATGAAATGAATCAATCTATGGTTCAAAACTCATCTGAACAATCAAATCAATCTGCCTTTTCAAGATTAGAAACAATAGGAAATCAAGTATTAAAACATTCTATCAAATACTCTGCAACAATCAGCCCGAGAAAAAGTCAGTATTTTTATTTTTTCTTTGAAGATTTGGACAAATATCCGATTATTGTACAATATGAAGGTTTAAAATACCAATTTCAACTTTAAACTCTATCGTCTTTAATTACATCCAAATTATCCGCGTTCATTTCTTTTAACAACTCAGCATAGCAATTATAATATTCTGCTAAGGCCGATTCATAACCAAGCATAAGTTCCAAATACAATTTTTTAGAAACCAAAAACGAAGTTAAATCTATTTCCTTTTTATCAAGATTTATTTTTGATTCCTTTAACAAATCTCTTGAATTTGACAAAAGCTCTTTATTATAAAAATTAAGATTATCTCTGGCTATAACAAATTTTTCCCAAGCATCCGTCAAATCTCTTATAACGTCAACCTTGATATCTTCATATCTGAGTTGAGCTTTTTCAATTTCAAGTTCAGCATTTTTAATTTCAGGTTTATACCTGTAAAACAAGGGAATATTAACCAAACTTGCTCCGACATAAGCCCCCGAAAGATAATTACCGTTAGCGGAAACACTCTTATTTTGATAAGCATAGCCGCCTGTTACTTCAACATCGGGAATCAACTGACTTTTAACCACTTTTAAATTAAACTTTGCACTTTCAACCTCTTGAGAAGCCTTTAACAAATCATACCTTTGAGAAAGTGCATATTCCTTAATTTTTTCAAAATCAAATCCGTTATCCAAAGGGCTTATTGTATTAAGTGCCTTATAATTATCATCCAAATAATCTTCTTTTGTATCATAATTAATTTCACTGGTATTCATTGTTGAATTTAAACGATTTTGAGCAAAAATAACCTCAGATTTAGCCGAATTGGTGTACATTATAGCTCTATTTAGGGCAATTTGTGCTTGTATCACTTCTGTTTTAGGTAACTTACCTCTTTGAGATTCTGTTTTTGCAAAATCAAACAACTCCTTAGAAAGCTCTTTTTGTTCGGTCAATATTTTTAAATATGATTTTTTGAGCAATAAATCTATATAAGCTTTTTTTACATTTAATATCAACTGCTGTTCTTTAAATTTTTGATTATTATATGCAACAATTGATTCTGATTTTTGATAATCTTTTCTTTTCCCTCTTTTTAATATTTCTATTGTATAATCAGCCCCAACCTGTTGAGGATTACCTTCGCCAGCCGTTCCTATATTTTGAAAAGTATGCAAAGACGGATTTTGTAATTTGTCTGCGATATTAATTTCATTTTTTGATGTTTCAACATTTAATTTTTCAATTTTCACCCTCGGATTTGCACTTAAAGTTATATCAATTGCCTGATTTAAGTCGATTTTTTTATTTTCGACAAGTGCAAAAGATGAACTGTTTAATAACAATAATATTAAAAATAAAATTATTTTCTTCATTGTTTGCTTCAAGCTCTAATCCGTATACATATTATAAAACATAAGAAAAAAATTATTGCTAAATTTTACAAAATAAGTCAAAATATTAACTATGAATTATTTTTATAAAAAAACTAAAATCGGCTATATAACAATATTTGAAAATAAAAACAAAATAATCAGATTAAAATTCAATAAAATAAAAGATAATTCAAACTTTATTTTAAGTCCATTAATTGAAAAAACATTTATTGAACTTGATGAATATTTCGAAGGAAAAAGAAAAAAATTTGATATTCCAATAAAACCCGACGGAACAGAATTTCAAAAAAAAGTTTGGATGGAGTTAATTAAAATTCCTTATGGAACTTATACAACATATAGAGATATAGCAAACAAAATCGAAAATAAAAATGCTTCAAGAGCTGTCGGAAATGCCAACAACAAAAATCCAATTTTAATTATTATTCCCTGCCACAGGGTAATCGGTTCAAATAATAAATTAAGAGGATATTCACAAGGAATAAATTATCAAGAAAAACTTTTAAAAATAGAAAAAGCTATATAGGAGAAAAGATGAATATACAAGAATCGCTTAAAAATCTAACTTACGGAGTATATACCGCAACCGTTAACGATGAAAATAAATCAACAGGCTGCATTGTAAACAGTTTAATTCAAGTAACCTATAATACTGTTGCAGTAAGTATTAACCATAACAACTATACAAACGAATGTATTAAAAAATCAAAACATTTTGCAATTTCCATTCTGCCGGAAGATATTGACGAAAATATAATTCCGACATTTGGTTTTCAATCCGGAAGAAATGTTAATAAATTCGAAAATATTGAAAAAATAACAATCTCAAATCTTAATATAATTCCAAATTGCGTAAGCTATTTAATTTTAGATGTAATAAATACAATAGAAACCGAAACCCATACAATTTTTATTGCAAAAATATCAGAAGGAGACGTTATTAATCCAAAAAAAACCCCTATGACCTATGCTTATTATCATTTAATTAAAAAAGGACTTACCCCTAAAAACGCTCCCACGTTTATTGAACAAAAAACAGAAATACAAGGTTATAAATGTTCTGTCTGCGGATACATTTACAAAGGAAATATCGAAAACGAACCTGATGATTTTGTTTGTCCGATATGCAAACAACCAAAAAATGTTTTTAAAAAAATTTAATCAGTCTTTACTGAATTTTTTACTCCATTTTGCAACATAAAGACTTTCCAAAATAACAGAAATCAAAATAGCAAAAAATCCTATATAAAAAGCGATGTTCAATTCTTTATACTCACAAAATATTATCATAGCAAGAATAATTGTATAAACAGGTTCTAAGTTATACGATAAATTAACACTAAAAGCGGAAAGTTTTTTTAACGCGCTGACTTGAAAATAATACAAAAATATTGTGCAAAATAAAGCCAATATCACAAGATAAAATAAATCTAACCCCACCGGAAAAACATTTTTAACAGGAAAAAAATATAAATAAAAAGGCAAAAACAAACTTATACAAATCAAACCACCAACCATTTCATAAAACAAAACTGTTTCAAGACTGTATTTTGAAACTTTTTTATTAAATATAGTAAATAATGCAGCCAAAAATGCAGATATTATGCCTATAATAACACCTGTTTTATAACCACTGTCGAAATTAAAAATTAAAATTATACCAAAAATTGTAATCAAACTGAATAAAAATTCATGCTTAAAATATCTGTGCTTGTTGACTATAGGATCAATTATGGCCGTAAAAAAACTAATTAAAGAAAGGCAGACCGTTCCCACTGATATATTAGAATATTTAATACTTCCATAAAAAAATACCCAATGAAGCCCCAAAAGTCCACCCACCAAAGCTATTTTAAAAAAATCCTTTAATCTAACTTTATAAAATTTCTTATTAAAAAATAAAAATAAACAAAAAATTCCAACCGTAAAAAATAATCTCCAAAAAGTAAGCAAACCTTCGTTTAACGTTATTAAACGCCCAAAAAGCCCTGTCAGACCGGCAAGTAAAATTGAAATATGCAAATCCAAAAATGCACGCTTCGAGCTTTTTTCCATAATTTATATTTTCATCATTCTTATTTTTTTTAAATTTTTTACCAAACTAATTTTATACCCAACATATAAAACAATCGCAGCCGCAACCCAAGCAGCAGGAGTTGAAAGACATATACCTATATATCCGAAATAATGACCTAAAATAAAGGCACAAGCTGTTCTTGCAATAAGTTCAGCGACTCCCGAAGCCAAAGGTGCCGTAACATTTCCCATACCTTGTAAAATGTTTCTATAAATAATCAAAATTCCAAGGAAAAGGAAAAATATCATAATAATATGAATATATAAAACAGCAAGTCTGATAACTTCAGGATGAGGTTCATCCATAAATAAAGCAATTATATTACCTGCAAAAAATGTTAAAAATATAACCGCAAAAACACTTGCAATAAAAGCTATCAAAATACTTGCTTTTGCACCGTCTTTAATTCTGGACATCTTTTTGGCACCGAAATTCTGTGCAGTATATGTTGCCATAGTAGCTCCCAAAGCAAGATATATCTGCGAAAATAGCTGGTCAACACGCATTGCCGTAGTATATGCAGCAACCGCAATAGAACCCAAACCATTTAAAACAAATTGCAATGCAATTATTCCGATAGACAATACTGACATTTGAAAACCCATTGGAATACCGACATACAAATGTTCATATAAAAAACTCCAGCTAACTTTCCAGTCATGTTTTTTTAATTTTAATATCGGAAATTTTAAAAACATAAATATTAAACACAAAACAGTAGCAACAGCCTGAGAAAGAACAGTTGCCCAAGCAGCACCCTTAACCCCCATATTAAATTTTAAAATAAAAATTAAATCCAAAATAATATTTAAAATTGACGCAAATATCAGAAAATATAAAGGTGTTTTACTATCCCCCAAAGCTCTTAAAATATTAGATGAAACATTATAAAAAACAGTTGCAAAAATCCCAATAAACATAATAAAAAGATAATCATAGGCAGGTTCAATAATATCAGACGGAGTTCTTAAAAAATCCAACATTTGATAAGCAAAAGGAGCAGACAGAAGTGTTAATATAACAGTTAAAGCAAAAGACAATATAAAAGAAGAACTAACTGATTTTTTAACCAAATTATAATCTCTTGCACCGAACTTTTGTGCAGTAATAACCGAAAAACCTTGCGTGGTAGCAAAAATAAAACTTATCACAAGAAATATTAAAGGTGCAGTTGCTCCAACCGCTCCAAGAGCTTTAATACCCAATGTCCTTCCAACTATCAGGGCATCAACCAAATTATAAAATTGTTGAAACATATTTCCAATCAATATTGGAAACATAAAATTTAAAATTAATTTAAAAGGATTACCTATAGTTAATTCTTTTGTTGCCATACTATCCTCAAAGTAACATAATAACATAAATTTTTTTAAAGAAAATCAAACAAACCAAATAATTATGAAACATGACTGTAACAAAAATATGTAAAATTTACTAAAATAATCCTTATATTAACTTTTATAAAATGTTATAATCCAAAAATATTTATTACTAAAAAATTCTTAAAGGAAAAAATAAATTAATATGATTAAACCTAATACAAAACAGCAAGAATGTATTGATAACCTTGAAGGCAAATACCTAGTAATAGCAGGGCCCGGAACAGGCAAAACTTTTACCGTCACTCAAAGGATTAAAGCAATATTAAATAAAGGAATTGAACCTGAAAGAATATTGTGTCTTACCTTTACGGAAACTGCCGCAAGTGAACTAAAAAACAGGCTCATCAAAATACTTGATGACAACAACACTGACGTAAATGTTTACACTTACCACAGTTTTTGCAATGATATACTGGGTCAATTTGCAGAAAGTTTTGAACTTCCCGAAAATTACAGAATTATTACAGATTCAGCCAAAAATCAATTAATAAAAGAATGTATAGATGAATATAATCCAAAATATTACAGAAATTTCAAAAATAATCCTTATGTTTATTTGAATACAATTATTAAAAAAATCTCAGAAATAAAAAGATATCGTTATACAAAAGAAAAATATTTTGAAAACATTGAAAAGAACCCCTCTTGGAAACCCAAAAAAGATAAACTCATAAAAGAAATTCAAGAACTTGAAAATAATCCGAATACAAAACCAAAAGAGATTGAAAAACTAAAAAATAATTTATCCGAACAAGAGGAAATAATAAATAAAGCTATTGAAATTTGGGATTATTACGAATTATATAAATCAAAAATGGAAAAAGAAGGCTATATTGATTTTGACGATATGATAATATTTGTATTGGAAAAATTTGAAAAATCCCCTGCTTTTTTAGATAAAATTTCAAAAAAATATGATTATATCTTAGTTGATGAATACCAAGATACTAATAAAGCGCAAAACGACATTGTCTTTTTTCTAACCTCTAATTGCAAAAATGTGTTCGTCGTAGGAGATGATGATCAAATTATATATTCTTTTCAAGGTGCCAATTTAGATACTATTCAAAACTTTTTAGAAAAATTTCCCGACACAAAAGTTATTTGTCTAAAAGAAAATATGCGATCGACCCAATCTATTCTGGATATTGCAAGAAACATCTCTAAAGAAGATGAAAGAAGACTTGAAATTAACCCGAAATTTTCAAAATATAACATAAATAAAGATCTGCAAGCAAAAAATGAAAATATAATAAAACAAGACAAAAAAGTCCGTTGCACAATCTATAATAATTCGGAACAAGAATGTCTGGATATTGTAAGCGAAATAGAAACTCTCATTAACTCAAATGACTGTCCAAAAAATGAAAAAGAAGAAAAAGACCTTTCCCAAATTGCAGTAATTTCAACATCTAACAATCAATTACAATATTTTGCAGATGTATTTAAAGATAAAAACATTCCAACAGAATTAAAGGACGGAAAAAGTATTTTTGAAATAAATTCATCAATTACGCTATTATATTACTTACAAATGCTTGCAAATCCGGAACTATACTCGGATAAGATATTAAAACTTCTTCTTTTAAAACCATTTGAAATTAATCCTATTGATTTTGGAAAAATTTATGAAAAAATTTCAATCAATAAAACTTTTATTGAATCAATGAAAGAAATTAATGATTGGATAGAAAAAGATAAAATAAATAATTTTCTAAAAATTTATGATGAATTAAAAAAATATATGTCAGCCGAATCCACAAGAAACGTTGTTATAGAAACAGGCTATAAAACAGGAATTTTTAAATATTATCTTGAAGAAGAAACAAATAAAAATGAAAACATTGAAGGGTTAAAAAAACTTATTGAAGAAGCTTCGAATTTTAGCGAAAATCACAAAAACAACCATTTTTATGATTTTATTGAATACCTGTTAATTATTCAAAATGATAATGATTTAGACATAAAAACAAATAAACCCCTGACCAATATGAATGCTGTTCAATTAACAACATACCATGCATCCAAAGGAAAAGAATATGAATATGTATATATGCCCTCACTTCAAGCCAGACGCTGGGAAAGCTCATCAACAAGCTTCAAACCAACAATTCCAACCGCTATAGATAAATATAAAACCGATGAGCAATGGCAAGCCTATAAACTTTCGGACAAAATAAAAACAATGTATGTAGGAATGACAAGAGCAAAACATACGCTCAGACTATCCTATGCAATTAGCTCAGGCAAAAGAACAACTCCCGCAAGCAAATGGATCACAAATGCTCAACATTTAATGGAAATTGTTTATAAAAATGAAATTGATGAAAGTATTGAAAATAAAATAAATAAAAATATTCTAACAAAAAGACCTTATGATTATAAAAGAGATTTTAAAATTTTAATTAATACAAAAATTAAAGATAGAGCCTTCTCTCAAACACTATTTAACACATACCAAGAATGCCCGAGAAAATTCCTATACAGTGAAATTTTAAATTTTGATACAAGATTATCGATACCGGATGCCGCAAATTATGGAAGTGCAATACATAGAACCTTTGAATATGTAATTAACACAACAATTAAAAATAAACAATACCCAAATAAAGATGAAATATTAAATGTATTTAAAAATATATTTTCTACATATCCAATGTCAGATACAGAAACAAAAAAAATATACCTTCAAAGGGGAATAAATGAACTCGATAATTACTATCAACATTTATTTGATACACCCGCTTCAAACTTGTACGCAGCAGAATATAAAATAGAATATGAAACAGAAAATTATAAATTTAAAGGAATAATTGATAAACTGGAAAAGAACTCAGACGGAACTTTTAACATAATTGACTATAAAACTTCTAAACCGGAAAGTGAAAAAGCTTTTTCATCAGACGGAAAATATAAAAATTATTATAACCAAATGTGCTTATATAAATACTTTTTTGAAAAAATTACAGGAAAAAAAGTAAAACAGACCGGTTTCTTATTTTTACTTGATGGAAAAACAAGAATCTTAAATTTAACCGAAAAAGAATGCGAAATAGTTGTTCAAGAGTTTTATAAAGCAATAGAAAATATAAAAAACTGCAATTTTGAACCAAGTTATGAAGAATCAAGCTGTGTATATTGTCCATATAAAGATTTTTGCAATATGGATATTATCTAAAATTAAACTTAATTTTAAATTAACATCAAAAAGCAAAAAAAAAATTTCAGAGGTTTTATATAAATATTTACAATTAAAGAAAGGGAAATATGCGAATTTCACCAATTAGATTAAATCAAAATAATTTTAAATTAAACAAAATTAACAGAAATAGCGATTCTTCCAATATTTCAAATACAACACAAGAATCCAAAGATTTTAAGAAAATTTCATTTCAACACATAAAAGGAATGTATAATATATCCTTCAAGGGAAGTGATGATTATTCTGATATAGACAAAATAATTAAACAACTTCAAACATCCGATAAATCGGAAAAATCGGCTCTTGAACTTAAAAACATAATAAGCGATGCTATTATCGATACCGTAACCGCACTTAATTCCCCTTTATTAGAACAAGATGAGAATGGTGCAACTTTCTTTCATAAATGTAGTTATGAAAAATTTAAGAGCAAAGAACATAAAATTACTCCATATTTATTAAAAATTGCTTTTCCAATGCAAGATAAAAATGGCAACACTTTTGCTCATTATGAAAAAGAACCTGAATTTGTAAATGCTATTATTGATATTTTGGGTGATAATGCACTTAAAATTTTTAAAGAGACATTATTAATAAAAAATGATAAAGAAAGTACATTTCTGCACGAAAGTCAACATCCTGAAACTTTGAAAGCTTACGCTAGAGGTTTAGGTGATAATGCTTCTGAAGTATTCGCTAAAATTTGTGTTACTAAAGACGAATGGGGAAAAACACCTATAGATAAGATGTTAAGAAACAATAAATTTGAAGAATTTAATGCCGTAGCAGAAATTTTAGGTGATAGAACTTCCGAAGTAATTAAAAATTATTTTGCAGATGATGAAAATCAAGAAAGGTTTGTTACATATAGTTTAGAACCTGAATTTGCAGAAACATTGATTAATATAATGGGTGATGATGCTCATAAAATTCTAAAAGAAACGTTATCCAAGGAAGGTTGGTGTAAAAATACATTTTTACACTATGATCAACATCCCGACACTTTAAAAATTTATGCAAAAGTTTTAGATGATGACGCAAGCCAAATATTTGCGACAGCGAACTCTACTGAAAATAATTGGAAAAAAACGCCTTTTTATAAAGACCAACAAAAAGCAGAATTAGTTGAAGCTATAATAAATGGAGAAATCAAATAAAATTACTTTTTAATAACACTTTTAAAACACTACTTTAAACAATATAAATTCGAAAAATAACATACTAAAAGAAGCATTTTTATAGCTTCTTTTTTTAATACACGCTTGGAGACTCTGCCGAAAAAAAGTTGCCCCAATGGGCAAGTTTTTTGAGATGGCAAAAGCGAAGCGATTGCATCCCGACAAGTGTCGTATGAAAAAAAAAGCATTTTTATAGCTTCTTTTTTTAATACGCGCTTGGAGGGATTCGAACCCCCGACCTTTTGGTTCGTAGCCAAACACTCTATCCAGCTGAGCTACAAGCGCAAATATCAAGTTTAACCCAATTCTACAACGCACAAAAACAAATATCAAGCAAGCAAATCATACAACAATAAAATGATATGAAATTTAACTTTTTTAAATTATAATTTTATCAATAGGGGAAGATTTTAATGAAAAAGATAACACCGGTTATAATACTTTCTTTTTTAATATTAGCTCAAAACACCTTCGCTATTGAAGAAAATAATACAACAACAAAAAAATCTTTTTTCAATTTTTTCAAAAAAAGTAAAACAAAAATTGAAAATCAAGAAGATGAGCAAAACAAAAAACAAAAGAAGACCAAAAAACAACAATTCAGAATTCAAGAAATTAAACTTCCCGAAGTAAGAACAGGAAGAAGGCCCCCATTAAATCAACTTTCAGTTATGACAATAGAAGATTGCGTAGAATACGCTATGACCCATAACCCCAATCTTCAAGTATCACAAGAAAGAATTAATGCCGCAAAATCAGGAATAGGTCAGCAAAGAGCAAACTATGCACCAAAACTAACAGGCAGAGTAAATTATAACCACAACAACAACAATGGAACAAAGATAGTTAATTCTCAGGACAATTCACTTGGTTTTAATGTCGGAATTTCTGAAATGATTTGGGATTTCGGAAGAACAACAGCGAAAATAAACATGGCAAAATATGATACCCAATCTGCCCAATATGACTACGATTTTGATGTTTTAGGGGTAATTTATGAAGTTAAAATAAATTACTATAAAGTTTTATCAGCATTAGCCAATCTTGATATATACGAACAAAACGTCAGAATCAACACCCTCAATTATGAACGTACAAAAGCAATGTTCGATGAAGGCTTAAAATCTAAAATTGATGTAGTTAATGCACAGGTAAACCTGACAGACTCAAAAATACAACTAGTTGAAGGGCAAAATAATCTGGAAACAGCCCTTATAGCACTCAAAAATTCAATGTATTACGAAGAAGACACAGATTTTATTGTAAAAAACACCGAAAACTTTAGTTTTCTAAAAGCAGACTACAGAAAAAAAGTTGAAAGTTTCACAACAATAAAACCACCCGAAGAAACGGTTAAAAAAACTCCTGATGGGCTTATTATGCTATCATCAGGAATTGAACATCGTGATATAATTCAAAATTTTGAATTTAAACCTTTGACCTTAACAAGAAAAGAAGCGGTTGATGAGGCCCTTAGTCTCAGACCCGATTTAAAGTCAAATGAAATGCTTGTACTCGTTCAAAATGAATCTTTAAAAGCAATCAAAAAACAATACCTGCCTGAAATAACAGGCGATCTAACTTGGGGTTATACAAAAAGTGAATCTACATATTCAAGTCCGCTGCAACTTGGAGCAAGTGTAGGTTTAGGCTCAATTAACCCTTATGGAATACACTATCAGGTCAAAGAAGGCGAATCGTACTTAGATATAGCTTTGCATAATGTAAATATATCTAAAGCGGATATTTTCTGGGAAGTACAAACAAATTATGTTAATATGCGGCAATTAGAGCGAAAAATTCCTCTCATGAATTCAAAAGTTAAAGCAACACTTGAAAATTTTGAACTTGCAGACGGAAGATACAGTGTAGGCTTAAATAACTATGTTGAATTACAAGATGCCCTTGCGAATTACAACAATTCGCAGTTGAATTTTGTTGAAGCAGTATTTAATTATAATGTAGCAAGAGAAACCTTACTTAAATCTATGGGGGTAAGATGAAAAAAAGATACATAGCAATCGGCGTCATTTCTTTAATAGCAATAATTTTCCTTATTTTTATTTTAAAGAAAACAACCGTTAAATACATAACAAAACCAATCAAAAAGGATTCTATTGTTCAATATGTTGAAGCATCGGGAACAATTAAACCTATAAATACTATCGCAGTCGGTACACAAGTTTCAGGAACGGTTGCCAAAATTTATGTCGACTATAACTCAATAGTTAAACAAGGCGATCTTTTAGCTGAGCTTGATCCGAGTTTATTCCAAGCAAACGTCGACCAATCAAGTGCAAAATTAAGAAATGCAAAAGCAGCTTATTCAAAAGCAAGTTCAACCTTAACATACAAAAAAAATAATTATCAAAGATATAAACATCTTTATGAAAAAAACTATGTTTCAAAAGATGATGTTGAGTTGGCACTTTCAAATTACCTTCAGGCAAAAGCAGAAGTTGATGCGGCAAAAGCAGAAGTCAGTGCTGCACAAGCTTCGCTTGACAATAACATGACAAATTTAAGATATTCCAAAATTACTTCCCCTGTCGACGGAACGGTTATTTCAAGAGCGGTTGATGTTGGTCAAACGGTAGCTGCAAGTTTCAATACTCCAACATTATTTGAAGTAGCTAAGGATTTAACCAAAATGCAAATTGAAACAAGCGTTTCAGAGGCAGATATAGGAAAAATAGAAGTCGGACAAAAAGCAAAATACACTCTTGACGGTTATCAAGATAGAATTTTTGAAGGCGAAGTTACACAAGTTCGTCTTGCTTCAACTACTACAAATAATGTTGTAACGTACACAGTTATAGTATCTGTAGATAATACCGAAGGTCTTGTTATCCCAGGTATGACAGCAAATGTTTCAATTATTACAGATGAAGTCAAAGACGCTCTTTGCGTTGATAATAAAGCTCTTAAATTTACCCCTGAAGATAATACCCAAAAATACGAACAACAAGGCATTTGGATTCAAACAAAAAGCGGTTTAAAACGCTATAATGTTGAGCTTGGAGTATCGGATGAAAATAAAACACAAATTATTTCAAATGAAATAAAAGAAGGCGACAAAGTTGTTATTTCATCAATCGGTGGAAAATCAAAAAAACAATCGAGTAGCATGCGTCCGCCAAGAATGTAATTTTTGAGAAAAAATATGGAACTGATAAAAGTTAAAAATGCAATAAAAACGTACCAAATGGGAGAAGAAACCTTCCATGCACTTAATGACGTTTCTTTTACTATTGAAACAGGTGAATTTGTGGCTATTATGGGAACATCGGGTTCCGGAAAATCAACCTGCATGAATATGCTTGGCACACTTGACAAACCAACCTCAGGAGAATATTACCTTGAAGGAGTTGATGTTTTCTCACTAAATCCTAATCAACTTTCAGACATAAGAAATAATAAAATAGGTTTTGTTTTTCAGGGTTTTAATTTAATTTCGAGAACATCAGCCATTGATAATGTATGTATGCCCATGATATATAAAGGAATTCCCGAAGAAGAAAGATACAAAAGAGCAAGAGAAGCATTAAAAATCGTCGGTCTTGACAAAAAAGAAAACAATATGCCTTCTCAAATGTCGGGCGGACAACAACAAAGGGTTGCAATAGCCAGAGCAATAGTAAATGATGCACCATTAATTTTAGCAGACGAACCTACAGGTAACCTAGACACTAAAACAAGTATTGATGTTATGGAATTTTTTGTTAATTTAAATGAAAATCTTGGAAAAACTGTTGTTCTGGTTACTCATGAACCTGACATTGCAGAATATACAAAAAGAATTATAAAATTTAAAGACGGTAAAATTGTCTCCGATCTTCCTAAAGAAGAATGGCTCAAACAAAGGACAAGGCAAACATGATAGATTTCAAATCCACAATGAAAATTGCAATAAATTCTCTCAAAGTAAACAAAATGCGTTCCGCCTTAACTTCTTTAGGGATTATAATAGGTGTTGCGGCAGTAATTATCATGCTTGCCATAGGTTCAGGTGCAAATAAACAAGTTCAAGAGAACATGGAATCTATGGGTTCTAACTTGCTTACAATTCGCTCCGCCACTGCAAAAACCGGCGGGGTTTCGATGGGCATGGGAACAAAACCCACTTTAAGCATAAAAGATGCCACTGCAATTCAAAAAACAGCAAGGGGCGTTGAAGCAGTTGCCCCCGTTATGAATTCAACAAAACAAGTTATGTATGGAAATCAAAACTGGTCAACTACTGTATATGGGGTTACAACACCATATTTATATGTCAAAAATTATGAAATAAGCAGAGGAAGAACATTTACAAAAGATGACGACAAAAACGCAGCAAAAGTTGCGATAATAGGTTCTACGGTTGAAACAGAGCTTTTTGGAGATGTAAATTCTATAAATAAAACTATAAGAATAGGTAATGTTCCCTTTAAAGTCATAGGAACACTAAAGTCCAAGGGGCAAATGGGGCCAATGGATCAGGATGACATTATATTTATCCCAATAACAACCGCTCAAAGAAAAGTTTTTGGAACAGATTTTCCGGGGTCCGTTAATCAAATAATAGTAAAAGCTGCTTCTCTTGAAGACACAAACATGGCAGAAAAAGATATAGAAGAAATTTTAAGACGCAGACACAATCTCGGAAAATTGCAAGAAAATGATTTTGAAATAAGAAATAGTGCAGAATTTCAAGAAAAAATGAAATCAACAGTAAGAACTTTTGCAATTTTACTGGCTTCTATCGCGTCAGTTTCACTTGTCGTAGGCGGCATAGGTATAATGAACATTATGCTGGTTTCAGTAACCGAAAGAACAAAAGAAATTGGAATCCGAATGGCAATAGGAGCAAGAGCAATAGATATTCAAATACAATTTTTAATTGAAGCTTTAATTTTATCGTTAATTGGCGGTTTAATAGGTGTTATTACAGGCATCGTTATTGCCCTTATAGTAGGCGGAGTATTTGGAACAAGCATAGAAATAACTGTTGCTCCCATACTTCTTTCGTTTGGTTTTTCAGGATTAGTTGGAATAGGATTTGGATATTATCCTGCATATAAAGCTTCTTTATTAAATCCAATTGATGCTTTAAGGTATGAATAAGGAAAAAAATAAATGTTAAACATTTTATCAATTTTTGTAGGCGGCGGAATTGGTGCAACTTTAAGATATTTAATTACAAAAACCTGCATAGATAATTTTAAAATAGGTTATCCCGCAACATTTACGATAAATATTACAGGCTGTTTTTTAATAGGACTTATCTCAGGATTATTACTAAATAAAATTCAACTGCCTCAAAATATACTGTTTTTTTTAACAACAGGTTTGCTTGGCGGTTTAACAACATTTTCAACTTTTAGCCTTGAAGGTATTTATTTCCTAAAAGAAGGAAAATATTTACATTTTATAATTTATATAATTTCAAGCATAATAATAGGCTTAGGTGCAACATATTTCGGATTTTTACTTGGCAAAAATTAACTCTCTTTGCTCTAACAATGCCTCTACAACAGCTTTAAGTGCAATTTTAACATGGAAATAACTTAAACCGCCTTGAAGATATATTGCCCATGGTTCTCTAACAGGGCCATCGGCGGAAAGCTCAATAGTAGAACCTTCGATAAAACTTCCACCGGCCATAAGTAAATTACAATCATAACCAGGAACCGTATCAGGAATTGGTGTTAAATAACTTTCGACAGGAGAATTTTTTTGAATCATAGTGCAAAAAGCCTGCTGTTCTTTTTCATTATTAAATTTAATAGTTTGAATTAAATCAGTTCTTTTTGTATTTGACGAAGGAAAAGTATTAAATCCCATATCCTCAAAAACTTTAGCAGCCAAGATAGAACCCTTTAAAGCGTATGAAGTTACACTAGGTGCCATAAAAAAACCTTGCAAAATAACTCTTGTCTGATTGTGCATAGCTCCACCTTCAGCTCCTATTCCCGGTGCTGTAAGCCTTCTGGCTGCCATATCTACAAATTTTTTCTTGCCTGCAATATAACCGCCGGCTTCAACTATACCGCCACCGGGGTTTTTAATCAGACTTCCCGCGATCAAATCCGCTCCAACATCGGTTGGTTCAAGTTTTTCTGTAAATTCTCCATAACAATTATCAACAAAACAGCATATTTGAGGGTTTTTTGCTTTAACTATTTTAATTATTCTTCTAATATCGTCTATTGTTAAAGGTTTTCTTAACGAATATCCTCTTGATCGCTGTATTAAAACCATTTTAGTATCAGGTAGCAAATATTTTTCAATATTTTCATAATCAACATCTAAACCGTTTTTCAAAGGCACTTCGTTATATTTAATACCATGACCCATTAAACTTGTTTCAAAATCATCTGTGTTGGGTCTAGAACCAATTATTTGTTGCATTGTATCATAAGGTTCACCTGCAACAGAAACTAACCTGTCATTATATCTCAAAACACCAAATAAAGCACAAGCTATTGTATGAGACCCCGAAACAAAGTGCGGACGGACTATTGCAGCTTCCGTATTAAAAACATCAGCATAAGTCCTATCCAAAGCGTCTCTACCTATATCATCATGCCCGTAGCCGGTTACAGTATAAAAATGCTCCTCACCTATTTTATTTTTACAAAAGGCATCAAGAACTTTTTTTTGATTATATTCAGCTATTTCATCAATTTCCTTAAAAATTTTTTCAAGCGAATTATGTGCGTTTTCAACTAAAACGCAAGCTTTTTCTTTATTATTCATATTACTTACCTATAATTTGTAAATTGCAAAGGTGCATCAATTTCATCTTCTTTTTGTCTTATGGCCTTAATAACATCTTGAAGATCGTCCCTGCTTTTACCTGTTACTCTAACCGAATCACCTTGAATTGAAGCTTGAACTTTCAATTTTGTATCTTTTATAAAACCTGTAATTTTTTTAGCTAATTCAGTCGATAAACCTTTTTTTAGTTTAATTTCTTGTTTTACCTTGCCCCCAAGAGCATTTTCAACTTTTTGGGGATCTAAAATTTTTAGACTTAAATTTCTTTTAATTAATTTGGATTGCAAAATATCATAAATATTTTTCAATTTCATTTCATCATTGGTAGTTATATTAATTGCCTTATCATCATCCAAAGTTATATCTGAATTTGAATCCTTAAGATCAAATCTTGTCGACAACTCTCTTTTTACCTGATCAACAGCGTTCAAAAGCTCCTGTTTATCAAATTCGGAAACTATATCAAAACTAGCATCTTTTGCCATATAACTCTCCTTCTTATTAACAACTTTATTATAACATAAAGGCAAAATGTTTATAAATAATAAAAACCGACAACACTAATTGTCGGTTTTTATTCTATACTTTTCTTTTTCTTGCTGCTTCAGATTTTCTTTTCCTTTTTACAGAAGGTTTTTCATATCTTTCTCTGCGTTTAATTTCAGATAAGATACCCGCTTTTTGAATTTTTTTCTTAAATCTTTTAAGTGCAGATTCTATATTTTCATTTTCACGAACTCTTACTTCAGGCATTGTTTTCACCTCCTTCGGTGTTTGGATTATTTGCTTTAACATGCTAACATAAAAAAACACAAGGTCAAACAAAAATTTATTCTTTTTCTTTTAAAACCTTATCATAATATGACAATTTTCTTAAAATAGGTTCAGCTTCTCTTTTTGCTTGATATTCAGTTTTTTCACCCTTAGCAAAATCCATGTCACTCTTTGCCTGAACTGCAATAGATAAAATCTCAGGCATATTCATAGCATAATCATTTTCTTGCAAATTATTGTAATATGTATCTTCATAATTAGGATTAACTCTTAAAGTCCAGTTTTTATCAGACAAAGTACCCGGAGTATTATAACGCTTATCTATTCCAAAAAAATCCATAAAAGATACTTGAATATTTCTTGCAGAACGGAATAAATCAGCGAACTTTGCCTTAACTTTTTCTTTTCTTGAATTAGCTATTTTCTTCCTAAATACTTCTCTTTCTTTTAAACGATTTGGACTGGGGTTTAAATATCCAGCTAAATAATCCAAACTCCAACCGTCAGCATCCTTTATTTCTGGAACTTTTACGAGTTGGCTGACAGGCATATCATCATGACAACCAATATAAACCCAATTTTCTTTTGGAACGTTTTCTCCTTTTGACCAATCTATCCTACTAATTCCGAATAAATGATTTTCTTTTCTAAACACTTTAGCAAACAAACCCGTAGCATCACGACCCAAATCTTCCCATACCACATCATTTTTATCAATACCTTTTTCTTTTAAAAGAGGTAACACGATATCCGGAATAATTCTTGGATAATTTTTATTTTTATCTATTCCGGTTTTAGATAAATATGATGCCCTTAATTTTCCTTTTACGGGGTATCTTACCACATCACCATTTTTATCCCTTTTTTGAGCGTACACAACAGTACTTTCATCATATATATAAGGATCAACAAGACCAAGGGCATGGTCTATTCTAATATTTTCAGCATTTTGAAGAGCCTTATTTAATTTTAATTTTAAATATTTCCCTGCTTCGCCCAAACTTCCGTCTTTATTAAATAATTTATTCGGGTCTAAAAGAGAAATCCCCCATAACTGCGGAGAATCAAACGGACCGCCCGCTTCAGTCCCCAGTTTATACCCTTTTAAGAAAGCATCTTCAAATATTAACTCATCAAATTTTGAAGCACCGATTAATAAATCACTTATATAAGTTAAACCCCTATTTGAATCATCAGCATTTGATTGTTTATCTATTAAAAACTGACTGAATTTATAAAATTCAATTTGTTGTCTATTTTCTTCATTTATTTTTCTGTAATAATCCTTAGCTTCAGTGTCTCCGGCTTCTATTTTTTTTATTAAAAACCTGTCCTTATTATCCCACTCTAAAAAATTGTCAGTTCCATATTTTTTGGCAATAACATCTAAAACTGCATAATAATTAAGCCACTCGGCATTTTTCCTTTGAAAAGTTTTAAATTCCCTATTCAATCTTTTTGTGTCTTTATCTTCTTGAGATAGTTTATCCAAAAAACTATGATAAGCTTTTTCTAAAACAATATTTGAAACTTTTTTAGCTTCACCATAGTTTGCTCTTGTATAATTTTCTTCTGTTTCAACAGGTGAATTAAAATAATTCATTAATTCTTCTTCAGTCAACAAAGAAGCATACTCAGGAGTCGCCAATAAACTAAAATCAATAAACAAAGGGTTTTTCGCAAAAACAGAAGAAACATAAGGCGAATTATCCCCATCGTTTAATTTTCCGGTAGGTCCTAATTGAACTGAATTAAATCCATGTAATTTAATAAAATTTAAAAATTCTTCCGATTCATAAGGCGACCCTACATTTTGCTCAATATTACCATGAGCCGGAAAACTTGGCCCATGAATAACCATAGCACGATTTACAACACCCAAATAATCTAACGCTCGATTTATAGCACCAGAATAATCCGACTTTTCGTCTTCCCTTAATTTTCTTTCAAATGCAACATCACGACCTATATTTGCATTAACCCTAGCAACACAATTTATTCTCATATATATTTGATATCACAAACTAAAAATTTTTACAACTATATTAATTTTTGATAAAATTAACTTATGGAAAAAACTTTTGAAAAAATCGGAATAATTTTTAATCCTGAATTTAAAGATTCAAAAACTCTTGCGAAAAAAATAAATTCAAAAATTCAAAATGCAAAAATTTTCTCAATCGATAATTTAAAAAACGATATTGATTTAGCTATTGTAATAGGTGGAGACGGAACATTTTTAAAAGCTTCAAGATTTTACAGCAAAAAAGATACTCCAATAATCGGATTTAACGTCGGAAGGTTGGGTTATCTGGCTCAAGCTCACCCAAATGAAGCCGATTTTGTAATTGAAAAACTTAAAAAAGGTGATTATAAAATTGAAAATCGGCTTATGTTAAAATCAAAAAATAAAACCGCACTTAATGATATTGTAATTAAAGGTCAAAATTGTGCCAGAACTGCGACCCTTGATTTGTATATAAATGATAAAAAACTATGTTCTTATGTTGCAGACGGTTTAATTATATCAACTCCGACTGGTTCTACTGCTTATTCACTTTCGGCAGGCGGGCCGGTTATTTCGCCTAATATAGATTGTTTTTTAATTATTCCGATATGTCCTCATACACTTAATACCCGTCCTATCATAATTCCGTCAGATGAAAAAGTAAAAATAATCGCCGCTGAAAAAAAAGAAAAACTAAACATTACTTTTGACGGACAGGAAGATTTCACGACAAATAACGATATAATAATTGAAAAAAACGAAAAATATGCAAAACTTTTAATTTTAAACAGGCAAAATGATAAATTTTATGATATTTTAAAAGAAAAACTACATTGGTCAATTGCACCAAAAAAATAAAATGCTGAAATCACTATATATTAAAAATTTTATACTTATTGAAGAAGCTTTTTTAGAATTTACAAAAGGTTTTAATATACTTTGCGGTGAAACCGGAGCCGGAAAAAGTATTATAATAAAAGCTCTTGACGGTGTTCTTGGTGCAAAAATTTCAAAAGAAATTCTTTTAAATAAAGAAAAACCGGCCCTAATAGAAGCTGTTTTTGAAATTAATAATGAAGAAATCATAATTTCAAGAGAAATAAGCTCTCAATCAAAATTTAGACTAAACGGTATCTTATCAAATCTCGAAGAAATAAAACAAAAACGTGAACATCTCGTTGATATTCATTCCCAACACCAAACTTATGCCTATATGTCTCCTAAAAATCATATAACATTATTAGATGATTACATAAGCAAAAAAAATCCCGAATTTAAAGAAATTTTAAAAACATATAAAGAAACATATCTTGAATTTAAAGAAATTGAAAAAAAATTAAATTATCTGAAAGAAAACCTTGCAAGTAATCAAAAAGAAATTGAATTTCTTTCTTTTCAACTAAAAGAACTTAATGACGCAGAAATCAAGACAAATGAAGAAGAAGAAATTAAAAATGAACTTGATATTTTAGTAAATGCTCAAGAATTAAAAGAAAAAACATACGGAGCATATTGGGCATTATACGGAGACAATGAAAATATCGTAGAAGGCATATCAAAAATCAAATATGAAATTTCAAATTGTGCGTCATTAGATAAAAATTTATTACAATCACAAGAAACACTATTCGACGCATTGGAAAATCTAAAAGATTGTGCAAATTATTTAAAAGATTACTCTTCAAATTTAGATTTTGATCCTCAAAGGCTTGATGAATTAAACGAAAGACTTTCTTTAATACAAAAACTAAAAAGAAAATACGGGGAAAATCTTGAAGAAGAAAGAGAAAACATTTCAAAAAAACTTGAAAATTTAACAGGTAATGACAATAATATTGAAGCTATCGAAGAAAATTATAATACACTTTTAAATTCATTAGATATGCTTTCAAACAAATTAAACGAATACAGAGACAAAAACGCAAAAGAACTTTCAAAAGCCATTGTTTACCAATTAAAAAATCTTCAATTAAATGAAGCAGAATTCGAAATATCAATTAAAAAAACTTCAAAAGGAGAAAACGGCAGCGATAATGTAGAATTTTTAATTTCAACAAATAAAAATCAACAAATGGCACCTTTGTCAAAAATCGCTTCAGGCGGAGAAATTTCAAGAGTAATGCTTGCCATGAAAACAATTTTTGCAAACATAGATAAGGTATCTACTGTTGTTTTTGATGAAATAGACACAGGCATCTCCGGAATTACATCGACTGCCGTTTCGAATTCTTTAATAGAACTATCTAAAGAAACGCAAATAATCTGTATCAGTCATCAACCTATAATTTGTGCTAAAGCAGATAATTTTATCTGGATTTCTAAAACACATAATGAAAATACAAATATTAAAATTGAAATCTTAAATAAAGAAGAAAGACTAAGGGCCTTGGCTCAACTGGCAAGTGGACAAATTAATAATGAAACTGTTGAATTTGCTAAAACATTAATCAAATAAATTATTTATTTAATAATTCTTTTATCTCATCAGTAATTATTTGCATAGCCTTATTGGATTGAATATCTTTTTTTAATCTTTCATGCTGATACATAATCGTTGTGTGATTTTTTCTGAATTCTTTTGCCAGATTAGGATAGCTTAAATCAAGCATTTCTCTTGATAGATATATTGCATATTTTCTTGCATTAACGACTTCTTTTGCCCTTGCGGTCGATAAAATCTCGTCCTCATCCACACAAAAATATCTTGCACAAATCTTTAAAATATCCGAAACCGTAATCTTCTTCTTTTTATTTTTCAAATCCAAAAATTCAACAACATTTTCAACACTCAACTCGACCCCTTCAATTGAGGCTCTTGCACTTGCTTTATTATATGCTCCCTCTAATTCCCTTATATTTGTTGAAAATTCTCTTGCAAGAAATAAAGCAACTTCATCCGATATCGGAAAATTTGATAAAACTGCATGACGCTTAACAATTTCCATTCTTGTTTCAAGATCAGGAATTTTAATATTTGCTTCTATTCCCCACTCAAAACGACTTCTTAATCTGTCAGGTATCATCTCAAAAGCCGATAAAGGTCTATCTGATGCAAATACAATTTGTTTTCCGGCATGATACAGTGCATCAAATGTATTAAAAATTTCTTCTTCGGTTCTTTTTTTACCATCAATCCACTGGATATCATCAATCAAAAGAACATCGACATTTCTGTGCATATCTCTGAATTTACGCATTTTTTCGTTCAAATCACCCGTATTTTTACAAGTATTCAAAGATTCAATTAATTTATTTCCAAATTCTTCAGCTTTTGTATACCTAATTTTTAAGTTTGGAAAATTTCTTAAAACTCTATGTCCTATAGCCTGCATTAAATGAGTTTTTCCGAGTCCGACAGAACCCGAAATAAACAAAGGATTATATTTTTGTCCAGGAGCTTCTGCTATCATTTGAGCAATTTTGTATGCAAATTTGGAATTTTCGCCTTCCACAAAATTCTCAAAAGTATATTTCAAATTCAATCCGCAAAAAGAATGCATTTGGGAAAGATTTTCCATTTTAATCGCTGTTTGCTCATGACTTTTTTGTTCTGGAGTTAACTTTTGTTTCTTTTTCGTTTTAACATTTTCATCAAGAATAAACCTTGGCGTTCTTTTTATATTAGTTACTTGAAAAAGTGCTTCTTCAACTTCTTTTAAATGTTTTTGCTGAAGAACCTGAATGCCAAAACTTTGAGAACTTTTAATTAAAAAAATTCCATTTTCACTTTCTTCAAATAACGGCAGTGCAGGCTCCAAAGAATTCACCCAAGGACGAACGAAACCCGGAAGTTTTTCGGATAAAATACCGATAAAATTATCCCAAGCTTCAATTTCTTTTTTGTTTAATGAACTCGTCAAAAAAGCCGCCATTCCTATATTTAACATCCAACCATAAAAATCGCAGAGATTTCTCCCATGCTTTTTAAAATAAATTTTACTACAAACATTAAATGTAGTAAAATTTATTTTATGAATGAATCGGAATTATTCGATACCATAAGGAATTTATACGGTCTTGTGAGCTATACCAATCCAATGATTAAAACAGGTCGTGCAATTTTACCTTTAAGATACTTTTTCGAATTAACCCACCGTTGCAATTTAAATTGCCCTTATTGCTATATAGGTGATAATCGCAATAAACAAGAACTCACCCTAAATGAATGGCTAAATGTGATAAAACAAATTCCATTTTATAGCTTTATCACTCTTGTAGGCGGAGAACCGTTAATTAGAAAAGATTTTTCCGAAATTCTTTTTGCATCATCCAAAAAAACTTTTGGAAAAGTAAATGTAGTTACTAACGGACTTCTTCTAAACGATAAAATCATTAATGATATTATCAAATCAAAAATGCTTCTTTTAAGTGTTTCATTAGACGGATGGGGTAAAAATCATGACAAATTCAGAAATAAAGAAGGGATTTTTGATGTAATAGCAAATAATCTTGAAAATTTAAAAGAAAAAATAAAAAAAACCAAATCCCGCCTTATGATTGACATTAAAACAATAGTTTTAAAAGATAATTTGGAAGATATTTTAAAATTATATGAATATGCAACAAATTCAGGATTTGAATTTCTATCTATTTCTTTTTTAAGAAATAACAACTTAAAACAAAACGGAACATTGTACAATGATTTTAACGAAATTTTTTATAAACCTGATTACCCTATTGAACAATATTTTGATTTAGAAAAATTTGAAAAAATTTATTTAGAAATTCAAAAAATGAAAAAATTTTCCAAAACAAAAATCAGATTTGCTCCAAAATTTGATAATAAAAATTCAAAAATTGAACTTAATAGTATTAAAAACTTTTTTAAAAACCCAAATAAACATATAAAAGAAATCTATTTTCCATGCCTTTTTCCATATTCAAACACAATAATAAATCCAATGGGGGATATTTACCCTTGTTTATCATATAAAATGGGTAATATAAAAGAACAAAAATTAATTGACATAATTAACAATACAAAATATCGTTGTTTTAGAAAGAATTTGAAACATTCAAAAATTTTCTCATCATGTCAAATGTGCTGTGAACTTAAAATTAAAAATGGGGATTTAAAATGAAAAAACTAATTACTGTACTGACAATTATAACTCTTTCAATCGGAACTGTTTTTGCTCTTGAAGAAGGAATGAGCATAAATGTGCTTCCATCAGGTCAAAAAGTCATAATAAAAGAAGTAAGAGATAATAATATTGTAAAAATTGACACTTGGATAAATACAGGCTCAATTAATGAAGATGATAAAACATCAGGAATAAGCCATTTTTTAGAACACCTTTTCTTTAAAGGAACACAAAAATATCCTACAGGAACAATGGATAAAATTTTAGATTCTAAAGGTGCAATAGTAAATGCAGGTACCAGCAAAGATTTTACACATTATTACATCCAAATTCCCTCTAAAGACTTTGATTTAGCACTTGAATTGCATGCTGATATGCTTTTAAATCCTATGATTCCAAGAAAAGAACTTGAACGCGAACGCCCCGTTGTAATTGAAGAAATTTCAAAAACAAAAGACAGTCCCTCAAACAGATTATTTGACAATATTTATAAAACTCTTTATGAAAAATCAAATCACCCGTACAAAAGAAATGTTATAGGTAACAAAGATATAATTCAAAACGTAACAAGAGAGGAAATTCTTGATTATTACAATAAATTTTACACTCCTGATGCTTTTACAACCGTCATTGTAGGAGATGTCAATAAAGAGGAAGCTTTAAACAAAGTTGCTAAAGCATTCTCATCAAAAGAAAAAACGAAACAAGTTAAAATTAAATATCCGAAAATTAAATCCTTAGAAAAAATTGAACGCATTGAAGATACTATGGACATCAATAAAAGCCACATGATGATTGCCTTCTTGACTCCAAAATTTTCAGACACAAAAGATAACTACGCTCTTGATGTTTTAGCAACGATGTTATCATCGGGCAAAAGCTCTATTTTAAATCAAAATTTAAAAGAAAACAAACAACTTGTCTTATCAATTTCATCAGGAAATTACTCACAAAAAGATTCAGGAATGTTTTATGTATATAGCACCTTTGAACCTTCAAAGGAAAAAATGATTGAAAGTGAAATTATATCAGAATTAAAAAAAATTCAGGAAGGACAATTTGAAGATTCTAAAGTCCAAAAAGCAAAAAATACAATTAAAACAGATACATACTATTCAAGAGAGTCCATTTCAAATATATCAGATGACTTAGGTTATGATTTTACTTTCGCTAATGACGATACTTATTATGAAAATTATCTTAAAAACATAGACAAAGTAACAAAAAAAGACATAATTAATGTTGCAAAAAAATATTTAATACCTGATAAATATGCAATTTCAATTATAAGACCAACAAATTTTAAAGAAATTTCAAATATCAAAAAAGTTGAACCCAAACAAGAAAACAAACTTTTAGAACAAAAAGGGAACGAAAAAAAAGTTCTTCTTGAAAATGGTGCAACCTTAATTACCAAAAAGAAATCCACAAATTCAATTATTGCAATTGATATAACTATTAAAGGCTCAAAAGCACTCGAAAAAAAACCAGCAAGTGCTATGCTTGCCGCATTAAGTGCCACAACGGGAACTCAAAATTATACAAATGCGGAATTTGCCAATTTTCTTGACGAAAACGGAATAAAATTAGGTATAAGCTCCACTAACGATATTTTTGCAATAGTAATACAAACAACAAAAGACAATCTGGATAAGGCTTTATGTGCTTTGGATGAAGTCATTAATAAACCTGTTTTTTCAGATTATGAAATTAAAAAAATAAAAGAAAGAAAAATACAAGAATTAAAGGGAATTTCAGATAATCCTTCATCTTTTGTCTTTGATGAATTCAGAAAACTGGCATTTTTAAATTCAATATACGGTCAAAATTCTGAATTTATACTAAAAAACATAAATAACGTTTCAAGAGACGATATTGTCGAATTTTATTCAAAAATCATAAATCCAGAAAATATGTCCATAAGTGTTGTTGGAGATATTGATGAAGAATATATAAACCAAAAATTAAATTCAATAATTAAACAAAATCCCAATGGTTCAAAATTTTCTTTTTCAAATGTTAAATACTCCCCATACCACCCAACAAAAAATATTGAAACAACTCTTTATAAAAACGAAGTACAAGCAAATTGGATGGTTTTAGGATATAAAATTTGCGGAGTTTTAAACAGAAAAGACATTGCAACTTTAAGTATAATCAATTCAATATTGGGCGAAGGAATGTCCTCCAGACTATTTACTAAACTAAGAGAAGAAAAAGGGCTTGCATACACAGTAGGCTCAAGCCTTATGACAAATGTTTTAGACGGGGCTTTTGTTGCATATATAGGAACAAATGAAAACAGTATAGAAGAAGCTAAAAAAGGAATTTTAGCGGAAATTGAAACAATTAAAACCGAAATGGTTACGACAAAAGAATTAAATGACGCAAAAGACAAATTATTGGGAAAATTTTTATTATCACTTGAAACCAATATGGATGAAGCAGACCTTTTAAGTTGGTACAGTGCATTAGGCAGAAATTTAAATGCTTTTGACGAATACAAAGAAATGATAAAAAATGTTTCACAAAACGATATAATTGAAACAGCAAATAAATATTTCTCAAAACCATACATCTATACAGTTGTTAAACAAAAATAAAAAAATGAGCACCCGTCTGTTGTGCTCAGTCATGTTTTTGGTTTATTAATATATAACAAATATATTTATATTACTGATATAAATTATATTGTTATATATTAACTTCAAAATTATTTTTTGTCAAACCGCTAACTTATATAAGAAGCCAGATTTATCTTTGCATAATCTAAATTTGCAATTTTATTAAGTGCCTTTTTTTCAATTTGTCTTATACATTCTTTTGTAACTCCGTAACTTTTACCGATTTCTTCAAGAGTCATTCTGGCATTATTTTCAAGTCCAAATCTAAGTACAATAACATTTTTTTCTTTTTCTTTAAGGTTATCCAGTGCTTTTTTAATATCATTTTTTAATTCACTGTCAATAACTTCTTTTTCAACATTTTGTTTTTCATCCTCAATTATCTCAGCCAAGGTTAATTCTTTATTATCAGTCATTGTTACACCCGATTCAATTGAAAGAGCTTTAGTATAAACGTTTAAAAATGTATCGATTTTTTCCTCTGTTAAATTTAATTTTTCTGCCACATCTTTTTTGGAAACCTCTTTTTGAGCAGCTTGTTCCATGTTTTGTTTAGTTTTTTTATATCTAGAAAGTGTTTCTTGAATATAAACAGGAATATTAACAGCATAACTTTGTTCTGATATTGCTTTAAACATAGCCTGTTTAATCCACCAAGTTGCATAAGTTGAAAATTTAAAACCCAAAGACGGATTAAATTTTTCGATTGCCGTAATTAAACCAAAAATTCCTTCCTGCACTAAATCCGAATTTGATAAAGAAGAAGAAACCACTGATTTAGCAGCAATTTTTTGAATTAAAGGAATATTTTTTTCAATTATTTTATTTCTTGAAAAAACATCACCATTTTTTGCTTTTAAAATTAGTGCTGTTTCATTTTCAATTTGATTTTCAATTTTTTTCAACATATCTGATACCTCTTTTTTGCAACACAAAATAAACTAAAGAAACATATTTTTGTAACCGTAGTTATAAAATTTTTTAATGGAAAATGATATATAAATGATATATTTAATATATCATTTTAAAATTCATTTTTCAAGGGTAATGTTAAGACATGTTAAAATAAATTTCTTTTTAACATAATGTGTTTACGAAACTTAATATCATTAAACCCTTGATAAATGGGAATTTTAAGTTTTTTGTTAAGATATATTACATATTATACTTTATTTAGCAATATTATACTTTATATATACTTTATATATATAAGAGAGTAAACCACTATAAAACCCAAGGATATCAAGAAAACCTAAAATCCCTCTTTCGATAGCGAAAGAGGTTTTTATTTACCAAATTTTAAAGCAAATTATTCCAACCCTATATAATTTTTTAAATTAACGGAAAGGTTCTTGTTCCTACATAATTTTTTCAATTTTGCAATCGCTCTTGTTTCAATTTGTCTGATTCTTTCCCTTGAAACTCCATAACGAGTTCCTATTTCATCAAGCGTCTTTTTTTGTCCGTTATTATCAAGCCCGTATCGCATAATTAAAACATCTTTTTCTTTCGGATTGAGCTGATTTAACATTTTTTGTACATCCTCAAGCAAATTCTCCTGCGTAACTTTCGTATCAGGAGTAAGATGAGTATCATCTACAATAAAATCAGCTATCTTAGAAGTGTCATCCTTTTGGTTGGCAGGTGTTTCAATTGAAATAGTACTTTGAGAACTCTTCATCAATGCAACAAGTTTTGAGACCGGCATATCAACTCTTTTAGCTATCTCCTCTTTAGTTGGAACTCTATTTAGCTCCGTTGATAATTCAATTGTTGCCCTTTTTATTCTGCTTAAAGTTTCAATCATATGAACAGGCAGCCTAATCATCCTTGATTTATCTGCAATTCCTCTCGTTATTGCTTGTTGAATCCACCAAGTTGCATAAGTTGAAAACTTATAACCTTTTGAATAATCAAACTTTTCAGCAGCTTTCATCAAACCTAAATTACCTTCCTGAATTAAATCAAGAAAAGACAGTCCCCTTCCGATATATTTTTTTGCAATAGAAACGACCAACCTTAAATTAGCATTAATTAATATTTCTCTTGCTTTTTGAGAATGATTTTCTTTAATTTGACGAGCAATTTCTAATTCATCTTCAAAACTTAAAAGCGGTATTTTACCAATTTGCTGAAGATATATCTTAACTGAATCATCAGCAACAATTGATTTATAATCTTCATGATTTTTTGAAGAATCATCTTCTTCATCTTCCTTATCTTGAATATTATTATCAATTTCTAAAAGAGTTTCCTCATCCAAATCATCATATAAAAAATCTTCTTGAATCTTCTTTTCTTCTTTAGTTTTTTGCTTCATTTCAATCTCCAAAGACAACGCTATTATACATTATTTTTCGATTTTCTTAAAGAGATTTAATTTGTTTAATTTCAATCTGTCTTTTTGCTTCATATATTATAACAGCAGCTGCTGCAGAAACATTCAAAGATTCAAAATTTGATTGCAATTTAACCGTAAAATCAGCTTTATTCAAAATCGTTTTAGATATACCCTTTCCTTCTGACCCCATTACAAGTGCAAAATTCATATCGGTATAATCAATTTCATAATAATTGTCTTTTGCTTCCATTTGTGTGGCAATTACCCAAAAGTCGTGTTTTTTTAATATATCAATACTAGTCGAAAGACTGGTTGTTTTAATTATTGGAATGTGGTTAACTGCTCCGGAAGAAATTTTTTCAACAGCTGCTGTAATCGGTGCAGCTCTATGATTAGAAACCATGACTGCATCAAATCCTGCAGCCGCAACTGTTCTTATTATTGCTCCCAAATTGTGAGGATCTTCTATGCCATCTAAAATAACAATTCTTTTATAATCCTCTTTACTTTTTTCCAAAAAATCAGATAATTCTACATATTCAACAGGGCAAACACTGGCTATAACTCCCTGGAAATTAGGCTTATCATCAAAATAATCATTAAAGTTTTTTAAATTAACATATTGAATTTGAATTTTATTTTGAAAAGCCAATTCATTAATTTTTTTTAATCGATTATCGAAAAAATTACCTTTTTGAAAATATATTTTATTAATTCTCTTAGGATTTTTTAACAAAATCTCATAAACAGGATTTTTTCCATAAACATAAACATTTTCAGTATTTTGCATAATTTATAAACCTTAAATTTTTGTATATAATTGTTAAGTTACTACATTATTTTGTTTAATTATTGTATTATAAAATAAGAGTAGGATGTGAATAAGTTTAGAATTTTATAGAGATGTTAAATTTTTTATCTTCAGGAAATCAGAAACAAATAGTCGGAATTGCACTAACCCCGGGCATTGGACTAGAGGCGGTTATTCTTGATAAAAATAAATCCGCAATTTTAAATTATGGACGAAAAAAAGTTGAATATAATTTCTCAACAAGAGAAATTCAAGATTATGTCCAATTTAAAACAGCTCTTGTAGAACTTATGGATGAAATGAAAATCACCCCAAAATCTCCTGTTTATTTGGTTTTACCAAATGTTTATTTTGATTTTCTTGAAATTCCGCCAATGATTAGCAACCCAGAAATTAAAACTGCAATTCTATCCAAGGCGGAAGAATTTTACATATTCAAAAGAGATGAACCTATTTCCGGATGGAGTGAAATTGCAAATTCTGAAGGCGGATCTCAAAAAAAATTAGCATATACGTCTTTTCAAAAAAGTGCTATTGACGAAATTAAAGAAATAATTTCGGATATTGGTTTACAACTTGTAGGAGTAGAAAGTGCTTATTCAGCTACCTTAAGAGGTTTATCAATTGCAGGCTACATAAGCGATGTAATCATTGAAGAAACTTCTTGGACAGCGATGTTAATCAACACTAACAGCTACACTTTATTTCAAATGGATGGCAAAAATCTTGTTGATTACAGTGAAGTGCCTCTTGCAATTAAATCTTTCTCTATGGAAGAAGCTTATCAAGCAATTGTGTCAAGCTCGTCTCAACTTTTATCCAATTTTTCTTCTACAAATTTATATATAATTTCTCAAACTGATGAAATATGTGCTGAAGTTTTAAAAAGACAATTACAATTCGACAGAGAAATAATTGCAATTGATTCAAACAAATATTCTAAAAAACCCCTAATGGAAGTAATGTCCGCAACAGACTTCAATGCAACTAATTCAACCACTCTTGCAGTAATCGGTGCAGCAAGTATTAAATCAGAACTTAATCTTACTTTAAATGTACTACAAGATGACCCTAATGCAAATATGGGCATCTACTTTACGACAAACATCCTTGGAACACCGGTTGAAATAACAAGCGGTTTTGTAGATAAATTAACGGTATTAATTGTTGGAATTTGTTTGATTGTTTTCGGAGCTTTAATAGGATTACTTTATTTTACTGATGCACAAGCTCAAAACAGCATTTCCGAACTAAGCAATCAAATTCAATCTGTTGATGCTCAAATAAATGCTGAAAATCAAACAGAAAAAAAAGAAGAAATAGATATGAATATGGTAATTGATGAAGTCGCAGCATTAAATGTAGAAGCTATTAATTTTTATGATTCTATTGCAACCGATATACCAAAAAATGTCTGGCTTACAAAATATTACAACAAAGCAGGAAATCAAATATCTGTAAGAGGTATCGCAGAAAGCATTGTTGATATTTATGAATACTACAAAAATTTAAGAATAGTCTCACCCCAAACAGATATAAAACTAACGGAACTGAAAGTTGTTACAGAAGATTCAAAAACAGAAGAAGAAGATAGTGTAATAAAAGATCTGGCTTTAAATAAAAATACCGACAGATTATATAGTTTTGAAATTTCAAATACACAAATTCAATTCAATAATAAAAAGGAAGACGAAAAGGATTTACCGAACGAAAATGATATCATAGTGAGGCCAAAAGCGGGAAATATTGAACAACCTTCTGACCAAATGAGACCTACAAATTAGGAAATAAAAATGGAAAAACTTATAAAAGAAAAAATTTTATATATTCTTGTTGTAATAGTAGTAATTATAGGCGGTCTATACGGATGTTGGTACTTTGCAACACTTGCAATTGACAGCCATAATGAAGTTGTACAGAAAAAAGCCGAACTTGAAACAAAACAAGACAAACTTGCTCAAATAAGAAAGCAAAAAGCAGCCAGCAAAGTTGAAAAGAAAAAAGAATCCGAAAGCGGAAAAGTAATTTATGAAGTTTTAGGTCAACAATTCAGCCCTGAAGCGTCTTTTGGTATAATGTTCGAAAATGTATTATCTAACATGACAAACAGTGGCGTTAGAATACGCTCCATAGATTACAATTATCAACCAACCGATGATAAAATCCTTTTTGCAAATGTTCCCGGATATAATGCTTGTGAGCTATCTTTTACAGCTATAGGTAACTATTCACAATTTCAAAGATTCTTTAAAAATATAGCCAAAGAAAATTACTTGAGTAATATCTACGAAGTTTACATAGAACCTTATGATAAAGATAAGACAATATTAATTGTTAAATTTAAAATCAGACTTTATACAAAAACAGTTTAAAAAGGGGCATTTGCCCCTTTCGAATTATTAAAAATCTATTTTATTTCCTTTTCTTTCAAAATATATAATTTCATCAAAATCTTTTCTTATTTTGTTAGCAGGAGTATCTTCTTTGGCATATCCAAGTGTAATCATGGTAATTATTACTTCATCATTATTCAAATTCAGAACTTTATTTACTTTTTCAATCAAATCTTCATTTTTAACCGTTGCTTCATTTGAAATTGCACCGATTATACAAGAATCAATGCCCAAATCTTTTGCTTCCAACATCATATACGAAACCGCGTAAGTTACTTGCTCTACTGTTCTCAAAAGAACTTTATCTTCTCCTAAAAGTGGCGGATAAAACATAGGAATATTAAATATTTTCTCACGACCACTCTCACCAATACCTCTGGCTGCAAGCACCTTACCAAATTCTTCTTTTGACCAACCATTTTTATCAGCTATACAAACTATAAGGGCATTTGCGTTTTTTACATGGGGTTGGTTACCTGATAATTGCGATAATAAAGCTTTTATTTCAGAATTTTTCACAAGAATAAATTTCCAAGGCTGACTGTTCATCCAAGAAGGGGCAAGATATCCGGCTTTTAAAATCTTCTTTAAATCTTCATTTGGTATATCTTTTTCAAGATATTCACGAACACTTTTTCTATTTTCAATTAAATCTAACAACATAAGCTACTCCTTACTTTTAAATACCGTTTTTGAAAAAACCCCAAGAGGAGTCTTATATAATTCTATATCATAATTACTGTCAAAAACATCGTCTTTTAAATATAAATTTAAAACATAGGCACAATAGGGTTTTTTCAAATTAAAATCTTTAAAATTTATTTCTTTAATGCCTTTGTTTACAGGTAAGTATACTATTTCAACATTTTTTTTATTTTTAAAAGTATCTTCAAATTTGCTATAACCTTGAACCGTATCGGACATAAAAATATAATTATTATTAATATAATCTATATCATTTTTTATAAACTCTAAATATAAGTTATGATTACAAAAAAGATTTTGATAATTTAGTCTTGAATTTAAAACAAACAATATTAAAATAACGGTTTTTAAAATAATTTGAGCCTTAAATTTATAATTTATTGAAAGCAAATATGAAACAAGTGCTATATAACAAGGATAGACGACATAAAAATATCTATAACAAAAAATTGGTTTTATTAAAAAAGAAAAAATAAGAGATGCAAAAAACACAAACAATATAGCATTAAAATTATAAATAATAAAAACTTTTTCTTTTCTCTTCTTAACAGTTTTTATAAGGAATATACCAATAATCAAAAAAACTAAAAATAATAAACTATGTCCTGAAAAAGTTTCAAAAACAAGCCTTATATCAAACCAATCAGGCTTTGTAATCCAAGAGTTAAAATCCGTTGTTATACTTTCTTTTTTAAAAATTAATAAAGGTAAAAAAAATAAAAAAGATAACAAATTTATTTTTAAAAAATCCCATTTTCTTTTTTTGCTTAAATAAATAAAAAAACCAAAAAAGAAATTATACAAAACAAAAAAAGCTCCGTAAAAATGCGTGTATAATAACGCCATCGAACTAATAAAATAATACAATTTATTTTTTTTATTAAAATTAAACAAAAACAATGAACTTAAAACACTAAACAACATCAAAAGCATATAACATCTGAGTTCTTGTGAAAAGTAAATCATAACAATATTTATAGACATTATAAAAAGAGCAATTTGAGCTGAATTTTTGTTTAAAACTTTTTTTATATAAATATAAAAAGCAATATTAAAAATACTTCCAAAAATAACAGACGAAACTCTCCAAAAATCAGAATTTTGAATCAACAAACGAAAAATTTTAAACAAAATAAAATATAAAGGCGGATTTCCGGGGTCAGATAATAGCAAACCCAAAGGAGAATTCAATTCCGTTATTTTTATAGTATAAATTTCATCATCCCAAAAAGGTATATTATTTAACTGTGCCAACCTTAAAATGATTGTTAACAATAACATTAAACATACAAAATTTTTTTCATGAAAAGAAAACTTTAAAAAACTAAAAAATAAAATTAAATAACAAACAATAAAATAATTAAAATTATAAAAAAACGAAAGAAAAGAAATCGCTGCCTTATCATATAAAGATTTTGCAGACATTTTTTTCGTCTCTATACTAAAAACTTTTCCTTTCATATCAAATGAATTAACAAAAAAAGCTTCTTTATCAGCATAAATAATAACTTTTTCAACATTTTCAGGATTTTTCAAATCTATTTTTTTAACTGACTTATAATCTTTTAACGAATATAAATAGTGTTCGTTATCAATTTTTAAAACATTTTCAGGATTTTTGCCATCAAATAAAACTCTTTCTTTATTTTCTTCAAATGAATTTTTAAATACAACATCAAGTGAAATTTTTTTATTTAAACCGCCAAAATACGGAACATTTATCTTATCTGCATTAATGAACAATGAAAATAAAAAACTTAATACAAAAAAAATAAAAAATAATTTCTTTTTCATACTACTATCTGTTATAAACTGTTTGCTGTCTGCTTTTCTAAATATCTTTGTGCATAAATTAACTGTGGATCAATATTATTTATAAAATCATTATGCGAAAAATTAACCGTAAAATCGGGCTCAATACCCTTTTTATTTATATCAACCCCCTTGGGAGTTAAATATCTTGCAATTGTCAAATTCATACCCGATTGATTTGGAAGTGAAAATATTTTTTGAACTAAACCCTTGCCATAAGTTCTAGTTCCGACTAAAACAGCTCGTGAATTATCTCTTAAAGCCGAAGATAAAATTTCTGAAGCAGATGCTGAATTATTATCAATCAAAACAACCAAAGGATTATCATAGATACATCCTTCATTTTGAGCCGAATATACATTTTTTTTGCCTTGTCTTGCTATAACATTAACTATAACACCCTTATTCATAAATAAATTTGAAATCATTATTGCATTTTGAAATAATCCGCCAGAATTTCCCCTTAAATCCAAAATTAAACCTTTTGAATCTTTAAGACGATTCAATGCAATTATGAATTCTTTAGGAGTATCAGCACCAATAAAACTCGAAATTTTTATATAGCCTATATCATTCGTTAATTTTTTATAATCAATAGTTTTAATTTTTATTTCTTCTCTTTTTATTGTTTTATCAAATTTCTCGTTTCCTCTTAAAAGTTCTAAATTAATAGACTCATTAATATTACCTCTGATTAATTGGGCAACATGATATATCGTCTGGCCATTAACATCTTCACCGTTAACTTTTAAAATTATATCCCCTGCTTTAACACCCGCCTGATAAGCCGGAGCATTTTCAAGAACATTTATTATATATATTTTGCCGGCAATTGATGCTATATTAATACCAATACCGTATAATTTTGAATTTATGGCACTATTTTGTGCCAAAAATTCTTCTTTCGACATAAATTTTGAATAAGAATCATCCAAAGACGCAAGCATTGTATTTATTGCAATATAAGCATCTTCTTCGGTTTTTATTTCATGGATATATCTTTTTTTCCATCTGTTCCAATTTTGTTTATTTAAATTATTTTTGTAATAATTTGTTTTTATAATTTGCCAAGAATACTCAAATAACTCTTTTGGTGAAACTTTTTTATCATTAATAATATTTACTTCCGAAATATTATTAATTCTTTTAATTTCTTTGATTTTAAAATTATTATAAGTAATACTAAAAAGAACAAGCACGCTTGTTACAATCAAGATAAATTTTTTTAATTTATCAATATTTAAAAAAAAATTTATTTGCTTAAATTTCATCCTATTTTTTTTCTACACCATTTGCTAAAAGTCTATAACCGCCACCATATATAGTCTGAATATATTTATTTTTTTGAGAAGAAATTTTATCAATCTTTGCTCTTAGGTGAGTTATATGAACTCTTATAGTATCAATATCGTCTTCATCTTCATAACCCCAAACTTCTTTTAAAAGAGTTTTTGCACTCACCATAGAACCTTCATACTGCATTAAGACATTCAAAATATCAAATTCAATGGGGGTTAACTGAGTTGTTTTATCCAAAATTTTAACACTATAGCTTTCCGGAATTAAAGTAATATCGCCTTTTGACAAAACCTCTTTAACTCTTAAAGAAGAAAATTCTTCGCCACTACGAGCCAAAAGTGCCATAACCCTTGCTTTTAATTCTTCTATTTCGAAAGGCTTTACAATATAATCATCAACTCCGGAATTAAAACCCTTTAATTTATTATTTAATTCACCCAATGCAGTTAACATAATAATCGGGGTTTTGGATATATCCTTTGTTTGGCGAATTTTCTTTGCTATTTCATACCCGTTTACTTCACCCATCATTACATCCAAAATAATCAGTGCAGGCAACTCTTGTTTTGCTAATGCAAAACCTCTAATAGGGTCGACAGAATATAAACAATCATATCCCTGAAGTTCAAGATTAACCTTTATCAATTCACATATAGCAACATCATCATCAATTATTAATATCTTATTCATAATAAAATATTATATCTAAAATCAATTATTTTATTTAAAAATTAAAAAATATTAAAAATAATGTAAGAAAATAAAGTATTATTAAAAATTGTTAAAAAAATTTTTGAAAATATTAACTTTTACCTCTTGTATGTTTTTTTGTTATAGTGTATATTTGTTTTTGCAAGTAGATAATAAAAAATATAAGGGGGAATATGAATTGGCAATAATGACACCTATCGGAAACGTAACAGCTGAAAATAAACAACAACAATATCTTGGAAGACATATACTGGCTGAATTTTTTGAATGTGACCCCAATGTTTTAAATAACCCGACACTGGTTGAGAAATATATGCTTGAAGCGGCACTGGAGTGCGGTGCAACCGTAGTTAATAAGTGTTTCCATTTATTTATGCCTCATGGTGTTTCAGGAGTTGTTATAATTTCCGAAAGTCATTTAGCAATCCATACTTGGCCCGAATTTGGTTATGCTGCAGTTGATTTATTCACATGTGGTGAACAATGTGATCCTAAAATTTCTTATGAATTTTTAAAGAAAAAATTTAATTCAAAAGATGCTAAATATAGCCAATTAAATCGTGGTTTAATGGATTTTGAAGGTCATGATATTAAACACCAACCCTTCAAAATATCAGAATCATTTTAATATTTTTTGATATTATATTTATATGCAGCAATTTAAAATTGAAAAAATGGATCAAAAACACATTGATGACATTCTTCAAATTGAAGAATTGTGTTATGGAGCTCATCATTGGTCAAAAGATTCATTTTTAACCGAATTAAACAATAAAATCTCATCATATAAATGTATAATTAATGAAAATAAATGTATCGGATATATAGGCTTTTGGAAAATCATAGACGAAGCTCATATTACAAATTTATCCGTACATCCTGATTTTCAAAACAAAAAACTTGCTCAAAAATTACTTTTAAGTATGATAGATGAATGTTATAAAGAAAAAATTAAATATATCACACTGGAAGTAAGAATTTCAAACAAAAAGGCAATTTCTTTATATGAAAAATTCGGTTTTAAATCCTTAGGAATAAGAAAAAACTATTATCAAGATAATAATGAAAGTGCTCTTATTATGTGGAGTGAAAATATTTTTAATAAAAATTACAAAAAATTATATGATAGAATTAAAGAAAACATTATAAACTATGAAGAAAACAATAATAAATAAAAGATACAAAGATATTTTTGACCAATATATATATAAAGGTGAGGCAACTCCACTTACGATAGGAACTTTGGTTGTATGTGCTTTATGTTTTTTATTTTTAATAATTGCAACTTTCACACAGATAAATTTTTCACATCCTTGGTTTGAATATATTAAAGGGATAGGTTTCACCCCAACATTTAAAAATGTTATATATACTCCTCAAATTCCTATTATGATATTCATAATATATATTTTAGGCAAAAAATTTTCTTATATAACATTTACAATTTACCTTTTGACGGGATTTTTTATATGGCCGATTTTTATATACGGCGGTGGTCTGGATTATATTCAAAATTACCTTTTCGGTTATTTGGTCGGTTTTATTTTTGCAATTTTATTTTCAGGAACAATACTTAAATTAAACCACTCCCTAAAATTCAGAATAATTGCAGCGATAACAGGGGTCATTACAATACATTCGATAGGTTTTATTTATTGCATTATTCTTGCCATATTCAGAATTATTGACTTTAATCTCATTTTACCAATTGCAAAAGCAATGAGTGCTAAATTCATCTACGATTTAATTTTCAGTATGTTGGCATTAACTATTGGACCATACATAAAAAGCATTTTATGGATTTGTATGAAACCAAAACCAATTTTAAATAAACCAAAAAAAATTAAAAAATCCCTGCGTAAGAAACTAAATAATCAGTTATCACATTAATTAACATAGGCAAAATTACAATTAAAATAAATGCCCCTAAAACAGGCTTAAATAAGAAGCTCAGAGAAAAAACATTCACTTGAGGAGCAGTCTTGGAAATTATACCAAGAATAATATCTTGTGCCATTGTGGCAAGAAATACGGGTCCTGCTATGTGTAAACCCATAAAAAGAATATTGCCCGTAACTTCGCTTAAATATTGTATATTTACTATATTTTCAAAATGAAAATTAGTACTGTACATAGGATACAATTCAAAACTCTTTATTATTGCATTAAATAACCAATAAATTCCACCTGAATACATAAAAATTAATATTGCAAGAACTGAAAAAAAGTTAGCCATTACACTCACTTGTGATTTAGTACTCGGATCCATAATCATTGCCGAAGATAAACCCATTTGAGTATTTATCATATCTCCACCCGTCAAAACGGCAGCTAGAATACAATTTGCAACAAAACCAATAATCGCACCAAAAATAAAATTTAAAACCATACAAAGAAAAATAGGAGTTCCGTCGGGAGGTGCAGTAGGCTTTATCACGCCAACAAGAATAATAGTACAAATTATTGCAAACGAAAGTCTAACCATTGCAGGAATTTCACTTTTGGATAAAACAGGAGCCAACCTCATCATTCCAACCAAACGCAAAAAAACCATAATACCGGTTCCAAGAGCCGTATTTATTTCAGGAAACAAAATTGCAAATTGTTTTAAAATTTCATCCAATTTCTATTCCTCTAATTTCCACGTTGTATTTTTAATCTTTCTATAAAATTAGGTTCAACAGTAGGATTTTGCTTAGCATTAATATAAATTTGATGTCTTGTTGCCTTTTTATCCCAAGGAATCTGTCCATTATTCATTAAAGCCTTATTAAAAGACTTATCCGTATTAATTTTGTCCTGCATTTCAGAACTGAAGGGACGAGTATATTTATAATAATCAGGTGGAAGTACAAAAGTATCATTTTTAGGCACAATTTGAAAAGCAAGATGTGTGCCTTCATATAAATAATTAGTTAAAATCTTAATAAAATAACCGCCCAACAACACAATTGTTAAAAAAACTATAACAATTTTTGGAGCAGCAGCTATTGTTTGTTCCTGAACTTGAGTTACCGCTTGCAAAATACCAACAATTAAGCCGACTAAAGCAGCCATAAGAACACAAGGCATGCTTATTGCAAGCATTACCATAAAACCTTTTGCCAAATATTCAACAAGAACTTCCATTTTAATTAAAACTCTCCACAAGCCCTTTAACAATAAGACTCCAACCATCTACCGCAATAAAAATCAACAATTTAAAAGGAGTTGAAACAATTTGAGGAGATAACATAAACATCCCTAACGCAAGTAAAATATTGGCCACAACAAGATCCAAAACAATAAAGGGAACATAAATAATAAATCCGATTTCAAAAGCCGTTTTTAATTCAGATATGATATAAGCCGGTGCAACTTCCCAAAGTGTAAGCTCATCAGGAGTTTTTGGTGCGGCTTTTCTTGTTTTTTCGACAAAGAAAGCCAAATCTCCTTGCCTTGTTTGTTTTAACATATATTCTTTTAATGGTTTTGAACTTGCATTCAACGCTTCTATTACATTTTGATTTTTTTGATATGGAATCTGATATTCTTGGTACATTTTATCAAATACCGGCGACATTGTATAAAACGTCAAAATTAAAGATAAGCCTATTAATGTTATTGCAGGCGGAACTGAATTTGTACCCAAAGCCGTTTTCAACATAGAAAAAACAACCGTAAACCTTAAAAAAGGCGTCATGGAAACAAAAATGAAAGGCAACAAGGAAAAAGCTGCCATCGCAATTAATAATTGTATAACAGGATTTATATCCTTTAACAAATTATCCATTAAAATCTCCCTGCTTTAATATTTTTTGTTTCATTTAATTCATCCAATAATTGACGCATAATTTGATGTTTGCTTTCGGCTTTAGTCATAACTTTTGATTGATTGTCTTCTTTTTCATACAATTCCATAAATTGTTTTTGCAATTTTTCAAGATGAGACTTCTTGTTATCATCAAATCTCGGTACTTCACTTATTTCATTATCAAATTCATTTGAAAAATTTGAAATTTGTTGCTTTTTTTCGGGCATATTCTTTTGTACATTATCATTTTCTAATTTTGACAAAAACGTAGTATGTTCCGCTCCTGATGCAATTAAAAATTTTTCATTTTTAATTTTTACAACAAATAATGTCTTTTTTGCACCAATCGGATAACTGTCCAAAATTTTTATCATTCCTTTATTTTCACTTTTATTCATAATAAAAGTTTTTTTATAAATTATTAATCCGACAAGCATAATGCCTATCATTGCAAGTGTATAAAAAATGAATGCTGCTATATAATTAATCATGGCTTTTCCTTCTTATTTTTCAAAATCAGAATAATCGAATTGTTCATCTTCCGCAGGCTTTGGTTTTGGTATCTGTGGTTGTTTAGGCGGTATTTTAGAAGCCGGTTTATTGGGAATCGGGCCTTTTGGTGCTATACCGGCAGGCGATTTAGGAGCAGGTTTTGGTTGAACCTTAACTTGAGCTTCAATATTTTCTTTTGCCTTAGAACTTAATACTTCGTTTAATCTTACCGCATATCTGTCGTTGATTATTATAAGCTCACCTTTGGCAACTTTTTTATCTTCAACAAAAAGTGAAATTTCATTATCAAAAACAGAACCTAAATCAACAACCTGACCTTGCGTTATTTGTTTAAGTTCACCAATTGTCATTTTAACTTTTTCAAATTCCGCATTAATTTCAATCTGTATATCGTCCCAGAGATTTTTTTCCATTATTACCTCATCACCAGTATTATTACCTATATTTTCGTTTTGTTCTTCATTATCCAAATTTATAACAAGAGAAGGATTAACCTTTACATTAAATTTCTTTTCATAATCACCTGAAATAAGAATAAGTTTCGAACTGTCACTATTTTCCAATAAAATTATATCTTCTTTCGACAAATTATTTAACTCTTCAAGAGTTATTTTAGAACTACCTGCTTTAATTTTTACGGTTGTTTGAGAATTTCTAAAATCTTCATCATTGAAAGCTTTTTCTTTTTTTAAAACATTAAAATTAATCCTATCTAGTGGGATTGTGACCAAAATTTCAGATGTAGCACCGTTTTTTAAACCTAACAAAAATAAAAAACTAACATTCTTTTCACTTTTTTCAGTTAATTTTAAATTTTTTTCGGAAATTAAAACTTCTTTCAAACGCTTATATAAAAACTCTGAAAAACTATTTAAAATTTTTATTTCAAGAGGAGTTAAATTAGAAAGGGAAAAATCTTCTTTTTTTTCCAACGTAACATCCAAAAAATTTTCAATAAAATTATTTGAAAGCCTTATAGTAACAGGTTTGTGTTTTTCTACTTTAATTAAACTGGAAAAAAAATTAATATTTTTTACCAGCTTCTCATCTCTCAATTCCCTGAAATCATTTATTGCTTTTAAAACGATTTTAATATCTTGTTCCCAAAATTTCTCAACGGCAGCACCGACTGTTTCAGTAATATCATTACTAAATTTACCAAAATCCACATTTTCGAAAATATTTTTATCTTTAATAGACAATGTAAACATCCGTCATTAGGCTACAAATCCCCACAAATATTATATAATTTTATTTTTTTATAAGGCAATTTATTAAAAAAATGTAATATGTTATTTTGTAACAAATACTTAATATATAAAAATTATATAATTAATATTGATATAAATGGATTTTAGCCAGGAATAACAATAAAATCAATCTGTTAGAATATTGCAAACAATATTTTATAGAGTTAAAATATCAAGAAATGTTTTTAAACTAGCAAAAAAAAATCTTTTTTGGTTTTGTATAATAAACGAGCCAAAAACTCAAATATTGGAGAGTAATAAATGAATAACGATATAAATAACAAAATAAATTTTATTGGAACAACAAGAAAAAACAATAATGTTGTGCCTAAAACTCCAATACAATCAAACCAAGACAAATACGAGCCTGAATCCACACAAAATCCCCTAAATTTCTTAGGTACACTTGGATGTGCTCAAGTAAACATGGATAACTTAGAAAATAAACGTCTAAAAGAAGCTTTGGAAAAATTCAAATCAGATCCGGATAAAGCAGAAGCACATATTAAAATTTGCGATGAATTGGTTAAAAAAGGTTACCCATTAGAAAAAGCCATTATAACAACAGACAAAATTTTTGATGTATTATCAAAAAGGGAAACTTATATTTAACCGAAGGAATTAATAATGGAAGTATTAAAAACTAATATAGAAATTTTATCTCACCCCGTTATAGATAATAATTTAGCAGTTATAAGAGATAAAAATTCCGATTGTGAAAAATTTAAAAATGCACTAAAAAGAATCACTTATATGTTAGTTTATGAAGCTTCAAAAAATCTTCCCACGATTGAAAAAGAAATAGAAACGCCCTTGGAAAAAACAATTTGCAAGGTTTTTGACACATCTGCTCAAGTTATAATTGCTCCAATTTTAAGGGCAGGAATGATTTTTTGTGAAGTTGCTCAAGATCTTCTTCCATTTGCAAATGTACATCACATAGGTATGTACAGAAATGAAGCAACACTTGAACCGGTATGGTACTATGATAAAAGAAAGAAAATAAAAGAAAACAAAGAAAAAGTTTTTGTTATTATTTTAGACCCTATGCTTGCAACAGGAAACAGTGCAATAGATACTATTAAAAACTTTATATCCAAAGGTATTTTAGAAAAAAATATTACTTTTGTGAGTCTAATTTCATCACCTGAAGGTATCAAAAAAATATCGGAAAATTTTGAAGATGTGAAAATTATAACAGCTTCAATAGATAGAACTCTAAACAACAAAGGTTACATTCTCCCCGGACTTGGAGATGCGGGAGATAGAATTTATAATACAATCGACTAAATATTCAAAGAATAATTCTTAACTACTCTTTTACCTTTGATATAAACATGTTTTGGTTTTTCTTTATTTAAAATTGCGTTATATTCTTCATTTTCTTCAAGCTCAAAAACATTAAAATCAGCATCTTTATCAATTTCAAGAGAACCTGTTATGTTATTTAATCTTAAAATTTTTGCAGGAATAATTGTAAGGTACTTTATTGCCTCTATAGTATCCAATTGTCCATGATTTACGTATCTTAATTCATTTAATAAAGATAAATCCTGATTAAAAGCTAAAGAATTAACTCCAAAACCAAATCTATATGAAAAATATTCCAAAACTTTGTTAAAATCAAGTTTTTTATTGTGCAAATTATCACTTACCCTCGGACAATAAGCAAGTGCGACTTTATTTTCCTTTAAAATAGCTAAATCCGAATCTGACAAAAAATTCCCGTAAGAAATAATTAATTGTTTAGATAAAACACCCAGCTCCTGAAGATATTTTGCAGGAGAATAATCCTCAAAAACAGGTTCCATCTTCTTATGGCCCGTAAATTCATTCAAAAGATCAACATCAGAAAAACCATGTTTTAACCAATCCATTTCCTCTTGAGATTCAGCCAACCGAATAGTCATTAAAATATTATTTTTCTTACAATATTTAACTAAAATCTTAAACAATCTCTTATGAACACAACAAATACTGTGTGGTGCAATGCCGACAAATGTATTATCAGATTTTTGTTTTTTTAATTTTTCTATTTTTTTTTGAATATTCCTAAACTCATCCTTGCTTTTTTCAACAGAATCTGAAAACAACTCAAAAAACAAATAAGTTTTTAGAGGCATTTCATTTAAAACTTCAAAATACTTACTTTCCTTTGACAACTGAACAACAGTTGTCGTTCCCATTAATAAACTGGTTTCGATTCCTTTTTTAAATGATGCGATTTTTTCTTCTCTGGACATGCAAAAATATTCCGATAAAAGATTTGCAAGCTTATATATAAAAGATTTTTTTGAAATTCCGGCAAGAAAATAATGTTTTTGAAAAACAGTATATAATTTTTTAATTTTTGCTTTTAAGTCAGTTTTTTTTCTATCTTCAAGATAGCTATATTGTAAATGATTATGCAAATTAATAAAACCCGGAGTAATCACACTATTTTTAAAATCTTTAACGTTTGTATACTGACTTTCATCAAAATCTTCCTGTTTTATTATTTCAACAACTTTTCCTTCATCAACAACAAGCACACAGTCGGAATATACATTGCCGTCTGAAGGAATTATCCACTTTGATTTAAACGCTTTTGCCATTAAAAACCCTTAAAAAAATTATAAAAGGATTATACCAATTATTAAAATTAAATTCAATTATTACATTAAAGCAATCTTAAATTATTTTTGGTTTTTATTTATTTATGGAAAACGCAACAGTAAATAAAGTAAAATCTCCGGAACCAAATTTAGTTTCAAATCAAAAAGAAAAAAACCCGAAAAGGGAAATAAAAAGACCAGATGTCGGGGTTGTCAGTGTGCCTCAAATTTCAAATACGCCTTTGGCAGATACAATATCCATAAGCAAACAAGAAAATCCTCATACCGTATACAAGTTGACAAACAAAACAGATTCTTTTTTAAATCTAAATAACATAGCATCAATAGGCATAATAGCTTGTGCAGGGTATTTAACTTTACCTTATATAAAAAAAGGAATTTCGTTTGCTTTTAAAATTATAAAAAAATTATTTAAAAATTAAAGGCTCTTAATTAAGAGCCTTTAATTTTACATATCATCTCTATTGAATATCTTTATTCTTAAAGGTTCTAAAAGTACAAATTCAACTCTTTGACCTTTATGAATATACATATTCTGACCTCTTACAACATTATATCTTGTTCTTGTTAAATAAGGGTCATTTCTGATTATCCTCATATCGGCGTTTCTTTCACCCAATGTTGCAACAATCTTCATTTCGGGAATACCCTTACCGTCAATGATATTTGTTGTGGTTAAAGCCATATAGCCATTTTTAATAAATCTAAACGGACGTTGAACTTTATGAACTCTGCCGTCTATTTGAACACCAACAGGAATCACAACATATTTCTCTCTTGTAACAAAATTAAAGGGAGCTCTCGCCGTAAATTGTTCGCCTTCTTTAACAGTCTTTGCATTTAAACACTTATCAACAGTTAAAGGTAAAACCGTTCCTTTTGGAATAACCGCATAATCTTCGTCATAATACACATTATCCAAAATATAACCGTCTGCTTTTTTAGGTTCAACAGGCTTTTTGGGTTCCATTGCTTCTTTAATTTTTTCACTTGGCATAATTTTAACTGCTTCGGTCATATTAAATAAAAATCTTGCCAATTCACCACGTGTAGCAGGACGTAAAGGTTCAAGAGTTGTTTCATGTCCCGGCATATTATACACAAGTCCAATCATTTGGCATTTTCCTGCTGCAATTAATGCCCAATCTGGAATTTCAGAATAATCGCTATAAATTGACAAAAAATGTTTAGCTTGTTCAGAATCAATATTTTCAGGAGCAAGTGCATTCAAAATTACTTCTAAAGCTTCAATTCTGGTTACATCCTTATTTGGATAAAACATTTCATTAGGATAACCTTTTACAAGGCCATAATATGAAGCAACTTGAATATTTCTGTCTGCCCAATGGTCTTTTGTATCTCTATAATTAAATATTTCTGGAGTATCTTTTTCATACAAACCCAAAGCTTTTATAACCATTGTCGCAAATTCAGCCCTAGTAACCTTTTGATCCGGTCTATACAACCCATCAGGATAACCAACAACAACTTTCTTATCCGTTAAAAAAGTAACTGCTTCATAAGCCCAATGGTCAGAAGGCAAGTCAGGGTAACTTGCAGGCCCTTGCTCAAGTTCCCACGCCAATACCGGTGAAAATAAAGCTAATACAAATAAAATGATGATGTTCAACAATAATTTTTTCATTTAAACTTGCTCCATTCTTAATAAAATAATTTTACATGTTAAAAGCTTATCATGCAAGAATTTTAATTATTTTTCCTCTATACAAAGCATGTAAAAAAAATTTTTGAACATAACTTTTAAATAAATAAAAAAGCTTGGCAAAACCAAGCTTTTTTTAGGATAAATATATTACAAACTCAACTATGAACTAAAAGACATTAAAGCCTTAACAGAGCGAGCCGTATCTTGCACTTCTTTTTCAGAGTGCATATTTATTGTATCATCAAGAATTTTAATTGCTTCTTGTTTATCTTTAAGAGCCAAAAGTTCGTTGATAGCACACATTGCAACACGAGCAGAAAGATCATTTATTCCCTTTCCTTTATTCACAATCATAAGCTCAAGTGCTCTATGAGTATTCTTTCTAATTAAAGCTTTGCTCGTCATTTCTCTAATTTCATCAATAGGACAATTTGTTCCGAGCTCATTCAAAACTTCAATTGATTCCTCGTCCTTGTGTTTACCAAGTGCTTCAATAATGTTTTTAACTCTCTTACTGTTCATTAGTAACTCCTTGTAACTCATTCGATAACATCGATTTTAATTCGCTAACCGGTTTATTTTGTAATCTCGATACATTATATTTAAAGATATCAAATTCTACTTTTGTATTACCAAAATCTCTAATTTTCTTAGCAGTAGCGATTGTGCTGTCTTTAATTTTATTTCCGAATGCAATTGCATTTGTTTTTAAAGAAGAGAACTTATTTATAGTTCCAACCCATGCACTTGCAAGCAATTTACCCGTATTTTGCATTCTTTCTTTAAAAGAAATTGCTTTTTGAGTATTTTCATTAACTTTATCTGCTTTTTCAAATACATCCATTTGAATAACAGTCCCTTTAAAAGTTATACCAAACGGATTAGTTTGTGTTTTGTTTGTTTCTTGAGTTTTGTCAGCTTTATTCAATCTAGATGCTCTAAATTTATTAAAAGCTTCAATGCTCGATCTTAGGGGGGAAATTTTTTGCATACCTTCTGCCTTTCTTGTTAATTCTTTGTAATACGTTTATCCTAAATAAAAACTATCATAGATGCCATTTTAAAAAATCAATCTTTTGATTGAAAAAATTAAAATTTTATCAATCCAATAAGACGAATATTGTTAAAATTATATAAAATTAACCATGCTTTTTGCTCATCAATATAGATGATTTCAGCTTCTCTCCATTCAAGTTCAACAGGATTTTCACCCTTGAAATATTTTCTGTATTCTTTTTCCTGTTTTCTCTTAAACTTTGAATAACTCATCTTTTCAGGCTTAAACTGCTTAGTGTTGAGAGTTTCAAATACTTCGGTTTTTATAACCGGAATTTTAGCTTTTAATTTCCCCCCTTGATAAATCAATAAAAAATCAAGATATTTGTCGGGACAAATATTATAAAAACCCTTTTTTAAACCGTAACCGTCTTTATTAATTATATCATCTTCCAAAATTAAAACAGCAGAAGCTTGTTTATTTGGTGAATATTTATCGATTAGTTTTGTTTCATCCTTTTCTCCGCTGGGATAAACCGAATTTGGAGTATATTGATTTTTAAAATATTCATAAGCTATTAAAGTATTGTCTAAAATCATAACTATATTATAAATTATTTGATTTTTTTTGCTTGAGATTTTTTTTTATTATAAAATTTTATGTTATGAGGAGATTTTTATCAAAATTATTAATTTTAATTATACTTTTTGGTCTTAATACTTTGGCTATTTTTGCCAATTCAGCCCCCATAGATTCTAAAAATGCCGACATTTTAATTTCCAACAAAAACAAAGAAAAAATTAAAAATAACAATGATTCGCTTTTATATGTTTCAAGAAGTGAAGAAAAAAAAGAACTCACAAAAAAAGAAGAAAAAGAAATCAAAAAACTTTCAAAAAATATAGAACTTGATTGCACAAATGACAGAATTTTATCCGAATCAACCAGAAAAATAAACGCTATTTACCCAATTGATGATGTCTTGCCGTCAAACACATACCCCGGACACAGAGGACCTAATCAACTGGTAATTTATATAAAAGATTACGGAAAAACAACCGGTACCAATGAATTTGGAAAAGAAGCAGTAATTGTTGACAACACTGTTATTAAACTGACCGGTGCAAATTCAAACATCCCAAAAGACGGATTTGTTGTATCCGGTCATGGAACAGCCAAAAAATGGATTTCGGATAACTTAAAAATAGGAACACGTGTTGAAATAAAAGACAGAACCATAAAAGCATACACAACAATAGACAGCTACCGTTTTCAAGCTAAATCAAAGATTGAAGCCGTAGAAGATATCTTGGTTTCAACAAAATCTGATTACACTGCACGAGACGACAAGTTTATATATTATTATCTGAAAAGAGCAAAACAACAATACAAAAAATCTCTAAAAGACGGAAGTGATATCTCTCTAAATTGTGCAAAAGAATCAATATATAATGCTTCTCTTGCCTTTAGATACACCCTTCCTTATCTTAAAGACGAATTAAAAGGTACTTGGATAAGACCCACAGAAAAATCAATAACATCTGTTCAAAATACTCTTGATAAAATTAAAGATACAGGAATTAACAATATTTTTCTTGAAACATATTTCCATGGAAAAACAATTTTCCCGTCTGAAGTTATGGAACAATATGGCTTTGAAAAACAAAATCCTGCTTTTCAAAATTTTGATGCTCTTGCAGTATGGATAAAAGAAGCACATAAAAGAAAAATCAAAGTCCATGTTTGGTTTGAAAGCTTTTATATAGGTAACATTTCGCCTGAATCAAACCCTAAATCAATACTTGCAGTAAAACCGGAATGGCAAAACAGAACCCGTCAAAAAGCTTTTTACTTAGGCTATGTTCAACATCCCAACGAACATAACGGATATTTTCTTGACCCAGCTAATCCTGAAGTAATAGATTTTTTAACAAAACTTATTAATGAAATTGTATCAAGATATAACGTAGACGGTGTTAATATCGATTATGTCAGATATCCAAATATTGCAAAAGAAAATTACGGAAACCAATGGGGATATACTCCTTATGCTCGTGAAGAATTTATGCGACTATATGAAATAGACCCTTTGGATATTGAACCAAAAAGTGCTATGTGGGACAATTGGTGTGAATATCGCAGAGATAAAATTTCAAATTACATTAAAAGAGCTTCACAAATAATAAAAAGCAAAAATAAAACAGTCTCAGCAGTAATCTTTCCGGATTACAAGGTAAGTCTTCAAACAAAACAGCAAGACTGGGCATATTGGATAAACCAAAAATATCTTGATGCCGTAACTCCGCTAATATTAACAAGTGACGATGATTTAGCCAAATCAATGTTAGAAGAAATAAAGAAAAAAGTATCAACAAATGCCATTGTTTACCCGGGACTTTTTGCAGGATTTATCGAATCGGACCCGGAAGACCTCTTAAGACAAATTCATATAATAAGAAAACTCCAGCTAGGGGGAATTATTCTTTTTGATTGGGCTCATTTAAATGACAATTATCTTGATGTTTTAAAAACAAGTGTATTTAAAGTACAAACATACTAAAAAAAACTTTACAAATTAGCCATTACATTTAGCTTTTTGATAAAATAAAAAAAAAGGGAAACAATAAAACCATGGTAGATAGTATCGAAATAAGATTAGACCAATTAACAGAAGCAATAAAAGGTCTTTATGCCAAATCATCAATGTCTCAAGGAGAAATTTATAATGCTCTTACCAGTTTGTCTCAAAGATATGAAAATTTGACAAACGTTTCAAGCGAAAAAATAGCCTCAACTCTAGTCAATGAATTCAGAAAAACAATTGATTTAAAATATGGGCAAACTAATCAATTCTTAAAAGACCTTGAAGAAACACTTAAAAACTTCATAACAACTCACTCTAATCAAAGCCCAAAAATAGCAGCAGAAATCACAAAACTTTTAACCGATACTTCAAACACTTATGCAAAACTAAATTCACAAGACTTGGCTCTTCAAAAAATATTTAATACTATTGAACAACTAAAACAAAATAATTCATCCGAAGAAATTGCAAAATTAAGCGAAAATTTCTTAAATTTTTCTCGAGGTTTTGAAAATATAACAGTAACTTTAAATAAAAATTTTGCAGATTTTTTGGAACAAATAAAAAATCATAATTCAAAAGAAGAATTTTTAGAAATAAAAGCCGAACTTGATACAATAACAGGAAATGTTAACTCTGTAATTTCTGCTATTTCTATAATAGATAACAAATATAGAGATTTAACCAGCCTGATTGATGCCGTTCATTCAAGAGAAAATATTTTTAATGATGCACTAAAAGAAGTAAGAAATTTAACAAATTCAATTACCTCTATGCAAAATAGCATAGCTTCAATTGACCCAAAACAAGAACTACAGGCATTTAGCTCCGAAATAAGAACACAAATTGAAACAGTAAAATATGAAATTCAAAAAATTATAAATACAGCAGGAGACGCAGGGGTTAAGACGGAAGTATATAATCTTACAAATACCGTTAGCGGGGTTTCTAACAGCATACAAAGTTTAAATAATAACCTGACTAATACAAAAGATGAAGTTAAAAACCTTCAAACAACAGTTCAAGGACTTGGAAGCGAGTTAAAAGATGTCCACAATTTAATTAATGATGAAATTTTATATAAATCTCATCAGCATCAAGAAGACTTTGAAAGATATTTAAATAATGCAAAAGAAGACATAAAAACTCTTTTGGTAGGTTTGACTTCATTTAAAAAAGATTTAAGTGCAATTAATGAAGGAAACATTAAAATTTTGCAAGAACCCATAGAAAAAGCTATGGACGAACTTAAAAACCAAGATTTAGGTAAAAATATTAAAGATTTATCCGATAACTTAAGGGATATTACTTTTGAAATTCAATCATCAATTCAAAATATGCAAACAAGTCTGAATGACATGAATTCAGTTTCAAGCATGCAAATTTTGACCCAATTATCTGAAGCTATTCCTACTATTTCAGATAAACTTGAAATTTTTAGAACTCACGTTGTAACAGAAAACAGCACAAATCTTGGTCAAATAAAAACCTCTTTCTCTGAAGTTGTTGCATCTGTTCAAGAAAATCTTAAAAACGCAATCAATAAAATCCAAGATGACACAAAAACTATAAATATAGAAACTTTAGACACCCTTAAAGTTGATCTTCAAAGACTTTCAGACCACTTGGTTGATAGCGTTGAAGCTGTAAATGATAGAGTTGAAAAAGAATTTGTCAATTTTAAAGTTGATTTTCAGGAATTTTCAATAAAACAATCTGACAATATAGATAAAATTTCAGACAAGCTGTCATCATTAGAAGTAGGACTTGAAAATTTCAGCAACGATACAATTGATAAATTAAACGATACAATAAATTCAAATAATGCCCATGCTCAAGACACCTTAAACGAAATTAAAAGTGATATACTTGAAGGCATCATAAATATTGACAAGTCAAATAAAAATTCCTTATCTCAATTTGAACTAAAAATAGATAAATTATTGGATAATTATATTGGTGCAGATTTAGATAATATAATTGAAAAAAAATCTTTAAGAGAAACCGTTGTAGATATTGAAACAAAAATAGACAGAACAAATCTTCAACAAATTCATAACGCAAAAGAACTTTTAGAAGAAATTCAATCGAGTGCATCAAATTTATCTATGAAAATGGCTACAATTGAAGAAAGTAAAAATCTTCAAGGTGTAATTTCTTCTATTTCTAAAATATCTGAAAAAGTTCAAAGCATTGAAGAATTTAATATTGAATTGTCTGATGAACTAAAAGAAATAAAAGAACAAATCGAACAAAAATTAAAAGATAACGTTCAAAAAATTTCATCTCTTTTAGAAAAACAGGAAGATAACACAGAATTTGAAAAACAAAACAATAACATTGATGATTTATCAAATAAAGTTCAAGAATATCTTTCCAATTTTGAATATTTAAAAAATAATATTTCGCAAGAAATTAAAGAAAATCTTATAAGCGAATTTAATAAAATCGAAAATTCAATTAAAAAAATTAAAACATCTGATGAAAATTCAAACTATTCTTATACTTTAGAAGATATTGAATCCGATTTAGCAAAAATAAAATTAAGTATTGAAAAATCAATTTCAGGAAATGATGATTTTAAAAATTTAATAGAAAAAACAATTGAATTAAGAACAGTTGCTCTTGAAAATGTAAAAATTAATAGAGATGTAGAAGCAGAACTAGGTCACCTTGCAGGCTGGTTTAAAGATGCTGTCGGAAAAATCGATGAATTAACTGATAAAGTAGAAGATATCCAAAATATAGGTTTTGAAGATATTAAAGAACGTTTAATACAAAGCGAAAAATCAAGAACTCACTCTGAATTTAATATTAAAGTTGAAAACGCTTTAAAACATCTCATAAAAAATGCACAAAATCAGGAAAATAAAATAACAGAATTAACAAAAAAACTTGAACTTATGGCACAAACGCAAGCAGAAAGTTTTAATCCAAGTCAGTTTATAGACATTTTCTATGAAAATATGACCCAAACAAAAATGCTCTCAAACAGAGTTGAAATTATTGAAGATAAAATTAATAATATTCAAAATTGTATTGAAAAATTAATAAGCTATGTTGAACAATAAAAAAGAGGGTCAGACGACCCTCTTTTTTATTGAGCCACTTCAGGTAAAGAATTTGTTTTTATTCCCATAATATCCAAATACTCAAATATAGAACCTTGTTTGTCTTTTTGAATCCAGCTAAAATTTTCAGCTAAAGAATCTTTAACCATATTTTGATATCTTGGTTTATCATAGAAATATATTTCAAGTGCTTTTTTCATTGCTTCATAAAATTCCTTAGCATCAAGTTTTTTGTCTATATTGGTCAAAACACCGTTTTCTTTACCGTTTCTATTTACTGTATCAACTATACCGCCAACGGCAGAAGCAACCACAGGAGTAGCAACCGCCATAGATTCACCTTGAGTTAATCCGCAAGGTTCAAATAAAGAGGGCATCAAGAAAAAGTCAGAAGCAGCCATAAATCCTGAAATAGGTGCAAAACCATGGGCAAATAAGATTCTATCATTATCTTCTTTAGATAAACGACTGTTTTTTAAATCTTCTATCATTTTTCTTTGAGAACCGCCCTCTCCGTCTGAACCTGCTATAAAGAATACAGGTTTTGGGCAATTTGGAAAATCTTTATCCCAATTATCAAACAATATTTTGATAGCATCGCAAAGAATTCCGATACCTTTTTGCGAAACTAATCTTCCGCCTGACATCAAAAATGGTGTCTCTTTTATCTCACTATCAGATAAAATGGGTAAATTCGTTCCTTTTTCACCTTCACAAAATTCAAGTTTTTCTGTTAAAACTTTAACTGTTTCAATATTTTCAGCTGAACTTGCAGATGATTTTGAAAAAGGTAAAACAAATTTATTATAAAATTCTCTTTTGTTTTTTTCTTTATTTTCAAAAACAACTTCATCGGGGCTTAATTTTGAAGTAATTTCAAAATCTACACCGGTTTGTGCCTTAATTTGTGCTTTTTTTGCACGAAGTGAAATATTATTATAATCATTTCCATTTATAACACCAATTAATTTTCCGGCTTTATTTTTTTGAACCAAAGCCCATTGAAGTGAATGTGATAAATCTCTATGATTATCGGAAATAAGCTCTTGAACATAATTTTTTGAAACAGGATTGAAATAATCACTTAAAATAATTCCCATATTTAGAAAATTTGTATGATTAGAATATGGTTCCATATAATTCATTACTAAAACATTATCTAATTTTTGTAGCCCACTATCATAAGGATCAATTCTTCCTGTTCCAACCCTTGCGTTTGATACAATATCATAAGTATATTTATCAAATAAAGTATTTAAAATTCTTGAAGTAACGGCTTTTCTTTGAGAATCATCGTTATTATCTTCGGTTTTTCCTTGATATGTGACATTATGTCCTAATGTAATGATTCTCATATTTTGTAAAGCCTTTGTGGTATCATCTGAAAGCTTACCATAAGCATTTTCCATACCCGATTTGTATCTTGCTAACGCTGCAAGAGGACTTGCTTGCCAATCGTTTAACATAAATACATCGGGTGTTTTTATTGCTCTAAACGCACTACTTGAACTAATATCTACATCTTTCAGGGCATGAGCTCCATCCATTTTTAATTTTGCAAATTCATAAACCGCTTTTGACATTACTGCAAATTTTTCTTGTTCTTCAGTTTTTGAATTTGTTTCATAAATTGTTCCATCAAAATATTCATCACATTTTATAAATACAAGTTGTCTGTTTTTACCCTCTGAAGCTTGTTCGCTATTCAAATAAAATTCAACGGGCACAGTTTTTGGTTTTCCGTCTTTAAAAACATCCATTTTGAAAGATACAACTTTTTCAAGATTGAATTTTTTACCTTTATAGTTATATATAAATTCCTCGTCTTCTTTGCTGAATGTTGAAATTCCTTCATGTAAATACATAGGAACAAATGTCGGTATATTAATTCCCAATTTTGCAATATTATTTCTTACCTCAACAGGAACTGAACCTAAACCGCCTTCTTTTATAGGAGCAAATTCGGACGTAACAGACCAAATTGAAATATCACCGGGATCTTTTTCAAAATAAGGCAAAGATTTTATAGAAGTTAATTTTTCAAAACCGATATCTTGAATAAATTTAATTGCATCATTATATTTTTGAAAATTTCTATTTAAAATATTCTTTTCAGTCAAAAGAGATAATCCATAAAAATCTGCTCCGTATTTCTGACTTGTCGGATTTGTTTGAAAATTATTAATTTTTCCAACCTGTTCACTTGCTCCATAGGCAGCACTTTGTAAAGGAGTTTGACCATGAGAAATTTTATCTATGATAATTTCTTTATCTTCTTCGGTCATTTTTCCAGCTTCATAACCACTTATTCCCATTAAAGCTAATATAGCAAGCCAAGCCTTAGATTCAGGATTTTTTATTTTTTCTTGAAGATTTTTTAATATACCTTCTGTTTTATCTTTTAAAGCTTTAATTTCTAAACCTTGTGCTTTTGCTTTCTTATTCGCAAAAATATAACCTGCTGCAACACCCCCTGCTGCGACAGTTGTCATCAACAAATATGGTAAAACTTTTTTAAAATTATTTTTTTTACCTTTTTTTTGAGCTTTTTTTGAAAAACTCTGGTTTTCATTCAAATAATTCTTTTTTTTCTTAGCAAAAGTAACCCCAGGCTGATAAAATTTATCAGTAAAAACAGAAGAAATCTTCATAAGTAAATTCCTTTTATATCTAACAACACAACTATATATTTAACACATCTGAATATTTTTATTTGTTACCAAATTAACTAAATATCCAGACTAAAACTATAGTATTATATTTTCTTAAAAAGGTAAATAATTTAATAATTTATTTATTATATAAAGAATATTCTTTTGAATTTTCTTCCCAAATTTCTCTTTCTAAAATGAGAGCATGTGACCAAAATTTCTCAATTTTATAAGTTTCTCTTTCGGTTTCACTCATTATATGGACTACAACTTCACCATAATCCAATAAATTCCATTTACTTTGACGTTCGGTTTCTTCCCCTAAGGGTATTCTTTTAAATATATCTTTAATTCTTTTCCTTAAAATCTCTGTCAAACCTCTAATTTGAGGAGTTGATGTTCCTGTCGCAATAATAAAATAATCAGATAAAGAACAAACATTTGAAACATTCAAAATAACAATATCTTTTGCTTTATTATCATCTAAAATTCTCGCCATAACAGAAGCTAGTTTTTCACTTGTAAAATTTTCCATATTCAACCTTTAAATATTTCCTGTTGTAGAATTTTTATCATCTTCCAGTGATTTTATATCAACAATTTCTTCTTCCTGATATGCAAGATTATTAGTTATATCAATATCAATATTAACTTCACCGTCTATCATTTCAATTTCATTTTTTTGATATTCTTTAATTTTACCGTCTTCTAATTTAACATTGGCTGTTTTTTTAAGAAAATTAACCATAAATACTTTTCCGACTCCATCAGGCGTCATGACGCCTGAACCAACCGGCGGTAAAGTTTTAGCAGCATCAATATAATTTTTATATTCATAATTTAAACAACACAAAAGTCTGCCACAAGCTCCCGTTATTTTACCGGGAGTAATGGGAATACCTTGATCACGAGCAAGTTTTGTATTAACCTGTTCAAATTTTTTTAAAAATCTGCAGCAACAATAATCTTCACCGCAAATTCCTTGTCCTTGAAGTATTGAAGTTTCATCTCTGACTCCAATATGTCTTAAATCAATTCTAACTCTTTTAAATTCTTGAGTTAAATCTTTTAAAAGCTCTCTGAAATCAACACGCTCCGGAGCCGTATAATAAAATGTTATTTTTTTTCTGTCAAAGGTATATCTTGCTTGAGTAAATTTCATAACAAGATTTCTTTTTTGAGCTAAATCTCTGCATTTATAAAAAGCCTTAACCTCAAGCTCTTTTTGTTCTTTATAAGTTTCCAAATCTTCATCATTCATAATTCTAACGACAGAAAGAGGTTCAGGTTGGTGTTTTTCCCATATTTTTTGTATTAATGAATTGACAAGAAAAACCCGAAAAACCTCTTCACCTTTATCAGTTTTCACAAGAACATATTGCCCATGCTTTATATTAGCATTCGAGGCAACCTTAAGGGGATGAAATTGATTTTTAATAACTCTTATTGCAAATTTCATGGTTTTAATTATAACTGAAATTTTCAATTTAAGCAAAATTAATATATTCAAACTATTTCAATAAAAAATATCTTTAAAAAGCTTAACCTTTATATTAAAATAGTCAAATGGAAAAAAAATTTAACTTAAGTTTTAAGAAAAACAATATTGAAAAATTACTGTTAAATTTAGATCAAAATCCTTATTCGCAAAAAAATAAGGATTTTAGATATACTCTTTCTTTAATATATGAACTTATTGAAGAAGAATTTGCAGATACTTTTGACACTAAAAACCCGATTTTAAGACAAACAGAAATTATTTTTGAATTAAATAATAATTCGGCAAATGTTTTTATAACCCCGCCTTACAGTTTTAATTATTATCTAAAATCAAAAGGCTCTTTATATAAACTTCGCCCTGAATATAGAGGTTCAATTTGCGGTTATAAAATAAGTCCTGATATGTTTTTTGAATATTTTACAGGAGTTGACGAAAATCTTGATTTATCAGATTGTTTGGATAGTTATAAATTTTATTTTCATCTTTTTCAATTTGTAAAAAAAGCAGTTGAAAAAATGCACTTCATTCCTGCCGTTAATTTTAAAAAGGATACGTTTAGTGTTTTTTGGGAACCATATTTTCAAAATAAAGATTTTTTGAAAACATATACCGAAATTATTGAAAACGATTTTCTAAATCCCGAAATAACAAAAAAACTAATTGAAAAATATTTAAATTATTTAATTTTTACTTTTTTAAATGTTAAACACTATCGTTTTAAAGACTTAAAAGCAGCTCCTTATTTGGTTAAAAACACTCTTCAAAAAAGAATTTTTAAAGGAAATGATTTAGCAAACGATATTCAAACTTGGTTTGATGAAATGAGCCTCGGAAGCTATGACATTATTCCTGTTTTCAATATTGAAAAATTATCTGATGAAAAATTTCTTTTAAAAATTCTGGCAAAAGATAAAACAAAAAATGAAATTATAGAATTAGAAAATTTATCTGATGAAAATAAAATCCTGATTGAAAAACAAATAAATTGGGCAACAAAATACATTGAAGATCTTGAAGATGTAACAATGGAGCTTGATTTAACAGGTGTATATAAATTAATTACACAAATTTCATATTACCTTTCACAAGCCGGTATGGAAGTTAATCTTCCTGAAGGACTAAATAATGTTATTATTCCGAGAGCTTCAATAAATGCTAAAATAAAAGAAAAAAGATTACAAGATATCAAGGATTTGCTTGAAAATCCAACAGGTTCGACAATTTCACTTGATGAAATAATGAATTTTAAAATTGAAATCGCTCTGGGAGATAATGAAAAGCTTTCGGCTGAAGAATTTATGCAGCTTGCAAAAAATTCCCAAGGTTTAATCAAATATAAAGACCGTTATATTCTAATTGATAAAGAAGAAACAGAAAAATTAATACAAAAATTAGAAAAAACTCCGAATTTCAATGTAAATAAAATGCAACTTTTACACAGTGCGCTATCAGGTAAAATTAATGATTATGATTTTGATTATGATGAAGCTTTTGCAAGAGTCATATCTGATTTTACAAAAATCGAAGAAATTACTCTTCCTAAAAAATTAAACGGGGAATTAAGAGCTTACCAAAAAATTGGTTTTAAGTGGTTATACACTAATATTAATAAAGGATTTGGCTGTTGTATAGCAGATGATATGGGTCTTGGTAAGACAATTCAAGTTATAAGTTTAATTTTAAAATTAAAAGAAGAAAATAAACTTAAAAAACCCGCTCTTGTTGTATGTCCTACAACGTTGATGGGAAACTGGAAAAGAGAATTAAGTAATTTCGCACCTAGTCTAAAAACTTTAACTTATCATGGTTTTAATCGTGAATTTTCAACAAATTGCGATATAATTTTAACAACCTACGCAATATTAAGAATTGACCTTGAAAAATTCCAAAAAACAAACTGGGATTTATTAGTAATTGATGAAGCTCAAAATATTAAAAACCCATCAACAAGTCAAACTCAAGCAATTAAAGCTATAAAAGCTCAAATGAAAGTTGCGATGACAGGTACTCCCGTCGAAAACAGATTATCTGAACTTTGGTCTATTTTTGATTTTATAAATAAAGGATATCTGGGTTCACTTAATGATTTTTCAAAAAATTACTCAATTCCAATTGAAAGATTTAAAGAATTAACTCGTGCCGAAAAACTAAAAAAAGCAATTAGTCCTTTTATGTTAAGGAGACTTAAAACAGATAAAACCATTATCTCGGATTTACCTGAAAAAATTGTCCTTGATGATTATTGTTATTTAACTAAACCTCAAATAGCTCTATATGAAAGAATTTTAAAAGAATCAATGGAAAATATTGCAAAATCAGATAATAAAATGGGTAGACGCGGTGCAATATTTAAACTTATTACAAATTTAAAACAAGTATGCAATCACCCCTACCATTATTTAAAATATGGAGATATGAGTGCAAATGCATCAGGTAAAAGTCAAAAACTAATTGATATTTTAAATAATATTTTAGATAACAATGAAAAAGTACTTGTTTTTACACAATATAAGGAAATGGGTTCTATTTTAGAAAATATAATAAAAGAAGAATATTCTTTTGATCCATTATTTTTCCATGGAAGTTTAAATGTCAAACAAAGAGAAGAAGTAATTAAAAATTTCCAAGAAAATTTAAATCACAAAATAATGATTTTATCACTTAAAGCAGGCGGGCTGGGATTAAATCTTACAAGTGCATCAAATGTTATCCATTACGACCTTTGGTGGAATCCTGCTGTTGAAGATCAAGCAACGGATAGAACCTATCGTATAGGTCAAGATAAAAACGTTATGATACACAGATTTATTACACTTTCAACTTTTGAAGAAAAAATTGATAAAATTATAAAAGACAAAAGAGATCTTGCAAATGCTGCTGTTTTCGAAGGTGAAAGAACTATTACGGAATTATCTGATGATGAAATATATGAAATATTTTCATTAGCTTAATCAGGAATTAAAATTTAATGTTTTTAAATATAAAAAATAAAATTATAAATATTTTGAATTTATTTTTAGATTTAATATATAACAAAAAATGTTTAATTTGTTCTTGTGCAAAAACAGATGAATTATTGTGTAAAAACTGTGCAAAAGATATTCATTATTTATCAAATTATGCACATAAAATTTTTAATAATATTCCTTTTTATTCAGCAACTTTATATGAAGGAAACATTAAAAAATTAATTCATAAATTAAAATTTAATCACAGAAAACAAGCCGCAATACCACTTGCACAAATACTTTTTAAATATTTTAAAAATATAAAACAAGAAAAAGATTATATTATAATATACCCTTCGAGTTATTTCTTAAAATCTGCTCAAAGGGGATATGACCACATGTATCTAATAGTAAAAGAGTTTTCAAAACTAACAAATTTTGAAATAAATAAAAAACTAATTAAAAAAATAAAATATACAAAACCTCAATATAAAGCTAAAAACAGACATAAAAACATAAAAAACAGTTTTAAAATTAACGAAAAAGAAATAAAAAATATAAAAAATAAAACTATTCTATTAATAGACGATATAACCACTTCTGGAGCAACTTTAGAAGAAATTATTAATCTTTTATTAAAATATAATATAAATGAAATTATTTGTTTAACAATTGCAAAAACTTAAAAAATACGTTGTGTAAAAACTGTTTAATGTTTTATATAATTTTCCACAAGTTATAATCCAATAAAATTAAATATTTTAATACTTTTTACACAAATATTATGTCTTTATTATAATGATTATTTTTATATATAAATATATTTAATTTTATATAATATAAAATTTAAAAAGCTTTTAGATTGTAAGTTGATTTTTTTGTAATATAATTTATTTAGATAAAAATAGGAGACCAGTTTAGTGGAAATAGTTTTAAATCGAGAAGATTTTTCAAATGCTATAAAAATTGTTGAAAAAATTACTTCACAGAAAGCACTTCAACCAATTTTATCAAATATTTTAATTGAAACAGTATCATCTGACAGAGTTAAATTTTGTGCAACAGATTTAAATCTTGCAATAAATTTTAAAATATCTGCTCAAGTTATTTCACAAGGCTCCATTACATTAAGTGCAAAAAAATTATCTGAACTTGTTTCAAGGTTATCTTCAACAGAAATTAGTTTAGCGACAGTAGAGGATACAAACAACGTTAAAATAAAAAGTGGTAAAACAGAATTTGTTTTGATTGGTTTGCCTTCAATTGAATTCCCGAAAGTTTTAGAAAATATAACAGATGAACAGTTTAAAACAGTTATTTTAAATAAGAATGAATTTTCAAAAGCAATTAAACAAGTTATATTTGCTGTTTCTCAACAAGAAACACAAGGTGTATTAACAGGTGTATGCTTTAATATTGAAAATAATATTTTAGAACTTGCGACAACAGACGGAAATCGTTTAACAAGAGTCCAAAAAGAAATTTCAACAACAGTAGATGAATTAATTAACTTTATTGTTCCTGCTAAAACACTAGCAGAAGTACAAAGAATTTCCCCATTAATAGATGATGAAAATATTACATTAAAAATTCAAGATAATAAAATATTGTTTGAATTTGCTTGTTTAGCTTTTCAATCAAGATTAATAGAAGGGTTATATCCTAAATATCAGCAATTAATTCCTGTTAATAATGATAAAAAAATTATAATTGATAGATGTGAATTAATTAATTCAATTGAAAGAGTTTCTGTTATGGTGAATGACAGAACTAATGTTGTAAGATTTAACTTTAAACAAAATCAACTGGAAATAATGGCTGATACTCCCGAAGCAGGTCGTTCAAAAGACTATATTGATATAGAGTATGATTTTGATGAAATTTTGACAGCATTTAATTATAAATATGTTCTTGATGCTTTAAAAAACATGGAGTCTAAAAAGGTCGAAATAGAAATTTCTAATACATTAGCAGCCGTGATTTTTAAACCTCAAGATGAAAAAGATAATTATATTTGTTTAATAATGCCTGTTAAGGTTTAATAAGGTAATTATGAAAGTAAGCGTTAAAACTCCAGCTACAATAGCGAATATAGGTCCAGGATTTGATTCTTTCGGGTTGGCTTTGCCTTTATATAATATTGTGACGGTTGAAGAAACGGTATTGCCCGGTACAGGAATTGAAATCAATATAATTAATGAAAAAAATAACGAAAATGATTTAATTGATATTCCAACAGACAAAAATAATATTGTGTATAAAGCAATAGAACTTTTATATAATTTTATAGGTCAAAATCCTAATGAATTAAAAATTACAATCAAAACCCAAATCCCGATTTCCAGAGGTTTGGGTTCATCAGCTTCTGTGATAGTCGGTGGTTTAATTGCTGCAAATGAACTTTTAGGTCATCCTGCGGATGAGAAAGTTTTATTATCAATTGCAACGGAAATAGAAGGTCATCCTGATAATATTACTCCTGCTTTTGTTGGTGGAATGACAATGGCGTCTTGGGAAGAAGACGGTTCTGTTATATATAGAAAACTTCCTTGGAATGATGATTGGAAATTAATGATTTGCATGCCTGATTATGAATTAAATACAGAGATTTCTCGTTCAGTTTTACCAAAAGAAATTCCTTTATCAGATGCAGTATATAACTTAAAAAGAAGTGCAATGTTTGTTGAAGCCCTGTATACAAAAGATGAAGAACTATTAAAATTATCTTTAAAAGATAAAATTCACCAACCATACAGACAAAAGCTTGTTCCAGGTATGACGGAAATTATGGATAATTTAAAACATACAAATGGTGTTATTGGAACAGTACTTTGTGGAGCTGGGCCGTCAATATTAATAATTTATAATGGAATTGGTGTTAGTGAAATTAAGGAAATAGTCTCAAACAGCTGGAATTATTTTAATGTTAAGACTAATTTTTTGAATTTACCAATAGAAAAAGAGGGTGCAGTTAAGATTTTATAAGGTTAAATAAAATGTTAAATTCCCCGTTTAAATTTGATTGTATAGTAGTTGGTGCAGGTCATGCCGGAATAGAAGCCTCAATTAGTGCTTCTCGTTTAGGTTTAAAAACTTTATTAGCTACTTTAAATATTGAAAATATTGGTTTAATGCCTTGTAATCCTGCTATTGGGGGTCCTGCAAAATCTAATTTAGTTAGAGAAATAGATGCACTCGGTGGAGTCATGGCAGAACTTGCAGACAGTACATATCTTCAACTAAAAACTCTTAATTCTTCAAAAGGTCCTGCAGTAAGAGCTTTAAGGGCTCAATCTGATAAAATAGAATATAAACTACTTGCAAGAAAATATATTGAAAATGAGGAAAATTTAACATTAAAACAAATCCAAATAACAGAATTATTGGTAAAAAATGGTGTTATACAAGGAGTTTGTGATGAACTTGGAATTGAATACTATGCACCATGTGTTATTTTAACAACAGGAACAAGTCTTGAAGGAAAAATTTATATTGGTTTAAAATCGTTTGAAGCAGGACGATTGGGGGAAAGAAGTGCTTTTGGATTGTCTGATTCTTTAAGAAAATTGGGTTTTAAAACAAGAAAATTAAAAACCGGAACTCCAGCCAGAGTTGATGGCAGAACAATAGATTATTCAAAACTTGAGCTTCATCCGGGGGATGAAATTCTTGACAATATGCCAAGATTTTTTAGTTTTAAACCAAATCGTCCGATTAGAAAACAATATCCCTGCTATTTAACTAAAACCAATGCAAAAACTCATGAAATAATAAAAGCAAATTTGTGTTATTCGCCTTTATATCAAGGTTTAATTAAAGGTGTTGGCCCAAGATATTGTCCAAGTATAGAAGATAAAGTTGTAAGATTTGCACATAATCCTTCCCATCATATTTTTATAGAACCTGAAGGAAAAAATACTTATGAAGTTTATATTCAAGGTTTTTCAACAAGTTTACCTATAGAAGCTCAATTTGATATGATTCATTCGCTTCCTGGGCTTGAAAATGTTTCTATAATAAAACCTGCTTATGCAGTTGAATATGATAGTGTTTGTGCTCTTGAATTAGATTATGGTTTAATGACAAAAAAAATTAAAGGTTTATTCTTGGCGGGTCAAATAAACGGTACTTCAGGATACGAAGAAGCTGCTGCTCAAGGACTTGTTGCAGGTATTAATGCCTACAATTATCTTCAAGGCAAGGAATATATTAATTTAGTTCGTTCAAATTCTTATATTGGAACTTTAATTGATGATTTAATTACCAAAGATATTGACGAACCTTATAGAATGCTTACTTCAAGAAGTGAATACAGACTTGTTTTAAGGCAAGATAATGCTGATTTAAGGTTATCTGAAATCGGATATTTTGCGGGTTTAGTAAAAGAAATAGATATTCAAAGAAAACGTTTTAAAGAAAAAGAAATCGAAAGACAAATTGGAAAATTAAAAGATTTTAAAATTAAAGTTAATTCAAAAAATAAAGAAATTTTATCAAAATATAAAGAAGGGCTTGAGCTTGGAGTAAACGGATTAAATCTTTTAAAAAGACCAAATGTGGATTATAGAATTTTAAAAGAATTAGGTTTTAAATCCAACATTGAAACCGATGATAATTATTTAATAAGAGATATTGAAGAACAAACTGAAATTTTAGTTAAATATGATGGTTATATAAAAAGACAAACGGCTGAAATAAATAATCATAAAAAAATAGAGGATATAAAAATTCCAGATGACATTGATTATAATTTAATTAAACAAATTTCAACCGAATCAAAAGAAAAGCTTATTAAGATAAGACCTAAAACAATAGGACAAGCTTTAAGAATAGGTGGAGTAAAGCCCGCCGATGTTTCTGTTTTAATGGTTTTAATTGAGCAACATAAAGTTAAAAAAATTAATTTACAAGCTTAAAGATTTGATTGCAAATATAAAAAGTTTCTTCGCAATTGTCTAAAGGTAACATATTGTCCCCGTCGCAAAGTGCCAAATCGGGATTTGGATGAATTTCGAAGAATAATCCCTTAGCACCTGCCGCAATAGCTGCTTTTGCAAGTAAAGGAACAAATTTTCTTTCTCCGGATGAACTTGTGCCATGTCCTCCCGGAATTTGAACACTATGGGTTGCATCAAATATCATAGGATAACCTAAATCATTTTGAATTATTTGAACTCCTCTCATATCAACAACAAGATTATTATATCCAAAAGAAGTTCCTCTTTCTGTTATTAAAATTTTATCATTTCCACTTTCAATCAATTTATTTGCAATTGATTTCATTTGATATGGCGATAAAAATTGTCCTTTTTTGATATTTACAATTTTATTTGTTTTGGCTGCTGCGACAAGGAGATCTGTTTGTCTGCATAAAAAAGCAGGTATTTGAATAATATCTGTAACTTCTGCTGTAGGTTCAGCTTGAGAAGGCTCATGGATATCTGTTACAATAGGTACATTTAATTCTTTTTTAATATCAGATAATATTTTTAAACCTTCCTTCATACCCAAACCTCTATATGAAGATAGAGAAGAGCGATTTGCTTTATCAAAAGAAGTTTTAAAAACAAAATTTATATTTAAACGTGTGCAAATTTCTTTTAATTTTTTTGCTGTTTTGTAACATATTTCAGCACTTTCCATTGCACATGGACCTGCTAATATAGTTAATTTATCTTTGCCTATTTCAAAATTATTAAGAGTTAGAGTTTTCATAAGTTTTATTATATAATAATTATTAATATTATGGAAGTGAGGAAAAAATATGTGTGCAATCGCTAAAATGTTAGATGAAAAAGAAAAAGATGCAATTCAAGAAGGAAAAAATAAAGCTTTAAAAATGGCTTTAGATAAAATCGAAAAAGATTTTGGCAAAGGTTCAATTATGCGTCTTGGTGACAAGACATCTGTTAATTGTGAATGTATACCGACAGGTTCACTTGCTCTTGATATAGCTCTTGGAATAGGTGGTGTTCCAAGAGGAAGAATAATTGAAATTTACGGTCCGGAATCATCAGGTAAAACAACTTTAGCTCAGCATATAGTTGCTAATTGTCAAAAAAAAGGCGGAATTGCAGCTTTTATTGACGCGGAACACGCACTTGATCCTGAATATGCTAAAAATTTAGGTGTTGATATAGATCAACTTTTAATATCTCAACCTGATACGGGTGAACAGGCATTAGAAATTGCTGAAGAATTAGTTCGCTCAGGTGCAATTGATGTTATAGTAATAGATTCAGTTGCTGCTTTAGTTCCTAAAGCCGAAATAGAGCATGCTATGGATGAACAACAAATGGGCTTGCAGGCTCGTTTGATGTCAAAAGCTTTAAGAAAATTAACAGGTATAGTCGGAAAAACAAATACAACTGTTATTTTTATTAATCAATTAAGACAAAAAATTGGTATAATGTTTGGAAATCCTGAAACTACAACAGGAGGAAATGCTCTTAAGTATTATGCTTCAGTTCGTCTTGATATAAGAAGATGTGATAGTGTTAAAAATAAAGATAATGAAGATATAGGAAATAGAGTCAGGGTTAAAGTTGCTAAAAATAAGGTTGCTCCACCTTTTAAAGTGGCTGAATTTGATATTATATACGGAAAAGGAATTTGTGCTTTAGGTAATATAATAGATGTTGCCGTTAATTTTGACATTATTAAAAAAGCAGGTGCTTGGTTTAGTTATAATGATGAAAAATTAGGTCAAGGTAGAGAAAAAGCTAAAGAATTTTTAGCAGAAAATCCTGAAATTTTATCTGAAATTGAAACAAAAGTAAGAGAAAAAATTGCTTCTAAAAATAAACCTGAAGAAAAACTAGAAAATTAAATTATTAATATACTTGCAACATTTAAAAATCCTTTTTATACTAAATTTAGATTTTAAAAAAAGGATTAAAATGAAAGGTATTATTCTTGCAGCAGGAGCAGGATCAAGATTATATCCTGCAAGTTTGCCGATATCAAAAATATTACTTCCGGTTTATGATAAGCCGATGATTTATTATCCCATTACAACTTTACTTTTGGCTGGTATTAAAGATATATTAATTATTACAAATTCGTGTGATATAGATAATTTTAAAAAAGTTTTAGGTGATGGAAGTTCTATAGGAGTTAAATTTTCCTATGCTATTCAAGAAATTCCAAAGGGAATAGCGGATAGTTTTTTAATTGCGGAAAAATTTATTGATAATTCACCTGTTGCACTTATTTTGGGCGATAATATATTTCATGGGTTTGGTTTTTCATCAATGTTAAAAGAAGTTGGAAAAAGAGATTTTGGTGCAACAGTTTTTGGTTATCAGGTGCAAGACCCTGAAAGATTTGGTGTGGTTGAATTTGATAAAAATAATAAAGCTATTTCAATTGAAGAAAAACCAAAAAATCCTAAATCAAATTATGCTGTAACAGGGTTATATTTTTATGATAACAAAGTAGTTGAATATGCAAAAACCTTAAAACCATCTCAAAGAGGTGAGCTTGAAATTACAGATTTAAATAAAATTTACCTTGAAAAAAATCAATTAAAAGTTGAAATTTTAGGCAGAGGTTTTGCTTGGCTAGATACGGGAACTTTTGAAAGTTTATTACAAGCGGCTAATTTTGTTCAATCAATGGAGATAAATACAGGCATGAAAATAGCTTCAATTGAAGAAGTTGCTTATCGAATGGGTTATATTACAAAAGAACAATTGCTTAAAATATCCGAAAAATATAAACAAAACGGCTACGGTAAATATTTAGAAAAAATTGTTAATTTGTAAGTATTTTATCTATTTCAAATTGATTTCCTATAGATAAAAAATCATAAACTTTATCAATTTTATCGTTTAGATATTCTGCAATTTTATATCCTTCAGGTATAATATATAAGATTTGCATTAATCCCAAGAAAAAATCACTGAATTCATTATAATCCATTCCGCTAATGGGAACCTTAAATCCGTTTACATTTTCATAAATAGGTTTTATGTTGAAAAAGAAACGTAATGCTTGTTTTAATTTATTTAAAATTTCCGGATTATTTTTAATAATATCAGGTAAATTGCTACTATTTGTTTTTAAATCGTTTTCAAAATCAATTATTGTAAGTTGTAGTGTGCTTGCACATAAATCCGCGTCTTTTGGAAATTTCTTTTCGTATTCCAATACGGTTCTATCTATTTTTTCAGTGTATTCTTGAGCTTTTTTATCGTTTGTATAGTCTTTATCTCTATCTATCAATATTCTTCCATAGTGTACATTTTCATCGATAAACATACCGTTTGCTTTTGCCCAAGCGGATATTTTTTTGCTTATTTTTGTTGGTATTAAATTTAAAGTTAAGTGTCTTTCATCGTTTTTTGTTTTAAAATATATTCTTGGGCTGTAATTTTTAGCGTAATCCCACCCTTTATTTACTGCAATTGAAAATTTTTCTCTTGCCCAAGGATTTTTTATCCAAAATAATTCAAGAGCGGATATTTTTTCACTTGGCATTATTGTTTTTAATACTAATTCTTCTTCGCTAATACCACCATGTTTTTTCATAAATTTAGAAAGATATTTTCTAACAGACAATCCTTCTTGAGTTTTATTCCAAGCGTATATCATTGCTTCAGATATTTCATCTTTAAATTCCGGATTTTGTTCTAAAAAACCAGTTTGTCTTCTTGTTTGGCTGTAAATTTTATCTGGATTTTTTCTAAAATGATGTTCTAAATTTTTTGAAATATGTTTTTTGTGTGCTTTACTTAATTGACCTTGAGGTATTATAACGGGTTCACCTTCCTCTTTTTGTTTTTTTGCTTCTCTTGCTTCTTTTATTTTTATTGATATTTTTTCAATTAAATTTTTATTATATTCTTTATTGGAAAATTTTAATAAATGTGCATAATGCCCGTTCATTAAAGGAATATTTAATTTTTTAACCATTGTGTAATATAAATTAAAATTTTCTTTATTATTTAAACCTTGGGATACATGTTCAGAAAGGTCATTTAATGAAAAGCCTTGACCCCAGTATAATTTTATTAGTTGTAATGTCAAATCTTCATCTTGTTGAAAAACTTCAGATTTTCCTTCCATAAAATTTCTAATAAAGCTGCCTTCTTTTCCTTCTGTGTTATAAATTGAAATAACATTTTTGAATTCGGGGTATTTTTCTTTTAATTCATCAAGAGAGTAACAGTCCAAAACACCTTTATATTTTTCAAAGTGAATGTCATAAAGGGTTTTATTTTGAGGATTACCTTGCTTTAAAGTATTTTGCACAGCTTCATAAATATCGGGGGGATATTGTTCTTCTTTTAAATTTTCATTAATTTTTGATAAATTAAGACTATATCCGCCCAAAAAAGCAGGATAAAAATTTAAATTATTAATATTTTTATAATCTATTTGATTTGCTGCCTGTTTTTTTTGTATACTTTTTTTATAAGTATAATTTTTTATTGTTTGAATGTTTGAAATTTTCATAATCTATACCTTTTTATTTGTATTTATACAAAAATTGAAAAATAAAAAAATTGCTCGGTAGATTGTAACAAAAACTTAATAATTACTACACTTGTAAAAAGTAATAATAAAGCTGTTTTTCTAGTCTTAATGGGCTATTTTTTTATAAAATAGTTACATAGAAATTTTTTTATGTTATAATATATGACAAAAAGTTCGGTTGTTAGTTGTAAAGTTCGCTAGGAGGTTCTTATGGCAATTTCTACTCACAAGGAAAAGTCTCAGACTTCAATCAAATCAAAGTTTAACGATGAATTTCAACATTATTTGAAAAAACAATGTTTGAAAACAACGTTCAATGGGTTAGAATTAGAAACATTTAGTTGGTACAAGAAAGTTTTGGGGTTGGTTTAATGAAGATTTAAAAAAGCGGGTGTTGAGTAAAACCCGCTTTTAAATTTAGATTTTTTTAAATTTTATTTCGTCATCTTTAAAATCAATTTCAATTTTGTCGCCATCTTTAAATTTACCTTTTAAAAGTTCTTTTGAAAGGGGATTTTCAATTAATTGTCTTATTGTTCTTTTTAAAGGTCTTGCTCCATACATTGGATTATAACCTTGTATAGCAAGATGTTCCTTGGCATCTTGAGTTATATAGAGTTCAATTTTTCTTTCTTTTAATAATTCTTTTAAATATTCAATTTGAATATCAACAATTTTGGATAAATTTTCTAAAGTTAAAGCATCAAAGAATATTGTCTCATCAATACGATTTAAAAATTCGGGTTTAAAATATTCTCTTAATTTTTGCATAATTTCTTCTTTGATTTGTTCTTTGTTGCCTGTACTTCCTTTTAAAACGTTATCAAGAATAATATTTGAACCTATATTGGATGTTAATATTATAATTGTATTTTTAAAATCAACAGTTCTGCCTTTTGAATCTGTTAATCTTCCGTCGTCAAATATTTGAAGCATTATATTAAAAACATCAGGATGTGCTTTTTCTATTTCATCAAATAAAATAACAGAATACGGTTTTTTTCTGACAGCTTGTGTTAATTGACCGCCTTCGTCATATCCTATATATCCTGGAGGAGCTCCAATTAAACGAGCAGTTGAATGTTTTTCCATATATTCAGACATATCAATTCTAATCAAACTGTCTTCATCCAGAAACATAAATTTAGCGAGAGCTTTAGCGAGTTCAGTTTTACCAACACCGGTTGGACCCAAAAATAAAAATGTTCCGATAGGTCTTTTGGGGTCTTTTAATCCGCTTCTTGCTCTTCTTATGCTGTCTGAAATTACTTCAACAGCTTCATCTTGACCGATTACTTGTTTGTGAAGAGTGTCTTCCATTTGAATTAATTTTTGACTTTCTTCTTCAACGAGTTTTGATACCGGAACGCCCGTCCATTTTGAAATAACTTCCGCTATATCTTCTTCGTCGATTTCTTCTTTTAAGAGTGTATTTTTATGTTCTGTTGTTTTACAATTTTTTAATTCTTCTTCAAGTTCAGGTAATTTTCCGTATTGTAATTTAGCTGCAAGCTCAAGATTATATTCTCTTTGAGCTTTTTCAATTTCGTGTTTAATTTTTTCAATTTCGGCTTTAATTTGAACTTCACCTTTTATTGTTGATTTTTCTTTTTCCCATTGTTCTTTTAGGATATTTGCTTTTTTTTCGGTTTCATTAAGTATTTTTTGGACTTTTTCGATTTTTTCTTTGTCGTTATCATCTTTTAAGGATTGTAATTCGATTTGAAGTTGAAGTTTTTGACGTTCTAGTTTATCAAGTTCTTCGGGCATTGAATCAATTTCAATTCTAATTGCACTTGATGCTTCATCTATTAAGTCTATAGCTTTATCAGGTAAAAATCTATCTGTTATATACCTTGAAGATAATTTTGCGGCAGCAACAAGAGCTGAATCTTTAATTCTTATACCATGGTGAACTTCATATTTATCTTTTAAGCCTCTTAAAATTGAAATGGTATCTTCAACAGAGGGTTCGTCAACTAAAATTGGCTGAAAACGACGCTCAAGTGCCGGATCTTTTTCAATATATTTACGATATTCGTTAATTGTGGTTGCTCCTACTGTTCTTATTGCACCACGAGCCAACATTGGTTTTAAAAGATTTCCGGCATCTGCTGTGCCTTCAGCACCGCCAGCTCCTACAACGGTGTGTATTTCATCTATGAATAGAATTATTTGGCCATCGGATTTTTCTACTTCTTTTAAGACTTTTTTTAGTCTTTCTTCAAATTCACCTCTAAATTTTGCACCTGCAATAAGTGCTCCCATGTCAAGTGAAATTAAAGTTGTATTTTTTAAGCTTTCAGGGACATCTCCTCTTATAATACGCTGTGCTAAGCCTTCAACTATTGCGGTCTTACCGACCCCTGCTTCACCTATTAAACAGGGATTATTTTTGGTTCTTCGATTTAAAACTTGTATTATTCTTCTTATTTCTTCATCTCTGCCTATAACAGGATCAAGTTTTCCTAATGATGCGAGTTTTGTTAGATCTGTTGAAAATTTTTCAAGTATTTTATAATCTTCATCTGCATTTTTGTTATCCACTTTTTTATCTCCTCTGATGTTTTTCATAGCGGTTAAGACTTTTTCTTTTGTTAAGGAGAACTTATTAAAAATTCTTTCAATGTCAAAATCTTTTATAGCTGTCATAGCAAGCAAAATATGTTCGGCTGTTACAAATTTGTCTTTTAATTCTTCGGCTTGTTTTTTTGCTGTTTCAAATAAGGTGAGACAATTTTTACTAAAATAAATTTTGTCATTTATTTCTTCAGTTTTTGGAAGATTATCTATTATATTTGAAATATCTGTTGAAAAAAGATTATTGTTTAATTTTAGTTCGTTAAAAAGCATATTAATTGAATCTATAGCTGAATTTGCCATTGCATATAAGATATGAGCCGGTTCAATTAATGTATTGTGCTTTTCAATAGCTGTATTTTGTGCATTATATATTAATTCTTTTGTTGAATCGGTATAATTATCAAACATAGTTTAATCCTTTCTTATATTTTTATTTTATAAGGTTTTTTAAAAATTTTTCTAAAATTAATATTATTTTAATTGTTTAAGAATTATTTTATAATATAGCTATGAAAAAGTTTTTATTTTTATTGATTTTATTATTATTTCAAAATGTTTTAGCACTTGATGAACTAAAAGATGTTGGGATTGCCAAATATGCGGTTTTAGAGGTTGTAGAAGATAATACTCCTTTAAGAGATAAAGCAAATGAAAATGCAAAAAGAGTAACTCATTTATATAAAGGCAGTGTTTTGTTTGCAGATAAAGAAAATAAAGATTATTTTAGGGTTGAATTAAAAGAAAATAAATATTTTTGGATAAACAAGAAATATGTTGAAGTTCAAGCAATAATTCCTGAAAAAAGGATTGATAATGTTAAAAAAATTATTTTTAAAGAAGAAAAAAATAAATATAAATTGAATATAGAAACTGATTTTAAAAGCACTTATATTATAAACGAAGAAGGTAATAATCTTGATTTTACTTTATATGATAATTATTTTGACCCTATTCAAACTAAAATTTCGAATAAAAACGGTGCTTTTGAATTGCCTTTAATGTTTGTTGACGATTTAAAAATAAAGTATAAAAATGAAAAGCCTTTATTTGGTTATAATGTTGAAAGTTATGAAGATGGTTATATTTTAACAGTTAAAAAATCTCCGAAAATTAACCATAATAAACCTTTAAAAAATATTAAAGTAACGCTTGACGCAGGACATGGTGGAAGTGAAAAAGGAGCATGTTGTTTTGGGTTGGAAGAAAAAAATATTAATTTACAAATAGTGAAAAAATTAAAAAAAGAATTTAAAAAACAGGGTGCAAAAGTATATTTAACAAGGAGCAGAGATAAAAAAATTGATTTGTATGACAGAATTTTTTATGCAAAAGAAAAAGATAGTGATATTTTACTTTCAATTCATCAAAATTCTCTTCCAAATCCTAAGGATATAGATAAAAAATATGGTGTAGGCACCTATTACTATCATCCGCAGGCTAAATCTCTTGCCCAAAAAATTCAACAAAATTTAGTTTCTGATACAAAATTCAGAGACGATAAGGTCAACTATGCATCTTTTGCTATAACAAGAGCAAGTTTACCCGTCAGTGTGTTAATTGAGTGCGGATATATTATAAGAAAAGAAGAAGCTGAAAAAATTTCAGATAAAAAATTTCAAAAAATCATTGCAAAAGCAATTACAAATGGATGTAAGCAGTATTTAAAAGAAAATTTTTAAGCTGTTGTTGGGTCATTAAAGATAATTTTTGCATTTTTTAAAATATTATCTTGTTTAATTTCTCTATAATAGTCTTTTGCTAGAATTTGACTTTTAGAAATAAATTCCATGTTGTTTTCGTTTAAAATTGCAAGAAGTTCTTTTGAATTCATAAAATAGTCTTTAACTTTAATATATAAATTAAAGTTTTTTGCTTTTTGGGATAATTTTGAATAAATAAATTTAATAGCATCTGTTAAATATATGTTATATGCGAAATCTATTGTAAAATTAATGTAAAAATCGTGGTTATTTTTTGTTGCTACTTCAAAATATCCTAAAATTTTGTTATTGTCATCATAAAATATATATTTATAACATTTGTTCAAAAATTGATAATTTTGTCTTGCAAATAAAAATCTGTTGAAGGAATTTATACCTTCATTATAAAAATTGCAAACTTCTTTTACAAATTCTTTTTTAAAAGGTTTTAAGAATAATGAATAGCTTGTATTTATTGAATTAATTTTATAAAGATATTCAAAACCGCAGTTTCTGAAGTTTAAATCATTTCTGAAAATGTTTAATAAATCAGCTCTTTTTTCATTGACAACAACATAAAAAGAATTAGCTCCCATAGCTCTGTATCTTGAAATTACATAATTTACCAGTTGATGAGCAATATCTGCAGAGTTTTCTTCCAAAATTAATTTTGTTATTTTAAAACGAGTATGGCTTTTTGAATCTTTATCAAGAGTAATTAATCCTTGATTTTTTTTATCTACAAGGGCAACAAAGCTTTCATTTGCAAATTTTAACTTTAAGGGTAAAAGGTGATTAATAAAACACAAAAATTCCCTTATAGGGTTTAAATTACAGTTAACAAAAACTATGTTCTTAATTTCAATCATACTTTATTATAACTTATTTGTAACATTTTTGGTAAGCCCAAGCGTTATGGTTGTGTATAGATTCAAACGCTTCCATTTCAACTTCATAGAAAATAATTTTTTTGTTTTCGTTTAATTTTATTACTACATCTCTTATGACATCTTCAACAAATTTTGGATTTTTATATGCGGTTTCTGTTACAAATTTTTCATCCTGACGTTTTAAAAGAGGATAAATTTCGCATGAGGCACAACTTTCTGCCATTTTAATTAAATCTTCAATCCAAATTTGTTCATTTTCACCGTAACTTATTTTAATTTTTAAAATTGCTCTTTGATTATGTGCTCCAAATTCCGAAATTTCTTTTGAACAAGGGCAAAGAGTTGTAATCGGAACATTAACTATAAGGTAAAATTTATAATTACAGTTTTCGTCTAATTCTCCTTCAAAAGCACAATCGTAACACATTAAAGACTCAAGTTTGCTTATTGGTGCTTTCTTTTTTATAAAATATTTAAAACTGAATTTTAAATATGAACAGGTAGCATCCAGTCTTTTTTTCATATCAAACAAAATGGTTTCAATGTCGTTTGCAAACAAACCTTCTTTTTTATAGTGATTTAAAATCTCTATAAAGCGGGACATGTGAGTGCCTTTGTAATGAGAAGGCAGGCTTACAGACATTTTAGCTTTGGCATAAACTGTTTCAAGCTCGGGTTTTTCGGCATTTGTTTTCCTTTCAATTTTTAAAGGAATTTCAACATCTTTAACCCCGACTTTTTGAATTGGAATATTCCTTAAATCTTTTTGATTTTGGACATCTTTAATCATCAAAACTGTTTTTTTCCAGTGCTAAAAGTAATTTTAGGGCAGCTATTCTTTGAGTTTTTGGGTCTGCTTGTCTTAACATTTCAACAGCTTTAATCATAACAGGGTCGTTATCGTACCAACGATTTCCCTTACCTTGATATTGGGTTACTATTTGATAAATTCTTTCGATCACGTCTTGTGCTACATCTTCTTGTAATTTGAGCATGTAGTCTTTGGCATGTTCTTTTTGTTCATCTGTTGATAATTTTAAAAGTTCAAGTGCTTCTTTTAAAATTGGGTCTTTATCATACCAACGTTTGCTGTAGTTTTCTTTTTCACTCATAAGTCTGCCTTTCTCTTGACTAAGTATAGCAAATTTTTAGAAAATTTGAAAGTTAAAAACAATATTTTAATTCCACGACGATTTTTAAATATACCCAGATGACTAATTTTAATTTACATTTTTAATTTATAAAATATTTTTTAAATTAAGGAGAATAAAACTAATGCAAAATCAAAAGAGTATGTTTATGACGCCCCCGAAGGTCGAACTAGAGGAATTACAGAATTTATTTTTTCAACTTTGTACAAAAACTTGCAATTTAAAATGTAAATATTGTTATATAGAAAGAAATCTTTTTAGAAATGAAGAAGATTTTATTTCTTTGGATAAAATAAAACAATCACTTTTGCTCGTTAAAGGTAAAAAATTAAATTCAATATATTTAACAGGTGGAGAACCGTTAATGCACCCCGATTTCAATCAAATTTTAAGAATGTGTCTTAAAATTTCAAATACAACGGTTATGTCAAACGGGGTTATGATAAATGATAAAAAGGCAAGATTTTTGAGAAAAATTGATGACGAAAGTCAATTTGAAACAATTTATAGAATAAGTCTTGATTCGGTTGATGAAATTGAAAATGATGAATTAAGAGGCAGAGGAAGTTTTAGAAAAGCACTTTGTGCTATTATGAGCCTTTTAAAATATGAATTTAACCCGATAATTAGTGTTGTAAATTATAAAAATCGTCCAAAGGAAGAAATTTTCAATGAATTTAGGAATTATTTTTCTAAAAAAGGTTTTGAAATAGAAGATATTAATTTAAAAATTATTCCTTTCTTTTCAAAATCAGATGAAACAAACCAAGTTGAAATGATAGAAAATATACAAATTAAAAAGTTAGATTGCTATAATTCAAGAGTAGTCTCGCAAAATGGAGTATATTCTTGTCCAATGTTGGTTGATGATTATAGAGCAAGATTAGGCTCATCTTTGAGTAATTGTTCAAAAATTAATTATTTAGATTGTGAAAAGTGTACTATTTGCACGAAAACAAATCAAAAAGTTCAGGTTAACGATTGGATGTAGTCCCGAGCCGAGCGAAACGTAGTGCGACTGCACCCGAGAGCCAAGGAGCGGACGGCAGTCCAGCGAACGGCTCGAGGGCAAAGGTGTGCGAAGCACGCAGGCAGGAGCGTTGAGCTCGTGCCAAGTGCGTAGTCCGTACCCCACGAGAGCCAAGGAGCGGACGACAGTCCAGCGAACGGCTCGAGGAACCGCGAAGCCGGTGCGATAACGAGCTTTCGTTCAGAAAGCGAGTTAAGCACTACGATTGCGACGTTTCAAATTCTTGCCGAAGGCGAATTTGACAGGAGCAGAACCGCGAAGCCGGTGCGATAGGGGCAAACGTTGAGTTTGACCCGAAGCACTACGATTGCGACGTTTTAAATTTTTGTTTCAATGGATTTAAAAGTATAAAAAGTTTTGTTTGAAATTAAATTCAATTTAACTTAAAAAAAATTAACTTAAATTCATAGCCAGTTTTATTGCTTCAATCATGCTATTGGGATTTGCAATATTTTTTCCAACTATATCATAGGCCGTTCCCGAGGATGGTGATGTTCTGATTATATCAAGTCCTATTGTAGTATTAATTGCTTTTTCCATTGCAATAGCCTTAACGGGGCATAATCCCTGATCATGATAACAAGCTAAAATAGCATCATATTGAACCTTTTTTCCACTTAGATAATCTTTTCCGACTTTAGCAAAAAGTCCGTCAGCACTCATTGGTTTTAAAATATTAATACCTTTGGAATTTAAAATTTCAACAGCAGGATTTAAAATTTCTATTTCTTCTCTGCCTAATATACCGTTTTCACCTGCGTGAGGATTAAAAGCACAAAAGGCAATCAAGGGGTTTTTGATTTTACATTTTTTAATTAAAAAATTATTTAAAATTTCAGTTTTAAAAATTATATCTTCAATACTTAAATTAACATTTTTTAAAGCTAAATGACGAGTCAAAAGCATCACCCTTAAACTGTCTGCGATAAAAAGCATTTGAGCCTTTTGGTTTTCTTTAGCGAGTAATTTTTCTAAAATTTCTGTTTGACCGTTAAAAAAATAACCTGATTTATGAAGTTCTGCCTTTGAGATTGGAGCGGTTACAATTCCTTTTATTAATCCTTGTTTTGCCATAAAACAAACTTTTTCAAGTGATTTATAACAAAATGTTCCGTTATCTTTTTCATCTATTTCAATAAAATCATAATTTAAATCAAGCTTTTCACCGACAATTAAAATATCTTCGCGTTCAAAATTTAATTTATTTAAAGCTTTTATAACAAGTTCTTTTCCAATACCTTTTTTATCGCCTGTTGTAATAGCTATTTTATATTTTTTCATTATTTTAACCTGTCAAAATAATTTAAAATATCGATTAATGTATTTTGGTTTCCAAAATTGCCTGATTTTGTAACGATAATTTTTCCGTGCATATCCATACATAATGGAATTGCAGGTAAAATTACATCCAAGACTTCAAAATACGCTGATTTAATCTTTAAAGCACATTTATAAGAGGTTTCTCCGCCTATCATTACAAGAATAAATTTACTTTTTAAATTAACTTCAAGAACAAGGCTTGAAATAAAATCTGTAATTTTTCCGGAAAATTCGTTTTTTGCAATACCTTCATCAATTAAGACACTTGATGTTTCATCATCCAAAATTTCCTTATTTATATCAGATGAATGAACAACTACATCAATTCCTTGAGTTAATTTTTCGGAAATTAAATTTATAAGTTTATCTTCTGGTTCTTTAATAACATCTTTCACTGTTAAATCGACAAAGAAAATATCTTTTTTTTCTTCTTTTAATTTTTGAATTTGATTGGCACTTAATTGGGTAGCAGACCCCGAAACTATCATTCTTGCGACATTTGGAATATGTTTAATATGCTTACTTTCAATATTATTATCATTTATTTTATTAAAAGCATTTGCTAGTCCGGCACTTCCGCAGGGAAGTAGGTCATGACCGCTTTTATTTATAGCTAAAGCAATCTGTTCTAAATCAACGCAAGATGCAGCATCCAAAACAATTAATTTTTTACCTTTTTGTATTAACTCATTAATTTTTAAAGTTATAGGTCCTGCACCTTTAGTTATAGTTTTTAAGCTAATCACATCAATTAAATCTTCAAATTTTGAATTTAAGTCCTTTTTTAATATATCGGGAATATAAGATTCATAAATAGGGGCTTTAGGATCTAGAGCACATTGAGTTCTTTCTATTGGAATACCGTTTAAAAGTTGATATCCGCCGACAGTAATTCTGCCTTCTTCAATATAAGCAGGGGCAATAATTGCTGCTTCTTTTTGAGTAGTTTCAAGCATTGCAATAATTTCAACACCAACATTACCTCTTAAAGTTGAATCGATTTTTTTATAAAATTTTTCAATTCCAAGATTTTCTTTTAATTTTTCTGTTACAATTAAAACTCTTTTAACAGCATCTTCTTTTGATATATTCCTGCTTTCAGTGGGAACTGCCCAAATATCAACATTTTCAATATCGGAAAAATCTTGAGTACAATCAATTATAATTTTTGTATTGCAACCATTTTTAAAATACTGTAAGGCAGTATCATTTGCACCGGTTAAATCATCTGCAACTATGAGAGTTGAATCAGCTATTGTCATAATTATACTACGCTTGTTTGTGCGTCCTTTTTACTTCCTACAAAACCATAATCAGTAGCATTGATTAAATATCTTTCCACCATTTCGCCATCAGGATTTTGCCATTTTGATACCATTATTCTTCCTTCGATTGATACTAAAGAGCCTTTTTTAATCCATTCGGCAGCAGATTCGGCTTTTTTATCCCATAATTGAATATTAAACCAGTCTGCCTCTCTTGTTTTTGTTTTAGGATTCCAACGATCTACCGCAATTGAAAAAGTTGTTTTGCTTTTTCCGCTTTCAAAATATTTAATTTCAGGATCTTGTCCTACACGTCCCACTAAAATTGCACTGTTCATATAATTCCTTCCCTACGTCTTTTTAATAAATTATATTATGCAAAATTCAGTTTTGCAAATAAACCTTAGCATAAGCACATTTAGTATCGGAAATAGTTGCATAAACAACTCTTATTATATTTTCATTTATAATATCAACTCTTGAATATGTTAAATCATGTTCTTTTTTTAGATTGTCTTCATATTTTCTTAATTTTAATGTTCCGTATTCTTTTGAGCCTTGGTAAAATACAAGATAATCTTCGTTGTTTATCTTTTTTTCTTGAATTTTATAATTTCCAAGAGGAATAATATTTCCGTCGCTTCCTACAACCGAAACAAGCAAAGTTATATAATAAACCCCGTTTTTTAAATCTTGAATTGCTTTCATTTCGCCGCCAAAATCAATTTCTTTTTCTTGTCCTTTTGGTGCCGGTTCAACGCCATATTTTCTTCCAAATAAAAAAGCTTTTAATTTGCCTAAAAAAGTATTTTCAACAGGTTGAGGAGTCAATTTATTAATAGTATCATCAAATTCTTTATCTGTTACGGGTTTAATACCATCAAATGCAGTATCGATAAAGTTATAGTCAACATCTAACATTTCTGCTGCTTTTAGTGGCATTAAAAAAGAAAATAATAAAGCTATAATAATAAAAATCCTCATAAAAATATTTTAATGTTTTTTTATTCCAAGTAAAGAAAAATACTTAATTTAGGGTAGTAAAAAAGAGTTTTAGATATTTACTATTTAATAAACGGATAGTATAATTAAAATTATGAATATTCTTCTAGTTGTAGGATTAGTACTATTTGCTTGTACAATAGTTTGGGTATATGTTCTTTTTATGTCAAATACAATAAATGAACCAGAAAAAGAAAAACCCAAAGAGATAGTGCATGAAGATGTTATGGAAAGGTGTAATCAACTTTTTGAACAGGGTTTACACGCCGAACTTCAAAGATATGCTCAAAGAGAATTATCTAAAAATTATGGAAATGTCGAATTAAGAAGAATTCTTGCTCAATCTCTTATGGCATCAGGCAATGAACAAATGGCAATAAAGCATTATGAGGCTATTTTATCAATTGCCCCCTATGACATTAAAACTCAAGAAATGCTTGCTCAATATTATTGTGAAAATGGTCCAAAATCTAGAGCAATTGAATTATATGAACAAATTTTATTATACGATAGCGGAAATGTTAACGCTGTTGAAAATCTTGCAAAATTATATGAACAAATTGAAAATTGGGAAAAAGCGATTGAAATGTATCAATTAATTATTGATGCAGAGGTTGATGAAAATAGAATTAATGAATTAAAATATACTTTGGCTAATTTGTATATAAAAATTGATGATAATGAAAAAGCTTTTGAAGCTTATGAAAAAATCCATCAAACTGATCCTGAAAATTTAGAAATTCTTTTATTGCTTGCTGATTTAGCTTATAAAAACAAATATTGGCAGGATTGTCTAAAGTATTATAAAAAAATTATTTCAATAGTCGGTGATGATTTTGAAATATTGGAAAAAATAGCTCAAATGCAAGTCACTCTCGAAAATTGGCCTGAAGCAATCGAAGCTTTTAAAAAGATTATTTCCCTTGAAGATCCTGAAAGTACAAATTATTTGTATCACCAAAATGAATTATGCAATGCGATGTTGAAAAATAAACAATATCCGGAAGCCATTGATTTATTGAAAGATCTGCTTGCACAAAATCCAAAAGAAACATCATTTGCTTTCACTTTAGCTCAAGCGTACACTTTAATTGGCGAATTTCAAATTGGTGTTAATTTATATACTAAACTTTTAGATGATCTTCCGCCAGAACAGGGAGAAATTATAATAAAATATATTTCAAATTTGATTTGTGCCTGGGCTCAGGATTTATTTAAAAAAGGTGAATATAATCAGGCTTTTGATAAATTTTTTGAAGCACTTAAATATAATGAAGAAAATGATGATGTATATTATCAGCTTGGAAAGTGCAATTATTATATAAAAAGTTTTCAAGATTCTATTGCACACTTTAAAAGAGCTATTGCAATTAAACCTCAAGAATCAAAATATTATTTTGGTTTAGGTTGTGCTTATGATGAAATGGGATCTGTAAAAAATGCCAAGATTGCTTTTTATGATGCTATAAATATTGACCCTATGAATATTCAAGCAAGAATTGCTTATGCAATTTCTTTAACGAAAGAGCTTGAATACGCTCAAAGTATAGAACAATTTGCTGAAGTTTTAAAATATATTCCAGATAATGCAGATACTTTGTATAATTTGGCATTAGCTTATGAACTTGTTGGTGACATTGAAAGAGCCATAAAATATTATAAAAAAGCAATTGATGTTGATCATGATCACAAAGAAGCAAAACACAATATTGAATTGCTTTTAGGGGAAGAATATAATCCGAATGCAGGAATACAATATTTAGAAGATTTAGGAATCGACACAGCAAAAGAAGAACAAGAAGAAAAACCTGTTATAGAAGCCGAAACTGAAGAAAAGTCAATTCAAAAACAACCGCAAGAAGAAGAATCAAAAGAAAATAATTTAGAAAAGGGGAAAGAGCAGGAAATTGAAATCGCACCTGTTGAAGGAGAATTGAAGGAAGATAATTTAGAAGAAGAAAAAAATCTTGAAGGACAAAAATTGCAAGAAGAAACCATTGATGACAAAAGCATGTTCAGTTAATTTAAACATTTGTTTTTTGCTGTATATAATCCGACAATAAAGGCAATTGTTGCCATTAAAATGAGAATTTTGTCAACTCCAAAATTTTGACCTATTAAACCTAAGGGAGCAAGAAATAAAGCACCTAATCCCCAGCTGAAACCTTGCATAACACCTGAAATAACACCTAGATATTTAGGCATTGCTTTTTGTGCATGTACAAGAATAATACCAACAGAAAGTAAAATAAAGAACCCCGTTAATATAAACAAAACTACAGCTATAATTTTATATGTTTTAATTAAAGCCAAAAAAGCCAAAGTTAAAGGCAAAATACTTAAAAATGAAAGCACAACGACTCCGTTTGCATTTATATATTTCTCAATTTTAGAACTTATAATGGTTGCAATACCCCCTGATATAAAAAATAAAGTAACTATAATTCCTGTTTGAGAAAGATTAAATCCGTTTATTTTTAATAAAAACGGGATGTATGTACCAAAACTTATACTTACAGCCGATTTTATAATTGAAACAAACATTAAAAACATGCAGGTTTTATTTTCAATTATTTCTTTCATTATAAAAAAGAAATTTTCTCGAATATAGCAATCTTTAGGTGGCATTTTAGGTACAAAAAAGTATATAAATATGCTTGATAATATTCCCGGAATAATCATACATAAAAGGGCATTTTCACCAAAATTTTCAACTAAAAATGTTGCTATATAAGGTCCAACAGCATATCCTATTGTACCGAGACCTAAAAATACTCCCATTGCACGAGATAAATCCGGATTATTTTTATTAAAATCCTTAACTAACGCACTAACTTGCGGATGAAAAAAAGCATTTCCTATCATGCCCAAAAGCAAAAATAAACCGAATAAATAAACAGTATTTGTTTTTATTGTTAAGGGAATAAAAATTGAAGCCAAAACAAGCCCCCAAACCATAAAAACTCTATGACGCAATTTATCTGCTACGAAACCAAACACAGGTTGCATCATAGAAGAAACTAAATGTCCAAGAGCAATGATTGAACTAATTAAAGCTAGATTAATTCCTAATTTTGAAGTTATTAAAGGATACAAAGGTACTAAAAGTGCAGCATATAAATCTACATTAAAATGGCCGAAACTAAGTCCCAATAATGCTCTTTTTTCTTTATTTAAAAATTTCATAGTTTACCTTAGTGTTTTAAGTGTCTTATTCCTGTTGTTATCATAGAAATATTATACTTATCAGCTGCAGCAATAACTTCTCTATCTTTGATTGAACCTGCCGGTTGGATTATTCCTGAAACTCTGTTTTGAGCAGCTATTTCAATATTGTCTATTGTTGAAAATATACTATCAGCAGCAATAATAGAATTTTTTGGAGAATCACAAACGCATTGAAGTGCATGCTCCAAGCTTTTAGCGGAATTCATTTGTCCTCCGCATATTCCTAAAGTCCTTAAATCTTTTGCCACAACTATTGCACTTGATTTAACGTGTTTTGCAACTTTAAAAGCAAAAATCATATCTTCCACTTCACTTTGCTCAGGTTTTTTCTTGGTTACAACTTTAAATGTTTCGGGTGTTAATTCTTTTGTGTCTTTTTCTTGAATTAAAACTCCAAATGGAGTTATTTTAATTTCTTCATTATAAAAATTTAAAATTTCTTTTAATGGAGTATTTATTTTGATTATTTTTACGTTTTCAATTTGTTTTAATTCATTGAGTGCATCCGATGAAAAATCAGGTGCAATGATAATTTTTACGGGCAGTATTTTTATTTTTTTTGCAAATTCAAAATCAATTTTTTTAGTAAATGCAATAACGGAATTAAAAGGGCTTAAGGGGTCAGAATCAAGTATTTTATCCCAAGCTAAAGATAAATTTCCTGCAAGTGCGACATTGCAAGGATTAGCGTGGTGAACTATAATTGCTGCAGCTACATCAAAAAATTCAACAGCAACTTCAATAGCAACGGAACAATCTATAATGTCATTATATGACAGGTCTTTTCCGGATAATATTTCTTTTTCAATTTCTCTTTCGTAATGATATAATTCAGCCTTTTGATGGGGATTTTCACCATATTTTAAGTCTTTTATTTTTTCAAAGGTATATGATTTCATTTTAATTTCCTTAATTTTTTGTTGTAATTAAATTTTACAACAAAAAATAAGTAAAATTAAGCTCAATTATCCGCCTGAGCAAAAAGTTGCTATTTCAACAGTATCTCCGTCTTTTAAAATAGTATTTTTGTAATTATCTTTTCTAATAATAATTTTATTTAATTCAACTACAAAAACTGAAGGTAATTTTTTATCGTCTAAAATATTTTGCAAGGTTGTATTATCTTTTATTTCTTCAATTTCACCGTTAATTTTGATTTGCACCATAACCATACCAATTACATATTCCGCCTGCACAAAACTCATGTTCCAATTCTGCCATAATATTTTTGTGAGTCATTTCAAAAGTAACAGGAGTGATAGAAATTCTGTTTGCTCTTACTGCAGCAATGTCTGTTCCGTCTTCTTCATGTTTAGATGTCAATTCTCCTGCCATCCAATAGTATACTTTTCCTCTCGGATCAATTCTTTTGTCATAGTTGTCTGTAAACATTTTTGTTCCGAGTTTTGTTATTTCAACTCCTGCAACGTCTTCTTCTTCTAATGCAGGGGCGTTTATATTTAAAATTGATTTTTTTGGGAAAGTAATATTTTTTAATTTAGGTAGAAATCTGCAAACAAATTTAGCTGTAGCATCAAAAAATACAGGATCAGGTGTCATAGAAGCTAACGAAACAGCAATGGAAGGATAATCAAGCATTGCTGCTTCAAGTGCACAACTTACTGTACCTGAATATAAAATGTCAGTTCCTAAATTTGGCCCATGATTAATTCCTGAAATTACTATATTCGGTAATTCTTCTTGTTTTAAAAGGGAGCAAATACCTATTTTTACACAATCTCCCGGAGTTCCGTTTGTAACCCAAGCTCTTTTAACCCCATATTGCGGTTCGAGTTCTTCTACCCGAATAGGAGAATGCAGTGTTAAAGAGTGTCCTGCAGCAGAACGTTCTCTATCGGGTGCTACAACATAAACCTCGTGTTCTTTTGCTAAATTTATCATTAAGGCCTTAATACCTTCTGCAGCAATTCCATCATCATTCGAAATCAAAATCTTCATAGCTTATCTTCCTTTCGGGGTATCTAATTATATAATACCACGCAATAGTAATTCCCTAAATCATTTACAAATATTATTCAACAAAATAAAATGTTTTATGGAAAAAAGATATTATCCTTTCAGTAGCTATTTAAAAGAAACTTTTAACAAAAAAGTATATAAAATAACCCTTGACGGAGGTTTTAATTGCCCTAACAGGGATGGCACAATTTCTGCGGGAGGATGTATTTTTTGTGATGAAACGGGCAGTTATTCAAGATGTGGTGATATTAAAAGTTCTGTTCAATCACAGATAAAAGAAAGTATGGAAAAATTAACTAAACAATTTAAAGCTGAGGCTTTTATGGCATATTTTCAGTCATATAGTAATACCTATGCCCCCGTTAATCGTTTAAAAGAAATATATGACAGCGTTTTTTTTGATGATAAAATAGTTTCTATTTCGATAGGAACTCGTCCGGATTGTGTTGATAGTAAAAAACTTGATTTAATTTCAAATTATAGACATCCTTGGATTGAATATGGCTTACAGTCTGCCAACAATGAAACTTTAAAACTAATAAATAGAGGTCATGATTTTGAATGTTTTAAACGAGCGGTAATTGAAACAAAAAAAAGAAATATTAAAGTTTGTGCTCATATCATTCTTGGATTTCCGAATGAAGGCAAAAAAGATATGCTCGAAACAGCAAAAAAATTATCCGAGCTTGAAATTGACGGAATAAAAATTCACATGTTGACTGTTTTAGCTGATTCTCCATTATCTAAAATGTACGAAAAAGAACCTTTTTATCTTTTAAATATGGAGCAATATGCTCAAATTGTTTGTGATATTTTAGAAATTTTACCTAAAACAACAACAATTCAAAGAATAGCAGGAACTGGTTTTAGTGAAACAACGCTTTATCCCAAATGGGTTAATCGCCGTTTTGAAATTTTAAATTTAATTGATAAAATAATGATTCAAAGAAATTCTTTTCAAGGTCAAAATTATACAAATAATGAGCTTAGTTAAATTAACCATTTTAAATTTTTGAATTTTGAATATATAATCATTTGTAAATTGATAAAGGGAAAATTATGAAAAATTGGATTGTCGTATTACTTATATTTGTTCTTCCTTTAAGCTTATATGCTTATCTTGATGCTAAAGCACAAAATGATATGATGTGCAAAAGTCAAGGAGCAAAAGAAACAAATCAAATAGCAAAAGCAAAAGTAATTAAGTTTTCTTCTCCGATGTGTTCGGAATGTAAAGAAGTTGCAGCAGAAATGGATAAAGCAATGAAAAATTATAAAGGTTCAGTCATTGTAGAAGAAATTAATGTTGTGGAAAATGTAGGAAAAGGAATTGATTATAATAAATCACAAATAAAAAAATATAAAGTAACCCTTGTTCCGACACTTGTTTTTATAGACAGACAAGGAAATGTTATCCACAGACAAGAAGGTGCTATGTCATCTGATGAAATTATTGATGTATTAGAAATGATTGATGAAAAATAAAATTTAACGGGATATAAAAATGATAGTAGAATTAACGGATAAATTAGTTCAATATATGTCAAGCGGCGAATTCTCGCTTATGTTTCTTGTGGTTTCCTTTCTCGGCGGTATTTTGAGCTCAATTTCTCCTTGTTCAATCGGTATTTTGCCGTTAATTGTCGGATATGTCGGCGGCTACGGCGACAGTAATAAACTAAAAACATTCGCACAACTAAGTTCGTTTGTTTTGGGGCTTGCGGTAATTCTTTCTATAATCGGAGTAATTTGTGCCGTAACGGGAAGTGTCTTTGTTTCAATCGGGGGTTCATATTGGGTTTTATTTATTGCATCTTTTATTCTTCTTATGGGCTTAAACCTTCTTGGAATATTAGATTTTACGCTTGCTCCGTTGGTTAAAAGAATGCCGAAAGGCAATTCTCAAAGTTTATTTTTATATCCCTTTTTGGTGGGGGTTTTATTTGCGTTTGCAGTAAGTCCTTGCTCAACTCCAATTTTAGCAGGAATAATGAGTTTTGCTGCATTAAGTAAAAATATTGCACTTGCGGGATTAATGCTTTTGTTATTTTCTTTAGGACAAGGTGTAATAGTAGTTTTAGCAGGTATATTTACCTCTTTTATAAAAGGGGTCAGAAATTTTGCTAATATTTCTGAATTTTTGATGAAATTTTCAGGAATTTTATTAATCATTGCAGCATTTTTAATTTATATTAAAGTATTTTCAAAATTCTTTTAAAAATTTACAAATCTCCTTTTTATAGTACAATATTGTTATAGACATATTTTAAAAAGGGGAGTATATGGCAGATACAACTACAAATCAACACTACGATGCCAGCAATATTAGAGTCTTGGAAGGTTTGGAAGCCGTTAGAGTTAGACCCGGTATGTATATAGGTTCAACTTCTCAAAGAGGTTTGCATCATTGTATATATGAAATTGTTGATAATTCAATTGATGAAAGTTTGGCAGGATATTGTGATACTATTCATGTTACCGTTCATAAGGATGATTCTGTGACGGTTCAAGATGACGGACGTGGTATTCCTTGCGATATTAAACCGGATAGTGGAAAATCTGCTCTTGAAATAGTACACACAGTACTCCATGCGGGCGGTAAATTTGGTGACGGCGGTTATAAAGTTTCAGGCGGATTACATGGAGTTGGTGCATCTGTTGTAAATGCGTTATCTGAAAAATATGTAGTAGAAGTGGCTCGTGACGGTTGGTTACATCGCCAAGAATATTTGAGGGGTGAGCCTACAACCGAAGTTGAAAAAATTAAAGAAACAAATGAACACGGAACAAAAACACACTTTTGGCCTGATCCTGAAATTTTTACCGAAACAATTGAAATAGATTGTGAAGTTATAGCAAACAGGCTTCGTGAAATGGCGTTTTTAAATAAGGGTTTAAGAATTATTTTTCATGATGAAAAAAATGAAAAAGAAACAACATACCACTTTGAAGGCGGCATTGCTTCTTATGTGGAACATTTAAATAAAAATAAAAACGTTTTATTTGATAAACCTGTTTATATTGAAAAAATGGTTGATGATATAAGTGTTGAAATTGCAATGCAATATACTGATTCATACACTGAAAATGTATTGTCTTTTGCAAATAATATTAATACTCATTCGGGCGGTACTCACTTAACAGGTTTTAGGAATGGTATAACTCGCGTAATTAATGATTATGCAAGAAAAAATAATATTTTAAAAGAGAAAGATGCAAATCTTGCAGGTGAAGATGTTAGAGAAGGTTTGACGGCAATTGTATCAGTCAAAATTCAAAACCCTGAATTTGAAGGTCAAACAAAAGAAAAATTAGGTAATGCCGAAGTAACACCTGCCGTTAACGATGTTATTCGTGATAAATTTCAAGAATGGCTTGAATTTAACCCAAAAACCGCAAAAATAATAATTGAAAAGACAATGCAAGCTCAGCGAGCTAGAGAAGCAGCAAGAAAAGCTCGTGAATTAACAAGAAGAAAGACAGCTCTTGAAAGCTCATCACTCCCCGGTAAATTAGCTGATTGCTCTTGTCGTGAAGCTGAAAAATGCGAATTGTATATTGTTGAAGGTGATAGTGCAGGGGGTTCTGCGAAACAAGGCAGAAATAGACAATTTCAAGCAATTCTTCCTCTTAGAGGAAAAATATTAAATGTTGAAAAAGCTCGTCTTGATAAAATTTATAATTCTGATTCAATTAAGACGATGATTCAAGCACTTGGTATTAATATCTCAAAAAATCACGAAGAAGTTGACGTTACAAAATTGAGATATCATAAAGTTGTTATTATGACTGATGCTGATGTAGACGGTGCTCATATTAGGACGTTAATGTTGACATTCTTTTTCAGATATGCAAGACCATTATTAGAAAATGGTTATGTATATATTGCTCAGCCGCCATTATACAAAATTACAACCGGAAAACAAACGGAATATCTATATGATGATAGAGCACTTGACAGAATGGTTCGTGAACGCGGGGTTAAGGGTGTACAATTATTTAACAAAACTAAAACCAAATCAATAACAGAAGATAAACTTGAACCTTTAATGTATGAAATGGGAAAATATTATAGATCTTTTTATAATCCGATTATTAATCAAATGCCTTCCGTTATAATACGTGGTTTAATTCGCTCAAATATAACTCCGAATGATTTTGAAAATGAAGAAAAAATGAAAGAAATATATGCCTATTTGACTCATTATATTAAAGATCATGCTGAAAACTATGGCATTATCGAGGCAAAAGACTATAGGGTATTTTTAACTTCAAATCCCGAAAACACAAGATTCAATTTGAAAATTGAACTCGGCGGAGACTTAGAACCCGTTTTAATTACTCCTCACATGATAAAATCACAAGAATTTTTGAGATTAAAAGATGCTTATCCTAAAATTCGTGAATTTTTAATTGAAGAAGAAAAACTTTTAAAATTAGAAACTGAAACAGGTTCTGTTGATATTACATCATTTACTCAATTATCAAAATTGATTGAAGATAGAGGTCAAAAAGGCATGCAAATTCAACGTTTCAAAGGCTTAGGAGAAATGATGCCTCAACAACTTTGGGAAACAACGATGGATCCAGCTAACCGTACGCTAAAAAGAGTAAGTCTTGAAGACGCTCAGCTTTGTGATGAGTTATTTGATGTCTTAATGGGCGATAATGTGGCTCCAAGAAGAGATTTCATTGAACAAAACGCAATTTATGCAACAAATATTGATGTATAAGAATAAGCACTTGTATAATACAAGTGCTTTTTAAATTATCGGAGATAAATATGATTTTAGATAAAATTAATGAACCAAAAGATTTAAAAAATCTTTCAAATGAAGAAATTAAAATTCTTTCAAATGAAATGAGAAAATTAATTATAAAAAAAGTAAATGAAATCGGCGGCCACATGGGTCCTAATTTGGGGATAGTTGAAACTACAATCGCACTTCATAAAGTTTTTAATTCGCCTGTTGATAAGATTGTTTTTGATGTTTCGCATCAGTGTTATCCTCATAAAATGCTTACCGGAAGAAAAGAAGGTTTTATCAATCCTGAAAAATATTATACTTACACTGGTTATACGGCACCGGAAGAAAGTGAACATGATATTTTTAAAATTGGGCATACATCAACTTCAATAAGCCTTGCTGTGGGTCTTGCAAAAGCAAGAGATTTAAAAAATGAAAAAGGAAATATTATTGCACTTATCGGAGATGGTTCTTTAAGTGGCGGAGAAGCATTTGAAGGATTGGATTGTGCCGCTGATTTAAATAGTAATATTATAATCATTGTAAATGATAATGATATGTCAATAGCGGAAAATTCAGGCGGCTTATATAAAAATTTAAGATTACTAAGAGAAACAAAAGGTAAAAGTGAGCTTAATTTCTTTAAATCTTTGGGATTTAATTATATTTATGTCGAAGAAGGAAACTGTGTTGAAAAATTAATAGAAACTTTTGAAAAAGTAAAAGATACAAATCACCCTACTGTTGTACACATTAAAACCCTTAAAGGGTGTGGATTGAAAGAAGCTGAAGAAAATAAGGAAATATTTCATTGGATTATGCCGCATACACTAGATAATTTCTATAACTCTCCAACTGCTGAGGAAGAAAATTATACAAATATTACAACCGCTTATATTTTAAATGAAGCAAAAAAAGATTCAACTATTGTTGCAATTACTCCTGCAACTCCGGGAGTTAGCGGATTTAATAAAAAATTTCGAGAAACTTTAAAAAATCAATATGTTGATACAGGAATAACAGAACAACATGCGGTTGCTTTTGCTTCAGGACTTGCAAAAAACGGTGCGAAACCGATTTTAGCTGTTATGAGTTCATTTATTCAAAGAGCTTATGACCAACTTTCGCAAGATTTGTGTTTAAATAATTCTCCTGCAACAATTCTTGTATATTGGGGCGGTTTAACGGATGCTGATGCTACTCATTTGACCTGTTTTGATATACCTTTGATGATGAATATTCCGAATTTGGTTTATCTTGCTCCGACAAATAAAGAAGAATACCTTGCAATGCTGGATTGGTCGGTAAAACAGAATAAATATTCAACAGCAATTAGAGTCCCGAATATTAATCTTATTTCGACCGGAATTCAAGATAAAACTGACTATTCAATTTTAAATAAATATAAAATAGAACAAAAAGGTTCTGAAATCGCTATTTTGGGGCTTGGGAATTTCTTGCCTTTAGCTAAAAAAACGGCTCAAAAAATTAAAGAAATTTTTAATATAACACCTACGGTAATTAATCCAAGATATATAACCGGACTTGATAAAGAACTTTTAGAGGAATTGAAAAAAGAGCATAAGATAATAATTACACTCGAAGATGGAATTTTATCGGGTGGTTTTGGGGAAAAGATAGCTAGTTTTTACGGTACAAGCGATATAAAAGTTCTTAATTACGGAGGTAAAAAAGAATTCATTGATAGAATGCCGATAAATAAAATTTATGAAATTTGCCGTTTGAAAGAAAATTTAATAATAGAAGATTTATCACAATTAACTAATCTACTTTTAACAAAGTAAATTTACATTTGTTAAATAAATTCTTTAAAAATTATTTACATTTCGTAACAATATAAATAATTTTTGTCAATTCCTAAGCATATATATTTTTTATATATATAAGTAGAACAATTTATATATAGGAGATGTTATGGGAATAATCAGTAAAATTGTAAAGAATATTTCTAAGGCCCAGAAGAAATTATATTCAGCATCAAAAGCTCAGACAAAAAATACTTATAAAACTGCGTCGGCTAGTAAAAGTTACACACCGACAACTTCATCATTAAGTATACATGATAATAGTTATTATCAAGATGATAAAAATATGTCAGCATCGGAAGCCTTAGATTATTTAAATAGTAGTGAATTATTTCACACTAATAAATATGAAGAAGTTACAGGCAACAGAAATCAAATTTTAGAAGGTCTAAATTGTGTTGCAAATGGTGGAAGATATAAAATAGATATGGACACAGATGGTGACGGTGAATTGGAAAATGTAAGTATAGCGGAAGCCGTTGCAGCATCATTTGATAGTGAATTAGATTTATATATACAAGAACAATTAACAAAAATTTTGGGTAAATATGGTCATAAAATAAAAACCGGATTTTTGTGTGATGAAGCTGTAGCTGAGCTTGCGGAAATGGGAATCCAAGTTAATAAAATAAATAACAGGGTATATACTTTTTCATTAGTTGACGAAAATGGTAATGTTCTTGAAGATGAAAACGGTAACAAGGGAAGTATAATATTTTCTGATTGTTTAATACCAGATGGTTATGCTCAAGGTGCCGAATTCAATCTTTCAAGTTTATTAGATGTTATGGGCTATGATTGTATATCAAAAGCAGACTTTATAGGTAGAGAAGATGAATACTATGAAGTTATCAGTCAGGTTGAATCCAATCTTAATAACGGATTATATAGTGCCGGTGAACAAAAAGTTGAAGATATATATGGTGAAGTTCAAACATCTTGGAGTCCATCAAGTCACGGAGCATCAAGTGCAACAAGCGGTGAGTTAAGTAACGAAACTCAAGAAGCAATGGAAAAAGAACTGCAAGAAATGGAAGAAGACAAACAAAAAGAAATTCAAAAAGTCTATGAAGAAAAACTTAAAAAAGAAAAAGAACAATACATGGAAGAACATGATGGATTGGAAGCAAGTGGCGAAGCATTAAATTCATTGACGAATCAGGTTAGATTGGAAATGGTCAGCAGATATGGTACCGATGCTTTGCACTATTTAAAATAAATAAATAAATACTATAAATTATAAATCGAGGTCAGACAAAAATATGACCTCGATTTTATATTGTTTAGATATATGATATTATAGTTAAAAGAGGGTTTTTATGAAAGTATTATTTTTATTTCCGCCACAATGGATGCCTATTAGTCCGCATTTTGCAATTCCAACACTACTGGGTCAATTTGAAAATTCACCTTATGAAGCAACTGCAATGGATTTAAATATTGATTTTTATAATAAAATTCTAACTCCGTTTTATGTTAAAAATGCTCTTAAAAGGGGTAAACAACAACTGGAAAATATTAAAGAAGAATTAAAAAAAATTTATGATCCGAATAAAAGTTTTAAAGATTACACTTTTGAATGGCAAAATAAAATTGCAAAATCTTCAATGATAAATGATCTTATAGAAAAAAAAGGTAAAGAATTAGATAAAGCATCAATATTAGTGGGGCAGGCTGTAGCTATATATAAATCAAAAAAGCATTTTTATAATCCAAAACTTTTTATTTCCGCAACGGAAACTATAAATACGGCTCTTGAAATATGTTCTATGCCATATTATCCGACAAGAATTAATTTCACCAGTTATTCAAATGAACTTTTAACTCTTGATTGGGATAGTATTAAATACTATGTTTTTGACAAAGAAACGAATATTTTTCTTGATTATTATAACAGCATTTTACCGGAAATTAAATCTCAAAATGCTGACTATATAGGTATTTCAATAAATTCGTCAAGCCAAATAATAGCCGGTTTAACCCTTGCAAAAATGTTAAAGCAAGAGACAAATGCACATATAAGTATTGGCGGTAATCATTTTGGAAGAGTAGCAGACTCTGTCGAAAAGCATAAAGAGTTTTTTGAATTATTTTGTGATTCTTTAAGTGTTGAAGAAGGAGAAATTCCTGTTTATGAGCTTGCAAGATATGTAGCCGGAGAAATTCCTATTGAAAAAGTGCCTAATTTAATGTATTTAAAAGAAGGCAAAGTTATTTCAAATCCCGTCATAGAACCTTTAAAGTTGAATGATATGAAAATGCCTAGTTTAAAAGGATTTGATTTAGAAAAATATTTTATTCCTGAAATTGTTATGCCGTTTCAAACTTCAAGAGGTTGTTATTGGAGAAAATGTAGTTTTTGTGATCATGATTTTGGAATGCACTACAATATAAAAAATTTGGATAAGCTTGTCGAACAAATTAAATTTTTTAAAGAAAAATATAAAATTAATAAATTTGAATTTATTGATGAAGCAATAAGTCCTTCTTATATGAAAGAAATGTCTGAAAGATTTATTAAAGAAAATTTAAATATAACTTTTTTTTGTGATGCAAGATTGGAAAAAGGATTCAATAAGGAGGTATTTGAAAAAGCAAGCAAAGCCGGCTTAAAAATGGTTTTATGGGGATATGAATCCGGTTCGAAAAAAATTATGGAACTTATTAACAAAGGTATTGATATAGATAACAGATTGAAAATTTTAAAAGACGCAAATGAAGCAGGTATTTATAATTTTGCTTTTATTTTTTTCGGATTTCCGGCTGAAACAAAAGAAGATGCGATTGAAACAATTGATGTAATTTGCAACAATACGGATATAATAAATTCTTATGGTAAAAGTGTTTTTACGATGGGAAAACATACAAAATTAAGAGAAGCTCCGGAAAAATATGGAGTCAAAGGGGAAACATACCAAGAAGCAGAATTTTCTCCGACTTTTCATTATGAAGCAGTCGGAATGACAAAAGATGAACTGAATGAAATAATTAATTTATGTACAAAGAGAGCTTTTGAAGCTTATGGAAACAGACTTTCTTTTTACTTAATAAGTAGGGAAATTATGTTTTTATATTTAAATAAATATACTCTTGAAGATGTATGCAACTATAAACTTGAGGAAAATTAAAATGGAATTTGATGATATTTATTCTGAATTTAGAGAAGAAAATGAACAAGAATATGATTTTGGTTATGATGAAGTGTTAAAAGAGAGAAAAAAACATAAAGATGCTTTAAGACAGAGGCTTTATAAATATTATTTAAAAGATGATGAGATTGATGAATTATTTAAAATTATTGAAAAAGCCGAGAATAAAATGGATAAAATTAAAAATAATATTAACTATGAAAAAACCGAAGCCGGCGATATTATAAGAATGTCAGAAAAGTTAAAAGATGTACAAAATAAGATGAAAGAAGAATTTGAAAAAGAATTAAGTAAAACTTTAAAAAGAAAATTTGAAAATGCAAAAAAAATATTGGAAAGTCGAAAGAAAAATCAATGAAAGCTTTAATATGGAATAAAGATAAAACAATTGAAGTTGTAGAAAAAGAAATTCCAAAAATTATAAGTAATGAGGATACTATTGTTAAGGTAACATATTCTTCAATTTGCACAAGTGATTTACATATTGTAGAAGGTTATGTTCCAAAAGCAGTTGAGAAGACGACATTAGGTCATGAGTTTGTTGGAATAATTGTAGAAAAAGGTAAAAATGTTAAATTAAAAATCGGCGATAGAGTTGCGGTTAATTGTGAAAGTTTTTGCGGAAAATGTTTTTATTGTAAAAAAGGTCATGTAAATAACTGTGAAAATGGTGGTTGGTTATTAGGTTGTTCGATTGATGGCGGGCATGGTGAGTATGTAAGAGTTCCTTTTTCTAATTATACATTAACTAAAATTCCTAAAAATGTTGCGTATAAGAACGCTCTCTTTATAGGAGATATATTGTCAACAGGATTTTGGAGTGCCAAGCTTGCTGAAGCAAGAAAAGATGATACCGTAGTAATAATTGGAGCGGGGCCTGTTGGGCTTTGTAGTGCTTTATCTTTAAGATATCTTGGCGTTAAAAGGATAATTATAACGGATATAAATAATAACAGGCTTAATATAGCAAAAAAAGAAAGCTTAGCTGATTTTATAATTAATCCTAATGAAAAAGACGTGATAAATGAAATTTTAAAATTAACCGAAAATAAAGGAGCAGACAGAGTCATTGAAGCTGCCGGAGCAAAAAATACTTTTGAAATGTCATGGAAAATAGCACGAGCAAATGCTATTGTTGTTGTTCCTGCGATGTATGAAGAAAATCAAATTTTACCATTACCGATAATGTATGGAAAGAATTTAACTTTTAAAACCGGCGGGGTTGATGCTTTTTGTTGTAAATATTTAATGAAATTAATTAGAAACAAAAAGATTTCAACTGATTTTTTAATTACAAAAGAAATCAACTTTAATGACATAATTGAAGGTTATCAATTTTTTAAAAATAATAAAGATAAATGCTTAAAAATTGCGGTTAAATATTAATTTATTGACAAAGAAAAAATAACATAAGACAATAAATTTAAAATATAAGAGGATTTATGACAAGAAAATTATTAGGTTTATTAATATTTACGCTTATCATTTCCATATATACGCAAACTAAAGCTGATGCCTTTACTTGGTTTGGTTGGAGAAAAGATAATACTGAGATTATTTATCAAAAATCGGATGAACATCATATACGTCATCATCGTCCACATCCACCAAAACCAAATTGTCATGATCCAAAACACAAACACAAACCCGAATGTAAGAAAAAAGGGCCAAAACCTCATAGGGGTTGGAGAAAGCATAAATAATAGTTTATTTGTATAAATTAGTAACATCATTATTTAAATAGTGAATATAACGGGGCTATAAGGCTTTATATTAGAAAATTTTTTTAAATTCAATTATTTGTATTCGAAGTTCCTAAAATTACATTTCAAATAATTGCGTAGGATCTAGTTTGAATTGTAGCATATTTGCAGTATCTCTACCGCCATCTCCGCCTTTTCTTTGTATTGTTATTCTACCAATATATATTGAGCCTTTTGGGCTGATTTTTACATCTCCCAAAGAATAATGCTGCAATGCTTCATTAATGTTAATTAATTTCCATTGAGTATTGTTATTAATTTTTCGGGCAATTAAAATCCATTCGGCACAATATTGACCTCGGCCTTTAATAATATCATTTAATATCAATGTTTTATTATTAGAAAACCAATTTAATAATAATTTTTGTTCATATTCGGTAAATTCATCCATAAACATTCTGCGAGAATCTCTAACATTTTGTTTGTAAGGCTTAATTTCACCAGTATAGTATTGTAGTAGTTTATAAATATTATCTGGAATATCCCACATTTCTTTATAATGAGTTAACCAGCGTTTATCTACTTGATTAAATCCTTTTTGGTTAGATACTAATTTTATTTGTATATTTTCTGTATTAATCGTTGAATTTTTTATTTGAATGTTGATATCAGCTTTATAACCATGTAATATAATAGCTTTGATATATTCAATTTCATCTAGATTGTATTTCATGATTGTTAGCCATTGTTTGGCTTCATAGTCAAATTTCCAATTATTAAATTTGTCGCAAACATTTTGTTCATTTTTAAAACCATTTTTGGCGGTTTGAGAACCTTTTTGTATTAAATCCAATTAATGTATTTCCTTTATATAATCTAGCAAATTTTTCCCAATTGCATGTATCACATTAACAGTCATTGCATTACCTGTTTGAGCCAATAACTTAGAGTTTGTTATTTTTGTTGCTTTTGTAACGTATTTTTTGGGGAATCCTTGTAATAATAGGGATTCTAAACCTGATAATTTATATAATCTTTTATTCCGTACATATAAAATGCCATGTCTGCCTGTTCTTAGTGTCGGACATTTATTAATATAAATTCTTAAGTCTGATTGTCTTGTATCTATAATTGTATAATCTTGTTCTAGAATTTCATTAATATTAATTCTATTTTTGTTATATTTATTTGATAAATATTTTTGAAATGTTGGGTGATTAATTTCTAATATATTTTTATTATCCGGTAATAAAAAATCTTTTATATTTTTATGTTTAATTGGCTCAGGGAAGCTAAAAGGTTTGGTGTATAAATCTTTTCTTATGCCCACAAAATAAATTCGTTCTCTTAATTGTGGCACTCCATAATCAATACTATTTAAAATTTTATATGAAACTTTATATCCTGCATTGTTTAATAATTCAATAATTGCATTTAATGTTTTGCCTTTGTTGTGGTTTACCAAGCCTTTGACATTTTCAAATATAAAATAAGGTATTTTTTTTTGCTGTAATATATTTTTTAAATAGTATATTATTTGTCCTCTTTCATCTTCAAATCCTTTTCTTTTTCCTGCAATAGAAAAAGTTTGACAGGGAAATCCTGCAATTAAAATGTCGCTATCAGGGATTTTATTAATATCAAGAAGCGTTAAATCTCCTATGTTTTTATTGTCATCATAAAATAATTGATACGTATAATCTGAATCAATATTAATTTCACTATGGGCTACACAAGTTAAACCTAATAATTCGAGTCCCAATCTGCCGGCTCCGATACCGGAACAAAAGTCTATAAATTTTAATTTTTTTTTAGTTTGTTTCATTATGTAAAACCCTGTAATATATATTATCACAAATATGTTCATATTGATTTTTCGGGCAGTAACAATAAATTGTTTTAAAATAATAAAAATATAAATAAATTGAAATATATTACAATCGAGAATATAATTTATTGTTAAATTAATTTATGTTTATTAAGAGGGATGCTGAGAATCTTTCGGATTATATAACATAAAAACTCCCAAAATGGGAGTTTTTTAAGTTATCTACCATAGAGTTATTGAGTTTAGAATTTGGTTGAAACTAAAGCTTAAATTACTATACTAAATAATTTAAATTTGCATTTTCATCTAATGATTGTTGGTTAAGTTCACCAAAATTAATCCACCTGTTTCTTTTAGAAAAGCTTGAATATTATTATCTACGGGATATTGTTTTCCATCTATAATAACAACTTGATTTGTTGCATCTGAAGTAAATAAAGAAGGGATTTCTTTTAAATCATATTGCTTACCATCAATAATTACTACTTCTTTATATCTTGGAGCAAAAGAGCAAGTTATTGAATCAATATCTTGAACTTTTACTACGGGATAACTTTTTCCATTAACATAAATTGATTTATGTTGTGTTTGTGCAATTGAATTAGACATACCCATATTAGACGCAAAATTTGTTGAATTAATTATTTGTAAACCTCCACACTATAACTATAATAATATAAAGTAAATTTCCATTATTAAATTGATATAATTTCTAAAATTATGTATATTTGTTAATGAAAATTTATAGTTTAAATAAAACTTCTAAACTAAAATGCAAACACAATGAAACGAAGGAATATTTTTTAAGTCTACCCTGGATGCGATTCGAACGCATGACCTACTGCTTAGAAGGCAGTTGCTCTATCCAGCTGAGCTACCAGGGCTTACATTCAAATCATACCAAATAAAATATTTCTTGCAAGTTTTTTCGTACTTTATTGAAATAAAGGTATTTCAATTGTAAAAACAGTATTAAAAGAAAATTCGTCTTCTAGTTTACCGCTTTTAAAAGATATCTTTCCTTTGTGTTTTTCAATAATTTTTTTACAAATTGCAAGGCCAAGCCCCGTTCCTTGACCTTTCTTTTTGGTTGTAAAACCGGCAGAAAAAATTTTCTTTTTATCGGATGCTTTAATTCCAACGCCATTATCAAAAATGCTTATACATAAAAAATCATCTTTGATTTTAGTTACAAGTTTAATTTTTCCGCAGTATGAAGCGTCTTTAGTTTTAATTTCTTCTATTGAATGAATTGCGTTCATTAAAATATTTAAAAATACTTGATTTAACATATTGGGATAACAATTGACGTAAGGAATTTCGCCATATTCCTTGATAATTTCAAATCCTTTTTTTGTTTTATGTTTAATCAATTCAAGAGTCAAATCAAGTTCTTCATTAATATTTGCTTCTTGTTGGACGGTTTCATCCAAACGAACAAATCGTTTTAAAGACTGTACAATGTTAGTTATTCTTTTAATTGCTTCTTTATCAATTCCGTTCATTTCTTTTAAAATATCGAGAGTGCTTATGTCCAAATTATCAAATAATTTTTCCATCATTTCGTTATTAGCGTTTATTGCACCCAGAGGAGTATTTATTTCGTGTGCAACAGAAGCAATGAGTTGTCCCAGTGAAGCCATTTTTTCAGAATTAATAAGTTGAAGTTGAGTCTCTTTAAGTTCTTTAATAGCTGATTCAAGTTCCTCTTTTTTTTGTGATATTTGGTGAAATAAGCTTGCTTGCATTAAAGAAGATGTTACAACCATTGAAATACCCGTTAAAAGTTCACGTTCAAGTGCAGTTATTTCTTTTTTGGGAGTAAAAATAACGGCAATTCCAAAAAGTTGTGTGTTTTTGATAATGGGCATAATTATTCTTATTGTCGAATTTAAAAGAGGAATACACGCTCCTTCGTGTTCTTTTATACAGGTTTGAATAGAAATTTCACCATTGTGCAATTCATCAATTAAATTTTTTGAATATATAACTTTTTCGCCTATTTGTGGTGCATAAACTTCTGGATATGTATATTTAATTATAAAATCATTTTTGTCATATTCGGCGAAATAACTTTTACTTGCTCCAAAAACAATGCTTAATTCTCTTAATGATTTTTCAATTAAAGTTTTAATATCCAATTCATTTTTTATACTAACAGAAATTCTATTTAAAAGGGCCATTTTAACGGCTTGATTTTGAGCTTTGGAATTTGTTGAAGCAAATTCTACATTTTGGATTCTCAACCTCTCATTTTCTTCTTTAAGTTTTTCGGTTCTAAGTTCGTCTGTTATGTCATAAAAATATACAATTCTATATCGTTTAACACTAAAAGCTTTTATCATAAAGTGATAAAATTTATTTTCATCTTTTTGATAGGTCGCAAAAGTTGAAAAATTGACATCCCTTTTAATAGCACTTATTGGCGGACAATAAGTTTTTAAATCTTCGGATTTTAAAAAACATAGTTGATATGCAAATTTATAGCCTAATTTTGAAAGGCAATCATAACCTTCAAAATTGTTGAAATCACCAAAAATTTTTTTAAAAGCTAAATTATGGTATAAAATATTTTGTTTCTTATCATAAATAATAATAGGTTCTTCAAGATTATGATAAAAATTTATTAAAGCATTACTCATAATTTAAATTATATTATAATTCGTCAGTTTCTTTTTTGGTATAAAAACCAAAAGGCAACGGATTAAAAGAAGCTAGCTCATTTTTTAAAATAAAAACCTGTTTATTTAAAGTATTAACTTGTTGACGCAAGTTTTCATTTTCGGTTTTAGCTCTAATCAGTTCAACAATAATCTCATCAAAACCATCCATTTTTTCACTTAAAATTTCACTCATTTTAGAAATTAAGTTATTTTCAAGTTTTTCTATTTGTGTTTGAAGGTGAAACGTTGGATGAGTAGGGGTCATTGGTAAATTTGATTCGCTTTTAATTCTGTTTTTTGCTTTCGTTAAAAAATTAACTTTTTTATTTGGGTTTGTCATTTCAGGTTCATTTTCAATATTTTTCTTTGAATTTTCCTGAATTTCTTGGGTTTTGGAATAAAGTTCTTTAATTTTTTTTAAAGTATCAACATCATTTTTAGTAAAATAAGCATTTCCCATGGAATCCGTTTTTGGTTTTAAGCAGACTTTTTTACACAATTTAACAACTTCTTCGATATTACTGTTTAAAATTATTTCCAATTCTTCTACATTAATTTTTTCTTCAACCGCAAGCTTTTGAACTGTGTTAAATAACGAATCCTGCACGGAATCTCCCCTTTTATATCAACCAATACTTATATTTTTTATTATAAAATAATAATTAAAAAAGGTAAAATTTATTTCAAATTTTTTATAAAATGTAATATAATTTTTCATAAATAGAGGTCTTGATTATAAATGAAAAATAATAAAAAGGGGTTATTTATAAGCTTTGAAGGGATAGACGGTTGTGGAAAAACAACTCAAATTGAACTTTTAAAAAAATACTTAATTGAAAAAAATTATGAAATAATTGTTACATTGGAACCGGGCGGATGTGATATAGGAAAAAAATTAAGAGAAATTCTTTTATTTAATAAAGGTTTTGTTTCAGATGTTGCTGAAATGTTTTTATATTTGGCAGACAGAGCTCAGCATATAGAAGAAATTGTTGAAAAAAATGTCAATGAAGGTCGTATTGTTTTGTGCGATCGTTGTATAGATTCTACTGTTGCATACCAAGGATATGGCAGAAAAGGCAATATTGAACAAATTAATATTTTAAATGATATTGCAACTAAAGGTATAAAGCCTGATTTAACAATTATTTTTGATGTCGATCTTGAAACAGCTCAAGAAAGAGTTGGAAATACAAAAGATAGAATGGAAAAAGAAGGTTTTGAATTTCATAAAAGGGTAAAAGAAGGATATCTTGAAATAGCAAAAAAATATCCGGATAGAATTAAAGTGATTAATTCAAATCAAAAAATTGATAAAGTTTTTTCAGATTTAAAAGAAATAATAGACAAAGTTATATGATTAAAAAAAGTAAAATAGTTTTAATTTTTTTCTCTTTTATTTGTTTGAGTGTTAATGCAAGTTTACTTTGGGATATACAAGAGGCAAAAAATTATATTGAAAAAAAAGATTATAAAAATGCAAAAAATTTTTTGTATCATTACACTTTAAATAACCCTAATGATGAAGAAGGATATTGGTATTTGGGAAAGAGTTATTTGGAATTATCGGACAAAAAAAACGCAACCAAATATTTTAAAAAATCTTATGATATAACATCATCTAAAATTAGCATAGAAAAGATAACATTTAAAAATGAAAATGAAAATATAGAAGATTACTTGGATATGGCTGCTATGTATTTTGAAACAGGCAACATTAAAGAGGCTGATTATTATGCTGATATGATGTTAAAAATTGATTCAAAATCTTCGGATGCCTTGTTTATAAAGGCAAAAATATCGTCATTAGAAGGTGATAGAGAAAATGCAAAGAAATATTTAAGTCAGGCAATTATTTTTAATAATGAAATTTTAAAAACTAATCTTGCAAAAGAACTTGAAATCACTGCTGTTCCTGATGTAACAAAAGAAATTTATAATATTTTGGCATTGGATAATTATTTTTCGGGTGATATTGAAAAAGCAATCGAAAATTTAAAAAATTATTTAAAATTAGATAAAAATCCTGAAATATATAATTTTTTAATTAATTGTTACTTAAAGAAAAATGATTTAAATTCTGCAAAAAATGTACTTAGTGAATATAGAAAAATTTTTAATAATGATAATTTAAAAATATTATTAATAGAAGCAAAAATTTATAATTTGGAAAATAACCATGAAAAAGAACTTAATTCAATTTTAAAAGCTTATGAAATAAATCCGAATAATTCCGAAGTACTTTTAAGTTTAGGAAACTATTATCTGAAAAATGAAGATTATAATAATGCAAAAAAATATTTTGAGATATTAATTAATGTAGATGATTCTTTTTATGAAGCTTATTTCGGTTATATATATTCTTTAATTGAAACAGGGGAAATAAAAAAAGCAATTAATGCCATAAGAAAAGCCTCGGTAATAAATCCAAAATCAAGTGAAATCCCCTTTTTATTATCAAAAATATGTTTAAAAGAAGCAAATTTTAAAGATGCCCTTGAATATATTGATGAGGCAATAAAAAAAGAATATAATCCGAAATATTATCTTGAAAAAGCAAAAACGGAATATTATTTAAAAAATTATAATAAATCTTTAGAAAGTTTAAATAAAATTAACGGAATTTTATCTTTATCAGATAGGCAGGAAATAGAAAAATATTATATTCAAAATTATCTTAAATTAAAAGATATAAAAAAAGCACAAGAATATTTAAATAAAAAACTTACGCTTGACAAAAATTCATTAGCATATAAATATAATTTATATGTTTTATATAAATTACAAGGTAATGAAAAAAAATCAAAAACACAATTTGCTCAAATAAAAAAATTTAAACCCGTATCTGTAAAAGACTATATCGAGCTATCGGAAATAAACTTGGAACTCTCAAATATAAATCCGGCAATTAAGATAATAGATGGTGCTATTAAAAAATTTCCAAATATTTATGAATTGTATTCTCAAAAAATGAAGCTGTATTATCTTGGAAATATGTCTGAAAAACTTAAAGAAACAATTGGCAAAACTGAGGAATTGTTCGAATAAATTAGCCGACTCGGGTAATATACAAACAGCAAGTTGTTTAATATCATAGCCTTGACACTGAATAGGAATGGGAGCTGATATGAAAACAATCACCTTATACGTCGTAGATGATTATTTGTTGACCAGAATTGCACATAAAAAATATTTTGCAAATGATGATAATTTTAAAGTAATAGGTGATTTTCAAAATGCGGAAGATTGTTTGGAACAAATGAAAAAAATCCAGGCTGATATTGTTTTAATGGATATTGAATTGCCGGAAATGAACGGAATAGAAGCGACAAAAATTATTAAAGACAACTATCCAAAAACCAAAGTTATAATGTTTACTTCTTATGAAAATCAAGAAAGGATTTTAGCTTCACTTGCATGTGGTGCGTGTGGTTATATTTTAAAAAATAATAGCGAAACAAATTTAAAAAAAGTTATTAAAATGGTAGCTTCAGGTGAATTTTGGATGGACTTAGAAATTGCAAAAATGGCATTTTCATCAATTCCCATTCCAAATATAAAAGATTTAGAGAATTTATATGAAAATAAAAAGTTAAAAAATAGTTTAACTGAAAGAGAATTAGAGGTTTTAAAATTATTAATAAAAGGTAAAACCAATTCTCAAATAGCAAAAGAAATATTTGTTTCAACAAATACAGCTAAAGCACATGTTGGAAATATTTTAAATAAATTATCCGTTAAAGATCGAGTTCAAGCGGCGGTCAAAGCAGTTAGAGCAAACTTGTTTTAAGAGGAAAAATGTTTTTTAAAAAAAAACTGATAAGAAAAATAAAAGAGAAATTTAAAAAAATAAAAAGCAGGTATAATGAAAAACTTCAGAAAGAAAGAAACAAATTTACCTGCATTTTAAACCATGATATAAAAACACCTCTTTTAGCACAAATTCAAAGTCTTGAATTGATTTTAAAAGATAAATTCGGTAAATTAAATTTTGAACAAAAAAATATTTTAAAGGAAATTTTGAATTCGAATTATTTTTTATTTGAAATCATTTCAAATGCAATATTCCTTACAAAATATGAAAATGAACAACCAAAACCAAAACTTGAAAATATAAATATAATTGAACAAGTTCAAGATTGTTGTAATATGATTAAAAACTTTGCTAAGGAAAAATCTCAAAATATTATTGTAAAAACAAATAAAAAAAACGAAATAAAATTAAAGGCAGATAGAAAAATGATACAAAAGATCATTTTTAATATACTTTCAAGTTCTGTTTCTTATGGTTTTGAAAAAAGTGATATTGAGATTATGGTTAAAGAAAGTAAAAATTCAATCTCATTTTGCTCGAAAAATAAATCAATATATATGACGAAAGAAAAAATAGACAGTCTTTTTGAGGATAAAAAGAATTTGTGTGATTTTAATCAACTTGGAATGAGTTTAAATTTAAATATAGCAAAGAAACTTATTAACGCTCATAATTGGAATATTATTGCTGAATCCAAACAAAATAATTCATCTACTTTTGGTTTTGTAGTCAAAAAATAAATACTCTTAAATATTAAAATTCTTGATAAAAGCTCAATTTTGTAGTATTTTTAAATTGTATAGAGTTTTAAAATAAGGGTTAAGGATTAATTATGGTTAAAAAACTTATCACTCAAGATACAAGAATGTTCTTGACGGGTAATGAAGTTATAGCCTATGCAGCAAATGCCGCAGAAGCTGAATTTATGTACGGCTACCCGATTACACCGCAAAATGAAATTATGCACACTTGGTGTAAATTACTTCCTAAAACAGAGGCAGGGTTTTTACAGACTGAAGATGAAATTTCTGCCGGTTTTTCAACGATAGGTGGAATTTTAGCCGGTAAGCGTGCTTTTACTGCAACAGCGGGCCCTGGAAATGTTATTATGCAGGATGCTCAATCAATGGCGGAAATGATGAGAATACCGTTTGTTTGTGCTGTTATGCAAAGAGGCGGGCCGTCTACTGCTACCGTAATTTATGCTCAACAGGAAACTCGCTTAACTTGTTTTGGCGGAAATGGAGAAGGTTTCAGGATAGTATATTCAACAGCAGGACACCAAGATTTATATGATTATATGATTAAATCATTTAATACAGCTTGGAAGTATCGTTTCCCAACATTTATGTTAGCAGATGGTTACCAAGGTAAAATGAGAGAACCTGTTACATTGTATGATCCGGCTTCTCGTGGAATTAAAATGGAGCCTACACCTGCTGCTTTAAGAGCTGAAGGAAAGATTGGAGTTGACAGAAAAGCAAATCATTTAAGAAATACATTTAATCTTGAAGAAGAACTTATGGCTCATTTAGATCAGTATCAAATAGATTATGACAAAATGAGTAAAGAAGTTGAGGAATATCTTGAATACAAGGCTGAAGACGCTGAAGTTCTTGTAATAGCTCATGGTATTGTGGCACGTTCCGCTATGACTGCTATTGATGAATTAAGAGCAAAAGGAATAAAAGCAGGTTTATTCAGACCGATTACAGTAAGGCCGTTACCTGTTGATCCTATGAGAGCTGCTGTTAAAAGAGCTAAACAAGTTTTGTTTACCGAGTCTGCTAATGGCCAGCTTGCTCAAATGTGTTTAGAGAAATTATATGGACTCACAACACCTTATCAAACACTATTTAAAATGGGTGTTGGTGTTACAGGCGATGATATTGTTGCCAAAGTAGAATCTATGGTTCGTGAAATGGCAAACGTATAAAGAATTGATGAGGAAATAAAATGATAACAACATTAGATGTAAAACCTGATTTAGCTAAAGCTCAAAATGCGGAAGCGGGAGCAAGTAAGTTTTGCCCCGGTTGCGGTCATGGCATGATTTTAAAAACATTAGCTAAAGCGATAGACGAACTTGAATTAAACGAAAGAACGGTTTTTGGTTGTGATATAGGTTGTTCATTATTATCATGGAATTATATGAACCTTGATTCCGTTCAAACACATCATGGAAGAACTACCCCAGTTATATATGGCGTTACAAGAGCTAACCCCGGAACAGTGGGTATCGCTTATATGGGAGATGGCGGCGGTTTGGCAATTGGAGCTCAACATCTTGTTAACGCAGCAACAAGAAGTGAAAATATACTTGTAATTGTTGCCAATAATACAAACTATGGTATGACGGGCGGACAAATGAGCCCTACTACTATGCCTGGGCAAAAAACCGAAACAACTCCATACGGACGTGATCCAGAAATTACGGGACGTCCGGCGAAAGCTGCTGAGCTTGTTGCAGCAATAGCTGATCCTAATAAATCTTATGTTGCAAGAGCTTCTGTTTCAAATTTAAGAAAACTTTCAAGTGTTATGAAAAAAGCTCTTAAAAATACAGCTATGGGCGGTTATTCTTTTGTAGAAGTTTTATCTGTTTGCCCTTTGAATTGGAGAACAAATAATGTCGACACTTGGGGCAGATTGAAAACTATGGAAGAATGTTTTGAAGTAAAGGAATTTCTTATAAGAGAAGGATTGGAGTAATAATATGGCAAGAACAAAAATAGTTTTAGCAGGTGAAGGCGGACAAGGCGTTCAATCAATTGCGAAAATCCTTGTTGAAGCCGGATATGAAGCGGGAAAAGAAATTCTATATATTCCAAATTTTGGCGTTGAACAACGTGGCGGAGTTTCGGTTGCATTTTGTCAAATTGCTGATGAAAAAATCGGAGAACCTCGTTTTGCTAAAGGTGATATAATAATTGCTTTATCTGATAGAGCAATAGCAAGATGTGAAACTTATACATCTCTTGATTCAGTTGTTGTATATGATTCATCAGTTTGTACAACAAAACCGACCGTTAAATGTAAGGAAGTTATTTCGGTTGAAGCAAATAAAATAGCGAATGAACAATTGTCTGCTCGTGTATTTAATATTATGATTCTGGGTGTTTTATTAAAGGCTACAAATGTTTTAAAATTGGATGATATTAAAAATGCTATGGAAATTGCACTGGGTAAAAAATTTGCAGCTAAACCCGAACTTAGAGAACTTAACTATAAAGCTCTTGAAATGGGTATGAAAATGATAGATAAGGTTGGTGTTTAAATGACAACAGAAAAACAATATAAAGGTTTTAAGGTTGAAAATGTGGCAAATGGTAAGGCAGATTGGTATATGTTTTCCGAACTGTGTAAAGGCTGTGGATTATGTATGGTAAAATGCCCTAAACAGTGTTTAAAATGGTCAAAAGAAGTAGGATTGTATCAAACACCTTGTGTTGAACCTGATCCGACTTTATGTATAGGTTGCGGTACTTGTGCAATGGTTTGCCCCGATAGTGCCATAAAAGTTGTTAAAAAATAAATTAATTTTAAATTATTAAAAAACCGGAGTTACTCCGGTTTTTTTATGTTTATTTTTTAATTTGCTTTTTTAATATAAATATAGCCTGATTTACCATTATTTGCTTTTCCATCCGCAGTAGCATTTCCGCCTGCACCATATTGACCGTTGGAACAATTTGTAGTAAATCCTGCTCCTCCATTAGAGCCGCTTGCGTTATTAATACTGCCTGAACTACCTGTTGAAGCAGATGCTGATCCGCATTTAATGGAACTTAGTCCGCCTGAAGCACCAATAGTCATTTTGCAAGAGGTTGTTCCGGAAGGAATAGTAAGTGTACCCGTTTTACAATAACCTGAATTACCACCTTTACCCATAGTGGTTCCACCGCCGTATGTAATTTCAACATATCCATTTTGACCTTTACCACAATAATTAGATTTTGAAAAGGAATCACTGTTGCAGTCAGTAGTTCCAGGGCTACCTGGGTTACCATTATGATTATATTTGCCACGATTTCCGTTGCCGACTCCTCCGGCACCGCCAAAGTTGCCACCGCCACCTTTGCCTCCATCGCCGCCTTTTGTCCATGAGTTATATTCATCGGATGAACCTTCATTACAGGTATTTCCGGCTCCGCCACCGCCACCGCCACCTGCAGTTTTAGTAAAGGTGCCATCAGTTACAATACTTGCTCCGCCACCATTTCCACCTGCAGCAGCTTTTTGGTATCCACCACCACAATTAGCATGACAACATGACGATTTGCATGACCAGCCACAACCGCTATATATAGAACACCAGCGACCTGGAATTGCGGTACCTCCTCCGCTTCTTTCACCTACGGTTACACTTAATGATGTAGCATTTGTGTCAATTGTTGCAGTACAAGACCCACTTCCGCCTGCTGCACCGCTTCCTGCACTACCATACCATTTATTAGCGCCTGCATTAGTATATGAGACATTTGCGGAATTTTCTCCTCCGGCACCGCACATTTTTATAGTTATTGTTTGCCCTTTAAGAGCCGCATAGGCTCCTGTTAATGAAAGTGTTTCACTGGAATAAAATTCCTTAGTGTCTGCTTTTAAAACATCACCTGCTGTGCTTGGCTTGCCTCCATCAATAATTGTATATGAAATTTTTGTAACTCCAGCGGGTACGTACCAAGTTTCTGTTTTATCAAAATATTTGTCAGTAAAATTCGGTACACAACTGTTATTTTCTAAATGAAATTCTGATTCGCAAGCTGAACACTGATTTGATGACTGACAAGCTGAGCATTCTGAAGGGCAATCTTTACAACCTGATTGACCTATTTGATCTTGATATTGACCAACGGGACAAGTTTTGCATTTTTCTTGACCTGTTTGATCCTGGTATTCATTTTTTTGACAATCTTTACAACCCGATTGGCCAGTTTGGTCTTGGTGTTGACCGAGGGGACAAAGTGTGGGCTGGCTAGCTCCTTTTGAAGGTACATAATTACCTTTAGGAGATAATTTACAACTTTCTTGACCTTCTAAATCCTGATATTCACCCACAGGACAAGGTGTGCAAGTTGCTAAACCTGTTGCATTTCCTTTAGTTCCGACTGGACAAAGTTTACAACTGGCGGAACCTTTATCGGGTGCATATTGTTTTTTAGGACAAGGACTACATGTTTTTGCACCATCCACATCTGAGTAATAGCCTGCGTTACATTCTTTGCAAGTGGATGAACCTTGAGGAGCATATGTTCCTTTTAAACATTTAGTTTTTGAACTCCCCCCGTTACAACTATATCCTTCAGGACATAGATTACATTTACCTGATTCTAGTATGTAACCTGCTTTACATTTTGTGCATTTTTCATCATCACAAGAAGCACAATTAGCATCATACCCGCTGCAGCCTTTGCAAGTACAGGTTGGAATATCTTTGAATTGATTAGATGCACAAGTTCTTGAACATACGATACATCTTGTTTTGTAACATAATTCACAATATTGACCAAATTTATCTTGACATTTGACTGTGATAGAACCTAAACCAGATGATACCATTGTGGAATTAGCAGATAATCTCTTTGAAATAACCGGAGCAAATGCTGCCGTTATACAAGAAATTGTAATTAAGCTAATCATAAGTTCAATCAAAGAAAATGCATAATTTTTTTTCATATTATTCCCTATGTTATAATTTGCAAATTTTATTTTTTCCAAGTATACACGAAACCGCTTGTGCCGGATTGCGGATTAACATTGCTTGATGAACCGCTACCGCCTTTTCCGTAGTTTCCGCCTTCACTACAATTACCAACTTTTGCATAAAAACCGTTGCCACCTGTAGAGCCAGAAGGATTATTTACTTTTGCTCCTGATTTATCTGATGAATATGAGTAACTACCACATGAAATTGAGCTTACTTCACCTGCTGAACCTACTTTAATTGTACATTTATCTCCCTGTTTTACACTTATTGTACCTGTGTAGCATCCTCCTGATTTTCCGCCCGTACCTGCGAGAGTAGAATTATTCCATGATATAGCTACATAACCATTTTGTCCGCTTCCACATTTATCAGCTGGGTGGTTGGTATATTCTGACGAACATTGACTATTTCCGCACAGAGTTCCGCCTTGAGAACCATCCCAGCCGTTTCTTCGGCTACATTGGGTTGGACACCAAGATTGTCTTGCTCCGCCTGCTCCTTGTATTGAAAGAGTACTTCCGCCTCCCCAGCCTCCGCATTGTCCATGGGATTTGCTTTTACAACCAGAACGTGCACATATAGCTCCGCCTCCGCCGCCTCCGCCGCCTGCTTCGAATACTGTATAACCATCGGTAAATGATGATGCACCTCCACCTTTTCCGCCGGCACCACCATGACAGTAGTCGTTTCCGGCACCTCGTGAACAATTAGAGCCATCTAAAGGACTTACACTTGGTGCTTCATTACCTCCATTCACAACACCTACTTTAATGATTAATTCGGTTGCATTTTTGTTTACAGTAAAACTTCCGGTTCCACTTCCGCCAGCTCCACCTACACCACCGTATTTTCCTGCCCAACAAGTTCCACTGTCTCTGCACCAATCACCGCCGGTAGGAGTGTTGCAAGTTCTGCCATAAGCTTCCCAAGCACCACCACCTTTGCTTCCACCGGCCCCACATAGGCTTACTGTTAAAGTATTTTCCTTGAGAGCCGCATAGGTTCCTGAAGTTAAATCTATAGTTTCGTCGCTGGTAAAATTTTTATTGCCACTATTAATAGTTGAACCAGATTCGCTTGGTTGTCCACCGCCTACTACAACAAAACCAATACTTGTAACGCCGGCGGGAACAGTCCAAGTTGTTTGGCCG
>CALVGZ010000001.1 GCA_944327225.1 Candidatus Gastranaerophilales bacterium | reverse complement strand
TCTTATTTTCATAAATAAGATTTTGCTTATTTCATCAAATGCGGCTTCTGGAGAAAGTTTGTCATTGTTTCGAATAATGCAATGACATTTAAAAAGCAGTTTTGCAAATTCATCTCTGGAAAAAGCCTTAGTTTGAGATAATAATTTATCAATCTTCTTTTGGTCATTGATTATTGAAGCATTTGGAATATCAATAATTTCATCCAAATCTTTGGGCATAGAATCTTTATCAACTCTAAAGAATTTAGTTTCCTTAGCATTAGTCGTTACAAAGAAACTCGCACCAGACCACGCTGCGTAGTTTGCACCTTGATAATAATCTTGCTGTTGAATTTTAACAGTTTCGGCTTTACACTCGATTACAATAAAAGCTGCTTTGTTTTTTTGTTTATCTTCTTTAGATTTCCAAATAACAATATCTGCTCTGGCTTTTCCTTGACCTCTGTGCGAATTATTAACTTTTAATTCTTCGTCCATTTGTTCAAGGCTATATCCGTAAACATTTACTAATCGACAAATATAGTTTTGTCGGACTTGTTCTTCCGGTGTTAACACAAGCCATTTATCTCTTAATGGAGAATAAATTTTATTACCATCAATCTGCACTTCCAGTTTTAAAGCCATAACTAACCCTCACTAACTTGATTTAAAACCGGCATAAAAACCAGGAGTTTAACATTTAAAATCTTTTAACCCCTATTTGAAAACACATAAAGCATCGATTAAATCTACATCAATTTTTTTGCTAAAATTTTGTTGCAAAGATTTTTCGTGTGTATAATTAAGGATGAACTAACATCTTTTTTTAAGTATCTGTCAAAAGTCTTTTTGCTTGGAATAAATATGAGTGGAATAATTACATTTAAAACAAAACGAACATGTTTTAATCAAAGCAATAAAAAGCTTTGAATGGAAATAAAAGTATTTATAAGTTAGTTAATTATGTTTGTTGAACTAAACATTGTAAACTTTTGTAATTTTTTTCAAATAGTGTTCAAAAATTTAATTTTCATGTTTTGTAGAGGTGATACAATTTTTTAACACACAATAGGTATTAAATTAAAATTTATGTATTTTGCCATTAACAATATAAAACACGATACAAAGTTTAACTATATTTCAAAAAATTCAATTTCATTTAAAGGTCAATTAGAGGATGATTATTTTAAAGCTGCAAAAAATAATGATACTCAAAGTCAAATAAGAGCTTTAAAAAATTTAGGATTTGATATATCTGAAACGGATTTAGAGACAAATTCTAATTTTCTTCATTTTGCCATAAAAAGTCAAAACGATTCTGTAATAAATCAAGCATTATTGTTGCTTAGCAAAAAGAAAGCTCAGCCTGAAATTGTGTCAGACATTGTCGGACAAAAAGACTCAACTGGCAAAACCCCTTGTGAATATGCAACTAATGAAGCTACTATAAAAAGAATTGAAAAAATAATTGGTAAAACAATTCAAACTAAAAATGCAGTAATACAACCAAATGTTCCTGCGAAAGACGGTTGTACGGATAAAGTAATATTGAATGAATTACCCATAGGTTATAAAATTAGTATTCCAAGTTTAGATGACGATGACGATGAATTACTTTATATGGCTGATACTAGTGTGCAAACTGAAACTGAAAAAGCTGATAAGAAACAAGAAATAGATTTACCTGTAGTTAAATTGGAAAATATAGCAGGACACAATAAAGCAAAAGCCATTTTGCTTGATAGAATTGTAAAGCCACTAGAAGATGGACAAATTATTCATGATAACGGTTTTTTGATACATGATACTATTGGAAACGGTAAGTCATTTTTGCTTAATTCTCTTGCTGTATCATTGAATAGACAAATATTGAATGAAAAATTATTTGACGAAGCTTTAGATGATTTAATGGCACTAACTAAAAATGATAGAGATAAATACAAAAAAGGTTTAGCTGATATATTTAAAAAATATATTATACAAGTTTCAGACTTGCAAGATTTAGAAAAAGTAATTGACGTTGCAAGAAAAAATTATCAATATAATAAACAGCAGGCGATTATTTTTATAGATGAAATAAAAGGGATTTTACCTGATATTAGTGCGCCGTCTTCGCAAGGTGTTACGAAAGCGGAACAATTAATTGAAAATTCATCCAAAAAAGGATTTGTTTTAGTCGCAACAACAAGAGAGATTGGTGCAATTAAACCTGAATCAATAAGATATGGCAGGTTTGATAAAAAAATTGAACTAAGACCCCCAAACGAAAAAGAAAGGGTAGAATTAATTTCGCAATATTATAAAGGGAGTTATCAATTATCGAATGATGATATTAAAAATATTGCAAAATTAACATCAGGCTTCACTTATGTCAACTTTTTAGAGTTTTTTGAAAATCTTCAAAATAATAAAGTTCTGGATTGTGAGACTTTAATTAATAAATTAAGAATTTATGCAAAAGATCAAAATCTGGGCGAGTTGACAGAAAAAGGCACAACCGCATGTTATGATAAACCAGAATTCAAAAGAGAAAAAACAGATATAACATTTGCTGATGTTGCAGGAATGCAAAGCATTAAAGAAAAATTTTATGAGGAATTAATTAGCAAATTAAAACCTGAAAGATTAGAATGGTTTAAAAAATATAATAGACCACCAATAAGAAAAGGGTTCTTATTGTATGGCACTCCTGGAACAGGTAAAACATATATTATAACAGCTTTAGCAGGCGAAATGGGTTTGCCTTTGTATAAATTAGACTCAGCTTCATTTAAAGATAAATATGTTGGCGAAAGTGAAAGAAAACTTAAAGACATATTTACTCAGCTAAAGATTAAATTTGAAGAAACAGGCGAATATAGTATTTTATTTATCGATGAAGCAAATGATATTTTAGGGAAAAGGGAAGATGCTAATAAATTTGATGAAGGAATTGTAAATATGTTTCTTCAATATTTAAATGAAGCTCCCAAAAATGGCATTATTCCTATTGTTGCAACAAATTTTAGAGAAAAATTAGACGATGCAATATTAAGCAGACTTGGTACACAAATAAGAATCCCTCAACCTGATAAAGAATTAAGGCTATCTTTAATAAACCATGAACTTGATAAATTGCCCGAATATACAAAAGATATTTCTATTGAACAACGTGAATATTTATCGGAAAGATTGGGCGGTTTTAGTTCAAGAGATATTACTAATATTTTAACCAGTACTATTGATAATCATTCTAAATATCCAGATAAGCCAATGGAAATTGAGGAATTTATTAATGAGGCAAGTAATTTTGCTAAAGAGCATAAATTACCTGAAATTAATGCCGCCAATAAAACTTCAGGATATGATACTTTTATTAAGAGAAAAAATATAAACTATCCTGCTAATTTTGATGATGTAGCCGGAATGGAAAACGTAAAACAAGCTTTTCAAACATTGCTTATTGATAGATTAAAACCGGAAGTAATGAAAAGGCTTAAAAAAGATGGAAATAATTCACCACTCCAATCAAATTTTTTGTTATATGGACCTGCAGGAACAGGCAAAACATTTATTGCGGAAGCGCTAGCAGGTGAAATGGGTATTCCAATATATGAAATTGATTCTTCTGTAATAAAAGACAAATTTGTTGGTGAATCAGAAAAGCAAATTAGCAATATATTTAATCAACTAGAAGAAAAATTTCAAGAAACAGGTGAATACAGTATTTTGTTTATCGATGAAGCAAACGACATTTTAGGTAAAAGAGAAAATGCATCCAACTTTGAATCAGGTTTGGTGGATTTATTTTTGCAAAAAATTCATAAGTCAGCTCAAAGAGGCATTATTACAATAATAGCAACTAATTTTAGAGATAAAATTGATGATGCTGTTTTAAGTAGACTTGGAAAACAAATACAAATTCTTCCTCCGGATGAAAAATTAAGAAAAGCACTTGTTGTATCTCAGTTTAGCAAGCGCCAATCTACAAAGAATATAACAGATACAGAAACTGATGAAATTGTAAAAATGTTATCTGGATTTTCTTCAAGAGATATTAGTTATGTGCTTCAAGAAATAATTGACAATCATGTTGTTTACCATGCAACCCCTTTGGAATTTAATGATTTCAAAGTTGGTATTCAAGAATATGCTAAACAACATAAAATTCAAGCCAAAAGGGAAAATTAACCATGCAAATAAATTCTATAGATATATTTAATAGAAACAATTATAAAAGCGGTTATAAAAAAATTGCCAAAAACAATATTTTATTTAAAGCAAATATACCAAAATCGGAAATTTTAAAAATGGGATATATTCCCATTTCTATACAAAATTTTGGACTTCAAACTAAATCAGATAAAATTATTATTGACTCAGCAGATAAATTTATAGCTTATACTAACAGCCCTAATATGTGGAATAAAAAAGTTATTTTATCTGATGATATTGATTTAAACGGCGCAAAGATTAAACCCATCGGAAACAGCGAAAGACCATTTAGTGGAGAATTCGATGGAAATGGATGTAAAATAAGCAATTTTAGCGTAATAGCAGACAGCGACTCTTATAATGTAGGGTTATTTGGTAAATGCCAAAATGCTCAACTGTCAAATATTGAGATTTACAATGCCCATATACTAGGAGGACAGCAAGTGGGCGGAATTGTTGGATTAGCAAGGGATTCTAAGTTTGACAATTGCTTTTTTCAGGGATTTATTCAAGGTAAGAAAAATATAGGCGGACTCATTGGAACTAGTAAAAATAACGAAATTAAAAATTCAGCCACAACCTGCAATATAGATTCTATTTCTGATGAAGATTTTAACCCTTTTGATTTTAATGAGAATATTAATCAAACTGGTATTATGGGTGGATTAATTGGTTCTGATGATTCTTCCAAAATTAGCAATTCTTACACTGTATCAACATTAAATGGGCAAGAACAAATTGGCGGTTTTATTGGGTATGCAACAAGTACAACTATAGACAACTCATCATTTAACGGAATAATTATTGGTGATAAGAAAGTTGGTTCAATGATTGGTTGGGCCGAAAACACTAATATTTCAAAATCTTATTCATTAAGTAATCAAAAACGCTTTTTTGGTTTAGATATAAATAATTTAACAAGTCAAATATATTATTCTTTAGATGAATTAATGTCTAGTCCTAACTGTTATTGGGATAGTAGCATTTGGCACAAAGTTGAAAATAAACTTCCGAGATTAAAAATTAAAGAAAAAAGAATGAGTTCAAAAGAACTGTTCTTAGAAGATATTAATAATGACATAAGTACAGGCAGAATTGAAAAAACAAAAGAATATTTAAATGATGATTGTTTATGTAGATTTGATTTAAATCCGCCAAAACACTTTGAAGAAAATAATGAAATTTTAACTGAAATTAAAGAATCAAATGATTCAAATTTCTTATTTCAGTTATTTGGTAAAATTGCCTTAAAAATAAGAGATGAAAGATATTGTAATAAAGACAACGGACAATATAATGAACTGTTACTTGAACTGGTTAAAAATCCGAATATGGATTTAAACAGAAGGTTTGAATATGGATATAATATCACTTGTACACCTTTATTTATTTTAACTTGTTTAAATCAGGCTTATGTGTTACAAGAAGCTTTAAAACGTGATGATGTAGATATAGAAGTTGGTTCCGGATTTTCAGAAAATCAATTAGCGATAGATCAAGCCATAAAGTATCATATTGATGCTTGTGTATATGTATTTTTAAAAGAACCAAAATTGATGAAATTTATTAAACCAAAATTAAATTATTATAAATCAATGGAACTTTCACCGTTTATAAAAGCATTATTTGAACGTTATCCAAAATTACCAGAATATAACAAATCTAAAGGCGGTATTGAATTTATTTTAAATATCGATATTCCGCCCGAGCTTACTGAGCCACTAAAAGAAGTATCATCATTGGAAGATGTACAAAAAACAATTGAAATTGACCCCAACTACACCGATTCCTGCGGTAATAATATAGCAAACGTTGCTGTTAATTTATCAAATTACGAAGATATTGAAGGATTTAGAACAATAATCGCAGCTGATGACATAGGTACTAATTTGGAAAATGTAAATAACAAATTTGAATCTGTATATAGTCAAGCTTTACGTAATAGCAAAACACATATTGTAGGATATTTAATTTCAAACATTTTAACTCCTTATTTAAGAACGCCAGATGGTGTTGATGCTATGCTGCTTTTTAGTAATATTCCCGAAGAAAAATTTAGCCTTAATTACATGGAATTAGCAAGAAAAAGAGGTTTAAGTGTAAATTCACAAGCCAATGACGGAACTACACCGTTAATGAATGCAATAAATTTAAAACATTATGAAACAATGAAATACTTGTTAAACCATGGCGCAAATCCAGATATTTGCGATGCGTTTAATCAAACGGCTTTACATAAGGCTTGCATGAACGGTGATGAAACGGCAATAAATATTCTTCTTGATGTATACGCGTATCCAAATATAGTTGACGAATCAGGATTAAAACCAATTGAATATTTAGATGATGAATTATTGAAAAAATATAAAGAAAAATTTGAAAATTTGGATTATTTTTATAAAATTGCAAAATGTGATGAAATTACCCAGCCTGACAATTCAATTCATAATTTTGATGAATATGAAGTTATATATGACCCGGAAGGATTTGAAAGAGCTATTAGCGGTTTTGAGGGTGAAAAATTTAACGAAGCGGTTCAATTGTTAAGTAGAAATGTTTTATTAAATTATACAACAAAATCAAGAACTGATTCAGATGGAAATAACGTTCTTCACTTAGTTGCGGGAGTAAAAAGTCCTTATGCGAAAGAACTCATAAAATTGGCAATTGATGAAGATTACGATTTTGATAAACAAAACCAATATGGTGAAACACCTTTAATTAAAGCATTAGACTCGTATTTGGGTGCCGTTACAACAGAAGAAAAAATCCTATTAATGCAAAATATAAAAGCCATTTTAGACGCTAATCCTAATGTTGATTTAACTGATATAAATAAGCAAGGAGCTTTGCATAGAATTTGTCAATCAGGTAATCCGTTATTGTTAATAGAAATTTTAAGATTAAATCCAAAAATTAATCAGGTAGACTCTCAAGGATACACTCCTTTTGATTATATACCTATTGATACAGATAATCCTATGAGACAAATAATCAGTGAATATTTAGAAGAAAATAATGTAATAAGGAAAAAGAAATGATACTACCGGCAACTATGAGATTTAATCAAAATTATAGAAGTATATCAAAAAACAATCTTAAACAAAAACAAGTTTCTAATTCCAATGATTGTTCAAGACAATTATCGGGTCTATATAATCCTATAAAATCATATATAACTTTTGGTTGGTGTACTGCACATTATCAAGCTATGTATGAGATAGATTGCAAACAAAAAGAAAAATTAGATAAGTTAGCTCAAATTGAACTGTTGAAACAGCAAAAACACGAAAGATACTCTATATATGATAAAGCAAGCGCACAGGCGGCAAAAATTATTTCTCAATATTCAAATTTAATGTTTACAGTTGCTGAAGTTCCACCGTCATTTGCGTTGAAAAATAGTAAAAAATTTAAAGATGCGATAGAAAAAAGTGAAACATTATCAAATCCTTTAACATTGTTAACCGCAATTAATGATATTGCAAAAATGGATGTTAAAAATGATAGTTTAACGCCAATAAGAAAAGAAAGAGCAAAAGGTGCAACACAGTTATATTCAATAGCAATTTTATTAGATAGAATAGAACAAAACAAATATAAACCGGAATTTCAACATGTATTAGCTCAAATTAATATATTATCAGATGATGTTATAAAATCGCTAAAAAACATTTATGGTAATGACATTTTTGAAAAAATCCAACATTATGGTTTATTAAATAAACATCCTAGTGTTAAAGATAAAAAAGCAGCTCTAGATTTTATCATAGAGGTTGATTCTAAAGCAGAATCTCTTGAATTGCCTTTAGATTTTGAAAGTAAATTGATTGTATTATTGAATGCTCAAAGTAATTTCGAAGGAAGAGTAGAAGAAAATACATTAGTTACAGAAAAATCATTGCAAATAAAATTAAATTATCCGGATCATGACCACAATCCAGCTGATTTTAATCATCATCACGAACACACGCATACTCAAGATAATATAGATAATTATGAAAATTTGCACAGACATGGTATTTTACATACCCAAGAATAAATTTTAAAAAATAATTAAGGAGAAATATAATGAAGATTAATCATGTTTTATCAAAAGTAAATTTGAATAATTTAAATAACAAGAGAAAGTACAGGGCTGTTACCTTAAATTTAGCCCAAAATTATAGCAATTCATTGCAATTATCTAATTTTAATACAATAGGTAAAAGTTTAATAACTTTTGGAGCAAATTTAAATAATGGTGATATTGATTTAAGCAAAATGTCTGTTCAAGAATTGCAAGATATGAAACAAATGTATACAGCAGACAGATCTCAGCAGGAAGCCAAGAGAAAGGATGCTCAAGAAAAGCTGAATAGAATAAATAATTGGAATTATAGCGAAGAATATCAAAAACAGGGTGATATGGCTGCTGCTGAAATCAATAGACGCGGCTTAAGTACATTTTGGAATCCGTTTCAATGCCGTGACATTAGATCTAAACATTATACGGAATTTTTAAGAAAGTCAAGAGAAATTGATGATTTAAAAACGAAAAAAGATTTATACGAGCAAATTGTTAACATGTCATCAAGTGATGTTAAAAAGAATAGAACTTTTGTTTCTCAAATTGACATAATGATAGCCCAAAAACAGCAAATTGAAGCACAAGAAAGAAGATTGAGAGGAATTGAAGGCATAAATAAAGCAATAGAAGCCATGGGAAATGCTAAGGGTGGACTTGATGATAGAATTGCCGGTTATGATTATGAAAAAGACGAATTGAGAAGAATTTTTATTAATCCTTTGGTTCAATCCCAAAAAGACCCTTCTGTTGAAGTTCCGCCTGTAATTTTATTATATGGAGCAAATGGAACAGGAAAAACAACTTTTCTAAATGGCATTGCAACAGAAGGTAAATCTGATGAATATGCTGTAGTAGAGCAATTACCTCCTGTTGATACTGCAATAGAATTAAAAGAAGCCTTAAAAAATATATTCCATAAAGCAAAAGTAAGATATTTGGAAGAAAACGAAGATTGGGAGCCAAAAAGAGTTAGAACCATACTTTTAATTAATGATGCAGAAAGATTTTTTGGAATGTCATATAATCAAGCTAAAGCTGTATATGGCGATTTGATTAATGAAACCGATGAAACTAAACTAAAAGGAATTAATCATGACCCTAAAACCATAGATATATTTAAATCAATATTTGATGATTGTTCAGGAGTTCCGGAAGTAGGCGACCATACTTTATCAAATGCAGCTACAACTATATTTATTACAACAAATTATCCTCATTTAATTGATAGAGATTTATTAAGAAAAATGGATATTTTTGCTATCAATCCTGCAAAAGGTAAAAATATGGAAGAGGTAATGAAATTTTATTTTAAAAAATGCTCTGATGTATTAGAAGCCATTAAAGATAGAGCAAAAGACCCAGCTTTTAATTCTGATGATTTAAAATTTGTAAAAAAATATATAAGTGAATCATCTGTGTCTAAATTAATGCAATATGCAAAAAATGGTGAATTAAATAATTTAAAAATTTCTTATAATACAATTCCATTTGACAATATAGCAAACGCATTCAGACCAAATTTAAAAACAGGTGCTTTTGATAATAGACAGCTGCAACAATTATCTATACAAGCTCTAAATCAATATATTCAAGATCCAACTCAAAATTATGAAGAATATTATTATATGTTACTATTTAATGCAAAAAGAATGCTTGATCCGGTGCGCTATAAGCATCATGTTGATATTTTTAACACCCTTGCACCTTTAAATAAACAAGAAGGAAAAGAAGATAGAAAAAAATTGCTTGAAGAAAAATTGTCGTTATACAGAATGGAAAAAGCAGGAATTTTAAGCGATAAAAATAGAAAAAAATTAGACTATATAAAAGCTCAAGATTCTCAAGAATTAAATTATTTGCAAACCAAAAAAGAAGAAACTGTTTTATCTGATGAAGAACAAGAAAGATTTAATTGGTTATTGCGTGAAAAAAGACTTATTCAAGAAGATCTATCAAAGCTTGATGATTTAAATAATATTGATGACGATGAAGATTTATAATTTTGAAAGGTGAAAATGAGAATAAATTCAATAAGTAATAATTTAAAAAGTTCAATGTTATATAGAAAAAATACAGTCTATAAAAATAACACTCAAATAATTTTTAGACAAAATAATTCTTCAAAATCGGAATACGAGATTTTGTCTGCAAAAAGAAAATCAGTTCTTGAATCTATCAGCCAACTTGAAGAAGAACTTAGGAGAATCAAAAATTTTAGCACAAATCAAGCTGAAATTGATACCCAAAATAAAATCGAAAAAGAAAAAAAATCTAAAAATACTAATAGATTGTGTGCTTTTCTTACCGGTGAATCAAAAGAAATAGAAGACAAATATTGGAATGAATTTTATGCTGAAAGAGATGTTATTGATTATTTAAGATCTAATAGGGAAAAAATTTTAACGATTAAAAAACAACTTGAAGAGTATTTAGTATTAATTGATATACAATTGAGTTTATATAAAGAAAAATCCAATGAGCAATCTTTACAAGATACCACTTTTGTTCCTTCAATAGCTGTGATAAATACACAAAAAAATCAATCGCCTCTCCCTACTCTCGAAGAATATACAAGATTGCGCAAGGAATTCAATGAAAAATTAAGAAAATTAGATATATCAGACCCAACAAGAAAAGCTGCCGCTAAGAAATTAAAAGAGATGGAAAAACAAATGATAGAACAAAATGTTTCATTTGTTTCAAAAGCTCCTGAAAGTTTTGCAAGTGAAAAAGAACGCTGGGATTATTTTTACAAAGGAATTGATGCTAATGTTAGAAATGAAGCTTCCGCTATGGACATACTAGATCAATTCAGCAGACTTGGCGGAAAAATGTATGATAAAAACACAGGAAGAGATAGCTTAACTGATATTCCTGTTTCAGTTTTAATATATGCAAATGAAAAAGCTACAAGCATAGAATCTTCAAATAGAATTCTTCAGAAATATGTTGATTCTGTATTTAAATTTGCAACAAACGAAATACCAAAGTATGGCTATCATCCAGATGCAGCTGAATTATTACCTATGTATAATAGGTCAATAAAAGTAATGACAAAAGATACCGTAATTAAATTTATCAATGCATTTAAAAATATTGCAGTAGATAAACAACAATATATTGATATTAAATATTTCTTACAAGATGGCATTTGGCAATCATTTTATCCTCAATTAAAACCACAAGATTTACCCGATATTCAAAAAGCTCTTGATGAATTTGCTAAAGCAGTTGAAAATCTTCCTTATGATATAATGAAGATTAATTAAAATAAAATCCAAAACATAACACACATAATAATAAAATTGGCAATTTTTCAAATTTATATGTTTTATTCTCATAGAGGTTAAAATGTTATCAATGCAAGATTATATAAACAATATTAAACAACAAAATATATATAATACTTCAAGTTCAAATGTTGATAAACAATCTATAACTTCGGGCTTATCATTAAATTTAAAATCTGATTCTTTTGAAAAAAATGATAAAAAAATTAATAAAAAAAAGATATTTAAAATTAGTGCTTTAATTACAGGCATAGTTTTAGTTGTTTTGGCATTTTTAAAAAGAAAACAAATAGGAAACATATTATCTAATTTATTTAATAAAAAAAATTCCTCTCAACCGACAGTACCTCCATCAAATAATATTCCTATTAATCCTAAAACACCGACTGTTGAGCCACCAAAAAAACCAATACAAGCAATAAATTCTTTAACATCAGATATTAATAATTCAAAATTAGATAATAGTGCAGAAGAAATAATACAAGAAGCTACACAAACTATATCTGAAAAAACTTCCCCTACTCTCGAAGAATATACAAGATTGCGCAAGGAATTCAATGAAAAATTAAGAAAATTAGATATATCAGACCCAACAAGAAAAGCTGCCGCTAAGAAATTAAAAGAGATGGAAAAACAAATGATAGAACAAAATGTTTCATTTGTTTCAAAAGCTCCTGAAAGTTTTGCAAGTGAAAAAGAACGCTGGGATTATTTTTACAAAGGAATTGATGCTAATGTTAGAAATGAAGCTTCCGCTATGGACATACTAGATCAATTCAGCAGACTTGGCGGAAAAATGTATGATAAAAACACAGGAAGAGATAGCTTAACTGATATTCCTGTTTCAGTTTTAATATATGCAAATGAAAAAGCTACAAGCATAGAATCTTCAAATAGAATTCTTCAGAAATATGTTGATTCTGTATTTAAATTTGCAACAAACGAAATACCAAAGTATGGCTATCATCCAGATGCAGCTGAATTATTACCTATGTATAATAGGTCAATAAAAGTAATGACAAAAGATACCGTAATTAAATTTATCAATGCATTTAAAAATATTGCAGTAGATAAACAACAATATATTGATATTAAATATTTCTTACAAGATGGCATTTGGCAATCATTTTATCCTCAATTAAAACCACAAGATTTACCCGATATTCAAAAAGCTCTTGATGAATTTGCTAAAGCAGTTGAAAATCTTCCTTATGATATAATGAAGATTGACTAAGCACAGGGTTGTTAACATAAAAAATTTTAAATAAAATATCGAGTAAAATTTTTGTTGGTTGCATTATAAAAAAATTATAAAATGATAAAAATTAAATAAGATTTTATATTTCTATTACCAAAATAATCAAACTAACCGCACACTATAATCAAACCATGTGTTCCTTTACAACAACACCAAAAATCAGGCAATAATTCTATAAATTATCAAGCCAATGGTGATATAAATATAGGGTCAACAAAGCATGATTAATGACGAAATACAAAATCAACAATCTGGAGACAATTCATTCAATTGTCAAGCTGGTGGTAATATAACGATAATAAATAATGGCATAACACAAGAAAATGCTAAACAGATTTTTATGGAGATGTTTAAAGCAAATATGCCAAAATTAAGAGAAATAGCAAAAGAAGAAGCAAATAAAAGTGCAGAACAAGTAAGTGATTCTATAGCATTAGAACTTGCAAAATTTGATAAAGTAAATAGCGAAGCTATATTAAAAAGATTAACTGATGCTGATATGCAAATTGCATTGATTGAAGCTCAAAAGAATTATGCAAAATATCCTGATTCAAATAAATTAGAACAATTAACAAAATTATTTTTATCTAAGGGACTTGAAACTCGTATTTCATTAAGGAATATGATGTTAGATGAAGCAATTAATACTGTACCCAAAATGAGTCAGCCACAAATTGATTTTTTATCTTACATTGTTCAAAAATTTACATTTATTGCTGATGTAAAAACATCTCAGGAATTATACGAAAAATATCTAAAAAAATTATTAGTTTTTAGTCCTTCTTTTGATAAGCTGACACTTAACGATATTAATTATTTAGATTACTTAAATTGTATAAAAAATCGTCCATATAAAATTGTTGATAATGATATTGTTTCAGTACTAAAAAAACAATATAGTCATATATTGGGTTCAGATTCAAATATAAAAAATGATTTATATCAGATAGATATTGAGGCAAAAGAACTAATTAAAAAAGATTTAAATTTGCCATCAATAGACTTAACACCTCTAGGAATTTTGATAGCAATAAAAAATATAGAAATTAAAACAAACGAAGTTATTAATTGGAGTTTTTAGAAGACATTTTTCTACGTTCCAAATTTTATAATTTTTTCTTTATGTATGATTGCAGAATTTACAATATTGTTTAGTAGGTTTACGCACTTATCATTAACTTCTGGCAATAAATGAGTGTATAAATCCATTGTCATAGTTATGGACGAATGTCCTAATTGATATTGAACATATTTCATTGGCGCACCATTTGCAAGAAGAAGACTTGCATACGTGTGTCTTAAATCGTGGAATCTTATTTTATCAATTCCGGCTCTATTTAATGAGGTTAAAAATCTTCTTTTTAACATATTTTCTGCACTTTGATAATTGCCTTCATTGTTTGGGAATACTAAATTATATTCACTATTTGGGCAAGCTAAACGCCATTCTTTAAGGACTTTAGCTAATTCATCTGACATATCAATTATTCTAATTTTACCAGTTTTAGGTGTTCCTAATTTACCGTGCGTATAGTTTTTATCAATTGTAATTTTCTTTGTAATCCAGTTGATAGAATCCCAAGTTAAAGCCATTAACTCACCTTGTCTCATGCCGGTAAATATGGCTGTGAATAAAAGGGGGTAAAAATCAGGATAGACAATTTTTGTTTTCTTTAATAATGCTTGAACTTCAATAGTAGATAAAGCTCTTATTTTGTCATTTTTAGTCTCTTTTAAGGCTTTTATTCTTGCCAATGGATTTCTAACAGGTACATCACTATCAATCATAAAGTTAAATATTGAGCCTAAAAATTTCATATATTTATTAACAGTGGAATTTTTGCGACCTTTATCAATCATTGTTTTACGAAATTCTTTGACTAATAAGGGATTTATTTCTACTAATTGTAAATCCCCGAAAAACGGATAAATAATTTTGTCTAAATATCCACGATAAGTTAAAAATGTTGAAGGTTTGCAATTTGTGCTAGAATGAAGCCTCATAAACAATTCACCAGCTTCCTTTAATGTTACTTTTGAATCAATAGGATTTCGGCCTTTGTTTAATTCTTCATAAAGTTTAGATTGAGCTTTTTCTGCTTCGGCTTTTGTTTTATAACCTTTTTTAATACGGCGTTTGCCCTTAAGGTCTTTAAAATCAAATTCCCATTTTTTTGTTATTTTGTTTTGTCTAACAGATTTTATCATTGCGTAACTCCAACATTTTTATATTAACGTGGTTTTTGCTTTCTGTAAGCTTTTAGACTAAGAAATGCTAACAGAGTTTTGCTTAATAAATTCTTGAATCTTTTCACCCTCAAAAAGTAGGCGACTGCCTAGTTTTACAAAAGGGATTTCTTTTTTATGTATCCAACGGTAAAGAGTTGAGGTTGAAATATTCAAAAGATTTGAGAGTTCGTTTATATTGTATAAATTTTTCATAGTATAGAATCCTTTGCTTAAATAAACTTTAAATCAAGTAATAACTTAGCTTTTAACCTTTTAAGGCTTGCAAAAAAGAAAAGCGGGAATCGACTCTCGCAAGAGACTCTAGCAAAGAGGGAAAGAGTCAAAAGAATTATTATTCTTTGTTTTTAAGCCTTTTTCCGCAACTTTTTTATATCAGGTCCTCAGCCGGAGTAACCTTTTTCTCTACTGGCTTTTTAGGTTTCTTTTCCGTGTTATAAAAATAGGTTCGGTCTTTTGTTGTTCCGACAGCCTTTATCACCCCATCTGCCAAAAGCTCTGAAAACACATTATTGACGGTTCGGTCAGAACATCCAGCAATAGATTTAAGAGATTTTGCTGAAAAACCAACTTCTGGCATATTAGATAGAACACTAACTATTTTTTCTTTTGCAAGCTGAGTTTTGTTCTTTGCATTACTTGTAATTTCTTCTGTAGTATAAATTACCTGAATGAATTGGGCGTCATTATTTGATATTACAAATTCAAAAGGTTCAATAGGTTTAAACCAAGTTTTCGCACACAAAACAGTATTATATTTTTCTTCCTTTGTGCTTTTCTCTGTATTATGTGCAATAGCCAACATCAAACCACATAATCTAGCTGTAACAAAACTTCCGATTAAATCACTTTGGTCAAGCCCTTTTCTTTTTTCGTTAGAGCCTCTTTTCCTTGAGTGATGACACAATAGAATTGAGCAATCGTAATTAGAAGTTAATTTTCTTAAAAAATCAATCGGTTCTTTTACATCTTTTTGTTTATTTTCATCACCGTCAAAAAAAGAAATAAAGGTATCAAAGATAACAAAGTCAGGTTTATATTCCTCTAATATTGTTTTGAGATTTTCTTGCCCTTGTTCATTTGTTAAATCAATAGAAAATCCGTTTGCTTCAGCATCATAACGATTAACAATTTTGAAGAAGCTATCATCAGGCTTGTGAAACATTTGTTGAAGCCTATTTCGCATAATTGTATTAGGAAAATCACCTTGAAAATATAAAACTTTCATAGGTTTCTCTACTTTGTATTGATTAAAGATTGCTTCTCCCTTTGTCAATTTTTCTGCAATATCCATAGCTAAAACTGTTTTTCCAACTCCAGGCTCACTAAAAATTACACTTACAAGTTTTTTGGCAAATAAATCTTTAACGACCCATTTTATATCTTCTTCTTGCATTAAATCATCTGTACTTTTTAATAAAGATAAAAGACCTTTTTTGTTTACTTGTGGTTTTTCCTGTTTTGATTCTTGTTTTTTGAGAAAAGGACAATTTTCGCATGTTATTTCTTTCTCAAAGTAAGAGCAACCTTTTATTTGGCTAATATCTTCTATTTTATAAGTTGATTTTATTGCAGCTTTTCTTTGAGAAATTTCATTATCATTATTTGCTCTGGCAATACCAACAATTAAATTTTCTGCTTCATTTTGATTCATTTTTAATCTTTTTCGACAAACTCCCGCTAAAGACATTGCTAAGTCTTGCCTATTACCTTCAACCCAATTATCTTCTGCAAATTCAATACAAGGTAATTTTTGTAGAGAATTATTTTTTTCTTCTAGCTTTATAGATTCTGTTTCGTTAATTGCATTTAAAATTGTTTCCTTAATATCTTTAATTGCTTCAAAAGGTTTTCCACTAACTAAACAATTATTTTTATTCTCGAAAAAAGATTCTTTAATGAAACCTTCTTTATCAAGCATTCTAAAAAATGGTAAAAATATTACTGAAATCCCATCACCTTTTGGGAATAATTCAATAAGCCCATTTTTTACTTTTAATTTAAAATCTTGCTCAATTATTTTTTTTAAATGATTTTGTGCAAAATTTCTATTGATAGGATTATTAAAGAAAATAAAAATGTGAAAACCTTTACCTTTTGATTTTTCTATTACAGATTTCCAACCGAGCTTAGTTAAAATAGCTTCTTGTAACTTGCAAGCTAAATCATATTTTTCTTCCATAGTTTGTTCATGATAATCAATATCAATTACTGTAGATAATATTAAACTATCATTTATTTTCAATTCGCATGAGGCGCCTAATCTAATTTCACCCTTCATATGCTTTGTTATAAGCTCGAAAAAATCCTCAGTTGATATATTTTTGTCAACATTATTGGGGATATCGAGATTAGCTCCTGAAAAATAAAAGTATCTTTTATTGTTGCCATAAAATCTACTTAGTAATGATTTAATTGGAAATACTTTTCCGTTGTTTTCTCTAAATTCGTCTGATGTTCTAGTCATAATTTTCCTCCTTTGAGGTCCATTTTGCCAAATTTTAAAACTTTAGTTAATGATTTAATTTCGACTTAACACCGACAAAAAATTATTGTATTTAAATTATTGCATAATCTTGGTAATAATTATCAGTATTTAAATAGTAATGATATTTCTTAGGTGCCGCTATAAATAAAGGGGCTTTATTTAATTTTTTTAATTTTTCATTAATTCTTTCAAAGTTTCTTTGAAAACTTTCTGCTTCAACCTTGAAGTCATTTATTTCTTCAAGTTTTTCAACAGAAAATATTTTATCTTTTTGATATAGATTGATTATTTGAGTTAAATATTTAATTCTTTTGTCAGTCCCATTTAATTTAATTCCTCTAATCCAAATTTTACGAAGAGTTTTATCAATAAATATTGCTATATCGCTTTGTGGATATGCAGGGTCAACTTCATAAGATTCATTCCAATCGATGCTTAATTTTTTCATTTTGGTCTCCTTTTCTAACTACTTTTATTATCATAAGTAAATCCAGCTAGAAAAGTTTTAAAAGGTATTTTTCGAAAAATTTTTACATAAAAAAATACCTACATAGTGTACTATATAGTAAATTTAAGATTTTTTTGTTTTATGGTTAAGTGTGAAAATCAAACCCTTATTTTACCTATATAATGCACTATGTAGATATAAAAATTCTGCTTAACAATATTAAAAAATATTTAAGACCTCGTGTTATTTTAAAGCAATTGTTTCATAAATTAACGGTAAAAAAATCAAATTTAAAATAATTCCAATTATAATAAATAACTTTTGTTCAAAAATATATGTTTCTATGGGGCGATAATATTTTGCCAAAGCCCATTTATTAGCATTTATGCCAAAAATTATATTGGGTAATAATGGAATAGGAATTAAACATATTAAAAGGTTTTTGCCAGCTCTAAAATAAAGCCCCCACAATAAAGGAATTAAAAAAGCTGCCCAATTAAATTTATCGATTAATTTCTTGCCTTCGGGTAAATTTATCGCAAGTTGTTTTGTAGCCAAGTATTCTTTTTCCTTTTGAATTTCAATTTTTATTCTTTCTATATCTTCTTTATTGGATAAGTTTTTCACAAGACAAATCAATAAACCAAAAACAAAAATTAACCATAAACATAGTATAAAAATATACATACTCAGTTACCTCATTAATTGCAAATTCATGTTCATATTGTTCAGATTTTGATTTATATTTCGTAATTCCAGATTGGTATTAACCTGATTCGTATTTTGGATTAAGTTATTAATTTGTTGTTGTTTAATTTGTTCTTTATGGATTTGCATGGCAAGTGCTTGATTTTGCATATTTTGTTGAAGCTGAAAATAGCACATAGCTGGGTCTTTTGTTTTGTTACATAGATACAAATTATTTTCAAAGGCATATCGTTGATATGCTAAATTTTTGCCAACAATCGATACATAATATGGGCCATATCCAAACTCAACAAGTTTTTTTATACCATCTCCTTCATGAATAAAGCAAACTTCATGTTCAGTCTTTTTGTGTCCACAAAAATTTTTCCATTGGGGGTATATTGAAACTTGGTTTATGTCAAGGTGTGCCCTTTTAATATTAAATTCTTTAATATCTTCTCTTGTTTTTAGAGTTAATTTGACATCACTGTTGATTTTCCCTGAAATTAATTTTTGTACTTCTTCTACACTCATTGTTGTAACATCAATTTCATTAACCTTTAAAATGCGGTCTGCTATTCTAATCCCAGCATTCCACGCTGGTGAATTTGGTATAACATTTACAATAGTAATTTCTTTAGCTAACCTAGGTTTTGAAAATTTATACATTTGAATTCCTACATATCCATTTTCTTCAATAGCTTTTATAGGGTTAGAAAATAAAACTAAACATATGCTTAAAATTAAAATAGAAAAAAATCTTTTCATAAAACCTCATTTTCTAAACACTCTTATCGATTTTGTTCTCTTTGTATAATTTGATTATACAGTTTTTTATAATAATTTATACCTACATCTTGAGAATTGTTATTAAGTGGAGGTACTAATTCTTTTATGATGCCATCATAAGGTCCAGCATTATATGGCTTTCCAGTTGCAATAGCGTTTTGTTGATTTCTTAAGTGTATGTTTTCACAAAGTTTCATAAGTTCAGCTAAACTTATTGCTAATGATTCTGCAGAAACTTGCTCGCCTACAGGAACCCTCATTCCCCAGAAGCCGCTTAACTCTGCTTTGTTATTCATAAGAGTTCTGGTTAACGCTTCCAAAACATAAGGATTTACGTTTTGACGCTTTGCGGCATAGTAAATAGTACTTTCTAAATCATTAGAATTTTGATAGTACATTTGAGCTGATGAAATATTTTGCACCAGAAGGAATGCAAATAAAATTAATAATAGTTTTTTCATTTTTAATTCCTCATTAAGTATCACAAGTAAAATATACAACAAAAGATTTTAAAATAACACGGTGGGTTTGTTTTATTTAAGTTTGATTACAATCATAATTACTGTAATGAGTGATTTAGACGATAAAGAATTAGTAGAAAGACAAAATGATTTAAGAATCTTTGGTTTGCGTATCCGTGAGTTAAGAAAAAAGAGCAAATTAACTCAATCTGAACTTGCCGAAAAAATTGGTCTATCAACTAACTTTATTGGCATGGTGGAACGAGGAGAAAGAAACACAAGCGTAGATAAAATTTTTAAACTATCACGCGCGTTTAATTTGAGCCTTGCTGAATTTTTCAAAACACTTTAACTATCCAGAGTGTACCGTATATTTGTAAGTAGTGCATTTATTCTTCGCAATAAGTGATAATAATCCGTATTGTCCCGCATTTGTAAATCTTCATCAATGATACAAGATTCAGTAGCTAGGGTGCCTATTTTTACCATTGCTATTGCTTCTTCAAGTATTGCTTGGATTTTCTCAATCCTTGTGTCTTGATTTTCCATTCTTCCTCCTATATAAATCTACCCTTGTAACTAGCTGATTAAGTTTGATATTAGGGCAAATAACTAATTAATCTCTATAACTTCACTTAGTTCTTCCCAATCGCCAGGATATCCGGACCTTTTAAGATAAAATTGTCCACCATCAATAGAGACTTTGCCACAAGAACAAAATTTAAAATCATGTCGGCTATTAGACTCTAATATATCGCCACAAAATTTGCATTTAATTCTGTTTTTAATTATTTTTATTTGCATAAACAAATACCTCCTCAATAAATATATCGAGGAAGATTGAAAAAATAAGTTATTTTTTTGAGAAATGTTGCATTTAGAAATGAAAGTTAAGAAATATTAAGTCCCCTTTTCTTTATATGATTCTGATAAAACTTCTAAGTGTTATAATAGCAATAGAAATATGAATAAAGATAATATTTTAAATTTGCCATCAATATTAGATAGGGCAATTCTGAATGAAGACGAGGATAAATTTGGACACGCCCATTATGCGCATGCTCTTTTTTCAATTATAGAGAATCATAAAGATAAAGCACCTTTTTCGATTGGTTTACTTGGGCAATGGGGCGTCGGAAAAAGTTCCATTAAACAAATATGTATTAACAAATTTTTAAATGCAAATCAAGACAAATTTGAAGTTTTAGATTTTAATGCTTGGCGATATGAAAGTGAAGATATTAGGCGCTCACTGTTGAAATTTTTGCATTCTAAGTTAAGCAATGAAAAAGAAGAAGATTTAAGACAACGACTATATTCCAATATTACAGATATGTTTAAAAAAGAGAAATCTTGGAGAGAGTATATTGTTGAATTTATTGATAAATACTTATGGATACCTGGACAAATTATTTGTATTGTTCTCGTATTAGCTTGGTTAGCTATTCAAATTAATAGAATATTTTCATTTGGATTAGTTGATGGTCCACTTGTTTATTCGGTTTTTGCAATATGCGCAACGGCTATTATAAAGTATGCTTTTAATGTTAACGGGTTTATTGTTTCAAAATATACAGATAGGGTTGTTATGACTCCTCCGATTATTTCATCAGAACAATTTGAAGATGAAATATTAGATATTTTAAAAAATAAGAAAAAAGGTAAAATTGCAAAAGATAAAAAAATTGTAATTTTTATTGATGATTTAGATAGGCTTGCACCAGAAAAAATGATTAAAGGGCTAGATGCAATAAGGGTTTTCTTGGATATCCCAGAAAGCAATTTTATATTTATAGTTTCTTGTTACGATGAACATATTGCAAAGTCTATATCTCAAACCAAAACGACTTTTTCAGATATAGAAAGTGCAAGAAAGTATTTGGATAGAGTTTTTCAATTCAAAATAGATATCCCTGTCTTGCCAAATCAGTCTATGAAGAATTTTGCACTAGAGCATTTAAACAAACTAGATACTAAAAATTTATTTAAAGAAGATATTAAAAAGTCAATAACATACGATTTAGACAAGATTTTAAATATATTAATTCCTATTGAAATTAATAGTCCTAGAGCTGTCATACAAATTTTAAATTCTTATATGCAAGCTTGGTGGTTGGCAAAAAAGAGAGAAGAAAAATGTAATTTATGCAATAAAGAGGATAATAATTCTTGTCCAACAAATGAAGAATGTTTATTAGTTAAAGATATTATTTCTTCAAGATTAGATATTTTAGCCATAATTACTGTGATAAAAAACCAATTTCCAGAATTATATAATGATATTTCTCTTGAACCACAATTTTTAAGTTTTATTTTATGTAAATTTCTTGAGCTAAAAAAATGTGAAGTAATAGGAAATTCTCAATATAAATATTTAGCTGAGAAATACAAAGAAGAAGGTCTTGAAAATTATATTTTTACTAAAAAATATGCGAATTTGCAAAGTTATTTGTCATCAATACAAAATATTTCTATACCAGAAGATATAAAACCTTTTATAATGCTATTGCAAGACCCATTAGAAAGAGAAATTGGTGGCAATTCAGTTTCAATATACAATTCATTAATTACTCAAAATACTCAAAAATTTAAAGACCTCCTTGGCATAAATGAAAACACGCACAATCTTTCAGAATCTCAAATATTACAACTTAGCTTAGTGCTTCAAAGTATAAATAGGAATGAAGATAAGGATAGACTAGAAAAAGCATATCTACTATTAAGCAAATTTATCGATTTATATTGTTGCGATAAGGCAAGATTACTAGTTAATGATATAGCAAAAGCTCTAGTTGATAAGGATTTTATTCAACATCTTGGAACAACGGATATTCGAAAACTTTTAAATTCGGAATATATTAGCAATGAAAATATAAATAAGTTATATTTATTCTTGCTTTCAAGAATAAATCAATCAAAACCTATTTTAAAAGAAGATAGTGCTGCAATTTTTAAAGAAATTATACAGATTGGTTTAGGATTACATTATAACAATAAAAAATTAAATGATTCGATAAGTAAGTCCTTATTGAAAATATTCAATGATGGAAAATATAAATATATTAGTGATGAAAATAAAATAATAAAAGAAGAAAAAATAGATATATTATTCTATATTGAAAATATTAAAACATATGGCGAAAGTCTTTTAATTGATTTAAATCTAGATTACATCTTAGATTTATTAGAATTCTTAAACAATAACAATAATGATATTGATATTGAAACTTACATTTCTCAAATAGATTTTATTTTACATCATAATAAAGCTAATAAAAAAGGACTGTTAGAAAGTATTTTTAATAATGGTATAACAAATAATCAACCTTTAATTGTTGATTATTTTGAAAAACTATTATTGGAGAAAGATTTAATAGAAAAAATAAATCTAACTTTAATTCCAGAAATAATAGATTCTTTTGTGCAAAGAATTATCAAACATTACTCTGGAAAGCACGCATTGAATGATATTAAAAATAAAATACGTAATTTGATAAAAATCTTAAATATTTATAAAGACAATCTTACCAATATTATTGAATCAAACATCAAAACTTTAATTGATATTTTATCTAAAAAAAGTGTTGATTTATTCGAGGAACTATTTGATAAATATCAACAATTATTCCCAGAGCAAGCTGAAGATATCTTGATAAGTTATACTGAGAAAATCTTTATAACAGATGAAACAGATAAGGAAGATTTAATCACTTTAGGGCTGTTTGAGCTATTACACAAAAAATACTTTAAAATTTCCCAAAACAAAACTATTACAGAACTTTTATCAAATATATTTGAAGATTATTCTATTGATATTGATGAACTAAATATAGAAAAATACAAGATGTGGATTTCAAATTTAAATGAAAATTTTTTACAAGAAGAAGTTTTCAAGACTCATCTTTCAAGTGTTTATGAAAATTTAGAATTATCCTTATCTAAAGGAGATGAAAGCTACTTTAATGCACTAATACATGTTGTTATTCCATTTTTCGAGAAAATTAAAACACCAGAACTTGATTCATTACTTTCTTATATTAATGAAAATTATTTATCAGTTGAGACAGATGATACTGAAAAGTTTTATAATTTAATGAAAAATAATTGGCCAAAAGAAGATAAAGATTTATTACCTAATTATAATATTGAAAACATTGCAAACAATATGCTCGAATTAGTAAAAAATACAAAAGTGACATTAAATAAAAAAGAAATATTTGAATCAATTTATTCAATCTTAGAAAAAGGGGGTAGTAATACATATAAATTTAAAAGTACATTAACAAATGCTTTAATGTGGTTGTGGGATAAACATACACAATTTGCATATGATAAACTTTTGGAATTTAAACATATAATGATATGTGGATATAATTTTGAATGGTTATCTGATAAAACTGCAAAGGAATATGATTATTTGCTAGAAAATTATTGGAGAGAAATATTTAATCTTGCTGATAGTCCAACATTAATAAAACGTACTGAAAATTATATTAAAAAATACAATAATCAATATAAAGGATTATGGTGCAAACTTTTATATGAAAAATATAAAAATTTAAATATTCTATCTGAAATAACAACACAAGAAATAAAAGCCTTAAATGATTCCATTTTTGAGCAAATCAAATTTTTTACAAATGAAATATCAAAAAATTATAATGATGAAGCAAAAAAAGAATATGCTAAAGCATTATTTAATGGATACATAGCAATAGAAAATTCTGATTATAAGCGAAAAGTGTTAGTTTTAATGAAAAAATTGCTAGACAGAAATGCAACCGGCTTTTTTACCAAAGTTGATTTTGAAAAAGCTATCGATAAACGAAATGATGTAAAAAGACTTTTGAATGCATTTCCTGGTAATTTATGTTTAAAAAGGTTTTCAAAAGAGCTTTTTTCAAAACGAAAGAAAAAATAAATAAAGCAGCTTTCAATTTTCAAAAATTAGTCGGGAGTTTTTCTGGCTTTAGACGACAGTGTTTTTTTGAATTTTACCCCTCTAGGGCGGGTCCCTATCAAAAATTTAGCTTTTTCTAAACCTTACAGCATAATATAAGCAAAAAGCTGAAAGGAGGAAAACAATGGCTTTTATTGTACTAATCGTCTCTATATTTTGTTGTATTATTGCAATTAAATCTACTGTAAATAATTGTGCATATCCTACAAAACTAATGATTCAAGACTCTATTTTTTTTGGCATTGTAATAATAGGATATCTTTTTATGATTCTTGATTTGTTATAAAAATGTTATTTTATCTTTAAAGAACTATCCGAGTTATCCTTATTAGATAGCTTTATTTTCATAAAGTTGCAAAAAAGTTGCAAAAATCCTGATAAAACTTGATAAATTGTGCTAACAATTGAAATAAAAATTATTGTAGAATTCTTTATTTATAAACAATTCTGATTAAATCTAATAAAATATGGTTACAAGTGAAAACCCCTGCAAATAGGGCTTTTATAGACTCATAACCCGAAGGTCGTTGGTTCAAATCCAGCTCCCGCAACCATTTCACTGGAAGTTTCAAGCTTAGAAGCTTCCAGTTTTTTAGTCTTTTTAGGTTTTTCCAAAGACGTCTGTATGTAATTTAACGACCGGTTTGATTTGTGTAGTTTTTTGTCCAGGTTGATTTGTACGGCTAGATAGATTATTTTGGTAAAGCAGGCTCTGCGAGAGCGTTTTCGGGTCGGAAAATTACGATAACCTGCAAAAATCAAACTGCCGAAATGGACTTTTTGGGGATTGTATGGATAGATAGATTTTTTAATAAAAGCTTGATTTAATTAAATTTTAAATAATATAAAAATAGGACGATTTTTTTATAAATAGACAGTTAGTTTGAGAAAAGTGGGACAGCAAAATAAGAAATTCTCAAACTGTATAAATTAAGTTGGAAGATGTAAATTAACAGTAGGTTTCAGATGTAGAGAGACAGTAAGTATAACTAGACACCTAAAATTAAAATGTCTGACACTTAAAATTAAAAATTTCAAATTTTCATCAAATTTAAGGAAAAATTTTTAAAACTAAATGTCAGACAAATTAAAAATTTAACATATATTTTTAAAATTACTTGTCCGACACAAAATTAAAAATTTTTTTGATTTTGTATTTAATATATTAATTAATATATAAGATAAAAATAAAAAGATGGAATTCATATTTGAGTTCCGTCTTTTTGTATTTTTATTATTTTATTATATGCAGGACATGTCGTTCTGCTGTTGCCACCATCAATTGAATTGCCTCTAACAGTGAACATGACTAAATTATTTACATTTGCACTTATATGCTTTTTAATCCAATCTTTACCGAAAGACACAAAATCTTTAGTTGATTCAATCTCTTCAGTTAATGAACCAAATCCTGCTGATACATCCATATTTACAACAGGAATAAATGGATAGATACGGCAACATTCGAAAATTTTCCAACCGAAGACTTAAAATTAATGGCAAGTATAATTGGAATGTCTGCAACAATAAAATTATTAACAGAAGCCACAGGCTGTGTTTTTACTATGACAAAATATTGGGACAGAGAACTAATAAAGAAGTATATCAAACGTGTCTATGACGGTACAAAAAGCTGTAGAATGCGTTTATGCATATTGTGCAAAGTCAACGAAAACTATATACATAAAATTTGCAGTAAAAAGGGAAAGTAGGGTATTAAGCAGTTATCAATTTTTGTACATCCATTTTAGGCGGATTTCCGAACATTTTTTTATATTCTCTGCTAAATTGCGTCGGACTTTCATATCCTACTAGATAACTTGCGGATTCGGCATTATATTCTCCTGTTAGCATAAGCCTTTGAGCTTCGTATAACCTCAATTGTTTTTGATATTGCAAAGGTGATATTGTTGTCACATCTTTAAAATGCTTATAAAATGAAGATGATGCAAGATTTAAACTTTTTGCAAGTTCTTCCATATTGATTTTTTCTTTATAATTTTCTTTTAATAAATTTATTGCTTTCGCAATTTGATTGTATTGATTTCCTTTTGTATTTGCAGCTTTAATTAAATTTCCGAGAGACCCTGTCAACAACAAATAATGGATTTCTTTCAAAATCATTGGTGCTAAAATTTTCTGTTTTCCCTCGGGTTTATCTGACAATTCGACCAATCTTATATATGCATTGATTAATTCATCATCAGCATCGGCTCCGGCAAAACAGGTTGAATTTTTTCTATATTCAGCATCAGTTGTGTTCATTTCTGTCAATAATTGGGAAATTAGATAAGAATCAAGCTCTACAACAAGTCCGATACAAGGATTTTCTTTTGTTGCATTTTTAATTCTACTCATTAAAGGAATATCCATGGAACAAACCATATATTGTCCTGCTTTGAAGGTAAATTCTCTATCTCCAAAAACTGTCTGCTTGCTCCCCTGCAAAAGTAAAATTGCAAGCGGAGCATAAAAGCATTTCTTAAATTCAGTTGTCCCATCTCTTTTAGAGATTTTAAATCCCTTAATTGATGTATCAAAGAAACCGGGTTCTTGATAAAGTTTAATGATTTTATTTTTTATTTGTTCAATCTTGTCCATAATTGAATTCTAACACAAACATTAGAGAATTAGATAAGAAATAGAAAGAATTAGGTCTTAAAAAATTTTTAAATTTATAGATAATATAAATTGATGTATTATGAGGATTTTTAGATGAGAAAAATTTTATATTTACTAATTACAGCAATTTTATTAAGCATTGGAGGGAATGCAATGGCACAAGAAGTTTTGACAACAAAGCAGCAAGATATTGCAATGGTAGCTTCATACACTGCAAGAGGTGATATTGATGCTCTTGAAAAATCTTTAAATAAGGCACTTGATGATAAAATGACAGCCAATGAAATTAAAGAAATTCTTGTTCAAATGTATGCTTATTGTGGTTTTCCGCGAAGCTTAAATGCTTTAACAACGTTTCAAAAAGTTGTTAATTCAAGAAAAGATGCAATCGAGGGTGAAGCAGGAAAAGTTTTACCTAAAGAAACTGATAAATTCGCATACGGAGATAATGTTCAGGTTGAACTTACAGGCGGACATGTTAAAGGCGGTGTGTTTGAATTTGCACCTGCGATTGACCAATATTTAAAAGAACATTTATTTGCCGATATTTTTGCTCGCGGTGTTTTAACCAATCAAGAAAGAGAAATTGCAACTATTGCGGCACTTTCTTCTATGCAAGGAGATGACTCACAGCTAAAATCTCATATTCAATGCGGGAAAAATACAGGTTTAACCGATGAACAAGTTAATGAAATTCTTGATTTAACTAAAAGTGCAAGAAGCGGTGCTTTTAATATCGGAATAAAAAACGATGCTTATGCAAAATATTTTAAAGGTCAAAGTTACTTACAGCCATTGACAACAGAGGTTGTAAATTCTGCAAATGTAACTTTTGAGCCGGGTTGCAGAAATAATTGGCATATTCATCATAAAGGCGGTCAAATTCTTCTTGTAACATCAGGTCGCGGTTACTATCAAGAATGGGGAAAACCGGCACAAGTTTTAAAAACAGGTGACGTCGTAAATATTCCTGAGGGTGTAAAGCATTGGCATGGAGCAGCTAAAGACAGTTGGTTTGCACATGTCGCAATTTCAGTTCCTGCTAAAGATGCAGCAACAGAATGGCTGGAAGAAGTCAGTGATGAAGATTACAACAAACTAAAATAAGGAGTAGTTATGCAGCATAGAAAATTAAGAGATTTAGAAGTATCTGCACTCGGATTAGGTTGTATGGGAATGAGCCATGGGTATGGACCTGCGGCTGATAAAAATGAAATGATAAAACTGATTCATCATGCGTTTGATTTAGGTGTAACTTTTTTTGATACCGCAGAAGTCTATGGACCTTATTTAAATGAAGAATTAGTTGGGGAAGCGCTTGAACCTATTAGAGATAAAGTTGTTATAGCAACTAAATTTGGGATTCAAATGGAAAACGGAAAACAAGTTCAAAATTCCAAACCCGAAATTATTAGAAAATCTATTGAAGGCTCATTAAAAAGACTAAGAACAGATTGCGTTGATTTATATTATTTACATAGAGTGGATACAAATACTCCCATTGAAGATGTTGCACAAACTGTAAAAGATTTAATAAAAGAAGGCAAGGTAAAATATTGGGGGCTATCAGAGGCAGGGGTTAACACAATAAGAAAAGCAAATGAAATTTGTCCTGTAACAGCAATTCAGAGTGAATATTCAATGTGGTGGAGAGAACCTGAAAAAGAATTATTCCCATTGCTTGAAGAATTAAATATCGGGTTTGTTCCTTTCAGTCCTTTAGGCAAAGGTTATCTTACAGGCAGATTTGATAAGAATTCAACTTTTGAAAAAGATGATTTCAGAAGTATTGTTCCAAGATTTACTAAGGAAAATCTTGAGGCCAATCAAAAATTTATTGATTATATAAAAGATTTAGCCGCTAACAAAGGTATAACTCCGGCTCAACTTGCTTTAAGTTGGGTTTTGGCACAAAAACCATATATTGCACCAATTCCCGGAACAAGAAAAATAGAACGACTTGAAGAAAATTTAAAATCGTCATATGTTCTTTTAACTTATGAAGAAGTAAAAGAAATTAATGCAGAGATTGAAAAAATTGAAATATCAGGCGCAAGATATCCAAAAGAACTGCAAGCAAGAGTTGGTAAATAAGGAGTGAATAAAAAATGAAAGTATTATTGATAAACGGTTCACCAAATAAAAACGGCTGTACTTTTACAGCCTTAAATGAAATAGCTTTAACACTTAATTATGAAGGAATTCAAACAGAAATTTATCATATAGGTAAAGACCCTATTGCACCATGCAGAGCTTGTCGGGCTTGCGGAAAACTCGGTCATTGTGTAATAAATGATAAAGTTAATGATTTTGTAGAATATGCAAGGGATTTTGACGGTTATGTAATAGGTTCACCTGTTCATTACGGTTCAGCACCAGGCTCAATTGTTCCGTTTTTAGATAGAGCATTTTTTGTTGATTTTATGTCAGGACACAATTCATTTATCCATAAGCCGGGAACTGCAATCGTTTCAGCAAGACGTGCAGGAACTACGGCAACATTAGACCAATTAAACAAATATTTCCAAATCAATCAAATGCCGATTATTTCAGGAAGATATTGGAATATGGTTCATGGTGCAAACCCCGATGAAGTCAAGCAAGATTTAGAAGGGATGCAGAATATGAGAATTCTTGCACGCAATATGGCATACCACTTAAAATGCAAGGAATTAGCGCAAAAAGCAGGACTTCAAGCTCCAAAACAAGAAGAAGTAACGTTTACTAATTTTATAAGATAGGAGAATATTTTATGCAGACAGTAAAATTAAATAATGGTGTTGATATGCCGATTTTAGGTTTTGGCGTTTATCAAGTACCTGATGAAGAAACAACGCATGCTGTAGAAGATGCAATTGAAGTCGGTTACAGAATGTTTGATACGGCTCAATCCTACCATAACGAAGCAGGGGTAGGCAGAGCAATTAAAAACTCAGGAATTGACAGAAAAGAGTTTTTTCTGGTAACAAAAATATGGATTTCTAATTCCGGCGAAGAAAAAGCATATAAATCAATCCTTGAATCTTTGAAAAAACTGCAAACAGATTATATTGATTTATTGTTAATCCACCAACCGTTTGGAGACTATTACGGTACTTATAGAGCAATGGAGCGAGCCTATAAAGAAGGTAAGGCAAGAGCAATCGGGGTAAGTAATTTCTATCCCGATAGATTTGTTGATTTAGCAAACTTTGTTGAAATAAAACCTGCAATTAACCAAATTGAAACCCACGTTTTCCAACAGCAAAAAGAAGCAAGAAAATATTTAGATAAATACAATACTCAGATTATGGCTTGGGGTCCTTTTGCAGAGGGCAGAAACAATATGTTCAAAAACGAAACTCTTGTTGCAATTGGTGAAAGATACGGAAAATCATCCGCTCAGGTTGCTTTGAGATTTTTGACTCAGGAAGGAGTAATTGTTATACCAAAATCTGTTAAAAAAGAACGTATGGAACAGAATTTCAATATTTTCGATTTTGAATTGACGCAAGAAGAACTTGCACAAATTCGTGTTTTGGATACAGAAAAAAGTTTGTTCTTCTCTCATCACGATCCTGAAACCGTTGAGATGATTATAAATTTCGTAAGATAAAGGGGTAAAAAATGAAAAAACTTTTATTATTTATTTTACCGATATTATTAATTTGTGCAGGTTGTACATTTGCAAATAATGCAAAACAAGGAGACATTATGGATAAAAAAATATTAATCGCATATTTTTCATGGGGCGGTAATACAAAATCAATTGCTGAAAAAATTCAGACAAAAACGGGTGGTGATATGTTTAGAATTGAAACAGCAACTCCATATCCAGAAGATTACAATGAAGCAGCCTATGGGGTTGCTAAAAAACAACACGAAGAAGGAACTAAACCAGCTCTTAAAGATAATGGCGATGTTTCAAACTATGACATTATTTTTGTAGGCACACCTGCTTGGTGGTATGAAATGGCTCCTGCTGTTAAAACTTTCTTATCTGAAAATAATTTTGAAGGCAAAACCATTGTTCCGTTTATCACTCATGGAGGCGGCGGTAAATATACCATAGCAGAGGATATGGGTAAAATGGCAAAAGGAGCAAAAGTTTTATCACCTCTTGTTGTTTATGAAAGAGGAAACTCTGAAACAGACAAAGAAATTGATAACTGGTTAAAACAAATTAAATAGGAGGATTAATGAAAAGAAATCTGATTTTGTTTCTATCAGCACTTCTGCTGATAGGCTTATTTGAAGTACAAACATTTGCGAAAGGTGAGGTAATGAAAGAGAAAGTATTTTACAATCAGAGATTCAATAATGTAGAAATTGCAGGTGAACTATACAAGCCTGAAAAATTTGACGTAAATAAAAAATATCCCGCAATTGTTGTCGTTCATCCGGCAGGCGGTGTAAAAGAACAAGTTGCAGGGTTGTATGCAAAAAAACTATCAGAGCGTGGTTTTGTTACTTTAGCGTATGATGCAGCATATCAAGGTGAAAGTGGCGGCGAACCTCATTTTTTAGAAAGACCGTCATCAAGAGTTGAAGATGTCCGCTCAAGTGTTGATTATCTAACAACACTTCCTTTTGTTGATAAAGATAATATCGGAGTTTGAGGAATTTGCGCAGGCGGTGGTTACGCTTTTAATGCAGCCGAAACAGAGATGAGAATTAAAGCAGTCGCAACAGTTTCCGCATTCGATTTAGGCAGAGCAAGACGTCAGGGTTTAAATGACTCTATGACAATCGAGCAGCAACACCAAAAATTAAAAGATGCAGCAGAACAAAGAACTAAAGAAGTTAACGGCGGTGAAATTAAATACAACGGATATGTTCCAAATTCATTAGAGGAAATTCCTGAAAATGCACCTCCAATGTATCGTCAAGGCTATGAATACTACAGAACTGATTTAGCAAAACACCCGAGAAGCGAGAATAAATATATCTTTTCAAATTACGCTGAACAAGTAGCGTTTACTGCCTTTGACAGACCCGAATTTGTATCGCCAAGACCTGTTTTATTTATAGTCGGTGAAAATGCTGAATCTGCTTATTTTAGCAAAGAAGCCTATGATGAAGCACTTGAGCCGAAAGAATATGTTGTTGTGCCAAATGCAACTCATATTGAAATGTATTACAAACTTGAATATGTAAATCAGGCAGTAGAAAAATTATGCGAATTTTACGGAAAAAACTTGAAAGGAAATAAATAATGTTAAAGAAATTTTTGGCGGTAATCGCTTTAAGCACAGCCTTAACTCTATGCGTTAACGCAGCAGAAGTTCCAAATATTGAACTGAACAACGGAACAAAAATTCCTCAATTATGACTTGGAACATTTATGCTTGCTGAAGGCGAGGGCGAAAGCGAAGCATATATAGCAGTACTTACCGCACTAAAAGCAGGATATCGTCATATTGATACGGCACACGCTTACGGCAACGAAAGAAGTATCGGTCGAGCCATTAAAGATAGCGGAATTCCTCGTGAAGAAATTTGGGTTACATCTAAATTGTGGCCGAGCGAGTTTGGCGAAGGTAAAACCGCAGAAGCATTTGAAAAAATGCTTAAAAGATTAGATTTAGACTACGTTGATTTAGTTTATGTTCATCAGCCTGTGGGTGATGTTATGGGTGCTTGGAAAGATTTGGAAAATGCGTACAAAGAGGGTAAGGTTAAGGCTCTTGGTATTTCAAACTTTGATAAAGATGAAAAAGTTTTTGATGAATTTTTTAAGACTGTAGAAGTTAAACCACAAATTATGCAAATGGAATGTCATCCTTATGCTCAAAGAGAATACTGGCAAAAACGCATTTATCTCAGTTCTTAAAAAATCCAAAGATGATTTTCTTTATATAGAGCACTCTGAACCACTCAGCGACGAAGATATATCTCTTTTGCAGTCGATAGAACTAGAATATTTAAAATATGCGAAAAATTGTCATAAAGAAACAAATGGTTTTATTAGTTCCATTAATTAGTGGTATATTTATATAACTTGTCAAAAAGATACGATAAAGAATTTAAGAAAATCCAAACATTTATTTAAATTTCATTATCTAGCAGTTTCAAAATTCTAAAGTTAGTTTTTTAGTTAGCACTGAATTAAATTCAAAAAGTCTATGGAATAAGTTTATTTAAAAGTGCATTTATTCTTAAATTCTATATCTATTTAAGACAAATTTTGATAAAATACTAAAATGAATAAAATAGATAAAATTTTTAAATATATTTCAATTGTGCTTTTGTTTTTGCTATTAGTTCCTATTTTAAGTTTTTTAATTGTACTGATTAATGTTGATATTTTTGAAAAACTTCTTTTTATTGTCATTTTTCTTGGTTTTGCTGATGCAATATTAATACCAATTTTAGATTTATTTTTAATCTTTATATTTTTTATAAAAATATTTTCAAAAAACAAAACTAAAAAAGATTGGATAATAATTATATTAAATTTAATTAGTATAATTATTTATACATTTGTTTCATTTTTATTGGTATTTATTATGTTTGTTTCTGATAGAGTTAGATTTTAGTTTTACTTTTTCCAAAATTTAAATATAATTATCCTATGAAAAAATTTATCTTAATCACGATTATTATCCTTGTTTATGTAGTTCCTCTATCTTTCCCTGAAGTTCGAAATTCTATTAAGGGAAAAATAGAAAACATTTATTTAAATTTAAAATATCCATATCAGGTTGAAATTGATTTTTCAAAGGCGGATTTTGCTTCTCAAGATGAGCTTAAAAAAATTGATAAAGATGTTCAAGAATGTTTGGATACCAATTATGAAACTGATTATGATATGATGTAATGTTCTCTTAAAGGAATTGAAAAATATAAAATCGAAATAAATAGGTCGCTTGAAGCTGCAAAATATTTAATTTCTAAAAAACAATATCATCTACTATTAAATTCTCAAAAAGAATGGGAAAAATATAGGCAAAAAGAGGACGAATTTTTAAATGAAACTTATGAAAAAAATTGTCCTCCTGACCTACCTTGTTTAATTGCAGTTGGCGATAAATATCATTCATATAAAAATAGAGCTAAAAATCTAAGCGGTTTTTGCGGAATATGGATATTATTTAAAGAAAAAGGCATTTTAGATAGCGGTTTAAATTTTGTACCTTTTGATAATTAATTGTATTTTATCAAGCTGTTTAATTTTAGTTTAAATTACAGTGTTTCTTTTTTTCATCCCATTTCCAATTGTATTTTAGGCAATTTTCTTTATTAATTTTAATTAAACCATATTCTGTATTAATTTCTAAATTTTCAGCGCATAATCCGCTATCTAGACAAACGTCGGTATTAATAATTTTTTTTATTTCAATTAAATTAAGATTTTTATCTTCATAGCTATTTGAAAAATCTAATAAATCGGTAATCCTTGGTAAAAAAACTGAAGACAAGAATAAAATAATTACTATGATTAATTTATACAATTTAATCTTTTTAAACAAATTCCACCACAAAGAAACTATTAAAATAATAGCTAAAATATAATGAATAACTATTTGAAAATTAATTATTTTAAAATTTAATATATAACTTCCAAGATATGTGAGCCATAAAATTATAATAAATGAAATTAATAAATTGAAAATAATTTGAAAAAATTTAAGAAAAAATTTTATAATATTCATTTACTGACCTTTATATTTTGTTTTGGTTTTTTATATTCTAGCATATCTCCACAAATTCCATTAGGAAAATTTTTACCCATTTGTCGACCTTCATAATTTGCTTTTTGATCATCTTCGCCATCGATTACTTTTTTTAATATTTCATCTTTATAACTTTGTTTTGTTTTTATGGCTTGCAAAAAACTTTTAACGTATATGTCAAATTGTTCCTTTGAGTTGCTTAAAAATTCAGCTGCTTTTTCACCATTATGTCCTAATTGTGTCGCTACGCAATTTGCTTTTGCGTGATAATATTTGTCGTATGCTCCATTTTGTGTATTTAACAATTGTTCAAAATTTGATTTAAATATCTTAATAGCTTCAATAAATGTAGCAATTTTATTAAAACAATCAATAAGATTATTTATCTCGTTTTGAATATATTCTTTTATATTTTTGTTTAAACTATCAAGAAAAATAATAATGTCATTTTTTTCTGACTCCATTTCTTCTTCTAAACTCTGTAAATCTCCAATCATTTCTTCAATTTCATCATAAAATTTCCAACAGTCACAAAGATCATCTTTATTATCATTTTCTTCGCTCACTTCAATCCAGCATCTACAATTTGGGTGTGGCTTGTCTGGAATTTCATCAGTGTTTTTAAAACTTAATCCATCTAGAGCTTGGCATTTTTCACATGCTCCTTTTTCAGTGTGCCAAATATACGTATAATAATTAATCTTACCCTTTAAGATTGTTTCACTCATTTAAATTTTTCCTTCCAGTGCTATTTTTGCACTATTTAATAACTTTTTAGTATCAATTTTATCTTCATTTTTTGTGTTAAAAATAATATTATTCAAAACTGCTTTTAAAATATATTTTTTAATTATTCTTGAATTATAATTTTTACAAGCATTATATAAAGATGCTTTAGTTTTTTCACCATAAATTCCATCTTCTTTTAGTATATTTTTTGCTTCTATTATTGAATTTTTTCTATTTTTATTTAATAATCCTAAGCCTGTTTGAAGTGCAATTGTGGCCTGTTTTTTATCTAAGATATTTGTAATTGCTTCAATAAAATCAAAGATTTCACTTATTTTTTCATCAACTGTTTGATTGTTTAGTCTGATAAATTCATTAGAAATTTTTTCTTTTTGTTCATTTACAAGGATGTCTAATAGTGCTTCTTTTGTTGCATATAAAATTTTTGCACTCGATAATTTTCCTTTTATTAAAGAAAGAATTTTTTCACGAGTTAGAGGTTTTTATTTTCCTCTAATTTTATTTCTAAATAAATACTTTTGAGCAAATATTCTATCCTTTCATTTGATTGACACTCATGTATTCTATTGTATAGAGTCTTATTTTGTAAAGAAAAACGCTCATAATTTGTAAGACCCTCCAAATTTAGGCGGATTTTATAGAATTAAACCCATGGTCGTGGTATAATAAAAAATTTATAAAATGACAAAAATTAAATAAGATTTTTATATTTTTTTACTAAAATAATCAAACCAACCGTACACAATAATCAAATCATGTGTTTCTTTGCATTTATTTTGCTTGTTTAAAATTATTACTTAAAAGCATATTAGATAATGTATGTAATTTAACGACCAGATTGATTTGTACGGTTACTTTGATTATTTTGGCTTAGGTCTTTCTGTGAGGACGTTTTCGGGTCGGAAAATTACGATAACCCGCAAAAATCAAACTGCCGAAATGGACTTTTTTCGGACTGTAGCGATTATTGATTTTTTCTTAAAAAGCCAGCGTTTAGCCCGTTTCTAAGCTGTAGCGATAGTTTGATTATTTTGTATAGTCCCATTGTGCAAGGAATCAAGAAAGTGTAAGCCGTGTGAAAACAAAGACAAGCGACGAGCTTGGCTTTATTGTAACCAAACGATTGCACCCACAGGAGTAATAAATAATCATACAAAACCATGTTTGAGAAAAATATATATTTAATTGATACGAAAACGGCATAAATTCATTTTTAGCAAGCGCAAGCAAGCTTTAGAATGCTGAATGTAAAATTCTAACATACATGCAATTTTAATTGCATAAGCATGTCAGGAGTTGTTACCAAAGCTAAAGAATACAGAAAAATTTTAAACTGTTTGTATTCTCATAAATTTCACATCCACTTAGCAGAATAAATTTTGAAGTATGGAAAGTTTTTTTGAGAAGAAGTGCTATAATTTATCTGAGTTTGTATTTAATTAAGAAGCATATTTTTTGATATTGTTTCTATCAGAATAAAGTTAATCTTACGTTAAAAAAGAAGTAAATAAAAACAAAAAACAATTAACAAATTTATTAATATTTTAAACGCTAATCAAAAGCACCATCAATTTTTTCACCGCAAAATTTGCATTTTGAATTAACTATATTAAAATTCAAAACATCATAACCTATTCTTTCAATTAAAATGTTATTGCATTTTGGACAGTACGTATTTGAAGTTTCATTATCTATAATATTTCCGCTATATACATATTTTAAGCCTTGTTTTTTAGCTATTTCACGAGCCTTAATAATTGTTTTGGCAGAAGTTTTCGGATAATTTAAAAATTTATATTGCGGGCTAAAAGCACTAAAATGAATAACCGTATTATCTCCAAGATTATTCAATATCCAATCACATTCTTTTTTTATCATATCATCAAAATCATTTAATCCTTCAATTAAAAGAGTTGTAATTTCAAGCCAAGTGTTTGTGCTATGCTTTATGTATTTTAAATTATCTAATACAATATCCAATGAAGCATTACAATATTTTTTATAAAAATCATCACTAAAGGCCTTTAAATCAATATTTGCAGCATCGATATATGAAAATAATTCCTCTAGTGGCTCTTTATTTATGTAGCCGGCTGAAATTGCAACCGTTTTTATACCTTTGCTTTTTGCTATTTTTGCAGTTTCTAAGGCATATTCGAAAAATGCAACAGGGTCATTATATGTAAAAGCAATACTCTCATATTTATTTTGAAGGGCAATATTAACAATATCAACAGGTTCTAATTTGTGTATATAACCTTTATAATCATCTATTTTAACTTTGGTAATATGCCAATTTTGACAAAATAAACATCCCATATTACATCCTATTGTCCCGAATGATAATATTTTTGATGAGGGGTAAAAATGGTAGAGCGGTTTTTTTTCAATGGGATCCAAAGCTAAAGACGAACAATAGCCAAATGTTGTTAATTCTATATTGGAATTTATATTTTTTCTTGCTTTGCAATATCCGCTTTGCCCTTCTTTTAAAATACATTTTCTTGGGCAAATTTCACACATTTGAATGTTATTTTCGATTTTTCTTTGATATTTCATAAAAAATATTATAATTAAATTTGTAATTAATTTAAACAGATATAAATTTATATGGAAAAAATTAAAAAACAATCATCAGCAGGAACATTTTACTCAAGCGATAAAACTGAGCTTGAAAATCTCTTTTTAGATTATGATAAAACATTAAAAGAAAAAATCATTGCTCCTACAAGAGCCGTAATTGCTCCCCATGCAGGCTATATATACTCCGGAGTGCTTGCTTATGAAGCAATTAAAAACATTAATAAAAATACTAAAAACTTTTTTATTATTGCCCCCTCGCATACCTATCCTTTATCAACAATTGGTATATGCGATTATGAAGGCTTTTCAACCCCGTTTGGTACAATATATCAAAATCTAACTATTACTAATGATATAAAAAATAAACTAAATTTAGAATATATTAACGATGCTTTTGAAAAAGAACACTCTATTGAAGTGCAATTGCCAATATTAAAGTATCTAAATAAAGATAATGATTTTAAAATTGTTCCTATATTAACTTCTTATGACTCTTTTGATTTAATTAATCAAATAATAAAAGAATATTGGGATGATGAAAATAATTCTTTTATAATATCTTCCGATTTAAGTCATTTTTATAATCACTTGGAAGCACAAAAAATAGACGAAAAAACTGCACAAATAATTGAGTCAAATGAATTTATAAAATTTGACCGTCTAAGAGCTTGCGGACATGAAGGAATATATGCCCTTAAACAATTTGCAAAAGACAATAATTTCTCATTAATAAGGATGGGCTTATTCAATTCATCAAAAACAACAAATGATAAAACAAGAGTTGTTGGCTATGGTGCTTGGAAGCTTTTTGAAGAAAGTAAAAACAAGTATATCAAAGAATATTTCAGTAATTTTATTTTGGATTTATGTAAAAAAAGCATTGAACAAAAAGGAAAATATTTTCCTAAAGAATACGATTGTGTGTTTGATGAATTAGGTGCTTGTTTTGTTACTCTTGAGATAAACGGTTTTTTAAGAGGTTGTATAGGTTCTATTGTTGCTTATGAACCATTAATCAATAATTTAGTTCAAAACGCTTATAATGCTGCATATAAGGATCCAAGATTTTCACCTTTATCCGAAAATGAAATTGATAAAATTGACATTAAAGTTTATGTTTTATCTCATCCGATTGAAATTAAATTCAATGATGAAGAAGATTTACTTAATAACATTACCCCTTTTAAAGACGGAATTATCATAAAAGACGGTATTTATCAGGCTGTTTATCTTCCTAGCGTTTGGGAGCAAATAAATAATAAAAAAGATTTTTTAAATTCACTTAAATTAAAAGCCGGACTTAGCAAGAACCATTTTTCAGATACATTTCAAGCATTTAAATTTTACAGTGAATATATTACAAAACCAAATAACTAAATATTGTAATGCCCTTTAAAATATGATATGTTATTCTTGTTGTTAGTGATGAATAGATATGGGGGTTTATTATTAAAGGTTTTGCTATGTTATCAATCGACCAAGTTGGCTGGATTGAAAAGGAAATTCCCGAAATAGGGCCATACGATGCACTTTGCAGACCAATTGCCCTTGCGCCGTGTACTTCTGATATACATACTGTATATTCAGGTGCCATAGGTGACAGACACAACATGATACTTGGACATGAGGCTGTTGGTGAAGTTGTAAAAGTCGGAAGTTTGGTAAAAGATTTTAAAGTTAATGATAAAGTTTTAGTTTCTGCTATTACTCCAGATTGGAATTCGCTTGCAGCACAAGAATCTTATGCAATGCATTCCGGTGGTATGCTCGGAGGTTGGAAATTCTCAAATTTTAAAGACGGAGTTTTTGCTGAATATTTTCATGTAAATGATGCTGACGGCAATTTGGCTCACTTGCCCGAAGGAATGGATTTGGGTGCTGCTTGTATGATTAGTGATATGGTTCCTACGGGCTTTTGCGGTGTAGAATTGGCTGACATCAATTTTGGCGACAATGTTGCCGTTATTGGTATCGGTCCTGTTGGATTAATGGCGGTTGCCGGGGCTGCAATTCGTGGTGCGGCAAACATCTATGCTGTTGGTTCAAGACAAAATTGTATAGAACTTGCAAAAGAGTTCGGTGCAACTGAAATTATCAACTACAAGCAAGGGGATATTGTTAATCAAATATTTGAAAAAACAAACGGTCAAGGTGTAGACAGAATTGTTATTGCAGGCGGCAATAATGATACATTTGAACAAGCTGTTAAAATTTTAAAACCTGGCGGAAAAATCGGAAATGTTAATTACCTTGGCGAAGGTGATTATATTAAAATTCCTCGTGTTGAATGGGGTTGCGGTATGGGTCATAAGCAAATTGTCGGCGGTTTAATGCCCGGCGGTAGATTGAGATCCGAAAAACTCGCTCGACTTGTACAAACAGGCAGAATACATCCCGAAAAAATGGTAACGCACGTATTCCATGGGCTTGATAAAGTCGAAGACGCACTTATGCTTATGAAAAACAAACCTCAAGATTTAATCAAGCCGCTTGTGTTAGTTGATTAGTGATAATATAAACTTTGCTAAAACAAACTGCCGCATGGAGTTTTCTGTGTCTGTGCGGTAGGTTTGTTTTTTTAAAAAGCTAGCATTTAGCATACACGCAAATAAGCGAAAAAATGAGTCTAGTTGATGAAAATACTCTTAGGGCAAATAGGATAATTAAGTTGTATGGCATCTTGGCAAAGCAAAGCCAAAATATCCAAAGTTTACACCTTTAGCTTATAATACTATTTCTTTTAGTGCAATGCAAAAACTGTGCATGATGGAAAAATAGAGAAAGTAAAAATAGATTTAAGTAAAGCTATAAAAAATAATGATATTAAAGCAATTACAGGAAGTGCTGATTTTTTCGATTCACAGATTACTGATTTACCTAGCCTTAAAATTATTGGTGGGAAGGCAGATTTCAGAAATTTACAGGTTACTAACATAGATTCTCTTAAATTTGTCTAAAAAGCAGTATATATAGAAAATTTTTTGTTAACTGTAGAAGACTTTAATGATGTTGAAGTTCTAAACATTTACACTTAATTTTCCGTTATATTGAAATTTTTATTGTAAATTATTAGCAAATGAATATAAGTATTTTAACTCTAAGTTAAAGATAAATTGCTATTAAGGGTTAATCATAAAAACAATAAAATTTAGGAAAAGCTATTTTGAGCTTCTTAATCTTATTTAAGTTTGTATGCTATAAATTATTTTAACTGTTAAATTTATTTTCATTTTCTGCTGAATTAGCTAATAGTATATTGTTATATTATTTGTAAAAAAATATTTTGTTACTAATGTTAAATATTAGTGTGAAATATAATTTTTATAATTTTAAATTTTTAATATAGTTATAGTACTCATTATCGGAATAATTACTTATATTTTCAAGCATTTTTTGCTTGTCAATAAAACCAACTCTGTAGGCAATTTCTTCTAGGCAAGCAATTTTAATTCCTTGGTTTTCTTCAATTGTTTGAACATATTGACTCGCTCTAATAAGAGAATCATGTGTACCTGTATCAAGCCAAGCAAAACCTCTTCCAAGAACTTCAACATTAAGTTTATTAAGACTCAAATATATTTTATTTAAATCTGAAATTTCAAGCTCTCCTCGATTCGAGGGCTTGAGGTTTTTTGCATATTTTATTACATTATTGTCGTAAAAATACAAACCAGTAATGGCATAGTTTGATTTTGGGAATTTTGGCTTTTCTTCAATGGAAATTATTTTTTTATTTTTGTCAAATTCAATTACGCCATACCTTTCCGGGTCCTTAACCATGTATGCAAATATCGTTGCCATACCTTTTTGTACATCTTGCGAAGCTTTGATTAATGAATTTGAAAACCCTGCTCCATAAAAGACATTATCGCCTAAAATCATAGCAACAGAGTCATTTTCAATAAAATCTTCACCCAAAATAAAGGCTTGAGCAAGTCCGTCAGGACTTTGCTGTTCAATATATGAAAAATTTAGTCCGAATTGTGAGCCATCACCTAATAGGGTCTTGAAATTGCACAAATCATGCGGAGTTGAAATAATAAGTATATCTCTAATTCCTGCAAGCATAAGCACTGATATCGGATAGTAAATCATGGGTTTATCATAAACGGGTAAAAGCTGTTTGGATACAGCTAATGTTGTTGGATATAGCCTCGTTCCGGCACCGCCCGCAAGAATAATGCCTTTCATTATTTCCCCCCTCTTAACTTAATATAATCATTTAGTGCAATTTTCCAATCTCTAACTATGCCGTTGTTATTCATAACGCTGTATTTTGGTCTGCTGGCCGGTCTTGGAAAATCTTGCGTAGTGCATGGTATTAAATTTACATCTAAATCGGTTAATTTAAAGATTTCTTTTGCAAAATCGTACCAACTAGCATTTCCGTTCGCACATACATGAAATGTTCCGTTTTGATTTGTTTTTATAAGATTTAATATTCCTTTTGATAATTCAACTGTCCAAGTCGGACAACCTATTTGATCATTTACAACTTTTAACTCTTTTTTATTTGCTAAACTTATCATTGTTTCAACAAAGTTTTTACCATTTAATCCGTATAACCAGGCAGTTCTTGCAATTATAAAATCTTTACAGTATTTTTTAACAGCGTTTTCCCCTTTGAGTTTTGTCAATCCGTAGTTATTAATTGGATTTGGCACATCAGACGTTTCATAAGGCGTTTCTTTTGTTCCGTCAAATACGTAATCAGTTGATATATAGATAAGTTTTATTTCTTTTTTTGAACATATTTTTGCAAGATTTTGTGTTCCCACGTAATTTATTTTTTCAGCATTTTCAAGGTCGCTTTCAGCTTTATCGACATTTGTGTATGCCGCACAATGTATAATTATATTAGGATTATATTTTTCTATGGTTTTTTGTGTTGAGTTAAAATCCGTTATATCAAGCGTATTTTTGTCTGTTTTTATAACTTCAAAATTTTCTTTTTCTAAAATCGGACACAAATCACTCCCGAGCATCCCTTTTGCACCTGTTACAAGGATTTTTATCATACAAGACTCGCTTTCTTATTTTCAATTGATTTTATCCAATCTTGATTGTTTAAATACCATTCTATTGTTAGTTTTATACCTTCCTCAAAATTAATTGAGGGCTTCCAATTTAGTTCTTTTTGTATTTTATCGTTGGATATTGCGTATCGTCTGTCGTGTCCTAATCTGTCTTTTGTGAATTCTATATACGAGTCATCTTTTCCCATCGCATTTAAAATCAAATGAGTTATTTCAAGATTTGTTTTTTCATTGTGTCCGCCAATATTATATACTTCGCCTAATTTTCCGTTGTGTAAAACTAAATCTATTGCCCTTGTATGGTCATATACATAAAGCCAATCTCTTACATTCATTCCATCGCCGTATACGGGGACTTTTTCATTTTTTAACAGTTTTGAAATAAAGAAAGGAATGAGTTTTTCAGGATATTGATATGGGCCATAATTATTTGAACATCGTGTAATTAAAGTCGGCAATTTATATGTTTCAAAATAAGCTCTAGTCAATAAGTCCGCACTTGCTTTGCTTGCAGAATATGGGCTATTTGGAGCCAGCGGAGTATGTTCGTAAAAATATCCCGTTTTCCCTAACGAACCGTACACTTCATCGGTGCTTACCTGTAAAAATCTTTCTATGCCGATTTCCTTACAACATTGAAGTAAATTTAGTACTCCTTTTACATTAGTTTCTATAAAAATTTCCGGATTTTTAATTGAATTATCAACATGAGATTCTGCTGCAAAATTAACAACACAGTCTACTTGAGATATTAATTCTCTTACTAATTTTTTATCACAAATGTTGCCGTGAACAAATGTATAATTTTTATTATCTTTAATATCATCTAAATTTGACAAATTTCCGCAATATGTCAAACAATCAAGATTTATAATTTTATAATCGGGATGATTATTTAACATTTGTCTTATGAAACAACTTCCGATAAATCCTGCTCCGCCTGTAACTAGTATTTTCATATTTGCCTCTTATATTTCTTTTAAACTTGGATGATTTTTGTCTTTTTCGGAAAGTAAAGGCAAAAAATCTATTTCCCAATTTATATTTATATCTTTATCATTCCAAATTATACCTCTATCCGCTTCAGGATGGTACTCTCCTTGCGTTTTATAGACTATTTCAACCTCATCACTCAGAGCCACAAAACCATGAGCAAAGCCTTTTGGAATATAAAGCATTTTTTTATTATCTTCTGATAATTCAACTTTAACATATTTTCCGAAGGTTGAGGATTTTTTTCTTATATCAACAGCCACATCAAAAATTTTGCCTTTAATACATCTGACAATTTTTGCTTGTTCAAATGGCTCTTGTTGATAATGTAGTCCCCTTAAAACACCTTTTGATGATTTTGAGTGGTTGTCTTGATTAAATTCACCAATTATACCATTTGCTTCAAAATCTGTTTTTTTATAGGTTTCCATAAAAAAACCTCTGGAATCTCCGAAAACTTTTGGAGTTATTAAAATGACCTCTTTTATTTTTTGTCTTACAAACTCAAATGGCATGCACTTACCCCAAAATTAAACTAATTTTTATTTTATATTAACATATAAATTGTAATTATATAATATTGTAATTTTAATTATACATTTAACTCGAAAAGCCTTGGATATAGATATTTAAAAAGTATTTGTAATCTTAAAAAAAATAACATTTCTTTAATATACAATTTATACTTTTTATGTAAATATTAATGATATGAATAATGAACAAAGAATTAGACGGATTAAACGGTATTTATTCTATACACCTCAAAAAGCAAGAGTAGGGCATATACCTTCTTCGCTTTCAAGTATTGAGATCTTTGTATGTACTATACAATAAAATTGCAAATATCACAAAGTTATGATGCTTCTTTTAAGGTTTTATGATTATTGAAAATACAAAATTGTTTTTATGTGTTTTTTATAAAAGCTCTGGAGTTTATAAAGATTTTAGGGGTAATTATTCTTTTTTGTTTTTTCTATTTTATGTAGTTAGGTATAAGTTCTACACTTGTGTTTATTGTTTCTTTTTCTACTCTTAAAGTAAAAAGATGTATAAAGTTAAAAAGGTAATATTTATATTTTTGGTTGTTTTTATCTATTTTTTTCAACATTGGAATAAAATTAAACAGATAATATTTTGTTTTATTTTTATTAATTTTAATTTTAATTAAAGGGATAAAACCAAAAAGGTAGTAATTGAATTCGGTTTCGGATTTACGCATAAAAGTTAATGATTGTAATCCAAAAAATTTTAGTTCCCATTTTTTATTTACTATGCTTTCGTTGAGCTTTTGTTGGTACGCCCAAATTGTATATGCTATATCAGGTGCAATATCAGGAAAGACTGGTCTTGAATTAAGCGAGTCAAGCTTTTTTATGTCTTGATTATCGAGCATAAAATCAAAAACATTTAAGTTTTCAACCATTCTTTGTTTGTCGGATGTTTTTACGATAGGTACAAAACCTTTTTGTATACACCATTTTATGGTAATTTGAGTGGATGATTTATTGTATTTTTCAGAAAGCTCATTTAATACAACGCTGTTTAAATCTTCAATTTCGCCATATACTTTTCTTCCTAAGATATTTTCAACAATATCAAAGGGTCTAATTCTGGGTGACCATGCACAACAAATTATATTTTTTTTGTTACAGTAATCAACAAGCTCTTTTTGCTGCCATATTGGAGATAAATGTATTTGGTTAACCAAGGGGGGAATTTTTGCGGTTTTTAAAAGTTCATCAAGGTGGTGTGGCATGAAATTTGAAACGCCAATATTTTTCAATTTTTTGTTATTGACACATTCTTCTAATCCTTCATAAGTTAGGCGATTTAATTTTTTCCATTCAGAGCCTGGGGCAATATTAGGATAGTGTATTAAGTATAGGTCAAGATAATCTAGTCCCATAATTTCTAAGCTTGAATTGACGGCATTAATAGCTTCATTGTATCCAATAGGTCTGTGAGGATCAATCTTTGAGGTGATAAAGAGGTCTTTTCTTTGAACTATATTGTTATCTATGCAGTATCTTACTGCTTTTCCGACTTCATACTCGGTATTGTATGTTTGTGCTGTATCAATATGTCTGTAGCCGAGTTTTATGGCATTAATTATAGCCTCGATACCATCATTGCCATTTAATTTTAAAGTGCCGAAACCAATAATAGGGATATTGTATTTATTGTTCATCATATTCATTGCACCATACTATCATATAAATTTAAATTATAAAATATTGTAAATTTAAATTTTATAATAATTTGATTATAATATGAGTAATTTACGTGTGATTTGTTTTTTGTCAAGATAAATTAATAAAAGTTTTGTTAAAGAGTGTAAATTTTTTTCCAGACACGACTTTTCCTTTATATACAATTAAAATATCTTATGCTACCATCCAGTTTATGAATGATGAACAAAGAATTAGACGGGTTAAACAGTATTTATTCCAGACAGCTCAAAAAGCAAGAGTAGGGCATATTCCTTCTTCGCTTTCAAGCGTTGAGATTATGTATGTTTTATACAATAAAATTGCAAATATCACAAAAAATAATGCTAATGATTTAGATAGAAACAGAGTCATTATTTCAAAAGAACATGCAAGATTGGGTCAAGTTGCAGTACTAGCTGAAGCCGGTTTAATTGATCTTAAGCTTTTAGATAAATTTATGTGCGATGAGGATTCTATTTTAGGACATGATTTATATGGAGTTGTTTCTAAACGGAATATTGGCGTAATTGATGTTGCGTGTGGTTCATTGGGACATGGTTTACCATTTGGAGTTGGTTTGGCGTGGGATAGTAAATATAATGTCTATGTTATAGTTGGAGATGGCGAGCTTCAAGAAGGCACAAATTGGGAATCGATTATTTTTATCGGATCTAAAAAGTTGAAAAATATAACAATTATTGTTGATAGAAATAACCAACAGATAGATAACTATGTAACTAATATAGTTGATACTTATTCTAATGTTGCTCGACAAATAGAAGCGTTTGGTTTTGATGTTATTGAATGTGACGGACATAATGTATATGAGCTTGAAAAAGCTTTTAGGATAGAAACCTCAAAACCGAAGTGTATTATTGCAAATACTATTAAAGGTAAAGATTGCCAATTTGCGTTAAATGAAATGGGCTTTGGTCGATTTCATGCGGCACCGTTGAGCGATGAAAATTATCAAAAAGTTTGTCAAGGAATAGAAGTTTTATGACTGTAGAAAATTTGAAAAATGTTGTTCTCAATGAAGCATATAAAAATGAAGATGTTTATATTGTTTATGTAGATGGAGCATTGACTGCTTTTTTTGATGATTTTGCAAAGCAATTTCCAAATAAGTTTATTAATGTTGGAATAGCGGAAGCAGAAGCTATTAGCATTGCTTCAGGTCTGGCTTTAAGAGGAAAAACTGTTTATGTTGTTGGTTTAGCGCAATATGTTACCGCAAGAGCTTATGAACAAGTCAGAATGGATTGTGCTTATAATAATGCTAATGTTAAAATTATCGGTTTTATATCAGGACTTTCTTCTTGTAAAGCAGGATATTCACATTGGGCAATCGAAGACATAAATTTAATGAGTAATCTACCTAATATGACTGTTTGTTGTCCAGGGTCTGATGTTGAATTTAGGGAAGTTTTTAAATACAGTTTAAAACATAAAGGCCCTATGTATATAAGTTGGAACACTGCTAAATGTGCAATGAAAAAATATAGCGTTGATGTTAATAAAATTTCTACAATTTATAGCGGATTTGATTTTGCTTTGCTTACTTATGGAGTCGATGTTTCTTTTGGAATTGATTTTTGTGAAAATATGATAAAAGCCGGGCTTTCGCCCATGCTTCTTAGTGTCCATACCCTCAAACCTCTTGATGAAACAAGAATAAATGAGATTTTGGATATGAATATTCCTGTTATAACATTAGAAGAGCATCTATATAACGGAAGTTTAGCTTCTAAAATATCGGAAATCATTGCAACAAGGGGATTAAGAGTTCCATTTTTGCCTATTTATATTAGCGATTCAAAATTTAACATTCTTGGTTCGGTTAAATTTTTAAGAGATAAATTATTCAATGTAAAAAATATTGAAAACAGTATAGTTGATTTTGTTTACCAAAATAAAAATAAAAACAAAAAGTTCAGATTATTTTACAGTTTACATAAATTTGATAAAAAAGGGCGTTTAATCGAGAATTTTTATTTTTGCGGACTTAGACTTTTGAAAAAACGTAAAAAAATTAACAAAGATAAATATAAATATTACTTATTCGGATTTTTGCCTATAAACTAGTATTTTTTCTTAGCTTAGCCAATAATTCTCTATTTATTTTATCTTTATTTACGGTTAATTTTTGTGTAATTATGACGTTTGTTTCTAAATATTTAATTTTATCTGACTTTGTTAATTTATCAAAGTAATATCCGCAAATTCTCTCCATTATAAAACCTATGTCTCTATAATCGTTGTTGTTTAGTATTATTTGTGGTTCCTTTAAATATTCAAAAAGAAGCGGAAATATCCAATTACAAAAAATAAAAAATAAATCTTTTTTTATAATGTATAACTCATCAAAATATCCTTTTGTTCCTTCAAAGTATTTTTTTAGTTCTGACAGTTCATTATTATGTACTTTGGCAAAAACTTTAATGGCCATATCATAAAGTTTTTGATTATGATGTGAAATAAATTGTGATTTTAGGGATTCAAATTTAAAGTCTTTTTTCTTAGGTAAAATTAAATCATATTGTTCTAAGTTTCTTAGACAGTCATAATCTAATAATCTTCTATAACCAAATGAGCCAAAATATTCCGGATTGCCAAGTTTATCATAATTCTTATATGCCCAATAAGTTCCAGTTAAAAATCCTACTCTGCGATTAGTATATGAGATATTTTCATTAAAATCATCATCTCCAATACAATTATCATAAAGCCATTTTAAATCGTCTTGTGTTATTGTACCGTCTTTTGATGGGTCTTTTGCTATTGATCTTCCAAGATGAATAGGCGTTAAAATATTTGTTTTAAATAAAAAAGAGGGTTTAATATAATTAACAAGTATTTTGATATCTTTATTTATAGAATAAGCTTTTAAAATTTTTTCAGATAAATTATTCATTACATAACCTTGGTTCTAATTTTATTCATCATTGTTTGCATTTTAAATAAATACCATTTTTTATAGAGTTTATCATAATCTCTTTCAATGTCATATTCAGGACGCAATAATAATATTTTTTTGATTTCATCTATAAAGTATATTTTTGTTATTTTATCTTTTAAATTGAATAACGTGATAAAAAATACGTAGAGAATCAAATCATACAAAAGAATTTTGTAATTTTCTTCATTTTCAGCTTCATTTAATATCATTCTTGCACATTTAATTCTATCTTTTATTTTTTCAAGGCTCACATCTTTGGATAAACTTACTTCATGTCTTATATAGTAATAAATAGAATCATCTGCAAAACAAATGTTTTTAATTTTTTTTGCTGTTATTACACTAAAATATGGGTCTTCAAAAGTCGAGATATCTTGCGGAAAATATAGATTATTTTCTCTAAGAAAGGAGGTTTTATATATTGCAGTGTAGAATTCCCCAAAAAAATATGTTAAATTTTTTTTAATTTTTTCATTTAAATCAGATTTTGTGGAAAAGTTAGATGACACAATTTCAAAAGTGCCTTTTGCGACCTCAGAATTTGTTTTTTTAGCTTTTTTATAAAGGTTTTCATAAAAATTACCGTTAATGTAGTCATCTCCATCAATAAAACCAATATATTCTCCATTTGCAGCATTGATTCCCTTATTTCTTGTATATGAAGCACCTGAATTAACATCGTTTTTTAATAATTTAATTCTATCGTCAAATTGAATATATTGTTCGATAATTGAAAGGCTATTATCAGTAGAACAATCATCTATACATATAATTTCAATTTCTTTTAGAGTCTGATTTATAACGCTGTCAAGACATTTTTTTAAATATTTTTCAACATTATATATAGGAATTACAACTGAAATTTTATACATAAAAACCAACTATATCTTTTCTTTTTGGATTACAACTGTAAAGCCGATTCCGTCCCTGTCATCTTTATCAGATGTATAAATAACTTTTAAATTTAGATGCTTACATAAATCAAGAAAGTCTTGTGTTCTCCAAACGTTATGATGACAATCTATCGTTGGATCCGGAGCTTCATTCGGGTTTGCATGCCTGTGTACAAGTTCTTTTATCGTTGTGATTGGCCTATCTTTATCAAAAGTTCTATCTTTATGCGGAATATTCATATATATGTATCCATTAGGTTTTATGACTCTCATCCACTCATTTAAAGCAGCGATAGGGTCCCAAAAATGTTCAAGTGCGTGAGAATTTATAACAAAATCCCAAACGTTATCTTTAAAAGGTAAATCATCGCCAAATGCAACTATATCGACTTTTCGAGGTTCAATATTGTAACATTCTTTACTTACATTTGAATAATGGTTATCTATATCACAAAAATCAATATTTAAAGTATTTAATCCCCAAGGCGCGTAAGATGTTCCGCCAATTTCAATCCCTCTTAATCCGTCTAATAGTTTATGAGCAGATTTGCTTTCAGGGACAATTTTTAAAAAATTTTTGTTTCTGGTGTAAGTAATTTTTGAACCAAGGAAATATATCGTTCTTTTACCACCTCTGAAAGTATCTTCTATAAAAATCAATTTTTTTGGATTTAGTTTAATTCTTATTCCTAAAAAAGTTACTTGAATATGATTATTGTTTGCTTCTTTAATGTTAAATAATTTATTTAACTTCATAAACATCCCCTTTTTTGTTATGTAAAAATCTTAAATTCGCCATAAGTAATTTAATAGAAGAATCATTTTTCAGATAAAAATCAAACAATTCTTCTTTTTTTTGATTTTCCAGCATATCAAGGATAATCGGATAAAAAGATTCTGCTTCGGGTTTTAAATTGTATTTTGTTTTTTCGTAAAAAACGAATGCTCTATCCAAACACATTTTTAAAATATCAATTTTTTTATTTCTAAACGCATAATCAAGTGCAGCTTTTAAATTCCAAAAATTTAAAAAACCTACTCCATTTTTATCGTCTATATTTGAAGCTTTTATATTGTCAATTATTTTTTCATGGATAGTTAGTACTGAAATTATCTTTTCTTTGGGTAATATTAGGGAATCACCGCTATTTTCTCTTCTGTAATAGTGATAAAAAACGTCATCAACAAGAGCCAATTTATTTGATTTTAATACTGCTTGGTTTAAAAATAAAACATCGCCTCCTAACGGATACCCTTCAAGAAATCTTATATTATTTTGTTTTATTAAATTTGAACTATATATCCCTGTCCACCAGTAATATGCAAAATAAAGCTTGGAATTATTTTTTCTTATATCACTATTTAAATGGCTGTATGTTTCTTTTCCGTCATAGCCGATTATATGTACTTCTCCTTTTGAAATATCAGCATTTTCTTCTTTGGCTTTTGAATATAATTTTTCGCAAAAATTTAAATCAATTTCATCATCATTATCAACAAAAGCTAAATATTCACCGTTTGAATTATCCAAGCCGATATTTCTTGCAACAGATTCTCCGCCGTTTTTTGTGCAGTTAATAATGTTTATTCTTTTATCTTTGTTTGCATATTTACTCAATATCTCAAGTGAATTATCATTCGAACAATCATTTACGCAAATTATTTCAATTTCTTTTAATGTTTGACTGATTACACTATTTAAACATCTGTGTAAATATTTTTGTGCATTATATACAGGTATTATTATTGAAACTTTTATCATATTTATCTCTTTTATTGCATTACCCAGGCTTTTTGCTCATGGTTTTTTATTACATTTTTATTTAGTTTTACATTTTTGAAAATTCTATTTAAAACATCCGGATTTACTATAAATTCCGGTAAAGTATTATCTTTTCTTTTATAGTTTGTTATATACAAAAGAGAATTTTTTCCTATTTTAAATTTGAGTTTAAAGGGAAGGAAAAAATTTTTATTAGCAATATACAATAAGTTTATTTCTTTATTTGGGAATTTTTTTGAAATTAACTGTATTACAAATTTTATTTTTCGAATTATTCTGATAATTTTTGTTTTTGATGCCGGATTTTGGATATAGACAATTAAAATTTTATTTGAATTTTCAATATTTTCATACAGTCTTTTTATTCTGCGATTATATTTTTCAAATACCAAAGGATATGTCTCATCTAAATTTTTTCTTAAAGGAAAGTCATGGTTAAATACAATTTTATTTTTTAAATTTGCGTATATATCGCAAGGTAGGGGATTTTCACGCTCACCTTGTTTTTGCAGGTCATCAATATTTATAAAATCTTCAAAATTGTTTACCAAAAGATTGACTCTGGTTTTAATATCTCCGCCGTAAAGCCAATCAAGAGGATAACTTTGAAATTGAAGTCCGCATTTCCTTAGTGTTTCAGAACACGAGCAGGCTTCTCCTATTCCAAAGATAAAATCATATTCATTATTTAAAATACAATCAGCCAAAGTTATCTTGATATCCTTTCTCTTAAAAGTTTCGCCATTTTTATGTTTTCAAACTTTTTTTGAAGAACAATATTTTTCTTTTTGTTTAAAAAATAGTATTCAAAAATTTCTTCTTTTTTATACTTAAAAGAATTAATCAGATTAAATAGCCCGTTTACGGCTAAAACATTATCTTTGTCAGGAATTTTTGTATTACTGCACCAAGGAATTAATTGTTCTAGTAAAAAATTTGAATATATAAAGTAATCGTCCTTTTTAATGTTCGTACTGTTTATTTTATCTATAATCAATTTAATTGATTTAATAAAATCAGAAGTCTTATTTAAATTTAAATCATTTGAGCAAGCAGAATTTTCGTGTTTAGTATAATAGTATATTGCATCGTTTTGAAATTCCAGCTTATTTAAAAAGAGACTAATTAAAATGCTAAAATAAGGGTCTTCAAAGTGTGTTATATTTTCCGGAAATAATATATTGTTTGATTTTATAAACTCGGTTTTATATATTGCAGAGGTGAAGCCATAACAAAAAAATGCCTTGTTTTTCATTATTTTTTCATTGGTATCGTAAAAAAACGATAAAAAGGATTTTTTAGTGTTTTCGCAATAATCATAAATATTGCCTTTGACTACTTCGGATTGAGTTGTTTGAGCTTTAATATATAATTTTTCGCAAAAATTTAATTCAATAAAATCATCACTATCTACAAAACCGATATATTCCCCTATTGCTTCTTTAATGCCAATATTTCTTGCTTTTGAGACACCTTGATTAGAAGTTAAATTTATTATTTTAATTCTGTTATCCAATGATGCATAACTATTTAAAATGGTTAAACTGTTATCCTTAGAATTATCATTTATACAAATAATTTCAATATCTGTTAATGTTTGTTTAACTATACTCTCAAGGCATTTATTCAGATATTTTTCGGTATTATATACGGGAACTATAATTGAAATTTTCGGCACAGCTAATATACCTCACATATTAAAAGAGTTTCTCCGACAGGATCGCCGTCTATTCCTTTAAAAAAGTCAAATTTATAGCCTAAATTTAAATCTTCTATCCATGGCTTTATTTTATAAAAATCATGATAATTGTGATAAATACTCAAAAGCAAAATAGGTTTTTGCTCCTTTAAGGTATTGATTGCACCCTTTAAAAAATGTGGTTCAAAGCCTTCAATATCGACTTTAATTAACCCTACTTGAAGATTATTTTCTTTGACATAGGAATCAAGAGTTCTTATTTTAATGATTTCTTTGTTGGTTGATTTTCTGCACTCAATTGAGGAATATTCAGGTTGTTCTGGAAAAACACAGATTTCAATATCTTCTTCTTTTGCACCCAAACCGATTTGTTCAATTTTAGCATTTTGAATATTGTTTAATTTTAAAGTATTTTGTGCTATTTCATAAGTTTCTTTTACAGGCTCAAAACCAATAATATTATTTTTCGAATATTTTCTAAATACTAAAATTGAATCACCCGTACATGTACCTACATCCAATATGGTTTTATTTCCGATGTTATCAAAAGTCTTAAGGGTATCAATCCCGTGTTTATAAACAAATACCGAAGGAGAAAAAAAGCTTCTAGGTAATTTGTAATCTTGGTATTGATAATAATTTTCTTTTTGTACTATTTCATTTTTCATTTTTTTTATTTTTTCAAGTTGCACAAGCTCATCATTGCTGTATATAAAATTATCATCAAAAGTTATATTATTTTTCACTGCATATAATATTTTGTTAATTCTTTCCAAAATTTTATTTAAGTTATTTAATGAATCCGCTGAAAGATTTTTCTTGAGTATATCAATATTTTTTTTATGGTCGGAAGCATTTTTTACAATTTTAGATTTTTTCCCGCCATTAAGTGAAAAAGAATATGCAATCAAAAAAATTACGGGATTCCCTTTTAATTTATGTTTTCTTTTAAAATTAAATTTTATGCCAAAAATGCAGATTGTATAACGTATACATTCCGAACAAAGATTTTCATTGATATAAAATAATTTATTCATAGACTATTCAACCTTTTTCTCTCTTTCTAATGTTTCTTCTTTTGTATAGCCTATTGATTCTTTTTCCGGACTCCAGCCTGTTTCTTCTTTAACCTCATGGATAGGATCAGCCAAAAGCAGCTCTTGAGCGTCGCTATATTCTTTTAAATCGAACGTAAAAGAATTGAAATTTGCTAAATCTTCACTTAAATAAATTTCTTTTGTTTGTTTATCTGATTTGTTTATTATATTAAGCTCTAATAATCTGTTTATAAAGTTATCCAAGCTAATTTCAATATCATTAGGACAATTTTTGTATGATTTTAAACAACTTAAAATATCTTCCTTAGAAGCACCATTTACGATATTTTCGTAGACATTTGTAGAAAATTTATTTAAACCGTAATATATGCCTGTTTCTGAATTTATTATTATTGCAACGCCGTCTGCTACATCTGCAAACATTTTTTCTTCATTTAACACATAATTCGTCATATTTTTCTCCTAACTTTATCAATTCAATTTCTTTTTCTGTTGAATATTCAATTAACGAAATTTTATAATCATCATTTATAGCAAAATCGTTATTAATATTTACGGATGGATTGTCATTTTTAATTTCTAAAAGTCCTTTTATTTCAAGTACTTTTGCAAAGTGATTAAATTCCTCAATTATATTGGGGTTTTGCGGTATATATTTTTTTAATTGATTAATAATATCGCTTTTTGGGATTGAATTTATGAGTTTTTCGTATATATTTGTCGCAAATTTATTTAGTGAATATATTACTCCGGTTTCGGAATTTAAAATATTTGCAACATCAAAAGTAATATCGACGCATATTTTATTCAAATCCCTATTGTAATCCGTATTAAAATCACAATTATTCATAAAATCACTCAGAAAACGTGTATTTTCTTCTATATCAAAACATAGATTGAATTTATAAAACGGCAAGTCTTTAACCATATCAATTAGTTTTTTAATTGTAGTATGGTCGCTTAAATCCTGTGTTTGCATTAATGTAGACTGAATAAGTTGAACTATTGCTCTTCCTTTTTCTTCGTTTGTACATTGACAAATACTTGGTTTGTCATCAGAAACAATTTCCGGAAAAATACATAATTTTATCGGGTAATTGTTTTTAAATCTGTCGTGAAAGTTTGATATATTAAAAACGTATTTATCTTTTCTTGCATTGTTTGAAATAAACCTTGCACCGTCCATTAAGTCATATAGCTTGTTATACATTTGCTCGCTTAGAGTAATAATTGAATAAATCGGGCTGGATAAAAGTTTGTTTTGATTGTCTTTATGAAGTATTAAATAATCGTCAGAAACATAATCAAATCCCCTTAACATAGATAGAACCGATAATGTTGATTTTCCTCTTTGACCTCTTGCACATAAGCATATACCATTATTTTTGCAGCCTATTACCGCACCATGCACCAAATTTGAGGTCTTTGTTTTTAAAATGTTATAAAAAATTTGAACAAATATGTGTCCTTCTTTTATAAATTCTTCAGGCGATAAATCAGGTGCATTATAGTAATATATGTTATTTTCAATATCATTTGCAACAAAAAAACCACGTGTCGATTGAAAATCTATTATAGGTTTTAAATTTGAAAAGTCCTTATCTATAATTTGTATATCGTATAAGGTATTTTCGTTTACATCCTTTACACCGTTTGCTTTTTTATATATTTTTTCAAATTTTATTCTTGTGTTTATCTTTTGATTGTTTTCTATAATTTCTTTTAGAAAGGGAAGATAATTTTGTTCATTTAATAAAACTATCGTATCATCATAGCTATCCGAGTAATCTTTTAATACCAATGTTAGTTGTTTTTCAACTAAAGGTAAAAATTCATCGCTAAAACTAATTATTCTTATTACCTTTATTCCTAAATCAACGTATTTAATCCATCTAATATCTCGAGAAAAAGCATATTTATTTATGCTTTTAAAAACTTCTACTATCTCAATTTTATCTAAATTTGTAATCCTCATTTAAAATTCCTGTTTGTCGTATATTTTTGATATGTCTTTTATTAATAATTTGATTAATTTTGGATGATTATTCAGCAATTTCAAAAATTTGTATTTTGATTTTAAAATTATATATTTTTTAATTAAAAGCGGTTTTTTTATAACATTTAAAATTTTTAGATTTCTGCATTCTTTTTGTAATTTTATATAGTAAAAATTTTCAAACAATACCATATTTGAATAATCAATTGCTTCTTTTTCAAAAAATAATTTATCGGGAATAATTTTTCCTATAATTTTATTTATAAAGTTAACTGCGATATTAATTTTAACTTCAAAACCGGTTAATTTAGAGTTTTCAAGAATAATATCCCAATTAATGTCATTGTTTTCATTGAGAATGAAATGACAATCCAAAATTTTATTTAATAAATCAGCATAACTTTTATTGCAACGCAAATTATCAGAAATATTTATAAATAAAATAAATAAAATATCTTCAAGGCAGGGGGTATAAGTTCTGATATTATAAATATTAGTAATTTTTGCCCTTTTAAATATATTTTTAACTAATTTATTTTGATTTTTTGCATTCAAAAAAAATGTATTATGAATATTCAAAATCGGCTTTTCTGAATTTTCGGATTCATAAACATTTAATTTGTTTTGATTATCTTTTTTAACATTGTAATTTAATGATTTGATAATTTTTAATACTTTTTGGCAATCATTATTTAAAATCATTAAATCAATGTAATTTATATATCTTGGAAAATTTGGATTTATGACTTTGATTAAGGCTTCATTAAAAATAAGCGGAACAATGTTTTCTTGATTTAATTTAGCAGTAATTTTTTTAAAATGAGAAAAAGTATTTATATTTATAAATCTTTGATTTAAAATTAATCCCTTTAGACGACCTTCCTCGTATTGAGTAGCTTTTAAATCAGGGTTTGTTTTTAAAAGATGAGAAAGCAATAATGATTTTGCTCCGGATTTTTTTTCAATATCCCATATTTGCAATAATTTATCTAAATCCTTTTGAGCTGGGGTTTTAGTCAGTATTAATTTTAATAAGAGTTTTTCTTCCATGCCCAAAATATTGTCAAAAAAATTCTCAATTAGTGCGTCCGTAATTTTAATATCTTTTTTGAAATACTCAGTTTTATGTATATTTTCTATTTCTTTTTTATATAAAATTTCTTGTTTCATGATTATTTTTTTGTAACTGTATTTTTATTATATAATAAAAATATAAATTTAATTTATATGCTAATTTAATTTAAAAGAAAGAATACTATGAATGATTTAATATCAATTACAATACCGACATTCAACGGCGAAAAATATATAGAAGAAACAATTTGCAGTATTCAAAAGCAAAATTTTAATCATGAAATTATTGTTATAGATGATTTAAGTAGTGATAATACTGCAAAAATTGCAGCGTCAATGGGATGCAGGGTATATATAAATGAAGCTCAAAAAGGTCAAATGGCGGGAAAAAACAGAGGCATAAATTTATCTAAAGGCAATTATTGGTTAACAATTGATCAAGATGATTTATTGGTCGATAATGCTTTAGAAATGCTATACGATGAAATGCAAAAAAATGAAGAATATAAAATTGTCATGGCAAAAATAAAAAATTTTTGCTCTCCTGATACTCCGCACAGAAAAAAATTTACAAATCCGGAACCTTTTTCTAATATTCTAACAGGTTCAACATTATTTAAAAAAGAAATTTTTGATATAATCGGTTTATTCAGAGAAGACACGATTACAGGCGATGTAATAGATTTAATTCAAAGATTAGATATTCATGGTTTATCAATTCATCGAGCTGATTTTATTACATGCAATCGAAGAATCCATGATAATAACTTTGGGATAACAAACCAAAAAGATGAATACAAAGACTATGCAAAAATATTAAGAGACAAATTAATAAAAAGATAATTATAAATACACTTTGATAAATATAAGCGGGGTGAGATGTTAAATACTGCAAGTAATATCTTAACGGAAAATTATTGCAATGAATTTATATCTAAAGATGAAAAAAAACTAATTGAGTATGCTTTCTTAAATAACACTACTAAAAATGACGTTGATTTATTAATAAATAATTGGAATAAATATGATTGTGATGATTCTAAAATACTATTATTAATATATTTGCAAAAAGTCTGTCCTGATTTATTTATTAACACAAATTTGAATTCGAAATTAAAAGAAATATGCAACAAATACAGAATAAATAATCTTGTCATAATTACACCGTTTATTAAGGCAGGGAAAGTCCTTAACGAAAATGGAATTTATCCGCTTATATTAAAAGGTCTGGCAATGAAGTATCTTAGACAAGATATGCCAAGAATAATGGGTGATGTAGATTTTTTATTGCAAAAAAGAGACTTTATGAAAGCAATTAATTTAATTATGCCCCTTGGCTATTATTACGAAAAAATTGATTATCATTCTGTTGATTTACACGATAAAAAAACTGGCCGCAATGCTATTGATATACATAGATTTATTAGCATGGGAACAAAAAATGAACAAAATTTTTTAGATGATTTATTTAAAAGAGCAACAATTAAAAATGTTTTTGGTGTAAAATCTCTGGTACCATGCTTTGAAGATTTAATGTTTATTACTCTGATAAATTTATCTAGAAATCTTAGAGAATCAACCAGTAAGTCGGCAATATTATATTCATTATTTGATTGCAAATATTTTTTGGAATCAAAAACCGATTTTGATTGGAGTATCGTTAAATATAACATTAAAAAAACATCAACGGACTCACATATCAAAAGTGCAATAAAATTCATTAACAATATTTCAAAAAATATATTACCAGATAATATATTTGAAATTATAGAGTTGAATAATATAGATGAAAGTTATTTTACAAAAGTTTTATTCAAACATTATTATTTAAGTGAATTAAGAAATAAATGCAGAGCAATCAAATTAAAAGATTTGCTAAAAAACCGTAAACAAATAATTAGTTATATGAAATTAAAACCAAAATACCAATTATTAAAAATAATATCAAAATATCCAAAATTAATTAATTTATTTATAAAAGATTTAAAAAATAAGAAATATGACATATAATAATTCCAGGAGAAACAAATGAAAATTTGCGTAATTGGAACTGGTTATGTCGGGCTTACGATTGGTGCATGTTTTGCGGATATTGGTCATGAAGTATATTGTTGCGATATAGATTCAGCAAAAATAAATAATCTATCTAAAGGTATAATATCAATATTTGAACCCGGAATTTCTGAAATTGTAAATTCTAATTTAATCAAAAAACGATTATTTTTTACAACTGATATAAAAAATGCAATACAAAAATCAAATGTATGTTTTATAACTGTTGGTACACCGCAAAAAAAAGATGGAAACTGTGATTTGAGCCATTTGTTCGCTGTTGCGGAACTAATTGCCAATTCAATAAAAGATTACAAGGTGATTGTAAATAAATCTACGACACCTGTCGGAACTACATACAAAATAAAGACTTTTATTAAATCTATTACATCTGTTGAATTCGATATTGTTTCAAACCCTGAGTTTTTGAGTCAAGGAAGTGCGATAAGAAATTTTTTAAATCCTGACAGAATTATCATTGGTACGGATTCACAAAAAGCTATCAAAATCATGAAAGATATATACGGTCCATTTTTATTTGAGTCTGATAAGCTAATTACCATGGATACAAAATCAGCAGAACTTGCAAAATATGCTTCAAATGCCTTTCTGGCATCAAAAATATCTTTTATAAACGAGATTGCAAATTTATGTGAAAAATTTGGTGCCGATATGCACAAAGTAAAACAAGGCATTGCTTCCGACTTAAGAATAGGTGATAAATTTTTAAATTTTGGAATTGGTTTTGGAGGAAGTTGCTTTCCAAAAGATATTAATGCTCTAATTAAAATGGGTAAAGAACAAAATTGTAATCTTGAAATTATAAATTCAGTAAAGAAAGTTAATTTACTTCAAAGAAAATTATTTCTTAAAAAAATTTACAACAGATTTAATCAAAATATATCGGGCAAAATATTTTCTGTATGGGGATTGTCTTTTAAACCAGGAACAAATGATATGAGAGAAGCTCCATCTATAGATATTATTAATGAATTAATAGCAAAAGGTGCAAAAATAAAAGCATTTGATCCGATGGCGATAAGTACTGCAAAAAATATTTTTAAAAAACAGATTGAATATAAAAATAACTCATTAGCGGTTTTAAAAAATTCTGATGCTCTTATTATATTTACAGAATGGAACGAATTTCGTACTCCGGATTTTAATAAAATTAAGTCATTACTAAAAAACCCAATTATATTTGACGGTAGAAATTTATATGATAAAAATGAGCTTACAAAATACGGATTTGAATATATTGGATCAAGTTTTTAAATTTAAGTTGCAGCACTCCATTCATTCATTCTGATCCAACCTGAAATTTTACCGTAATTTGAATCTCCAATTGTATAATGTCTTTCTCGGACTGTATTACCGGAGTTGCCCTCAATAGTATATATAGTATTGCCTTCTACTTTCACTACTATTCCGGTATGTGAAGCACCATTGCTCTTTTGAATCATGATATCTCCGGGTTTAGGAGTGTATGTTCCTACTGCAGAATAATAGCCCGCTGCTTTAGCTTGATCACGCAATCCAGAGACGCTTGTCGTAAATTTTAACGGATTATTTCCGCTATTACCTTGACCATTTCCGTACAACCAGGAAACAAATGCGGCACACCATGCAACACCAGCTCCTGCACCGTATTTTTCATTATCACCTCTGTTATTTCCTTCAGTTTCGGACACTCCGATTTGAGTATAAGCTAATTCAACGGCTTTTCTTGTTAGTTCGGTCAATCCGTCAAAACTGTACTTCAAAGCTAAATCTCGATTATCAGAATTATTTATTGCACTTTGAACTTCATTAACATATTCAAGAGATTTTTCCATATCAGCTTTTGCAGTAGATAAAGCAGATTCCTTTTCTGTTTTATAAGTTTCTTTTGCAGTGTTATAATCATCCATATATTGTTTTATTTCAGGATATTTTTCTTCAATTTGTGTCTGCAAATCGGTCATTTGCTCATTAAGCTCATCTAACCCACCTTCGCCGGTTTTTAATTGTTCTTTTTGTTCTTTTAGTTCTTCAAGATTTTCTTGTTCATTTTCCAACGTAGTATTTGCAGCATCTTCCGCTTCTTTAGCTTCTTCAATCTTAGTCTGAACTGTACTTATTTTTTCGGCTATTTCTGATTTTTGCGATGAATCTAAATCTGAAGTATCAACCTGTTGAAGAGATGACAGCGTACTTTCTAAAACCTGCCTTGTAGCCACTGCATTGTCATAAGCATTTTGGGCTTCAGAAACGACAACTTCCTGATTAATTATATTTTGTTCAGCCTTATCTATTTCGTCCTCTTTGGCTTCAATTGATTTTTTCAGGGTATCTAAGTTTTGTGCCATTTCTTCATCTACATTTTTAAGTTCTGATTGAAATAACTCGTAAGCAGTATCAATATTATTTTCGAGTTCTTTTAATTCGGGGTTTGAACCGTCTAAAATAGAATCAACTACACTCTTTTTTTCATCATAATCGGTTTGAGCTTTTGATAATTCAGCATTAAGTTCTTCTTTTGTCATATTATCAAGTGTTTTTTCTTGCGGTGTTGTATTATAATTTCCGCCACCGCCACCGCCTCCAGAACCGCCGGTAGCCGATATTTGATTATTAGGATGCATTTCTTCGGTTTCTTCAATTTCATCATTTGGTTCAATTGCATCAGACAATAACTCAAATGTCCCGTCATTAATTTTTTCAATCGCTTGCAGCATATCATCCAAAGAAACATTTGAACCGTCAGAATCAAAATCCTTAACAGTATTAAAGAAATTAGTCAGTTCATCGGAACTCAAGTCACCACTAGAATCCAAGTCAATAACACTTAAGAATTTCTCATCTTTGATTAGGTCGTTAAATATTTCAACAAGAAGTTGATTTTCTTCTGTATTAGCTCCTAATTCATTTTGCATTAATAATGAAACATCATTATTTGCTTTACTGTTTTTATCAACATCAGAAGCTTGTGCGGAAACATTCTCATCTGTTGTAATAGATATCTCTGAATTGTCATCTGTTTCTTCGATTTGCAGATTTTGTTCTGTTTCGGATGTACTATTGATATCTAAATCGCTTGAAGAAAAGTCATCGCCTTCTATAACTTGACCTAAACCAGCCTCGCTATCATCACTATCTGGCTGCTCGACTTCGTCCGGGTTGACCAATTTACCGTCAATAACCTGCATTTCTAATATATCAAAAATGCTTTCCTGATAAATAGACGTGTCACATTTAAGCTCATTATGGAGATAATCTTTAAATTCCTGTGCATACATAAAAACACTAGCAGTGTTATCTTTATAAAAATATTCTTTTTCTGAAATAATACCTTGACTGATTAAATATTCAGTAAATTCAATTTTTAAATCACTAAAATTCATAGATTACATTCTTATTTCTCTTATCCTATATATATAAAAAATATATAGAATATATAATTGATATTTATCAAAAATTATACTTTATAAAACTTAATAAATTACATAACATCAAATTTTCAATAAATGTGTTATCATATAAACAAAGGTATATAGGGTAAATATGAAATCAGCAAAAGAAATTTCTATTGAAAATAAAATTTTAAAAAGACTTGAAGATAATGAAACCTGTACAAAACTTGTAAAAATTTTGTTTGCAGATGAAGAACTGCAATATCTTCAAGAATATGCAAACATTGTATCAATTAAAAGACTTGGCTTTAATGATCATGGGCCGGTACATATGAGGCAGGTTGCTCTCAACGCAATCAAAATGTTAAATATATTAAAAAAATCAGAAATTAAAACATCTCTAGAAAAAGAAGAGGCGGGAAATTTTGATGACAGTATGTGTGCAGTTATTTTAGCCGGTTCAATGCATGATCTTGGAATGGCTATTTCAAGACAGGGACATGAAGATATGTCTGTAATTTTGGCTCAACCGATAATTGAAAGAACTCTATTGAATATATTTCCCGATGATTTACAAAGAAGAACCGTTATAAAAGCTCTAACAATTGAATCAATAGTTGGACACATGTCATCCAGAAAAATTCATTCAATAGAAGCCGGAATTGTTCTTATTGCAGACGGATGCGATATGACAAAGGGCAGAGCAAGAATTCCCCTTGCCATAAGTAGCAGCCCAAAAGTAGGTGATATACATAAATATTCCGCAAATGCCATAAATAGAATCAGTATTTGTAAAGGTGAAAGAAAACCAATCAGAATTGAAGTTGAAATGTCTGCAGAAGTTGGCTTTTTCCAAGTTGAAGAAGTCTTGTTAACAAAAATTGATTCAAGTCCTGCTAAACAATACGTTGAATTGTATGCAGGAGTCGCTGATTGCGATAAAAAATGCTATTTATAAAGTTAAATTATAAAATTCAAAATTCAATTTGTGATATTATTTTTTTATGAGCAAAAAGAAATTAATTAAATTATCAATTTTGATTCTGATACTTATTATTGGCTGGGGAATTGTTTGGTCTTGGTTTATTACAAGAACGGTAAGAAAAAACAATTCCAATAAATCAATGAAAAATCAACATGCAATTGTCAAAAATATTATTGCAACCGAAACAAGAAACGAAAAAAAATATTGGGAATTTTACGCTAAATCAGGTGAATATAATTCCGAAAATAATAGCGTTCAATTAAACGATGTAATCGGAAATTTTTATGACGATAAAGAACAGGTTGCCGTCAGCTTTACCTCAAATAAAGGTACCTACGATGAAAAAAGTAAAAAAGTTATTTTAAACGGAAATAATTTAATTGTAGGCAGAGACGGTTCGCAATTATATGCTGATGAATTAATTTGGCAAGGTCAAGGACAAGATATACTCGCAAACGGAAATGTCCAGTATATTCAAAACAATAAAATCGTTACCAAGTCAAAGAAAGCTGTTTTTAATTCTACATTAACCAATTTTAAAATAATCGGAAATGCTATTGTTAAGCTGTATGCTGATGATGATGCCAAGAAAAAATATACACAATTTTAATTTTATGCTAAATTAGGTATTATGAGAAAGATACATACAAATATAATCATATTTACAATATTAATTTTATTTTCGGCAAATGTTCTTGCAATTACAATAGAATCTAAAAAACAAGAAATCAACATGGATTCAAATAAAGGACACTTTACAGGTGATGTAAAAGTTCAAGTGGGAGACGTGATTGTTAAATCTCCAAGAGCAGAATTGGACTTAGAACCTGCAACAAAAAAGCCGTCACTTGCAACTTTTTTCGATAAACCTTATGCATATCAAATAAAAGGAAACAAAAAACACGAAGTAAAGGCTGATATTATTAAGGTTTCACTTATAAAAAAGGTTATAACTGCTCAAGGAAGCTCACAAACTAATGTTTTAGAAGATAAAAAACCAACAATTATTATTACAGCCAATACACAGGAGTATGATACAAACACAAATCTGATGAAGGCTATAGGTTCTGTTGTAATTAATTATGAGGATATGGTTGCAACGTCGGACAATGCTTATGCTTTAACAGATAAAAATGGTGATGTTAAAAATATCAAATTACAATCAAGAGCCATGATAAAGCAAGGTAAGAGCATAATCAAAGGTGATAATATTCAATATTCAAAATTAAGACAAGATATAATAGTTTCCGGAAATACTTTATCGGATGTCACTTTTGATAATGGCGACAGGGTAATAATTAATGCAAGAAGCCAACAATATGACAGAAAATCCAACACAATGATGGCAACAGGGAAAGTAAATGTTAAATACGCAGATTATGTTGCAGATGGGCCTAAAGCAATAATGCACATAAATTCAACGACAAATAAACCAGAAAAAATCATCTTTATCGGGCGATCAAAAATTGTTGAAAAAGGAATAAATTCGGTTGAAGCTGATAAAATTACAATGACGGTTAACCCGAAAACATTTGAAGCAGTTGGCAATGTAAAGACAAATATTGAACAAGGAACTACAAATTCAAATAATAAAAATTCAATGGAGTTTAGTTTATAAATGGAAAATATAGTTTTAGAGCATAAACAATGTTTAATAGCCGGTGACGGTTTTTTGCCGGTACAAATGGCAAAAAGTGCACTACAAAACGGTTTTGAAATTGTTTGTATATCGCTTTCATCAGATAATTGTAAGGAATTAAAAAAATACTGTTCTAAGGTTGTTTCCTTTGGCCCTGGTCAAGTCGAAAAAATTAAAAAATTTTTAAAAGATGAAAACATTAAACAATTAACGTTTCTCGGTAAGGTTTCAAAAACAATGCTTATTAAAAGACCTAAACTTGATAAAACGGCAATTAGTCTTTTAAAGCAAATGAAAAAACTAAACGATGACGCTATAATGCTAAAAATAATAGAACAGATGGAAGAAATCGGAATTACAATATTGGATCAAACAATATTTATCAAAAATTTAATGATACAAAGAGGTGTATTAACTAAACTGGAACCTACAGAAACACAAAAATCAGACATAGAATACGGCTATAAAATAGCAAAAGAAATGGGCGGACTTGATATTGGTCAATCTGTTGTAATGAAAGACAGAATGATTATGGCTATTGAAGCAATTGAAGGTACAGACAAGTGTATTAAAAGAGGATGTAAGCTTGCCCGAAGAAAAAATGCAATTGTTGTTAAAGTTTCAAAACCAGCACAGGATAAACGCTTTGATATACCAGCTGTTGGACTTAGAACAATTAAAATCATGCGCAAATACGGTGCTAATGTTCTTGCTCTTGAAAGCGGAGAAACAATAATAGTCAATCAAGACAAAATGGTTGAATATGCAAATAAGCATAAAATGGTAATAGTGGCAATATAGATGACAAAAAAAATTTTTATTATAACAGGGGAGTATTCCGGGGATGTTCATGCAGCAAAAGTTGTGCATGAAATAAAGAAACTTTATTCGGATATTATAATTGAAGGCGTTGGGGAATCAAACCTTGAAAGCGAGGGAGTTAAGCTTTTAATAAACCATGAAAAAATGGGTGAAGTGGGTTTGACATTTAAAAACATAGTCAACCATTTATCTTTAGGAGTAAAAATTGTTAGCTATCTTAAAAATGAATTTAAACCTGATTTAATTCTTTTAGTAGATTACGGAGCCTTTAATTTGCAAATATCAAAAGCACTAAAAAAAGAAGGTTTTAAAATTTTTTATTTCATTCCGCCGCAAATTTGGGCTTCAAGGAAATACAGACTTAAAACAATCAAAAAAAATATTGATAAAGTCTTAACCATTTTTCCGTTTGAAAAAAAATTTTATGATGATGCCAATATAAACGCCGAGTTTGTTGGACATCCTATAATTTCAGAAATTCCACAATGTAACAACAAAGAAGAATTTTTTAAAAGACATAATTTGGATATAAATAAAAAATTAATTGCTATATTTCCAGGTTCAAGAATTTTTGAAATAAAATTTATGTTAAAAATATTTGAAAAAGCAGCATACTTAATTGAAAAATCACAGAGGAATATTCAAATTGTTTTTTCAAAGGCTAAAAGTTTAAATGACAACGCCTTCAAGGTAAAATACAAAACCATAAAAAATGAAAACTATGAATTGCTGGCTTATTCCGATTTATTACTACTTACATCAGGTACAGTTGCACTTGAAGCAGCAATGTATGAAAAACCAATGCTGATTGCATACAGGGGACCACTGTTATTTTATATAGTATATTTGATCGTCAGAAACATTAAGAAAGCATGCCTGGTTAATATAATTACCGGAGAAGATTATGTCGATGAATTTCTGATGTATGACGCAACTTCAAGAAAAATTGCTAACTGTGCAATTGAAATACTAAACAATGAAACAAAGAAAAATAAAATCATTTCGGGTTGTAAAAAAACAAAAGAATTATTAACTTCAAATGACTGTGCAAAAAATGTAGCAAATATAATTTATAAAGAGCTAAATGAGGGGTAATATGGAAAATATTAGAAAAAATCTTGCAAATATTGTGACTCTGTCACGTATATTTTTTGTTTTTATTGTAGTTGGCCTACTATACTGCTCAGATTGTCAATATTCTTATGTTCTAGCACTTTTTTTAACCGCTATTTTAATGTGGTTTGACGGACTTGACGGATTTCTCGCAAGAAAATTAAATATATCATCCAAACTAGGTGCTTTACTTGATATTATGGGTGATAGAATTGTTGAAAATGTTTTTTGGGTCAGTTTTTGTGCATTAGGCTGGGTAAATGTAGCAGTACCAATTATTGTTCTAACCAGAGGTATAATAACAGATTCACTCAGAACATTAGCATTTGAAAAAGGATACACTGCTTTTGGAAAAACTACAATGATGCAAGGTAAAATTGCTAAATTTATTGTAGCTTCAAACTTTTGTAGATTTACATACGCAGTGTGCAAGGCTGTTGCTTTTTTCTTTTTAATTGCAGGACATTTTCCTTTGGAATATGCAATTAAAGAAAACGTGCTTTTAGTCGGAAATATATGTGTTTTTATTTCTGTTGCCTTTTGTGTATTAAGAGGATTGCCCGTTATTATCGAATCAAAACGTTTTTTTGTTGAGGAAAAAGAGTGAGTTATATAAACGTTGTGTTATATGAACCTGAAATACCGCAAAATACCGGAAACATTGCACGTCTATGTGCATGTTGTGATGCTAAATTATATCTAGTCGGTAGATTGGGTTTTAGTTTGTCTGATAAATTTTTAAAAAGAGCGGGACTTGATTATTGGGATAAACTTGAGATAGAACAAATCCCATCGCTTGATGATTTAATTAATCGAAATGCACATGCAAATTTTTATTATTTCACTACAAAAACAAAAAATAAATATACTGATATTAAATATCAAAAAGGCGATTTTTTTGTATTTGGACCGGAAACGCGAGGGATTCCTGAAGAAATTTTAAATAAAAACAAGAATTATTGTGCTACAATACCAATGAAAAAAGATACAAGAAGTTTGAATTTATCAAATTCGGTTGCAATAGCAGTGTATGAAGCCATAAGACAGTTAAACATTAATTTATAAAGGAGAAAAATGTCTAAAAAACAATCAGCAGACATACAAGTTCTAGGAAAAGAAATAATTTTAAATATGTTACCTAAAAGAATTCAAAATTCTCACAAGGGTACTTTTGGACATGTATTAAATATCGCCGGCTCTTGTCAATATCCAGGTGCTGCATATTTAAGTTCTATTGCATCATTAAGAGTAGGTGCCGGATATACTATGCTTGCAAGCTGTTCTGATGTTGTAAATATAACTGCATCTGAAACCCCGGACATTACATATTTAGATTTAGGTCAATCAACATACGGTACAATACCAAAAGATGCAATAAAATTTCTTAGTGCTATAGCAAATTATGACGTAATTGCAATTGGATGCGGATTAAATCAAATTGGTGGTGTAAGCGAACTAATTAATAATTTTATAAAGAAAAACAGAAATTCATATACTCCGATTATAATTGATGCAGATGCAATTAATGCAATGGCTGCAGCTAAAAACTATTCCTTTCCTTTAAATTCTATAATAACACCCCATCCTATGGAATTATCAAGATTAATGGGAGTTGATGTTAAAGAAATACAGCAAAATAGAGCAAAATGGGCTTGGGAAGCAAGCAGAGAATATGATTGCATAGTTCTTTTAAAAGGTCATGAAACTGTTATTTCAATTCCAAGCGGTAAAATTTTTATTAATCATACCGGTAATTCAGCACTTGCAAAGGCTGGAAGCGGAGATGTTTTAACAGGTATGATTGCGGGATTTTGTGCTCAAGGAATTCAACTTGAAAATGCTGCCTGTTGTGCGGTATATTTACATGGACTTGCAGGGGAAATTGCTTCAAAATCATTAAGCGAATATTCGGTACTGGCTTCAGATATACTCAGGTATATTCCTCTGGCATTTAAAGCATTATTTGCAATTTAAATGCTTGATAACTGCAATTCATCTGGATTGATTTGACTTACGACTAAAGCGTTTGAAACAGGGATACCCTCTGAATTAACCGCATTATTTACTATTTTTCCGTTTAGATACAATGCACTTGACGAACCACCATCAAAGTTCATGGCATACTCACAGCCTAAACTTTTCATTAATTTTGCTAGCTCATATAAAGTCATTCCGACTGAAGCTTTTTCTCTTCCGTCGACAGTTACGATAATAAAAGCACCTTCCGAATTATAGCCTATTGCACTCCTTGGATTTTTTCCACTAATTGCTTGGAGCTTTTGTTCTTTATAATCTACATAAATTTCAGAGTCTTTGACTAAATATGGTCCTGCCCCGATTATATGGCTTGCACCTTTTAATTCATCAGGAAGTTCAATTTTAATATTAATTTCCTTATCTTTTCCTATTGTTGAAATTTTTTCTTTGCTCGATTGTATAACTAAATCATTTCCTTCAATTTTAACAGGATTTGCTGAAATTTTAATTACTTTTCCGTTCCTTACTAACATATTATATCCGTTTTTTGGTGGTGGCGGAGAATACTCACCCCAAATTGAAGTATATAAAAGTGTATAAGTAGAAAGCATTCTGGGTTGATTAATATTGTCTATTTTTAATGAATGATTATTGCTATATGCTGTCATATCAAAATATATATTAGACATTTTAAAACTTGTATTATTATCATCCTCAAAAATTGCAATTCCCACTCTGTTATAAATTGGCCCGCTTAATACTTCTCCATCAATCATCAAAGCTCCCAATGGTACACCTGTGCTTGGTTTAAAAAATCCTCCGTTAATTGCAATTATTGCCTGATCTCTTTGTGCTATTTTCCTGACCGTTCTTTTTGAATTTAATTTATCTGACGCTATTTGCGGTTTTATTTTTAAATATGGATTTACCTTAGTGTTTAATTCAATAATGTTTATTTTAATTGGTTTAGAATTGATATATTTTATTTTTTTAATATGTGCTACGCCTTGATAAGGAAAGGATATATAAGAACCTGCATATTTATTTTCTATATTTTCTTTAAAATTCTTATAAAGATATATCTCCTGACCTGTATTTGCAGTTTTGATTAAATTAGGGTCAGTTTTTGCAAATATTGGCTTAGAAAGTCCTATGCTTGCCAGAAAAATACTTATTATAAAGATAAATAAAATAAGATTTAATTTGCTGTCTTGCTGCTCTTTGTTTTTTAAATAATCAGCAAAATAGGAACCGAAATAACTTCGATAGTAATCATTAACTTCCGAATTTAACATATTGTTTAATGCCTGTATATAGTATGCTCTACTAATATTTTAGCACAAAAGAAAAAAGGTCTCAAGTGCTGATATAACAATAATTTCAGACTAATTTTATAGTGTAAAAATTACCATTTCTAATATATAGATATATAAATAAAAAAAATAATACATAAATAATAAGTGTTAATTTTAACATTAAGAATTGTAAAATTGGTAAATAAATTTTGAAACAAAGTTAGATTTCTATTAAAAATGGTATATAAATATTATATATCTTTTATATATTGTTAGATCTGTTATGCTCGATAATCATATTTACACACACCTACATTTTTCCTAACCTTTCCTTCCTTTCTATGTACCAAGTAGAAATCTCCCTTGTTAAGGGAGCTTTTTTTATGTAAAGAACATAAGCTTTATATAATCGATAGTTTTTGATATTCCCTCTAATATGGGAGTTTTACATCTAAAATCAATATCATTTAAAATATGTGTATCAGGGACATAGCAAGGGTTTTGTTGAATATTATTTTCAATAATTATTTTTGATTTAGATTTGGTAAAATTTATGATAAGTTTTGCAATATCGGAATCAAAAGACAAATTAGGAAAAACAACATCAATAATTTTATCGTCAAGGTAACTATTCATAAGCTTGACAAAACCGCAAACAACATCCTCGCAATATGTGTAATAATAACTTTTATCAGATTTTAAGATAATATTATCATTATTAAACGCTTTTATTATGGTACTTGGAATAAATCTGCAATCCGATTTGACAACATTTGGACCATATACTTTATCAATTCTTGCTATTTTGGCATTAATTTTATATTTTGAAGAATATTCAAGAATCAATTCATTAACAAATTGAAGAAGTTCAAAATATAATTTTAAATCATCCTCGGCACTATTTTCGATATAACCAGTTACAAAAAGTATTTTTGCACCAGAAAGCCTTGAATATTCAAGAATTAATTTAATATTTTCAATATATTGTATACAATATAAAAATTTATCATTATAATATTCTTTCAAATCACCACAACCGACAAAATGAAAAATCTGATCGACATTAACAGAAATTCTATCTTTTATATCTTGTTGTAGAAAATTAAATCTGTCGCATTTTAAAATTCTGTAAATATTTGATATTGAAGAATTTGAAAAATTATCTATACCAAATACTAAGTTATTTTCGTTTTCTAGCAGCTTTAATGCTAAATTAACACCAAGAAAACCTGCAACTCCGCTTATTAAAATTCTATTCATACAATAATTTTAATTAGTTTTTATATTGTTGTAAAGGAATTTAAACCTTCTTTAATATTTTCAACAATATTAATTATTTCTGAAGATTGAAATATATCAGAATTTAATGTTTTAATATGGTCAGCCATAAGTCCAGCAAATTCTGCTTTTTTAAAATCTCCATACCCGTATTTTTTATATATATTTTCAAGATTTTTAACCATTGATAAATTATCACAAAAATCATCAATGCAACATTGAAACTCATTACTATGAAAAGAATTTAGAGCATTAAATAAAACTATTTTGGGGAATAAATCCTCAAATTCGCCCGATTTCAGCAAATATAGTCTGTCAATTTTTCTCAATTTAGTTGCAATCAATTCCTCTGTTTTATAGGCATCTCTATCGAGTAAAATAAAGAAAGGAAGTTTTGTATATTCAATCATTTGATAATATTTGCGTGCAACTTGATTTTTACCCCCTGCAGCAATTACTTTAATACCTGATTTTTTAAAGTCTAAACCAAATATTTTACATAAATTTTCAAGCAAAAGTTCTTCTGTCTGTCCTTCGCATAAAATAATTTTTTCAATCGGAAATAATAAAGAATTTTCATATCGAAGTATGGCAGGGTCAATATTTGAATTGCAAACATTTTTTAACCAAATAACATTTAGAGGCAAGTTGTTAGAAATATTTACTTCGCACAACATTTGCTGAATATTAAATCGAGCCGATAGGTATTGATAAGATAATTTATTAAAAAGAAAATATTTATTTTCTAACTCGAACAGGATATTATTTAAATAATCATTATATGAGTTATTTTTTAATGAATCATTTAAAATATCTTGAGAAATAGCAATTTTATCTTCAATATTAAAAAAATTTTTTTTATTTTCAAGACAAAATTTGTTAATTATATCATCAACAACACGTCCATATCTAATATAAGCAGGCTCAAATCGCGAAATTCTATCTAATATAGTAGGAAAATAATCATTGGGAATTTTTTTATATTTCATTTTTCTTTTTGCACATTGATAAAATAAAATTAACACCAAAAGTTAATAATCCGCTAACAATAGCACAATACCCAGCATTTTTTGCAACAATAGCCGCTCCTTCTTTAAAAGATAATTTGAAAGTATCCTTATATTGAGCATAATTTTTTAGTAAACATGCACTCTGAAGACCTGCTCCAAGCACTCCGCCAAAAAGTGCTGTTCTAACTGATGAATTAAATAAATTAGAATTTTTATTTCTGGAATTACAATTTAAAATTAGCATAAATTTCTCCAAACTCATATTAACATATAAATTATTTTTTACAACTAAATTACACTAAAATCATAAAGTGTAATCTTGACATTTAATAATTATGTAGTAACATTTAAATAGAGATTTTTTTCACGAAAAGGAGAACATATATGACAACAACTGAGGAAATCAAAATGGGCGAAACAGTTGAAACTGCTGAACAACTCGAAGCTCTTATTGACAGAGTTGTTGCTGCACAAAAAGAATATGCTACTTTTTCACAAGAACAAGTAGATAAAATCTTTAAAGCGGCCGCAACTGCAGCAGACAAAGCTCGTATACCACTTGCAAAGATGGCACACGAAGAAACAGGAATGGGAGTTGTAGAAGATAAAATAATCAAAAATCACTACGCATCAGAATACATTTATAACAAGCATAAAAATACTAAAACTTGCGGTGTTATAGAAGAAGATAAACCAAATGGAATTAAAATTGTAGCAGAACCATTAGGAGTTTTGGCTGGCGTTGTTCCAACTACCAACCCAACTTCTACTGCAATATTTAAATCATTAATTTCGCTTAAAACAAGAAATGGTATAATTTTTTCACCGCATCCAAGAGCTAAAAAATGCACGATTGAAGCTGCAAAAATCGTTTTAGATGCTGCCGTTAAAGCCGGTGCCCCAAAAGATATTATCGGATGGATTGATGTTCCTTCTATTGAACTTTCGGGACAATTAATGAAGCACAAGAAAATTTCTTGCATATTGGCAACAGGCGGACCTGGAATGGTTACTGCTGCATATTCATCAGGAAACCCCGCACTTGGTGTTGGCCCTGGAAATACTTCTGCTGTCATTGATGAGACAGCTGATATAAAAATGGCGGTTTCATCAATATTAATGTCCAAAACCTTTGATAATGGCATGATATGTGCTTCTGAACAATCAGTTATAGTAATTGATAGCATTTATGAAGAAGTTAAAAACGAATTTGCCTACAGAGGTGCATATATTTTAAACGACAAAGAAATGCAAAAGCTTATAGATTTTGGGTTTATTGACCCCGCAAGAGGAACTGCACATCCTAAAATAGTTGGACAAAGTGCACACACAATTGCTCAATTGGCAGGTTTTGATATTCCCGAAAATGCAAAAATATTGTTAGCACAAAGACCCGAAGTAAACTGGGATGATCCTTTTTCAAGAGAAAAATTATCACCAATCTTGGCTATGTATAAAGCAGATAGCTTTGAACATGCTACAGAAATGGCTTATACACTAGTTTCTAAAGGCGGAGCAGGTCATACATCTGTTTTATATACTGACGACAGAAAATCTGACAGAATTAATGCCTATGCACAAAAAATGCCTTCTTGCAGAGTTCTTATTAATCAACCATCAAGCCAAGGCGGTATTGGTGATTTATATAACTTCCGTATGGAACCGTCATTAACTCTTGGATGCGGTTCTTGGGGTAAAAACTCTGTTTCCGGAAATGTTGGAGTTGAAAACCTCTTAAACTACAAACGAGTTGCTGAAAGGAGAGAAAATATGCTTTGGTTTAAGGTTCCTCAAAAAGTTTACTTCAAACGTGGTGCAACAGATTTGGCTTTACGTGAATTACAAGGCAGAAAAAAAGCATTCATTGTAACCGACAGATTCTTGTTCAATTCGGGTGCAGCCGAAAAAATTACTAAGGTTCTGGATGAAATCGGAATTGATCATGAAATATTCTTTGATGTAAAACCTGACCCGACATTATCAACAATTGAAGAAGCTTATGCAATAATGAAACCATTTGAACCCGATGTAATTATTGCATTAGGTGGCGGTTCTCCAATGGATGCAGCTAAAATATTGTGGTTAAAATATGAACAACCTGATACTGTATTTGAAGATATCGCTATGAGATTTATGGATATCAGAAAGAGAATTTGTCAACTTCCGGAACTCGGTAAAAAGGCATTAATGGTAGCAATTCCAACTACTTCGGGTACAGGTTCTGAAGTTACCCCATTTTCAATTATTACAGACGATAAATCAGGAGTAAAATATGCTATAGCAGACTATGCTCTTACACCATCAATGGCAATAGTTGATCCTAACTTTGTAGATGGTATGCCAAAAGGACTGACATCTGCATCAGGTATAGATGCACTTGTTCATGCTGTTGAAGCTTATGTTTCTTGTATGGCAACCAATTTTACAAATTCAAATGCTCTTGAAGCAGTTAAATTGGTATTTAAATACTTAAGCCGTTCATATCACGAAGGTGCAAATGATCCTATAGCAAGGGAAAAAATGCACTATGCAGCTACAATTGCAGCTATGGCATTTGCTAATTCATTCTTAGGATTGTGCCACTCGATGGCACATAAATTAGGTGCAATGTTCCATATTCCTCATGGTGTTGCTAATGCATTATTAATTAGACAAGTAATTAAATATAATGCTACAGATTGCCCTAAGAAACAAGCAACCTTCCCGCAATACAAATATCCATGTGCTGTAGAAAGATATGCCCAGATTGCGGACGAATTAAAATTAGGCGGAAATACCAATGAAGAAAAAACACAACTTCTTCTAAAAGCGATTGACGATTTGATGGCTGATATAGAACTACCAAGATCTATCAAAGACTTTGGTGTTTCAGAAGAAGACTTCTACGCTAAATTAGATGAAATGGTTGAATTAGCATTTGACGACCAATGTACAGGAGCAAACCCTGTTTATCCTATAATGGAAGACATGAAACAACTGTATATTGACGCATTCAACGGTGTAGTTTAATTATAGTTTTAATAATCGGGGCTTTTAGCCCCGATTATTAATATAGAGAAAGTTTATGAAAAATAATTTATCCCAAAGAGCTATAGTCAGATTAACACAATATCACACTATTTTAAGAGACTACTTTAAAAAAAATATCAAAAACATTACCTCATCTCAAATATCAAAACTTCTTGAAATAGATGAAACCCAAGTAAGAAAAGACATTAAAAGCATTAATTGTAAAGGAAAATGCAAAGTAGGATATGAAGTTTTTGATTTAAAAAAAATAATTGAAGATGTATTGGACTATAAAGTAATAAAAAAAGCTTATGTTATCGGTGCAGGCAATTTAGGGACAGCGTTATCCAAATATTCAAAATTTAACGATTACGGACTGGAAATATGTGCATTATTTGACATTGATAAATCAAAAATTGGAAACAAAATCGGTGACAAATACGTATACAATTTGAATTCAATTAAAAGCCATATAGATAAAACCGGAATTAACATTGCAATATTAACAACTCCAAATAAAGTAGCACAAGAAGTAGCAGATTTCTTAGTAAAATCGGGAATAAAATATATTTGGAATTTTGCACCAACCATTCTTTGTGTACCTGAAAATGTGCATGTATGGCACGAAAATTTAATAGGAAGTTTTCTGCAGTTTTGTGCAATTGAAAATATTTCATAATTGCATTAAGAAAAATTAATTTTTAAAAATTATTTGTTGCAAAAAAAAATTTTTCCTATATCATAGATAATGCACCTTAAATGGGGATAAAAAAAACCGAATTTGATATAATTTCAAAGCCGGTTATATAATGAGTCTTGTATCGTTAGTAAATCTTGAAGCCCAAATATGGGCTTTTTTTTATTATGTTCTACATTATACAATATTCTACAAATATAGAAATACTACTTTTATACTATTTATAACTATAAGGAATTATAGCCCAACAGGATAGTATATTTTAATATTAATCATCAGATGAGGTCTTTATGGTGTCATAATTCATTTTTTTCCATGCATGGAAGCCCCCATTTAAAACCTTTACAGGATAACTATTTTCAGCAATTTTATAAGCCGCTTTGTGAGCTAGCTTACAATTATAGTCATAGCAATATACGATGTTGACTTTGTGTTTTTCTAACATAACCAAATGTTCTTCCAATGATTCATATGGAATATGAATGGCATAGGGTATATGTCCGTCAATATAATCATCGTATTTTCTAACATCAACAATATTGATGCTTTCAATCTCATTTTCAATTAATTTTTTCAATTCATAAATACTGGCAATAAAAGAAATTTCCTCAAGAAAAAACTCCTTTGCTTTTTGAAAATCAAATGTTAAATTTTCTTTCATCTTTATAATCCTTTCTATTCGATTGATAATTATAATATTCTTATTTATATCGCTTCGATTGATAATGATAATATTAGACAATACCTTCACGAATTGCTTTAACTGCAGCTTGTGTTCTGTCATCTACAACAAGCTTTTGGATAATATTACACACGTGAGCTTTTGAAGTATGCTCCGATATATTCAATGCGGCAGCAATTTGTTGATTTGATTTTCCATCCACAACAAGCTTTAAAACTTCATATTCTCTAGCTGTTAAATTTGCATGCGTTGATTTAAAGCTGGAACGACTTACTTGAGTCGCAGGAATTACATTTGGATTTAATTCTCTTAAAATTTGCACAACTTTTTTATCTATCCACATAGCACCTGTTGAAACCGATTTTACAATCATATCGAGAAACTCCGCATTTATATCTTTCAAAATATAGCCATATATACCCATTTTCATGGCTTTATTTATCACGTGTTCATTAATATGCGAAGTTAATATAATAAATTTAACATCAGGTTTTTGTGCTAAAACTTTTTCTATCAAATCAAGCCCGTTTATATCGCCAAGCTCTAAATCTAATAATACAACATCGGGATTTTGTGCAACGATTTTAGATATACCTTCTTTTCCGTTTGATGCTTCTGCAACGACACAAACACTGCTAGAAGTATCAAATAATGATTTGATACCACATCTGAAAAGCTTATGGTCATCAACCAACATAAGTCTTACTTTATCTGTATTTTTTGTATTTGTTATTGTATTTTCCATTATAATCTCCTTAGTATACGTTATAATTTAATCAAGCAAAATGATTTTGCACATTATAACGCCATACAAACAAAAGCACAGTTATAAAAAAAAGATTTATTTGAAATATAATAATACTTCTAATTTATACAAGCTTCAAATTGCCTTTTAAGGCCTAGTATTTATATTAAATATATAACTTATACATGTAGAAAATTAATTTGTCTGGTTACATAATATACATTATCAAAACCAATCGAATATATTTAATATTGATGTGAAAATACCGTCATTACGCAAGATATATTTTTATGGTATTAACCACAAATTTGAACTATAATAAAATTATGACAAATAGAATTAATTATGATGTAATTATATGTGGTGGGGGTACTTCAGGTTGTGCATGTGCATATAGTTGTGCGAAATTTGGATTAAAAACATTACTTATTGAAAAAAATAATTTTTTAGGCGGATTAATGACAGGTGGATTGGTTGTTCCCGTTATGAAATCGTCAAGCAATAATTTAAACTGCGATTACTACAATAAATTAGTCAAAACTGCAAAAAAATTTAACGCACAAATAACATACAAAGATAATAATGACGGATGGTTCAATCCGGAGATTTTAAAAATAGTTATTGAAGATATTTTAACCGAAAATGAGATTAAAAAAAATCTTGATATACTCCTTGAAACTCAAATTTTTTCTGTAAACAAAAATAATTCATTAATTAAAGATATAGTCTTAAATTCAAATTTATTATCATTACCAATCGTGTCGACATATTATGTTGATGCAACTGGCTCTGGCGAATTTTCAATTTTGGCTGGATGTTCCATATTGAATGATAAAAGTGAGCACCAACAAAATTCTCTTCGATTTATACTAGACAATGTAAATTTTAGTGAATTTTCAGACTTCTTAATAAATTTGGACGATGATGAGAATATTACCAATATCTATCGAAACGAAATAAATTCTGACGTAAATTTTACAACTGCTTCAACTTGGGACGAAAACACCTTTTGGAAACTTGATAAATTTTTAAAAAGCGGCGTTGAAAACGGCTTGCTGTTACCAAACGACAGATCATATTTTCAAATATTTTCCGTTGCAGGCACAAACAGCAAGGTTGCCTTCAATTGTCCCAGAATAAGCAATTATGCAAATAACCCATATATGGCCTCTAATGAACTTATAGAAGCAAAAAAAGCCATCTGGAGAATATATAATTTCGTCAAAAAAACATTTCCGGGCTTTGAAAACTCTCAAATATCCAATATAGCCACACAAACAGGAATAAGAGAGCAAAACAGAATTAAAACAAAATATCATTATACAAAAAACGATTTAATTTCAGGTAAAAAGTTCGAAAATAACGTACTTGAAGCAAACTACGGTATCGATGTTCACACAAATGACAAAAAATCATCAATTATACAAGTTTCACAATCTTATCAGCTCCCAATTGAAACATTAATGAGTTATGATTATGATAATCTATTTATAATTGGGAAACCAATAGGTGCGGATTTTTATGCACATAGTGCTTTAAGAGTTCAAAAAAGTTGCATGTCAATGGGGGAAGGGGTTGCTAAATACATTGCAAAAATTAAAAAATAGCTATTTTCCTATGCAAAAATTACTAAAAATATCATCCAATATTGTATCAGTAAATACTTCTCCCGTTATTTCTCCGAGTGCCAAAACGGCACTTTTTAAATCCATGGCAAATAAATCTGCGTCGCAGTTAAATTCGGATGTTTGAATAACATTATTAAGAGCATTTTTAGCATTAATTAAACAGCATTGCTGTCTTTTATTTGCAGTATAACTTACATCATCGGGGATAAATTTTATGATTTTCTTATATATACAATCTTTTAATTTATCAATACCAAAACCAGTTAATGAGCTAATTTCAATAAACTCGTCAGTATTATCAAATTGTATGCCGTATAAATCACACTTTGTTTTAACAAAAATAATTTCTTTATTTTTTGCATAATTCAACAAATTTAGGTCAATTTCTTCTTTTGATTTTTCAAATAGAAAAATAATAATATTAGAATTTTCAATTGCTTTAATTGAATTTTCAATTCCTATTTTTTCGACAAAATCGGCATCATCCTTATTTCTGATGCCTGCAGTGTCAATGAAATTAATCATATAACCATTTAAATTTATGGATTCTATTATAGTATCTCTTGTTGTTCCTTCTATGGGAGTAACAATGGCTCTTGTATAATTTAATATTGAATTAAATAATGAACTTTTGCCCACATTTGGCTTACCAATTAAACATGCCTTCAGCCCGTCTCTTATAAAATCATGGCTTGAGGAGTTTTTTAAAATTTTATTAATTTTATGAATATTATCATTACATATCGAAACGATATATTCTGAATCCAATTCTGCTACATCTTCAGGAAAATCTATAGAAGCAATAATTCTTGAATATAAATTGCTCAGATTATTTTTAATGATGTTTATTTCATTCTTTAAGTAACCTTCAAGATTATTCAAAGCATTATGAGCTGACTTAGAATTTTTTGATGTTATTAAATCGTTTATAGCCTCAGCTTGAGACAAATCAATTCTGTGATTTAAAAAAGCACGTTTCGAAAATTCACCCTTTTGTGCCAATCTAACCCCTTTAGACATAATTAATTCAATAATAGAATTAATAACAGTAACAGAACCATGTGTTTGAATTTCAATTACGTCTTCACCGGTAAAACTGTGAGGTGCTAAAAAAGGCAACAATATAACCTCGTCTATTTTTTCGGTGCCATTAACGATATAACCATAATTAATATATTTTGGTTTTATTTTTTTTGAAAATATTGATTGAACTACATTATAAGCACAACTCCCTGAAATTCTAACAATACCAACAGCACTTTGTGCAAGGGGAGTAGCAATTGCAACAATTGTATCAAAATTATTATCCATAAATTGATTTTATCATGTTTATAGTAAAATTTATATATAATTAATTCACATACGAGGAGATAATAATGGATTTTGTTACGTTAACAATAAATATACTTGGAAAACTGGCACATTTTGCAGGCAGTTATGGCATGGCAATCATAATTTTTACGATACTAATGCGTATTTGCTTGTGGCCAATGAACGTTTCTCAACAGCGTTCAATGAAAAATATGCAACAGCTAACTCCAAAAATGAAAATGATACAAGAAAAATACAAAAATAATCCTCAGCTAATGCAACAAAAAATGATGGAGTTTTATAAAGAGCATAATTTTAACCCTACTGCAGGTTGCCTGCCAATGTTAATTCAAATTCCTGTTTTCATAATGTTGTATAGTGCCTTAATGAGTCCATCTTTTATACAAATGGCAGGAAACACGCATTTCCTTTTTATAAACAGACTGGATTCAACTATTAAATCAAATGCGGGCGTATCGCTTGATGGGAAATTCTCAATATCCAGAAATGCACAATTTCAAGCGGGAAAATCGGCAAAAGTTTACCTTTCGAACGGAAGTATAATCGATAATGTAAAAATTGAAAAGCCTCAAAAAGCCGTAAGTGTACAAGGCGAAATAGAAACAGATAAACCGATTGAATTAAAAATATCACTTGATAACCTAAATTTAAAATTTTCGCAACTTGATAAAGTAGAAAAAGCTGATTTATCCATTATGAATATAATGACAAAAGAAACAGAAAATATCACATTCAACCGAAGAGGAGATATCCTTGCAGCTGTTGTCCCCACAATACCGGCTCAAAATCAAATTCACTATGATGTAATTCTGCTTGTTGCATTATTTGGACTAACAATTTGGTTGTCGCAAAAAGTAATGATGGCTACAACTCAATCGAAAAATCAAGATGCAACCCAAGCTGCTATACAAAAATCAATGGGAACTATTATGCCGGTTATGATTATCCTGACTTTTGTATTTATACCAATTCCCGCAGGAGCATTATTATACCTAGTAACAAGTAATATATTTCAAATAATTCAAACAATTGTTATAAATAAGCAATTAGAAATAGAAGAAAGCAAAAAAGCAGAAAAATCTTCCGATAAAGAAAGGATTATTGATGCAAAAGTGATAGATGCAAAAATAATTGACAAATAAATATCCTACAAAAATTTTATTTTTGCCGCTTATGGTTTAAAAATAAGCAAAAATATACTAAAATCAGTTAGAAAAGGATATTAACTTGAGCGAAAAATTAATAATAAAAGGTTTAAATCCGGCGAGTGGCGAAGTTACGGTAAGCGGTGCTAAAAATTCCGTTTTAAAACTGATGGCAGCTTCCCTTTTGGCTAAAGATAAATGTATAATTCACAATGTACCAGAATTAACAGACGTTGAAATAATGCTCGAAGTTATAAATGGTTTAGGTGCAAAAACTCTTTATGATAAAAAATTGAAAAAAATCGAGATTGATTCATCTAATCTTACAAACTGTATAGCAAAACAAGAATATGTTTCTAAAATGAGAGCAAGTTTTGTAGTATTGGGTGCATTGGTTGGAAGATTGAAATGTGCACAAGTTGCACTTCCGGGTGGTTGTAAAATCGGTGAAAGACGTGTAAATTTTCATATCAAAGGTCTTGAAGCACTCGGTTGCGAATGTTTAATAAAAGATGGCTACGTATTTGCAAAAGCAAAAGAACTTAAAGGTGCTACAATATGTTTTGATATTCCGTCTGTTGGAGCCACTGAAAATGTGATGATGGCATCAGTGCTTGCCGATGGAGTAACCGTAATTCAAAATGCGGCACAAGAGCCAGAAATTGTCGATTTGGCAAACTTTTTAAAGTCAATGGGTGCAAATATCGAAGGTGCAGGTACAAACCAGATTATTATAACAGGAGTTAAGCAATCTAATTTAAAAGGTGCAGAATACACTACAATTCCCGATAGAATAGAAGCAGGCACTTATATGAGTATAATTATTGCTTCAAAAGGTAAAGCAATAATTAAAAATATTTTCCCAAATCATCTTACATTATTTACGGGTAAATTACTCGAGATGGGTGCCAATATAAAATTAATTGACCCGAATACGTTGGAAGTTTCAAATGAAAAAAGATTGAAAGCAATGAACTTTATAACTCAGCCATATCCCGGTTTTCCCACAGATTTACAGGCACTAGCTATGGCACTTTTATGTTGTGCGGATGGAATTTCCGTAGTAACCGAAAGTCTATACGAAAACAGATTTATGCACATACCCGAATTCTGGAAAATGGGAGCAAATATTATAATAAACAAAAAACATGCCATTATCAAAGGGGTTGATTATTTGGTTGGAACACAAGTTGAATCAACTGATTTAAGGGCAGGTGCAGCTCTGGTTACTGCTGCCGTTATGGCAAGGGGTGAAACAGAAATTGGCTCTTTAAATCATATTGACAGAGGCTATGAAAATTTTGTTGAAAAACTTCAGGGACTTAATATCAATGCAACAAGAATAAATGATATTGAAATTAAATAGCAACATTTAGGAGAAAAAAAATGACACAAAAATTTAAACGATGGTACGACCACGACCCCTTATTACTCGATGTAATTAATATGTTGAAAGACTATAAAGATGAACTTCACGAACAGGCGGAAATATTCTTGAATAGTATTGAGCAAAAAGTCTCAAAGGAAACAATTGAAAGATTTTTTCAAACAGTTAAACCCATAAACGGGGGTAATCGCTGGTATGACAACGATGATGTTATATCAAAAACAGTTGAACTGTTAAGAATCGTTCCTATGGACATTCAAAAGAAAACGGCTCAAAATTTTATTGAAACCCTTAAAGCTAACGGGATTGAACTTAAAAAATAAACGATTCAATTTATTTTCAATAAAATCATCAGCAATTCTGCCTGCAACTTCATTACTGCGAATTTTTACAATTTTAATCGAATTAGTTATTTTAAAATACCCAAAACACTTTTCATCAACATAATTTTTTACATAATCAGATTTAACCATTCGGGCTTCTAATCCAACCAATTCATTATCTGCAATTTCATCGTCAAAATAAGTATTTATCTGTTCATCTAAAGAATCGAGTCCTAACATTTTTACCCCCTTGTATATCTATCAATATCATTTTTGATTTTAGCTCTGGCTCTCGAAATTCTTGATTTAACCGTTCCAATAGATGTTTTTGTTATTGATGATATCTCATCATAAGACAATCCTTGAATTTCTCTCAAAGCAATCGGGATTTTATATTGTAAAGGTAGATTTTCAATTGCATTTTTTATTATTAAATCAAGCTCGCTATATAATAGTCTGTTTTGCGGATTTGTAGAATGATCGGGAATTTCAAATTCTACATCTTCATTTTGTTTAAAAGGATCAAAAATAACGATTTTTTTCTTATTCTTTCTTAAGTAATCATAATAAGAGTTAATAATTATTTGATTTAGCCAGGTTTTAAAATAATTAGGATTTTTTAATTGACGGATTCTTTTTACTAATTTGATTAACACATCCTGCATAATATCGGATAAATCCGAATCATCCTTTTTTAAATAAAATAAAGTCGTATAAATATTATTTTGCTCTTGCTTAATTATTGTTTCAAGTGCAATTTCATCTCCCCTTTGAGCTTTTAAAATTAAATTTTCTAAAGTTTCTTTCATAAAAACAAGACTATTAAATTTTATGAAAATTCGCTATAATCATAAATATATAGTCGTAGTGGTAATTTTTTATGAACTATCGAATAATTGACGCAAATATCAATAGAGTTAATGAAGGACTAAGGTGTATTGAAGAATACACAAGATTTGTTTTAAATAATGAAGAAATTACAACAAAATTAAAAAATATCAGGCACGAAATATCAATTTATTACAACAAATACTATGAAAATTTAATTTCAGCAAGAAACACCACAAGTGATGTTGGCACAAATATAAAAAATATTTTTAAAGAAACGAATTCCTCTGATGTTATTATTGCAAATCTTAAAAGAATACAGGAAGGACTCAGGGTGCTAACAGAATATAGCGGTCTTGACGAAAAATACAGATATCAAACATATACAATTGAAAAGGAAATAATGGAAATAATTAGTAAAAACAAATGTACAAATATCAAGCAAACTTTGCTAAAAGATAAAAATATTTATCTAATAACTTCATCCGATAATTTTAATTCTGGTGATGAATTTTTAGATAAAATAGCTCAAATACTAAAATGCGGCGTAAAAATTATACAATATCGAGAAAAAAATAAACCTGCAAAGGAAATAATTAAAACAGGCATGAAAATAAGACAACTATGTTCAATTTACGGTGCTTTATTTATAGTAAATGACAGAATAGATATTGCTAAAATTCTTGATGCTGACGGTGTTCACCTTGGACAAGATGATATACCAATCAATGAAGCAAGAAAAATATTAGGTAATGATAAAATTATAGGAATATCGACTCACAAACCCAACGATGCTCTTGAAGCACAAAAAGCCGGAGCAGATTACATTGGAGTCGGACCGGTTTTTAAAACACCGACAAAACCAAATGCAACACCAGTAGGGCTTGAATATGTTAAGTGGGTTAGTAAAAATATTAAAATACCGTTTTATGCAATAGGTTCTATTGATATAAATAATGTTCAAAAAGTTCTATCTGCGGGTGCAAACAGAATAGCCGTAATCAGAGCATTAATGAACGCACAAAATCCAGATATAATTATTAAAAAATTTATGGAGGAAATAAATAATGGAAAATAAAATTTTATATGAAACAAAATTTCTTCAATTAAAATCAACTGTTTCACCTTCAGGTAATGAATGGTACTATGTCAAAAGAACAAATGATTCTAATGAAAAAGACAGTGCCGTAGTCATCACAACCTTGATAAAGAAAAAAGATGAATATAATTTTTTGTTTCTTAAAACAAAAAGACCTCCCATATATGCGGAAGATAAAGCTGAATTTTGCTTGGAATCGCCTGCCGGTCTGATAGGAGATATCGATTGCAATGAAACATTAATTAAATGTGCTAAAAAAGAATTACTGGAAGAAACAGGTCATGCTGCCGAAAATATATATGTAGAACTTTTAAATAGCTCAACATCAGCTGGACTTTCATCCGAAACCATTAGCTATGTTACCGCTGTAATTGATGAAGATAGGATTTTAAAAGATCCTGTTTCGGACGGCGGAATAATTGAAGCAAGAACATACGTGCCTGCAAGCAAAGTAAGACAATTTCTTTTAGAAACATCGAAGGAATTATCGGTTGCAACGGCTACTGTATGCGGAATTTATTTTGCACTAAACAGAATAAATTAATATTACTCTTCATTTAATGATAAAACAGCCATAAAAGCCTCCTGGGGTATCTCAACTCTACCAATTGACTTCATTCGCTTCTTACCTCTTTTTTGCTTTTCTAAAAGTTTTCTTTTACGTGAAATATCACCACCGTAGCATTTATCAAGTACGGATTTACGTAAAGCCTTAATATTTGTTCTTGCAATAACTCTACCACCAATTGCAGCTTGTATTGCAACTTCAAACAGTTGTCTTGGTATTATTTCTTTCAATTTATTTGTTAATTTTTGACCAATGTTATATGCACTATCCTTATGACAAATAACCGATAATGCGTCAACAACCTCATTTGCAAGCAATATGTCCATTTTAACTAAATCTGATTTTTTATAATCGCAAAATTCATAATCAAGAGAAGCATATCCTTTTGAACGAGATTTTAACTGATCGTAAAAATCTGTTATTACTTCCGACAACGGTAATTGATACTCAAGATTAACTCTTATGTCATCAATGTATTGCATATTGACAAATATGCCACGTTTATCTTGGCATAACTCCATTAAAGTGCCGACAAAATCATTTGGAGTAAAAATATTGACTCGAACATAAGGCTCTTCGATATATTCACGATATTGAGCAGAAGGAAGTTCAGCAGGATTATCAATTTCGACTACAGTTCCATCGGTTTTATAGACTTTATAAATTACGGATGGAGCAGTAGTAATCAACGACAAATCATACTCCCTTTCAAGCCGTTCTTGAGCTATTTCCATGTGAAGCATTCCTAAAAAACCGCATCTGAAACCAAAACCCAAAGCATTTGAAGTTTCAGGCTCGTATGTTATAGAACTATCCGAAAGTTTTAATTTTTCCAAAGCTTCTTTCAATTCATGGTAATCCTCATTATTCACCGGATATAAACCAGAAAATACCATAGGCTTAGCTTCTTTATAACCTTCTAGCGGTTCTTCTGCCGGATTTTCTACATGAGTTATAGTATCTCCCACAAATCTAGTGATTTCCTTAATTGAACCTGCAAAATAACCTACTTCTCCTGTTTTTAATTCATTAACCTGATTACGAGCAGGATTTAAAAAACCCAATTCAATAACTTCAAATTCTCTGCCAGTTGCCATAAATTTAATTCTATCACCAAGCTTAATAGAACCATCTACCACCTTAAAAAAACAAATTGTACCCAAATAAGCATCATAGGCACTATCAAACACCAATGCTCTTAGTGGCTTATCAGACGTATCAACAGGAGCCGGAATATAATTAACAATCGCTTCAAGCACATTTTCTATTCCAACACCTGTTTTAGCACTCACAGGTATTGCCATACTTGCATCAATTCCTAATACATCCTCTATTTCTTTTTTTACTCTTTCGACATCGGCAGAAGGTAAGTCAATCTTATTAATTACGGGTATAATCTCTAAATTTTGTTCCATCGCAAGATAAACATTAGCTAATGTCTGAGCTTCAACACCTTGCGTTGCATCTACAATCAATAATGCACCTTCGCAAGCAGCCAAGGAACGAGAAACCTCATAGGAGAAATCAACGTGACCGGGAGTATCTATTAAATTTAAAATATATTCTTTGCCATCAGATGCTCGATAATTCATCTTGGCTGCATTTAATTTAATGGTAATACCGCGTTCACGTTCAATATCCATGGTATCTAACAGCTGATCCTGCATTTCACGCTTAGAAACTGTACCCGTTTTTTCCAACAACCTATCTGCCAAAGTAGATTTTCCATGGTCTATATGAGCTATTATGCTAAAATTCCTGATATGTTCCAATTTTTTCATAACTCAAATTATACAATAAACAGAAGAATATAATAATTTTTTATTAATAACTTGAAAATTTTTTTTGATTAAATACAATTAAATTATCAGATATTATCGTTTAAAGGAAAAAGTAATGAAAAAAGGTATCCATCCCGATTACAAAAAAACAACTATAAAATGTGTTTGCGGTAATGAAATCGAAACAGGTTCGGTTGAAGAAAACATTACGGTTGAAATTTGTAACGCTTGCCATCCGTTTTATACAGGCAATCAAAAAATTCTTGACTCAGAAGGTAGGGTTGAAAGATTTAAAAAACGTTACGAAAAAAAATAGTTGCAAAAAGTATTTTGGCTGGCTAAAAACCAGCCAAAAATTTATATATGGGGTTTGATATGGCTAAAAAAGAATTAGAAGTTAAATTAATTTCAATACCAGATAATCTGCTGGATGTTGTATATACTGCCTGCAGAACTTGTTATAGTGCGGAAGGTGCGGTAGAAGTGTATGAAAACCACACATCAGACAAAGAAAAGATGCTATCCTTAATTAAAAAAGTTATTTCTTCGGGTCATTACTCTACAATTGAGCATATCCAACTAACATTTGCAATAAATAATATTTCAAGAGCGGCTACCCATCAACTGGTTAGACACAGACACATGAGCTTTTCTCAAAAATCTCAGAGATATGTAAAAGAAAAAGGTGAATTTGACTTTGTTGTGCCGCCTGCTATAGAAGCAAATAAAGAATTGTATAAAAAATTTGTAGAACACATGCAAAAAACGGCAATTTTATATCAGGAATTCCTGCAAAGCGGAATAAAAGGCGAAGATGCACGTTCTATATTACCAAATGCAACGGTAAGCTCTTTGGTTACAAGTTTAAACTTAAGGGAACTTATACACCTTGCTAATTTGAGATTATGCACAAGAGCACAGTTGGAAATAAGAATGGCAGTTAAAAAAATGTGTGCTTTAGTTGAAGAAAAAGAGCCTTGGCTCAGTGAACATCTTGTTCCAAAATGTGAAAGACTTGGATATTGCGATGAAGATAATTCATGCGGAAGGATGAAAACTAAAAATGGATAATTCAATGTTTGAAAAAGTTGAAAAAATTGAAAAAAAATATCAGGAGTTGGGTATAACCCTATCCAAACCTGAAGTAATCCAAGACTATGAAAAATTCCGCGATTTATCAAAACAAAGAAAAACAATGGAAGAAACGGTTGATATTTATTATAAATATAAAGATGCCGTAAATGCCATAAATGAAGCAAAAGAGATGCTTCACAGTGAAAAAGATTCCTCAATGCGTGAATTTTTAAATAACGAAATTTCAACAAATGAAGCCAAAATCGAGGAATATGAACACAGATTAAAGGTTTTACTGTTACCGAAAGATCCTATGGACGATAAAGATATTATGCTTGAAATAAGGGGTTCTGCAGGTGGCGATGAAGCAAATATATTTGCAGGGGACCTTATGAGAATGTATTTAAGGTATGCTCAAAGCAAAGGATGGCAAACTAAAATTCTATCAATTAACGAATGTGAGGCCGGCGGAGTCTCAGAGGTTGTAATATCAATTAAAGGTGGAGACAATATCTATTCCCAATTAAAATACGAATCTGGAGTACACAGGGTCCAAAGAGTTCCTCAAACAGAGTCCCAAGGCAGAGTCCACACATCAACAGCAACAGTTGCAGTTATGCCGGAAGTTGATGATGTCGAAATAGAGCTAAATATGAATGATATCGAAATTACAACTGCTCGCTCCGGTGGTGCGGGTGGACAAAATGTAAATAAAGTCGAAACGGCAGCCCGAGTCTTTCATAAACCAACTGGAATTATGATTTTTTGCACCGAAGAACGCTCGCAACTGCAAAACAAAGAACGGGCTCTTCAAATTTTAAAAGCAAAACTTTATGATATGGAAGTTCAAAAGCAAATGCAGGAAGTTACTGACCTGCGTCGTTCTCAGGTGGGAACAGGAGACAGATCGGAAAGAATTAGAACTTATAATTTCCCCCAAGGCAGATTAACTGACCACAGAATAGGTCAAAATCTTGATGTATGGGAAATAATTGAAGGAAATTTAGACAAACTTATCAACATGCTCATTGAATATGACCAAAAATTGAAATTAGAAAAATTGGCAGAAATCGAAGAATAATTTAAATTGAGAATATGTCTTTTATATCCTGATATGTAAGGGATTTTACTATATTACGGTCAATCGAAATTACACTATCAACAAGTGAACGCTTTTTGGATTTAAGTGCCTGTATTTTTTCTTCAACGGTATTTTTAGTAATCAATCTATATACAAACACTTTTTTGGTTTGTCCGATACGATACGCTCTATCTGTAGCCTGATCTTCAACAGCAGGATTCCACCAAGGGTCATAATGTATTACATAATCTGCTCCGGTTAAGTTTAAACCCGTACCGCCGGCTTTAAGAGAAACAAGGAAAACGGGAATAGTAGGATCGTTATTAAATCTATCAACGACAGCTTCCCTATCTTTTGTTTTACCTGACAGATACTCGTGCTTAATTCCTTTTTCTTCAAGCCAAGACTTAATTATATCTAGCATGCCGACAAATTGAGAGAAAAGTAATATTCTATGCTTTTCCGCAATAATTTCCTCAAGCATTGATTGCAACTGTTCAAATTTACCTGATTCATTAATTCCAAGCTTGCCTTCTTTGTCGTACAACCTCGGATGACAGCATATCTGCCGCAAACGTAAAAGTGCTGAGAAAATTGACATTCTTGATTTTTCAAGACCGACAGTTTCAATTGATTTAAATAATTCTTCTTTCGTAGAATCAAGAACTTGCAAATATAAATCTTTTTGATCAGATGTAAGTTCGCAATATGCAACCGATTCAATTTTATCAGGCAAGTCTTTTGCAACATCTCTTTTCATTCTGCGTAAAATAAAAGGATATATTTGGGATTTTAAACGTTTTTGGACTTCAGTGTCTTCATTTTCAACAATAGGATTTACAAATCTATGATTAAATTCGTTAGAATCAAATAAGAATCCTGGCATAAGAAAATCAAAAACGCTCCAAAGCTCTTCCAATTTATTTTCAATCGGCGTACCCGAAAGAGCTAATCTATGTGAGGATTTAAGCATTTTACAGGCTTTTGATGTTTGACTTGTGGAATTTTTAATATTTTGAGATTCATCAAGAATAACGTATCTGAAATTATGTTTTTTAAGGCAATCAATATCACGTCTTACAAGAGCATAACTTGTAATTATTACATCGTAATTAGGAATTTCTTTAAATTTACTTTTTCTGTCCACACCGGTTAATGTAAGATATTTTAAATTTGAAGCAAATTTATCAATTTCTTTTTCCCAATTGAAAACAACCGATGTTGGGCAAACAACCAAAGTGGGTTCTTTTCCGTCTTTTTCTTTAGCTTTTTGTAAAAGAGTTAGTGTTTGTAATGTTTTACCAAGCCCCATATCATCTGCCAAAACGCCATTTAGACCATATTTATACAAAAACCAAAGCCAAGTATATCCTTTCAATTGATATTCACGAAGCTCGGCTCTAACCGCCTTTGGAAGAGAAGTTGTATCCATTGTAGAAAAAGTTGAAATTTCTTTCCAAAACATTGAAAATTTACGGCTCATTTTCAAAGTTATGCCCATTTTTTCCATTTCAGAAACAACACCTGCACGATAAGTTCTCACAATATATTTATCTTCGTCATTTTTATATACATCATAAGTATTGAAAGATTTTAACAAAGACAAAATATCATCTGTAGGAATGGAAACCTGCCCGCCTGAAGGAATATTAAAATATTTAGAACCTTCATAAGTCATATCAACGATTTTTTCAAAATCCAATTCCTTATCGTCAGCCAAACCTTTTAAATTTATATAAAATTTATCGATGCTATCCGGTAAAAAATCAATCTCGGCAACAAGTTTTAAACCTTTTTTATTTAATTTATAAAAAGACAAATCGTCTTTTTCAATAAATTCCCAATTCTTTCCAGCTTTTGAAATATAGTAGTTATAAAAATCAATTGCAAACTCTTTATCTAAAGCAAGATTATTTGATTGGACAGGTGCAAATCGGCATGCCAACAACATCTGGTATGCAGATTGTTCAAATTGCATATCACGTTTGATCCAATATAATAAGTCTTTGTCAGGATCTTTTATTGTAACATAAGGACTCTTATATTGTTTTTGATAAGGAACTCGAACACCATCATATTCAAACTCTAAAGACGCTTTTAAAGACTGGTCATAATCCACCCCGAGTTCCACTACACATTTGGGCGGACGCTTTTCAAAAGAAAGTTTTTCCATTTGTTCAGACAAGTTTACGGTCATCACCTCACGCAATTTTGGCAATTCTTCATATACGAACTTACCGCCATCAGCGTCTTTAATATCGGAAAAACTTGCTTTTGTAAGATATTGCGGTATAACACTAACCGACGCATCAGTTTGAAATATTACGTCTTTATATCTGCCCCATTTTAACTGTCGTGAAAAATATCTTACCTCTTCAAAAGGATATATTTCATCTATATCCGGTCGCTTCCAATATAAACTCAAAAGCACATTTCCAACATAAGAAACGTTTACATCTAAACATAAATTCCAAATATCATCAGCAAATCTAATTTTTTTATGAGTTTTAGCATCAATAACGTCATCTAATTTAGATAACATCTTAAAAAATTCATCAAACTTGTTTATCTGTACATCATACCAACCAGACTTTTTATCTAGCCTGGACTTATCTAAAAGCATTTTAAACATGACCACTTCAAGTTTTTGAGAATTGGTAAGCTCAAAATTTTCTTCTTCTTTTTGTCTTGCAATAATTTGTTTAAAAACAGCCTCAAGGTCTCTGATAACTTTCTTAGTGTGTCTGTTCATAACAAGTATTGAAAAGAAATTTTGCCTGCGTTTTGGATTAAAATGAAAAATAAAATCACCCTCAGGATTTTCATTCATAGGTAAATCTTCATCAATTAAATTTGGCTCTATATTTAATTTTTCATATAAAAATTCTTCCCAAAAATGATTTTTAAGGGAATGAAATCCAAGTGCAATTGCATGTTTACACCATGGCTCTTCTAAAGGACAATTGCAAGTCGGACGAACATCCGATTTTGTAAATTTAATTCCGACATCATAATGAGACTTATAATTTCCTTTGACCTTTGCTCTTACAATATTTTCATTAAATTTAACATCTTCAACCAAACCTTTTTGAAAAGTCTCATAGCCTCTTCGAAAAGAACCCGGTTTAGAATTGTCTTTTAAAAATTTATTGTTAAATGTATACTTCACAAATTATCCGTGACAAACTACTCACATAAGAGCACCAAAAATCTGAAAATAATTCCATGCGGTGCTAACAATATAAAAATATCATCATCACAGAAAAAAAGCAAGCAATTATTTTAAATAATATACCATATTAATGCTCGAACGTATATTCAGCATACCCGGTTCAATAGAATCAATAACCGAACCTTCTGAAGAATCAGCTTTTGAACTATATGTATTTGAATAAAACCTTGGAGTAGAATTATTGGTGATTACGGAGCAATATGGATTAGCGGATTTTACCTTGCCAATTTGAACGCCCAAAGCAGAAGATAGTGTATTTGCTCTGGTTTGAGCTATTTTTACAGTCTCAATTAAAGCATTATTACAAGCTTTTTCCGAATCCGACAATGAAAAAGAAAGCTGACCAATATTTTTAACTCCATTATCCATAGCAATATTAATTATTTCAGATATTTTTGATAAATCTTTTAATTTTACTTCAAACCCATTTTTTACTTCATATTTTTGAAAAATTCTTATTTTGTCTTTATAAGAATATATGTTATTAACACTAAAAGCAATGGTTTTAACAGATTCGTCAGAAGAAAGCTTTGCTTTTATTGCATTAATTGCTTGATTTACGGTTTTATCGTTTTTTTCTTTTATATCAGACAAATTAACACCGGAATTTTCCACATAAAATCGAATAATTGCAACATCAGGAGCAACCTCACTTACTTTAGACGCTTCAACGCTAATAGTTGATTCTTGCACTTCAAGACCAGACACAGGGGTAAAAATTACGCTAAACACAAATAATGCAGCAAAAATTTTAGATTTCATAGTTTTTTCCTCCGATTATATCGATTAAATCTTTTTCATTCAATATTTTAATACCTAAATCTCTTGCTTTAAGAGCCTTTGTACCTGGATTTGAACCAACCACCACAAACGTAGTATTTTTAGATACACTTGAAGGAGTTTTTGCTCCTAATTCCTTTAATTTTTCTTGTGCAAGTTCTCTGGACATAGTTTCAAGCGTTCCCGTTAATACAAAACTTTGTCCTTTTAACCTTAAATCTTTAATTCCACTATATTTATTTGTTATATTAACTCCAAAACTAAGCATTTCATCAATCATTAAAACATTGTCTTTATCATTAAAATAATCAACTATACTTTTAGCCATTTTTTCACCGATTCCCATAATTTCGGCTAAATCTTCGTATTTTGCTTCTTTTAAAGTATCAATATTTTCATAATGTTGAGCCAAAATATCACTTGACTCTTTACCCACAAGTCTTATTCCAAGAGCATTTATAAATTTTGAAAAAATAACATTTTTGGAATTTTCAATAGCAGCTAAAAGATTATTGGCCGATTTATCCTTGATTAAATCAAGGGTTAATAAATCATTATAAGTTAATTTATAAATATCACTAGCTTTATATACATATTTTTTATTTACCAATTGCTCAATGATACTTTCACCAAAACCATCAATATCCATAGCGGCTTTTGAAACGAAATATTCAATTCTTCCCATAATCTGTGCTTTGCAGCCTTTAATATTGGGACAATATCTTGCAACTTCGCCTTCTATTTCGATTAATTTTGTACCGCAACAAGGGCAAAAATCAGGCAATTCAAGAGGTTTAGAGTCAGAAGTTTTTCTTGCACGAACAACTTTAGGTATGATTTCTGCAGCTTTTTTAATTAATACATCATCATATAAAGAAATATCCAATCTTTGAATTTCATCAAAATTATACATAGATGCTCTTGAAACAACACTACCGGAAAGATTTACGGGTTTTATTATAGCAACCGGAGTCACCACTCCCGTTCTTCCTACGCTGAATTCAACATCTTCCAACCTTGACCACACTTCTTCGGGCGGAAACTTAAACGCCGTAGCCCATTTTGGAGCACGTGCGGTAAAGCCTAATTCATTTTGCATAGCAAGGGAATTAACTTTTATAACAACACCATCAGTTGCATAATCGAGAGTTTTTCTGTATTCAGACATATCCGAACAAAATTTTATAACTTCATCAATATTCGAACATTTCCTATAATTATTCACTTTGAAACCGAGTTTTTTACATCTGTCCATGGCGTCAGAATGAGTTAATATTTGTGCATTTTTTTCAAAAATAGCACCGTATACAAAAATTGATAAATCCCTGCTTGCAGTAATGTTGGGATCGAGTTGCCTTATCGAACCTGCAGCTGCGTTTCTGGGATTTGCAAAAGTTTTTTGATTATTTTCTGCCTGAATTTTATTTAATTTATTAAAAGATGAAACCGGCATATAAATTTCACCTCTAACCTCAACATTTACATCTTCAAATAATTTAAGGGGTATTGCCTTAATTGTTTTTAAGTTATTTGTAATATCTTCACCGATAACTCCATCACCACGAGTCAAGCCTTGAATAAATTTGCCGTTTTTATATATCAAACTTACTGCAAGACCATCAATTTTAAGTTCGCAAGCAAGCTCAATATCCTTATAACCAGATTCTAAAAGGCTTAATTGAACTCCCTGTTGAACTCCAACATCTTTTAACACTCTATTATACCATTGTCTGAGTTCTTCAGAATTATTTGAATTATCAAGACTGTACAATCTTGATGAATGAGCTACCTGATTAAATTTTTCACTTATACCGCCAACTCTTTGAGTAGGGCTTTCCGGTGTAATATATTGCGGGTATTGTTCTTCAAGAGATTTTAATTCTCTGAAAAGTTTATCATACTCCCAATCTTCAAGATCAGGATTATCCTCAACATAATACTTATAAGAGTTTATATCAATTAATTTACGTAAATTTTCAATTCTTGCTTGTATGTCCATAGTTCTTATTTTAATATAAATTTATGAGCATAATCAAATTATTAAGCAAAAAACTCGAAAGAACAATCTTTACCACGCCAACACACAACCAAAAAGCAATTTTTAATCAAAATTATGATTGTTTTTACAAAAATGATTTCTCAGAAATTGAAGGTTTTGATAACTTATCTGACCCGAAAAGCTCTATATTAATGGCCCAAGGTAAAGCGTCGGATATATTAAACACAAAAAATACATATTTTATAACGCAAGGAGCGACAACTGCAATTCATGCAGCCATGAAAGCTTTAATCAACCCTGCAGACAAAGTTCTTGTTGCAAGAAACTGTCATAAATCCATCTTTAGCGGACTTATTTTAACAGCAGGATATGTTGACTGGTTTATGCCAGAAACAGACAAAAATTGGGGTATATATACAAAAATTGACCCTAAAAAATTAGAATCCACTCTGCAACTAAATAATTATAAAGTTTTCATAATGACCAGCCCAACTTATGAAGGTATAAATTCAAACATAAAAAAAATTTCAGAAATCTGCAAAAAATATAATACCTATTTAATTGTCGACGAAGCCCATGGTTCACTTTATAACTTTTCTGATATTCTACCCGAGACAGCAATTAATCAAGGTGCAGATATTTCCATTAACTCACTTCACAAAACCGCAGGTGCTCTCAACCAGACAGCACTTTTAAATATAAATAAAGAAATCAGAAACATTGACACACAAATATTTCAAAAAGCAGTAAATATTTTTCAAACAACTTCCCCCTCATACCCACTTTTAGCAAATATTGAAGCATGTCTAAATTACCTGAGTTCAAAAGCAGGATACGACGAAATACAAAATTTACTCCTTGAAATTGACAAATTAAAAAATGAATTAAGAAGATTTGGTGTCGAATTTTACGAAGATGAATTTCATGATTCTACCAAACTATTCTTAAAAAAAGACGGCTTAAGCGGGTTTGATTTATCTGATTTTATGTATGATGATTTCAAAATTGAAGATGAATTAAACAATGCTATAGGGTGCTTATATTTATGTGGAGTCGGAACAACGAAGCAAAAATTAGACAAGCTAAAAAATGCACTAAAAAAAGTCCAAACCAATCCTTCATTTGAGCCATTAAATGTTGATTTTCAACCTTATCCACTCGTTAAAATTCAACCGGTTGATACATTCAATCGTGATTTTATTTTTGTAAACAAACAAGATTCACTTTTAAAAATTTCAAACAAAATGATTATGCCTTATCCCCCCGGAATTGGGTTATTATATCCAGGCGAGGCAATACAGAAATGGCATTTAGATTATTTAAATAATGATGTAGAGGTAATCATATAAATGAAAAGAGCGATTGTTATAGTAATAGATTCAATGGGTATCGGGGCCATGCCCGATGCAGAAGAATTTAATGACGATTTATCAGTAAATACATTATGTAATATTGCTATAAAACAAAACGGTTTAGACATACCCAACTTTGAAAAAATGGGTCTTGGCAATATAAAAGATATCAAAGGCGTAAATAAAACAAATACGCCAACAGCCGATTTTGGAATTTTAAAAATGAAATCAAAAGGAAAAGACACAACAACCGGACACTGGGAGCTTATGGGACTGGTTTTAGAAAATCCTTTTAAAACGTATGTGAAATTTGATGAAAAAATAATAAATGAATTTATATTCGAAACAAAATGTGGCGGAATACTTGGAAATTATCCCGCATCAGGTACAAAAATAATTGAAGATTTAAACGAACAACATCAAAAAACAAAATATCCCATCATATACACCTCTGCGGACAGTGTATTCCAAATTGCTTCAGATATAAATTTGATACCTATTGAAACATTATATGAATGGTGCAAAACTGCAAGAAAAATTTTAGACGCCAACAAAGCCGGCATATCAAGAGTAATTGCAAGACCATATAAAATAATTAATGATAAACCAACAAGAATAGGTTCTCTTAGACATGATTATTCTGTTAAACCACCAAAAGACACTGTCTTGAATACACTTGAAAAAAACGGAAAAAAAGTTCTTGGAATAGGCAAAATATACGATATATTTACCGGAAGCGGTGTGACAGAAAAGATTTTAACAAAAGGAAATACAGACGGATTAAATCAAACATTACATGCAATCAAAACTTCAAAATGTGATTTAATTTTTACCAACCTTGTTGATACAGATATGCTATATGGACACAGAAGAGATAGTTTAGGGTACAAAAAAGCTATTGAGGAAATTGATTCATATCTGCCGGATTTTATAAATGCAATGACAAATGATGATATATTAATAATTACCGCTGATCATGGCTGCGACCCAACATACAAAGGCAGCGACCATACTAGAGAATGCGTACCATATTTAATGTACAAGCACAATTATGAAGGCAAAAACATAGGGATAAAAAATAGTTTCACTTATGTAAGTGAAACTATCAAAAAACATCTATTACAATAAGAGAAAAGCTCCTCTCGATTTTATTTAACAACAATATTAACTAATTTATTTGGAACAACAATCGTTTTAACAATCGTTTTGTCTTTAATAAATTCTTGTGTTTTAGGTGCATTTTTTGCCAAATTTTCTAGTTCTTCATTTGACAAATCAGATTCAACTTCGAGCTTATCTTTAATCTTACCATTAACTTGAACAATTAAAGTGATATTTGCTGTTTTAGCTAAATCATTATCATAATCACACCAAGGCAGATCATGTATTGAACCGCTAAAACCAAGCGAAGAATATATTTCCTGAGACATGAAGACCAAAACCGGCGAAACCAATTTAAGCAATGTCAAAAGAACAAAGCTTAAAACATCGTAATTAACGGAATTTTCGTCTTTTGTATAATCATATATAAAATTAACAAATTCACGATATCTCGAAATAACAGTATTAAACTGAAATTCAGTTTCTATATCTTTAGTTATTTTTTTAATCGCAATATGAGTTTGCCTTACTATATCGGCATCTTTTTTTGTCAATTTTGAAAAATCAAATGAATAATTTTTATTAATTTTATTTTCAAATTTAGAATATAAGCGATAAAGTCTGCAAATGAACTTATAACATCCGTCAACTCCCGCGTCAGTCCAATCAAAATCACGAGCTGGGGGAGAATCAGACAAAATAAACAATCTCGCAGTATCGGCACCGTAGTTCTTATAAATATCATCGGGATCAACTGTATTGCCTTTTGATTTAGACATCTTTGAACCGTCCTTTAAAACCATACCTTGGGTTAAGAGATTCTTAAACGGTTCATCAAAATCCAACAACCCGATATCACGTAAAGCTTTTGTAAAAAATCTGGAATACAAAAGATGTAGTATAGCATGTTCTATCCCGCCTATGTACTGATCAACAGGCAACCATTTATTTACAAGCTCTTTTTTAAAACATTGATTATCATTTCTTGCATCCGCATATCTCATATAATACCAGCTTGAACATACAAAAGTATCCATGGTGTCCGTTTCTCTAGTTGCTTTAGCACCACAAATCGGACAAACAGTTTCTTTAAATGAAGGACTCGTTTCGACAGGAGATTTACCTCTAACAGAAAAATCTACATCTTTTGGAAGTAATACGGGCAAATCCTCTTCTTTTACCGGAACAGTACCGCATTTTGGACAATACACGACAGGAATTGGAGCACCCCAATATCTTTGGCGGGAAATCAACCAATCTCTTAATCTATATTGTGTTTTAAATTCACCAAATCCATGATCTATTGCAAACTGAGTAATTTTATCTCGAGCATCATCTGCACGCAAGCCGTTAAATTCAAAACTATTTACAAGTTTTCCCTGTTTATTTGTATAAGGTTGCCCTTCAATAAAATCATCACCTGTGATTACCTGAACCATAGGTAAATTATATTTTTTTGCAAACTCGAAGTCTCTTTCATCATGATACGGAACGGCCATTACAGCACCCGTACCATAATCTACAAGTGCATAATCTGCAACCCAAATTGGACAAACCCTTCCTGTAAAAGGATTAATAATATGAGTACCCAAAGCAACACCTGTTTTAACCCTTTGAGTTGACAAACGTTCAATCTCAGAAAGCTTTTTGGCATTATTGCGATATTCATCAACTTTTGCTTTATTTTCAGGAGTTGTTAACTTTTCAATATCTTTATATTCAGGAGCAACAACCAAATAAGTAATTCCGTATGCAGTATCGGCACGTGTAGTATATACAGGAATTTCAAGCCCGTCTATTTCCTTGACTTTAAATTTTAATATTGCACCGTTTGATTTACCTATCCAATTGGATTGCATAGTCTTTACATTATCGCCCCAACCTGAAAGCAATTTTAAATCATCCAAAAGTTCTTCTGAATATTCAGTAATCTTAAAAAACCATTGAGATAAATTCTTTTTGGTAACTTCAGAATCACATCTCCAACATTTTCCCTCTATAACCTGTTCATTAGCAAGAACAGTATGGCAGCTTTCACACCAATTAACCGGAGCAGTTTTTTTGTACGCCAACCCCTTTTTAAATAACTGAATAAAAAGCCATTGAGTCCATTTATAATAATCCGGCAGACAAGTTGTAACTTCTCTATCCCAATCAACAGAAAGACCAAGCATTTTAAGTTGTTTTTTCATATATTCAATATTATCCAAGGTCCATTTTTCGGGATTTGCACCATGTTGAATTGCTGCGTTTTCTGCAGGCAATCCAAAACTATCCCAACCCATTGGATGCAAAACATTATACCCCTGAGCCTTTTTAAATCTGGCTACAACATCAGTTATAGTATAATTTCTAACATGACCCATATGTAACTTACCGGAAGGATACGGAAACATAGATAAAGCAAAATACTTAGGCTTAGGTGAATAATCATCAACCTTATAGGGTTTTTCATTCTCCCAAATATCAAACCATTTCTTTTCAATTTTCTGTGGGTAATATTCTTTTTCTAACATACTTTTTTCCTATAATTTAATTATTTTTACAATTTCCTTTATATCTGCGGCGGCCTTATGGATTTCGTTATTTGAATATTCAATAGCATTATTGGGATCTTTTAAGCCGTTACCTGTTAAAATACAAACAACAGTAGAATTTTCTTTAATTAATCCTTTTAATTTAATAAGACCGGCAACACTTGAAGCGGAAGCAGGTTCGCAAAAAACACCCTCAGTTCTGGTCAAAAGAACATAAGCATCTAAAATTTCATTGTCTGTTACCATATCAATCTTACCTGAAGATTCATCCAAGGCCTTCAATGCCTTATCCCAGCTTGCCGGATTTCCAATCCTAATAGCAGTAGCAATAGTTTCAGGATTATCAACCTTGTGTCCCAAAACAATAGGGGCAGCACCACAAGCTTGAATCCCCATCATTTTTGGAAGTTTGGAACATTTATTTTGTGCAAAATACTCTTTATATCCTTTCCAATATGCAGTGATATTTCCCGCATTTCCAACGGGAATAAAATGATAATCAGGAGAATCATTCAAATCATCAACAATTTCAAATGCACCTGTTTTTTGACCTTCAATCCTATACGGATTAACCGAATTTACCAAAGTAATGGGAAAATTTGTTGAAATCTCACGAACGGCATCAAGTGCTTCATCAAAATTACCGTCAATTGCAATAATATCAGCACCATACATCATAGCCTGAGAAAGCTTACCCATGGCAATATGTCCGTCAGGTATTAATACGCAACATTTCATATTTGCTCTTGCAGCATAGGCAGCAGCAGAAGCAGATGTATTGCCGGTAGAAGCACAAATAACAGCTTTTGAGCCTTCTTCTTTTGCCTTGGTTACTGCCATAGTCATGCCTCTATCTTTAAAACTTCCGGTCGGATTTAATCCTTCATATTTGAGATACAAATTTATTTTTAAACCAATACTTTTAGCCAAATTATCAGCTTTAATTAAAGGTGTAGCCCCTTCGCAAAGAGAAACGATTGGCGTTTCCTTGCTAACAGGAAGATATGCTCTGTATTTTTCAATTAAACCTTGATATTTCATCTACATGACCCTTATTCTGTTCAATACTCTAACTTCGGAGGTTTCTTCAAATTCTTTTATCATATTATTTATATCTCTTTCAAAACACTCTTCTGTTATTACAATTATTGTGGCACTTCTGTCTTCATTAACTCCTTTCTGTAATATACAAGAAAGATTGATATTAAATTTACCACATGCTAAGCCAATCTTACCAATTGTTCCAGGAGTATTTGAAGCATTTATTCTTAAATAATAGCAATTTTGAGTATCATCGATATGAATTTGATTTGCATAATCGGTATGGTGACATACAGTCATGGGTAAAACTTTGTCTTGTTTACTTATTTCGGATTTTATAGTTAAGATATCACCAACAACGGAACTCGTAGTAGGAAATTCGCCCGCTCCTGCACCAACGAACATAACTTCCCCGACAGGAAAGCCCTTTAACTTAACAGCATTTGTAGCATTTTTAATATCTGCCAATGATTCATCCTTAGAAACCAAGACAGGATGTACCCTAATATCAAGGCAATCATTACCGGATAAATCCGACATTTTTTTTGCCATAGCAACAAGCTTAATTTTATAACCAAACTCATCAGCAAGTTTTAAATCTAAGGAAGAAATATTGGTGATACCTTCGTGATAAATCTTTGATAAGTCAATTCTCTTATTAAATACGATATTAGATAAAATTGCAATCTTATACATTGCATCATATCCTTCAACATCACCGACAGGGTCAGTTTCTGCATATCCAAGTTGCTGAGCTTTTAAAAGACAATCCTCATAGCTCAGGTTCTCTTCTTCCATTTTCGTTAGAATATAATTTGTAGTACCGTTCAAAATGCCCGCAACACCGACAAATGAGTTCGCACTAAGACTTGTTTTAATAGGATATATTATCGGTATTCCGCCTGCAACAGCAGCTTCGTACATAATTACAACATTATTTTGTCTTGCCAAATCAAAAAGCTCAGATCCATATCGGGCTAAAAGTTCTTTATTTGCCGTAACTATATGTTTTTTATTTAATATAGCCGTCCTTAAATATTCATATACCCCAAGACCACCTGCGACTTCAACAATAACATCAATTTCAGGATTATTAACCAACTCATATATATCAGACGTCAAATTAGAAATTTGAACATCACGTTTTTTAGTAAGATTTTTGACTGCAACAGCAACAATTTCAATATCATCAAATTTAGATAATACCTTAACTACACCCTGTCCGACGGTACCAAGACCAACAATTCCTATTTTTAATTTTTCATCCATAGAAAAATAATAACATAAATTTGTTTTTGTAGTAACATAAAGTAAAAAGTTATTTATGAGGAAATCAATATGAATAATACGGAAGAAAAAGTCAGAGTTAGAATAGCACCGTCTCCATCGGGCAATTTACATATAGGAACCGCAAGAACTGCTCTTTTTAATTATCTGTTTGCAAAAAAAACAGGCGGAAAATATGTCTTAAGAATCGAAGATACAGATTTAGACAGAAGTTCGGAAGCGTATAAACAAAATATTTTCGATTCCCTGAAGGCTCTAGGATTAAATTGGGATGAAGGACCCGATGTAGGAGGTAATTACGGCCCATATAAACAATCAGAAAGATTTGATATATATCCTAAATTTGCCCAGATGCTTATTGACAAAGGATATGCGTATGAATGTTTTTGTTCAAATGAAGATTTAGATGAAGAACACAGAATTGCCGAACAAAAGAAAATACCATATAAATACTCAAGAAAATGTTTAAACTTAACAAAAGAAGAAAAAGACGCCCTAAAAGCAAAAGGTATAGTTCCTTCTATAAGATTCAAGGTTGAAGCTAAAGAACTTATATTTAACGACCTTGTAAAAGGTGAATTGAAATTTGATACAGGTCTTATCGGTGATTTTGCAATCATGAAATCAAACGGCACTCCAACATATAATTTTGCCGTAGTTGTAGACGATATGCTTATGGAAATCACTCATGTTATAAGAGGCGAAGATCATATCTCAAACACTCCGAAACAAATATTAATATACGAAGCACTCGGTGCAAAAGTACCCAAATTTGGTCATTTAGGTATGATACTTGCACCTGATAGAAGCAAACTTTCAAAAAGACATGGAGCAACAGCTGTTTCAGATTTCATAAAAGAAGGATATTTAACAGATGCCTTGCTAAATTTCGTTGCACTATTAGGCTGGGCTCCCTCGGACGGAGTAGAAATTAAAAATGTAGATGAAATAGCTGCTGATTTTAGAATAAACGAAGTATCAAGCTCTAATTCTATTTTTGAATACGAAAAATTAAACTGGATGAACGGTCAGTATATTAAAAAAATGGACATATCCAAACTAACAGATTTAGCACTGCCATTTTTGAACAAATACAATACCTCTAAATATTCAAGAAAGCAATTAGAACATATAATAGAAGTTACCCGCGAACCAATAACTCTTTTGAAAGACTTAGAATTTGATACACAATATTTCTTTGAAGAACCAGATTATACGGAAGTTAAAGATCTTCTTAACAGCGAACTTTCGCAAGAGGTTTTATCAAAATTCAAAGAAGATATAAAAAATTACGATTTTAAAAACGAGCAGGATATCCACGATAAATTAGCCGAATTCAGAACCTTCTTTAAGGAAAATAAAGGATACAAGCCAAAAGAAACGATGTGGGCAATAAGAGCAGCACTTACAGGAAGGACAAGAGGGGCCAATATGGTTGCAATAATTCAAATTCTTGGTAAAGACGAAGTTCTAAAAAGACTAAATAATATATAAAAAGAGGCAAACGCCTCTTTTTTAAGGATTATAATCAAAAGCTAAATCCAAGGTCGGAGCTTTCATAACAATTGCACTTGTTGATATAATATCTACCCCGGTTTTTGCAATTTCTTCAATATTATTTAATGTCACACAACCGGAAGCCTCAACAATAGCTTTTTTATTTATCAAATTGCAACATTTTTTCATATCTTCGCAACTCATATTATCAAGCATAATAATATCAACATCATTCAATAAGGCCTCTTTCACCTGTTCGATTGTATCACACTCAACTTCAATTTTATGAGCATGAGAAAGATTTTTTCTGACTTCTTTGACAGCATTTGTAATAGAACCACCAAGAAGGGCGATATGATTATCTTTTAACATGACACAATCAGACAAATTAAAACGATGCAAATAGTTTCCACCCACCTTAACAGCATATTTTTCAAATATTCGAAAATTTGGCGTATTTTTTCTTGTGTCAACAACCCTAACATTATATTTATCAACAACGGATTGAAATTTTCTAGTATAAGTAGCAATGCCCGAGAGTTTTTGAACAAAATTCAAGGCAAGTCTTTCCCCTATTAAAATAAATCTTGCATCACCTATGATTTTAGCAATCTTATCGCCCTTTCTAATTTCATCACCGTCAGAAAAATAAAAGTCAATATTAATCTCACTATCTGCAAGAATCTCAAAAACCATTTCAAAAATTTGTCTGCCGCATAAAACCCCATCTGCTCTGGTTGTTAAATAAACCTCAAATTGCGGATTTGGCAAATTTGCACACACAGCATCTGTTGTGATATCGCCATAATATAAATCTTCTTTTAGTGCAGATTTAATAAAATCTTCAATAACAAACCTATTTAATAAAAATTTTGTCATAGTTTACCTTTATATCATCATTTATAACAGTATCATTCGTAACTTCCAAAGCTCTATGAGGAAAATCGGCTCTATAATGAGCACCAACAGAATTTTCACGCAACAAAGCAGCTCTTATTATAAGCCTTGAAACGCATAAAGCATTTTCAAATTCATATCTTGCTTTAGATTTCACCCTTACATTTTCTAAACGCAATTTTAAAATATCAATCTTTGCGAGTGCATCTTTTAATGACTTGGCAGTTCTAATAATACCGACATCAGAAGACATAATTTCTTTAAGCTCGCCAAATAACACTTCAACAAAATCTTCCTGCTTATTAGAAACAGAATCTTGATTTAAGTATTTTTCAACTGTATTTTTAATTTTCCCGTCATTTTTTTTCGGTGGGTTATTAAAATTATTAGAAATATACTTAGATAAATTATCGGCGAATACAACACATTCCAATAAGGAATTGGATGCAAGTCTGTTTGCACCATGCAAACCACTGCAAGCACATTCGCCGATTGCATACAAATTTTTTATAGAAGTTCTTGAGTTTAAATCAACCTTAATACCGCCCATAAAATAATGTTCAGCAGGTACAACAGGAATCAAACCCGAATTAATATCTATATTATTTTCACAACATAATTGAGTAATTGTAGGAAATCTTTGTTTAAATTTTTCAATTCCTATTTGAGAGATGTCTAAATTAACATAGTTGACTTCAGTTTGTTTAGTTTGTTCAACAATTGCTCTTGCAACAACATCCCTTGGAGCTAAATCCGCCTGATGATGATAATTTTTGGCAAAATATTCACCGTCTAAATCGACCAACTTTCCTCCTTCACCACGAACTGATTCAGAAACAAGAGGCATGGTTAACTTATCCTTACAATAAAGTGCGGTCGGGTGAAATTGAACAAATTCCATATCGCAAACGTCAGCTCCTGCATTATAAGCAAGCGAAATACCATCACCGGTCGAAACGGAAGGATTTGTCGTATTTTTATAAATTTGCCCTATTCCACCGGTAGCTATAACAATACTGCCAGCATATATGGCTTCATAGTAATCATTTTTCCAATTATAGGCGACTAAACCCTTGCAACTTTTTGAATTATCAACAAGAAGTTCAACAGCCATTGTATTATCATATAATTCAACATTACTGGCAGATTTTAAACGCTCACATAAAGCTTTTTCTATAACTTTACCGGTTGAATCACCATGTGAATGAAGTATTCTGGGATGACTATGAGCACCTTCCAAAGTAAAATCTAAGGTATTTTTATCTGTTTTATCAAAAACAACACCATAGCGAATTAATTCATCAATTGCCAAAGAAGAATTTTTTGAAACATACTCAACTGTAGCAATATTATTTAATCCACAGCCAGCCCTCAATGTATCCTTGATGTGAGATTCAAAAGAATCCGATTTATTTATTTCAGGAATAACAGAAACTATGCCGCCTTGTGCCAACGAGGAAGAACCAGAAAATAATTCATCCTTTGTTATTAATAAAATTCCATCCGAACAATTTTTGTTTTCCGAAAGCTTGTTTGCAAGAAATAATCCGCTTATACCGCTTCCAATTATTACTACATTATATTTAGAATATCTCATTATTATTTCCTTAATCAACTTAATAATACAATAAACAAATAAATTATGCTAAACAAAACTTGTATGTATAAAGTGTTTTTTCCATGGTAAAATGAAACACGAAAAAAGAGAGGTAATATATGTCAAATACTAAAAAAAGAACCCTGCTTTGCATATTGGACGGATGGGGAATATCAAAAGATACAAAATACAATGCAATATATAATGCAAAGACACCAAATTTCGATAAGTTTATGGCACAAATGCCATCAACTACAATACATGCCGACGGCTTGTCCGTTGGATTGCCTGAAGGGCAGATGGGTAATTCCGAAGTAGGGCATTTAAATATAGGTGCCGGAAGAATTGTCTATCAAGAATTAACCAGAATAAATAAATCAATCGATGAAAACGACTTCTTTCAAAATGATGAGTTTCTATCAGCAATTAATCATGTTAAAAAATATAATTCAGCACTTCACATCTGGGGACTTGTTTCTACCGGCGGAGTCCACAGTTCAATGAAACATCTAAAAGCCCTTATAAAAATGGTTGCGGATAATAATCTAAAAGAAGTTTATATACATGCCTTTTTAGATGGCAGAGATACGCCCCCAAAATCAGCATATATTTATCTAAATGAAATAGAACAAGAATTAAAAAAATACAATCTTCCCCCAATTGCATCAATTATTGGCAGATATTGGGCAATGGATCGTGATAAAAGATGGGAAAGGGTCGAAAAAGCATACGATTGCCTGACATTGGGCGAAGGGATAAAAGAAGAAAATTCTAAAGACGCAATTCAAAATTCATATAAAAACGATGTAACTGATGAATTTGTGAAACCGACAGTAATCTCTAAAAGAAGAGTAGAAGATAACGACGCAATAATTTTCTTTAATTATAGACCGGATAGAGCAAGAGAAATTACACGAGCATTTAACGATGAGAACTTTGACGGCTTTAACAGAAAAAAAGTAATTAAAAATCTATATTATGTTTGTATGACACAATATGATGAAACATTCAAAGTTCCCGTTGCATTCAAACCACAAAGTCTTCACAATATTTTAGGCGATGTTTTGGATGATAATAACATTAAACAATTTAGAACTGCGGAAACTGAAAAATATGCTCATATAACATTTTTCTTCAATGGTGGAGTTGAAAAATCGGGCAAATTGGAAACAAGAGCTTTAGTTAATTCACCAAAAGTTGCTACCTATGATTTAAAGCCTGAAATGAGTGCTTATGAAGTATGCGACAACGTTTTAAAGGCACTTGATGATGAAGAATACGGCTTTATTTTAGTTAACTTTGCAAATCCTGATATGGTCGGTCACACTGGTGTCATGGAAGCCGCAATAAAAGCCTGCGAAGCGGTTGATGAGTGTGTAGGCAAAATTGCAACAAAAGCACTGGAAAATGATGTTACGATGATTATAACTGCAGATCACGGAAACGCTGAATGGATGTATAATGAAGAGACCCATGCACCTCAAACTGCACACACAACCAATGTTGTGCCATTTATAATTGTTTCAAAAGATAAATTTGAATTAAATGATACAGGTGCATTATGCGATATCGCTCCAACAATTCTTGAACTTATGGGAATAAATAAACCTCATGAAATGACCGGAAAATCAATGATAAAAGCATTAGTTAAAAAATAAATTAAACATCCTGTTAACTAACAGGATGTTTTTTTATATAGAATAAAATTAAAAAACCGCCCAATAAAGTTATAACACTTAATATATCGGCAACAGGAACATTACAAATATTTAATACACTGTCTATTCTTAAATTTTCAACAAAAAGTCTGATTATTGAGTAAAAAATTAAATACAAAGAAAAAACTAATCCTTTTTTATAACTTTTAAATTCAAAAAATACATATAACAATAATAAAAATAATATCAAATTTAAAATGCTTTCATATAAAAAAGTCGGATGAAAAAATTTAATATCGACAAACTTTTCGGGTCTATATATATCATCAACAAACAATTTAAAAAAGCCATGACTTGGCAAACCAAAAGCTTCCTGATTGAAATAATTTCCTAATCTGCCGACAGATTGACACAAGGGCATAACAAGAGCATAAATATCAAAATATTTTAAAATATCGGCTTTTATTAAATATAAATAAAAAAATAAAGTTAAAATTCCAAACAAAATTGCACCAAATATTGATAATCCACCATGATTTATCATAATAATTTCAATTGGATTTTTAAGATAAAAACTAAAATCACCCAATACATAGAATAGCCTTGCACCAATTATAGAAAATATAACAACAGGAAAAATACTATCAGTAAATATATCCGCATCAATCTTATTGTATTTTTTTAAAACAAAGTAATTTCCCAAAAAAATTCCAGTAAATATAGAAAAACATAAAGTAATTCCATACCATCTGATTGGAAAATCAAAAACAAAAAAAGCAACAGGGTTATTTATCGGATAAATAGTAATCATTTTGACTCATTTTTTAATTCGTAAGTAGCCTGCGTTTGAGCAATCTTATCCTTATTTTCATTCATTAATTGAATTACACTATTAACATCCTCAGCATTAGGAACCAAAGTAGCATACTTATCAAAAGCATTATTTGCAATATTTAAATATTCAACATATTCTTTAGCTTTCTTATATGCGACAATAGGATCATTATAAGTAATTTTTTCAACTTCACCGTTACTTAATTTTTTTTCATAAATATTATCTGCAACACAATTTGCAGCCACACCTGTTGTATAAAATACTGCAGGTTCATCACTAATTAATTTTTGAGCCTCAACAATTTGTTCATAAGCTTTCTTGCATTCATTAATTCTCAAATATGCAACTGCTAAATTATATCTTGATTCATAAATTGCACCATCTAAATCAATAGAAGATTCAAGTCTTGAAATAGCAGAATGATAATCTCCGGATTGCATATATTTAATAGCGTACTCATTTAACTCATGAACCGCAAAAGTATTAATACATGCACCCGAAATAACTGCAAAGAACAATATAACAACAAAAGACAATAATTTTCTCATAAATATACCTTATAAAAAATTTATTAAGATTTAAATTTAACTCTATTTTATAAGAATATTTGTGATACATTTAATTGTAAATCATACAAATGATTAATTTTTTCATCGAGGTATTAAAATTGGAAAATATAATAGTACTGGAGTATCAGGAAAATTTTGCAGATAATTTAAGCTCGCTGGCTTATGGAAAAATTTTAGAAAATAACACAAATACACATTGTTACTATGAAAATGACACAAAAAAAAGAAAAGCTTTTGAACACTTTATGTCAAGCTTTAATATTGATTACGATTTCATTTCCACATCCAAAATTAAAAAGTTAACCGAATCAGCTTTTCTTAAAAATAAACTATATATAAACGACAATAAAATAAAAAAAATTATTAATAATAAAAATCCAAAAAACAGAATTATAAATTTGGCACATTTCAGAATTTCAGATATTGATTTGATATCTGAAAACATCAAAAATATGATTAAATTTGCCAAATACGACTTTTTAATTAATTACGATATACTTGAAAATATACAAAACAATCAATCAATCGGTTTATACATAAGTGAAAAAGATATCGATAAGTTAGATAACAAGTACATATTTGAAGCTACTAAAAGACTAAATAAATATATTAAACAGCCAAAACTTTACATATTTTCAAGAAAGAAAATTAAAAATATTAATTCATATATAAAATATGAAATAGTAAATCTTTCGGATTGGAGAGAAGAATTTTACTTTTTAACAAATTGTAAACATAAAATAATACTCAATGCAAAAAACTCATATTCAGAAGGTTTTTGGGCTGCAATAATAAATCAAAAAGACTACGCAATCAACATTTTTGATAAAAAACTAAAACCAAATAAAAAATATAAAAATTGGATAGGAATATAACTACTCAAGAGGCTGCTTTATAAAAACCCCATCTCCGCCTAAATACTCAACTTCTTTGCCATTGATATACAAATATATTAGCTTGTTTGGAGCATAAGATTTAATGGTTTTTGAAAGTTGTTTAACTCTGTTTTCAATACTTTGAGTACCTCCACCGTTACCAAAATTTGAAGACAAGTCAACAATGAGACCATTATCATTAATACTTTTAACCGAAATTAAATCAACATTTGCCGGAATTTCAGAATATATACCTTTTTTTGTCTCAGGAATAGTCGGACCTTTCAAAAGTAAAAGAATTGTGCTTTCCAAAGATGGTCTGGAAGCGAGTTCTCTTTTAATTGGAATTAACTTACCGTCAGCTGAATAAAAATAACAAGTATGAGTATATTTCTCTTGTTTTTTTACATCTTTTTGCTTTTCAACCTTACTTGTATCATCAAGTTTTTCTTGCGGTTTACTTTCCTTAAAGTTCTCGTGAGTTCCAAATACAGGACTTTCTTTTGAAACAAACAAATCGGAATTATAACTTTCGGTAGAGAAATACTTATAACCTAAAAATCCGAATGTAAGTATCAAACATATAAAAAAAGTTTTAAAAAAAGTACCCATCTACATACCCCTAAAAAGTCTTTTTGGCTTAATCAAATTATCTGATAAAATTGCAAACGAAACAAGTTTGTTATTTTTTGTTAATAAAACTTTATCTGAGATAATATTTTTATCGGGACTAATGAAATTACCATTAGAAATCTTTAAATATTCATTATCATTAAGTTCATATTGTTCAAAAGGAAGAACTTCCAAAGGGCTGATTTCATTGAACTTTATAGAATCAAGATTATCAGATTTATCTACATCAAAACAACCAGCTTTTACTCTTTTTAAATCAGTAATATACGCACCACATCCAAGAATTCTTCCAATGTCATTAACTAAAGAACGAATATAAACACCCTTTTTGCAATGCACAAATAGCTCTGCCGTATCGTTAGAGAAATTCAAAATATCAATTTTATATATTTCAATTTCTCGCTCCGGCAAGAATATATCAAAAGAATCGGAATTTCGAACAATATCGCATGCACGCTTTCCGCTTAATTTTACAGCACTATACTTGGGGGGTATTTGTTTAGAAATACCCAAAAAATTTTTTATTGTAGCTCTTAACTGAAAAAAAGTAAAATCAGGCTCCTTTACAAATATTTTTTCACCCTCATCATCAAATGTAGCTGTTATATAACCAAATTTAATTTTTGCAATATAAGTTTTATCTGATTGAAGATAATCTAACAACTTTGTACACCCACCAACGCCAACTTGCATCACACCGGAAGCTAAAGGATCAAGCGTGCCGGAATGTCCAATCTGTTTGATGCCCAATTTTTTTCTTAAAATTCTCACAACATCAAAAGAACTGATACCTTTTGGCTTATTAATATTTAAGAAATACATGGCTATATTTCACCACGTTCAATTTTATTTATAAGTTCAGTCATCTTAGCACCCTTTTCAAGAGATTCATCAAGAATAAATAACAAAGTCGGGGTTTTTCTAAGTCTTATTCGTTTTCCGACTTCATGTCTGATTTGACCCACATGACGCTCAAGTGCCTTGGAAGTTTTTATTTTGACGTCATTATCACCATATACACTATAAAATACTCTTGCTGCAGAGTTATCAGAAGAAACATCGACATCGGTAATTGAAACCATGCCGCATATATCCCTGTCTTTTATTTCTCTAAAAATAATATCAGATATCTCTCTGATTAAAGCTTTTCTAACTCTTTCATTTCTTAATGACATAATAATCTCAACCTAAACCAGTGTTTGTGGTTCAACTTCTTTTGTTGTGGATACTTCAATAATATCACCTTCTTGAATATCATTGAATTTAGCAAAGGAAATACCGCATTCAAAGCCTTCTTTAACTTCTTTTACATCATCTTTAAATCGTTTTAATTGATTTATTTCACCTTTAAATATTTCTTCGCCATTTCTTATTAATCGAGCAGTCTTGGAGCGGACTATTTTACCTTCAGTAACATAGCAACCAGCAATTTTAGTTGTCTTACCAATTGTAAATACAGCCCTGACTTCAGCTTTACCAAGCTCGACATCTTCTATCTCGGGTGAAAGCAAAGAAAGCATCGTTTTTTCAATATCTTCCAAAACTTGATAGATAATATCATATTTTTTAATTTTAACACCTTCTCTCTGGGCAGAAAGTAAGGCATTTGAATCTTCTTTAACAGTGAAACCCAGAATTATAGCATTAGACGCAGACGCAAGCATCACATCAGCTTCTGAAATGTCACCAACACCAACATGAACAATTTTGGGAACCACTTTTAAAGATTTTACATTTTGAATTGCACTTGAAACTGCCTCAGCAGAGCCATTAGTATTAGCTTTTATAATTAAGTTTAAATTAGTAACTTCATCAGCCCCCGACATAGCTTCTTTTTGTACATGTGCAGCTGTCATAGCCTCAAGTCTTGTAGAACGTTCCTTTTGTTTTCTTTCCTGCACAATTGATTTCATTAATTTTTCATTAGCGACAACTTCAAAAATATCACCAGCTTGCGGAACTTCATTTAAACCAAGTATTTCAACAGGAGTCGAAGGACCAGCAGACCGAACTCTTCTACCTGAATCATCCAGCAAAGCACGAACTTTGCCTCCGACAGTTCCGGCAACTATAGAATCACCAACTTTTAAAGTACCGTTTTGAACAAGCATTGTAGCAACGGGCCCCTTACCCTTATCAAGATTAGCCTCAATTATAACACCCGTTGCAGGGCATTTTTCAACTGCCTTAAGTTCCTGCATATCGGCAACTAACAATATATATTCAAGAAGTTCGTCAATTCCGGTTTTTTGAAGAGCGGAAACAGGGACACAAATAGTATCTCCGCCCCACTTCTCAGGTACAAGTCCATGTTCGGTTAATTCCTGCATAACTTTATCCGGATTGGCGTCAGGCTTGTCAATTTTATTTACTGCAACTATTATTGGAACGCCTGCAGATTTAGCATGGGAAATACTCTCAATAGTCTGAGGCATAACACCATCATCAGCCGCAACAACCAAAACAGCAATATCTGTGGATTGAGCTCCCCTTAAACGCATTTGAGTAAAGGCTTCATGACCGGGAGTATCAATAAATACAATTTTTCTTTTGTCCAACCAAACAGTATATGCACCGATACTTTGAGTTATTCCACCTACTTCAGTATGAACTATTTTGTGTTTAGACGCTCTAATTGAATCAAGAAGAGTAGTTTTGCCATGATCAACATGTCCCATTACAGTAACAACAGGAGCTCTTTTGACTATATCTTCTTTTTTTGCATTAACAAGATATTTATTAACACCCTCTTTTTCTTCCTCTTGTTCAATAAATGCTTCTATGTCTTCATCCAATATCTCGAGATTAAAATATTTTGCAACTTTTTTTGCGGTTTCCGTATCTATTGGAGCATTAACAGTAACCATAACCCCTTCAAGCATAAGAAATTTAATTATTTCAGCAGGAGTCTTTTTAATTTTATCACTAAGTTCACCAACGGTCATTGGCCTGTCTATTACGACGGATTTTACTTCTTCAACGGCGGCAACCTCTTGAGTATGCTTTTTATGCTTATTCTGAACCGCTTTTTCGAGGCTGATTCTTTCCTGCTCTTCACGTTTATTACTATATTCGTGATCTTTTCGTTTTTTCTTTGCACCTCTTTGTTGATTAGCATATATATCTTGAGAAATAATATGTCTTTTTATAGGCTGAACAGAAGGGGCGATTTTCTTATCGGACGTCAGTCTTGAAGTTTTTTCTTTTGAAACGACTTCCGGATTTGATTTTTCAAAATTCCGCCTTGTCATGGAAGGCAAAGTTGAAAGTTTATCGGTTGAATTTTGAATGGGAGATTTTTTAACTTCAATAATTTTTTCTTTGACAGGTTGATTTTCTGGTTTTTTATCTTCTGCATTGTTTTTTGCAAACTGCTCTTTCTTAATCGGTCGAGACAAATCCTGTTTATTTGCAGGTCTTACAACCTGTAACTTTGATACGGTTTTAATAACCTTAGGAGTTTTTTCCTCTTGACTGTCAGATTGCACATCAGAAGTTTTTTGTTTTTTTACGACGAACGCTTTAGGCTTAATAGAAGGCTTGACATCCTTTTTATACAATGCCTTAATTTTATCTATATAAACATCCCCAACAGTCGAACTGTGAGACCTTAAAGATAAATTCAATTTTTCATTTACATTTTCAATTAATTCTTTAGAAGTAATATTAAGTTCTTTTGCTAATTCGTGTACTCTCATGTTTCTCCTATTTGCATAGAATAATAATTTATATCATTAAAATAACACAAGAAAACTTATAAGTACAGCATTAAATATTCAATGAATCGATTTTTATTAAAGTCCAAGGAGCATTTTCTAGCTTCTTCGCATAATATTTAATTATAATATTATTTTTAGACTTTAAATCATTTAATTGAAATTCCTTTGGCAAAAACACTTTGTTATAAGTCGCTTTATCATAAAAATCAAGCGGATGGGCGACAGAAAAAAGATGTTTTTCAACAGTATATTTTTTGTTTTCGACAAATATTTCTATCCGAAATATTAAAGAATTAATTTTTAATTTAGTATTATTTTCAACATCAAAAACTAAAAAATATTTTTTATTCTTGCTAAACAATGATTTCTTATATCCAATAAAAGAATTTTCAATTAAAATATCATTTTTATACAAATAAATTTTAGATAATGTTTCCTTAAACATGTTTAACTTAACCGTATAAAAATCGGAACTGTTCATACCGGATGAAAACTTTGATTTCTCAACCAATTCAACCAAAAGTTTGTTATAAATGTATGGATTAACCATAAAGGGATTGTTTTTAAATACTGTTGAAATATTTTTTTCGGCAGAAAACTTATCCAAATCCAAATTAACCAAACCGAGTTTATACATTGCAACATCACTGTATTTTATAGCAAGCGAATTTTTAAGATTGGAAACCGCTTCCAAGATTCTATCATTTCCTATATTCTCATCCGCCAAATCAATATAACTTAAACTATATTGATCACGAATCTTCTTAAGATATGCTTTATCATTCAAATTTTTTGCATATTTATATGCAATTTGGTACGCTTTTACTGCAGCATCATACTGTTTATTTTTCGAAAATGTAATTGCCAACTGTTCATATATCTTGGTTTTGTATATTAAGGCTTTTTTATCTGAATCAGCCAATTGTTCGGCTAACTTGGCAGCTTCACCATAATAACCAACCTTTGCACAAAAAATTGCATAAGAATATATCGAAAAGTTAGAATTTTCCGAAGATTTAAGTGCATCTTTATAATAACTTTCTGCACTATCATATTCCTCAAGACTTTCATAAATTTGTGCAAGTTTTATTTTTACAAAATAATTAGTAGAGTCTTTGTTTAAGTACTTTTCAAGCTGCTCAATCGTACAAAACTCAACAAGATTTTTCATGTTAAGTTCTTCACGATTTACATTATCTTCGCAACGAAACAATAATTCCAATTCAAAACAAAGGCACAAAGAAAAAACAAGAATACAAGTAACAACAAAAGTTACAAACAATTCTTTTAAAAATACAAGTATATTTTTATTCATAGTACTCTCTTATTTCGATTGATTCTATGCCTATAACTTTTTTAAAAATATCGTTAAGCTCGGTTAAGCTTTTTTTCGTTGAAATAACACCGGCAAATCTAAGTTCTTCATGGTTAACCAATTTTTTATTAAATTTATATACTTTATGAAAATTATTTTCAAAAATATTTTGAATTGTATCACAATCCTTTAATGAAGCAGAAATTGAAATTTCATATAAGGCATAGGCTTTTTTCTTTTTGGATAAAACATTCTTTTCGAGCCTTCTAATTAAAATTAAGACAGATAATGTTGCAATAGAAGTTATTATAGCAACCAAATATTGACCACATCCGCAACACATACCGATTGCAGCACACACCCACAATGTTGCAGCTGTCGTTATTCCAAATACGCTGCTTCCATGGCGCATGACCGTACCCGCACCGATAAAGCCTATACCTGTAATAATTTGAGCTGCAATTCTTGCAGGATCATTTGTTCCGATTATATCCGGACTCATTCGCATCTCAAAACCGTAAATAGATAAAATTGTAAATACGCAAGCACCCAAACAAACTAATATATGTGTTCTAAGCCCCGCAAATTTACCGGTAAGTTCTCTTTCAATACCGGGAATGAAAGAAAGAGCAACAGCCAAAAATACTCTAAATATAATTACTAAATTTTGATCTACATTTTCCAACTTAACTAATTCCTTTTTTATAATGATTACTTGATTGTTTTTGGGTCAAGGATATCTCTAATTTTATCTCCTAAAACATTAAAAGACAAAACTGCAATAAAAATTAAAAAACCCGGCATCAACAACCACGGTCTGTATATTATATTTGCAAACTCTTGTGCTTCCCTTAACATATTTCCCCAACTTGCATCAGGTAGCTGAATTCCAAGACCCAAAAAACTTAATCCCGACTCCGCTAATATATATGACGGGACAGATAATGTTATTGCAATGACCACATAGCTTGATGTCTGAGGTAAAATGTGCTTTAATATAATTCTTTTTTTGGAAGCACCGATAGTTTCTATAGATTTAATATATTCCTGATTTTTTATAGATAAGACCATACCTCTTATAACCCTTGAAAATCCTGCCCAGCCAATGAAAGCCAAAATTGCGGTAATTAAAGCAAAACGCTGAATAGATGTCATATTAGAAGGTAATATTGAAGCTAAAATAATTAATAAATAAAAACTTGGAATAGACATAATAGCTTCAGCAACTCTCATTAAAATTTTATCTGCCCAACCACCCAAATATCCTGATATACCACCATATACAGCACCAATAGGAAACGAAATTAATAAAGCTAAAAAGCCAATAGTAAGAGAAATTCTACCGCCAAAAAACAATCTCGAATACACGTCATGCCCGTTTATATCCGTACCCAAAAGAAACAAATTGCAATCATCAGGCTTTGAAATTAAATGTATATTCGTTTTAAACAAACCTAAAACTTTATATTCATATCCTTTTGAAAAAAATTTTATTTTATATTTTTTATCTCTTAATTGCTTATATTCAACAGATAAAGTTTCTTCATTAAAATATTTTTCAAAATTATAAGTATATGGAAAAACAAGTTTATTTTCAGGCGTAATAATATATAAATTACTGGGGGGCTGATAAGCAAGCTTTCTGTTTGCATAAGTTGAAGGATAAATTGCAAAAAAATCTGCAAATATAATCAAAAAATACATTAAAAGTAGAGAAACTAATGCAATAAAAGGAATTTTATCTTTTTTTATAATTTTAAAAAAATTAAGCATTAAATCCTCACCCTCGGGTCTGTAATCTTTAGTAATATATCTGCAATTAAATTGCCAACAATCAACATAATCGCACCAATCATAAGACTTGCCATAACAAGATTTATATCAGACTGCATTACAGCTTCCAATATCAACTTTCCAAGACCCGGATATTGAAAAACATATTCTGTTAAAGCAGCACCCGAAAGCAAGCCTGCAAATTCAAATCCCAAAAGCGTAATAATAGGATTAATTGCATTCCTGAGGGCATGTTTTAAAATAATTTTTGATTTACTAAGGCCTTTTGCATAAGCAAATCGTATATATTCAGAACTTAAAATATCAAGCAGATTAGCCCTCATTTGTCTCATTAAAGATGACAATGAAATTGTAGTCAAAACAAATACCGGAAGAAATAAATGTCTGGAAATATCAAAAAACTTAGAAACAAAACTAAGTTCATCAAAATTGGAGCTTGTTAAGCCGCCCGGTGGAAACCAACCTGTACGCTGGGCAAAAAGCAACATCAATATAGCAAAAAAGAACGAAGGAATTGCCATACCAACACTAGAAAAAAGTGTCAATATTCTATCAAAAAAAGAATTATAATATAGTGCCGCCAATATTCCAAGCGGAATAGCGATAATCCAACTTGCAAAAATAACACAGAATGACAATAACAAGGTATTTAAAATTCTGCCTTTTATTTTTGTGGATACTTTTGTATTATCGGTGCAATAACCCATATTTCCCGAAATAAAATTCCTAGCCCACAAACAATATTGTACAATAACAGGTTTATCCAAACCAAGTCTAATCTTTTCTTTTTCAATTGTTTCAGCACTTATTGCGGGATTCAATTTTAATTGTGCCAAAGGATCAACAGGAGAAAGCCTGATTAGAAAAAAACTTATAATTGACACCATAAAAAGAATCGGGATACTACCTATGATACGTTTAAATATGTAAATCCAAATACTCATGATAATGAATCCTATAACAAAATATAAATTAATTTAATCAGCCTGTTAAGTTAATTAAATAAATTATTTAATCTCTCCTGAATATCAGCAGGGTCAATTTCATTTGTTATATTATTTACATCCATAGCCTGCTGGAAATATTTTGCCGCTTCCACATTTTCACCCTTAAGTGCATAAGAACGACCAAGATTATAATATGCAAGTGCATAATTTGGATTACATTCAATCGCAGTATTAAAGCAATCAATTGCTTTTTGAAGTTGAACTAAATCATCAAGATAAATTACTCCAAGATTATTGTGGGCAATATCATACGTAGGATCATATTTAATAGACAAAGAATATTCTTTAATTGCTTCATCGAGATCTCCCATACCCCAATACAAATAACCCAAATTGCAGTGAATTCTTGAATTCTTAGGCTCTAATTCAAGTGCCCTTCTGTAAACAATTAAAGCATTTTTATAGTCTTCATTATCATAAAATGCACTACCTAGAGAAATATATACATCAATTTCTTTAGGAGTCAACATGTGTGCCATTTGATAGTTCGCAATTGCACAATCCGTATTTTTTATAACATTTTGTTGAATATACCCCAAAGTCTGAGCAACAATACTTGTCCAATCTGGTTTAGGGTTAATAGAAATTGCCGATTGATAATGAGAAATAGCTTTTTCTGCTTCACCTTTCATAAAATACAAATTTGCAATATTTGAATGCAAAACTGCATTATAAGGATGTATTTTTATATATTTTTGGTAATAATTTATCGCATTATCGTAATCACCAAGTTCCTCATAGGCCTGAACTATTCCGGAATATGCACTATGACACAATGAATCAATCCATAAAGCCATCTTATATTCTATGATTGCTTCTTCTAACTTACCTGCACGTCTGTATGTATCTCCAAGTGCAACATACAAAGCAGAAAATCCGGGCATTTTATCTATTGCTTTTGAATAACATTCGAAAGCAAGTTCAATTTGGCCTGAAGCAAAATAACTGTCAGCTTTAAACAAGGTGGGTAAAATTTGAAACCATTTTAGTTTAGATTTCAAATTCTTTTTTGCCTCTTTATCGAACGGTAATGTAATATACGACAGTATCAACTCAATATATGCAAGAAATCTCTTTTTATAATCTTTAAAATATAAGGCATTTAAAAGTCTGGACTTGGAATAATGAAGCCTAGAAGTTGAAAAGAAAGCATATTTCAGTGCCATATTTACATTTTCCAAGGCATCCTGAAATCTGTCCTTTCTTTTTAAACAATTTGAAATCATGTAATAATTTTGGGCTTTATTTCCGCCTTTATCCGATGATATATTAAAATAATTGATAGCTTTATCGAGTTCGCCCTTATGATAAAGTGCAAGACCTATTTTATAATATATCTCACCATTATCAATTAATACTTCGGCAGCCTTTTGATATTCTGTTATAGCTTCATCAATATATTGTTTGGCTTGGTAAATATCTAAATGCCAATCAAGATACAAATCACCCAATCTGATGTGCAAATTAGTATCGGAAGGTTCCTTTAAAAGCAAACTTTGACAATATTCAATTGCTTGCTGAATTTCACCTTTTTTAGTCAATTTGTTTATTTCTCTTTCAATTTTTTTTATATCTTCCAAAATAACTCCAAATTCTTACTCATGTACCATCAATTTAAACACATGTTTTACAATTCTGTCTTCATCGAATCCGCTTAAATTTTTATATTTAGCTGCAAATACATTACCATAACGCTTAACAATATCTGCCATACATATAATATCTTTACCAAAATCACGTTCAAAAAATTTCAATTTAACCGTATCCCCTATTTGAAAATCAGAATCATCACACGAAAAAGCAATTCCGCCTGCTGATATATTAACACAATTACAATTATAAACGGCATCCTTTTTTATTATTAAAAATTTAATGGTACTCAAAACTCTGGCAAACTCACGCTTTTGAGGAACGGGATAGGCAGGAGAATTCTCAATAATCAAACAATTATCATTATTCAATTCCGAAATAACTGCACTTTTCATTTTTTTTAAACCAAGATGAGTAAAAACAATTACTTCAAGTTCATCAAGTTCTTTCAAATCTTGGGCCTGATTCAAAAATTCATTAGCAACTAAAATCATAACTCTATCTGCAGAATAATCAACAACAAAACCATTAATCAAGTTGTCATTATGAGCTATTTGAACAATGTGTTTTTTTCTAAGTTCATCCATAAGACGATTTTAAAATATTTTAATATTTTTAGCAAATATATTAACTTTCAGACAAAATATAATCGCATTGAACATCAGAAGAATCTTCAATAAAATCATCGCACACAAAAGCATTTTGAACTACAATTATTTTCTTAGCTTTTACATTATTTTTAATAAAATATCTATCATAAAAACCCTTGCCGTAGCCCAAACGATAAAATCGGCTATTAGCCATCAAGGCAGGAACAAAAATTAAATCCAAAACCTCAGGTTCCACTGGAGCCAATACTGATTCATAAATATTAAATGCACCTTTTTTTAAATTTTCAAATCCGTCAAATAACCTGAATTCAAGGTCATTATTTACACAAGCCGGAAAATAAAACTTTTTACCTTTTACCTTAAGCAGGGGCAGTAAATCAACCTCATTTTTTATAGGAAAATACAAACCAACATGTTTGCAGGATGTAAATAATTCCGAATTTAATATTTTGGAAACAATCAAAGAAGAATTTTTTTTAAGCATGCCAGAATCCGCAAAAAGCTCTCTTTTTTTAAGAGCATTTTGCCTCAAAAGGGTTTTAGATTTAATTTTTTCTTGTAAAACAGTCATACTTAATCCGATAAAATATGTATATGCAGATGCATAACTTCTTGACCAGCATCGGCACCTGTATTTATTAAAGTCTTGAAATGAGAAATATTTTCCTGAATATTAATTTTTGAAATAGCTTCAAACATTTTTTTTACAATATTAAAATCTTTTACTTCATTCAAAGATTCAATGTGCTGCTTTGGGATTACCAAAATATGTTTTTTTGCTTTAGGATTGATATCGTTTATAGCAAAACAATAATCATCCTCATAAATGAATTTAGAAGGAATCTCTTTATTTAATATTTTGCAAAAAATACAATCTTTCATACTTTCTCCTTTTTTAACCTTACTTAAATTATAAATTAAAAATATGAAAAAAATTAATTATATTTTACTTAATATAAATGCGTACTATAATATTAATCATACGATGGGGATTAAATTTAAAAAAATAATTGCAATAATATTAACCGTAATGTTTGTTAATTTAACAAATATTCAACTGGTTTACTGTGCATCCATGTCAGGACACGTACAAAAAGACGAAACAATTGACAAAAATTTGGACAAAAAACTGTTTACAGGCGAAATTGAACATCTGGACGAAAAAGATACTATAAATTTAACGGTATCCCAAGTACTAAGCTCGGGTTACACACTTGAAGGTGATGAATTTTTTGCAGAAGTAACTTCCGATGTTGAATCCGATAAAGGAATAATAATTCCCACAGGAACAATTGTTCATGGACTTGTAAAATTTATCGAAAATCCGAAAAATATGGGTAGAGACGGTTATGTAAACATAGATTTTGATTATATGGTAACTCCTGACGGACGAGAAATTCCAATACAAGCATCACTTTCAACAAAAGATAATCTTGTAAAAGGAACAGCAAAAACACTGGCAACTCACGCAGGATACACCTTGTTGGGCGGGGTTGCAGGCGGACTATTTGCTCTTAATGTTCTCGGACTTGGTGCCGCAATAGCATCCAACGGATATACCGTAGCAGGCGGAGCAGCCATAGGGGGAGTAGTTGGATTAACTGCAGCAATAATCAAAAAAGGTGAAGGTTTTATGATAAAACCGGGGGACGAATTAAAAATAAAAATCGAAACAGGCATGGATTTACCGGTATTTTCGAAAGATGCCTTCAAACAAGAAGAATTATTTCTTGAAGGATTAAAAGTCAGAATAAATTCAATAAGTCTTGAAAAAGACCCTTTTGGCGTTGAAAATACTATAGTCTTATCCCTCGGAATAGACAACTATACAGATTACACCTTCTCCACATTTGATATTGCACTTGCATCCAACACAGAACAAATATTTTTTCCAAGTCCATTTGGAGACACATCACTTTGGTTCAAAACAATTGCTCCGGGAGATAGAGTGGCGGGCAAACTTTCCTTTTGCATAAATGACAAAAAAGCTCGGCATTGGCTTATATTTTATGATAGAAAAACTAAAAGACCTGTTGCAAAATATTCAATAGATAATGCTAAAACAAACTTAAAAGAATTAGCAAAAATTAAAGAAAAAAATAAAAAAAATAAGAAAAGTCAATAAAAATGCTTTCTTTGTTTTTATTTATATATGATTAACAGTGCCGAAAAATCACAGACAAACTTATACTGTAAATTTACTAAATTAGATTTATCGTCTAAAAAAAATTATATGGTAAACACTTACGCTAATAGCAAAGTGCAATATTATAACGATGAAAAAAAGATAAAAAACAAAAAAATTAAAAAAAGACTAATTATAGGTTCAGTCGCTTTAATCCTTTTGGGAGCGGTCAGCTATGCGATTGGAAGTAAAAAATTTAGACTACCCACCGGGAATGATTTAGAAAATACAAAGAATATTATAGAAGATTTTGGAAACAATACTAATAATATTAAAGATGAAACAATCGGCAGGGCAATAGATTTTGTTGATAAAAAAACACCTTTTAAATTTATAAAAAAAGGGTTTGATAAATTTAGCAACTGGTATCGCTCAAATGTTTATAAATCAGTAAAAGGAAAATATGAAAAGGCACAAGAAGCCATAAAAAAAGCAGAAGACGGCGACAGCCTCAAAGATAAACTCAAAGAATTTGACGAAATGTTCAAAAAACTTGATGAAAGCATAACGGCAGCCGCACAAAACGAAAAGCTGGGTACAAAAAAACTCTTTGAGGGAAGAAAGGGCAAACTTAAAAATCTTTGGCACAATTTATCTCATCCGCTTTCAGATGCAAAAATTGCAGAAGGAGTCAGATATAATGCAAATATAATCGAAATACCAAAAGATGCAAGTGAATCACTCAAAAAAGCAATTGAAAACTATAATAAAATTCAACAGGAAGAATTAATTCCAAAATTAAGAGATATTGCTTATGGTGCAGCACCTTCGGATTTGGTAACCGCAGCAGTACCAATTGCTACATTTGGTATAGCACTTGCAAAAGCAGATGATAAAGAAGAAAGAAAGTCACTCTTGCTTAACTTGGGAATTCCGTTATTTCCAACCGTAACAATGCCGATACTTGGCACCATATTTCCTATTTTAAACGGCATCAAAGCAATGATAGCCGGATTTGCAGTTGGAAACATTTTTTCAACCGGTGCAAAATTCATCGATAAAAGACTTAAACAAAAGAAAATCAATAGTACGCAAACATAAAAAAATCGCTCTTTAACAAAAGAGCGATTTTTATAAATAAATTATTCAGCTACATTGATAACACTAACAGGACAAGCATCAGCAGCGTCTTTTACGCAATCTTCGTTACCTGCAACCTTAGAATTATCAGCGACGCAAATATCTTCAACCTTGAAAACTTCAGGGCAAAAAGATTCGCAAGCACCACATGCTATGCAACCGTCTTCGATAGTAACTTTCATTTTAAATCTCCTTAACAAATTACTCTATAAAGTATATAGAAAAATTTAAATTTTTACAATACACAATTTTATTAAGGCTTATAGTTGGCAATTATCTTTTCATCTGTGATAGTACCACTATTATACAAAAGCTGAAGTTGTGCAATATTATATTTAGCTATTGTTGATACATATTCAATTCTTGCTTGAGTCATTTCACTTTGAGCCTGAATTATATCCAATAAAATTCCTTTGCCGTTATTAAATCTGAGCATGGCAAGTTTTATACTTTCATTTGAATAATCAACTCTTTGTTTGGTTACAAGCATTTCCTTTTTTGAAAAATCAGATACGGAAAGTGCATCAACCAAAATTTGTTCTATTTCTCTTAATTTATTTTGAAATTCAAGCGTTCTTATCTTTATTTTTTCTTTCTGAGACTTAATTTTTGTAACCGTACCCATAATTGTATTTTCACCTGGCTGCCATGTTACAAAAGCTGCAGCTATATAGTTAGGACGGATAGATGTGCTTAATGTACCTTGAAATTGTTCTTGAAAATTTAGTAAAGGTTTTGGCATAAAATCCGTCATATAAACATTTTTAATCTGTTTTTCATAAGAAATTAAATCCTTATAACCCTTCAAATCTTCTCTGTTCTCAACTGCAAGTGCAAAAAAATCACTTATATTTAATTTTTCATCTACTAAATGCATGGGTTTAATATCATCTTCAAAAGGCATCAAAGCCATATTTACCTCAATTCCCATAACATTTGCCAAACGAGATTGAGAAAGTACAAACTTATTCAAAGCCTCTAAAAGATTAACTTTTGCTTGGGCAGATTCGGTTTCTGAGCGGATAACATCAAATTTTGTCCCAAAACCGGATTTTTGAAGCTTTTTTGCAAGTGCAAGTTGGGCATTTCTTTCAATTAAATTTCTTAAATATATCTCAATATTTAATTTAGCTAAAAGCATCTCATAGTAATATCTCGAAACCAAATAAATTGTCTCGGTTTTTGTAAAATTATAATCATGTTTTTTTGCTCTTTCGAGAGATTTAGAAGCCTTGGCCTCAAAAATCTGTCTCCCGCCTTCAGTTAACTTGTGTTCTGCCGTAAAATTCACCGAAATTGCCGTTTCATGAAAACTGTCGTTTAATACACCGCCAACAAGAATTTGACCGCTATAATCAGCAATATAAGAAGTTGTTTTCAAAACGGGAAGAAATTTAGACAGCGAATTTTGATATTCATACTTAGAACTTTTATATGTATGCTCTTTTATAGCTATATCAAAATTATTTTTTAATGCAGTATCGATACATTCATCAAGGCTGACAACCTTATAATCGTTTTTTAATTCTTTACGAATAAATTTTTCAATATCAATATCATCAATGAATTTTTCACAAAACTCACTTAGAGTACAATCCTTTTTTACAGGTAAATCTATAGGGCTTTCAAAAAGCTTTTCGGCACAAAATGCAAAATTCATATTCAAAATAAAAATTATTAATATTAATGATACCATCTGCATTGATATATTTTATAAAATGATAATATGAATAATAATATCTTTATCGGCTAATACTTTTATGGTAAATTTTTATTATAGAAATAAAGGAATAAAATATGACTAATTGCACCGATGAACTATCAACAACATATAACGCAAGAGAAATAGAAAAAGAAACATACAAATTCTGGGAAGAAAATAATCTTTTTAAAGCAAACGCAAAATCAAACAAAGAAGCTTATTCAATTGTAATACCGCCCCCAAATGTAACAGGGGTATTACATATGGGTCATGCATTAGACGGAACCTTGCAGGATATCCTTATAAGATACAACAGAATGCTCCAAAAAGAAGTTCTCTGGATGCCAGGATGTGATCATGCCGGCATAGCAACGCAGAATGTCATAGAAAAAAATCTGGCAAAAGAAGGTTTAAGTCGTCATGATATAGGCAGAGAAAAATTTTTAGCCAGAACATGGCAATGGGCTGATGAACACAAAAACAAAATACTGGAACAATTTAAGCTTTTAGGTGCCAGTTTTGACCTTTCAAGAAAAAGATTTACACTTGACGAAGGATGTTCAAATGCCGTTAAAAAAGTTTTTGTGGATTTATACAATAAAGGTTTAATATACAAAGGAAGTTATATAGTAAACTGGTGTCCAAGATGTCAGAGTGCTATATCTGATATAGAAACAAACTATGAAACTGAAGACGGACATTTATGGGAAATATCCTACGCACTAAAAGATGAAATGGGAGCAATAGTTATAGCTACAACCCGCCCCGAAACAATGTTTGGAGATGTAGCCGTAGCAGTTAATCCAAATGATTTTAAATATAAGGATTTAATCGGAAAAACATGTGTAATGCCTCTTACGGGACGTCAAATTCCAATAATAGCAGATGACTATGTTGATAAGTCCTTTGGTACGGGTGCCTTAAAAATCACTCCGGCACATGATCCAAATGACTTTGAAGTCGGTCTTCGCCATAATCTACCTCAAATAAAGGTTATAGACGAAAAAGGTCTCATGATGAGAAATGAATTTGTCCCCCCTCAAATTCAAGGCTTAACAAGAGAAAAAGCACGTGAAAAAACAGTTAAAATGCTTGAAGAAAATCAGGTTCTGGTAAGAGTTACCAAACACGTTCATAACGTAGGAAAATGTCAAAGATGTAATACAACAATTGAACCGCTTTTGTCAAAACAATGGTTTGTAAAAATGGAACCGCTTGCAAAACCTGCAATAGAAGCGGTAAAAACAGGAGCCATAAAATTTATCCCTGAACGCTGGGAAAAAAATTATCTGATGTGGATGGAAAATATACGTGATTGGTGTATTTCAAGACAACTTTGGTGGGGGCATCAAATTCCTGCATATTATCATAATAAAACGGGAGAAATGGTTGTAGCACTTGAAAATCCTGATCCAAATAATTATACACAAGACACAGACGTACTTGATACTTGGTTTTCTTCTGGTTTATGGCCATTTGAAACTATGGGCTGGCCTGATATAAATTCCGACGATTACAAAAAATTCTATCCGACTTCAACACTTGTAACAGGCTTTGATATCATATTTTTCTGGGTAGCAAGAATGATAACAATGGGTCTTGAGTTCACAAAAAAACCACCTTTTTCAACAGTTTATATACACGGACTCATTAGAGATGAACATGGTCAAAAAATGTCCAAATCAAAAGGAAATACTATTGACCCTGTTGACTTAATTGAAAAATACGGTTGCGACGCCTTAAGATTTACCCTAACTTCACTTTGTACTTACGGCGGACAAGACATTAAAATAAGCGATGAAAAATTTGAATTTGGCAGAAATTTTGCAAATAAAATTTGGAATGCCTCAAGATTTACTCTTATGAACATAACAAAATCAAAAGAAGAATTAAAACTTGACTTAAATAACCTTTCATTAGCTGATAAATGGATATTAAACGAATTAAACAAAGTAACAAAAGAAATTAATGAAAACATTAAAAATTATAGAATAGGCGAAATTGCCTCAATCTTATATGAATTTTTCTGGAGTAAGTACTGTGATTGGTACGTTGAACTTTCTAAAATCGAAAAAAATGAAGCGGTATTAGTATATGTTCTTGAAAATTTCTTGAAACTACTTCATCCTATTATGCCGCATATAACAGAAGCAATATGGCAAAAAATGCCAATAATAAAAGAAACAAAAGGAATTTTGAATGCAAGCTACCCGCAATTTGAAGAAAAACTTGTATTTGAAGCTGATTCAAAAAAAATGGAAACGGTTTTTGAAACAATTAAAGCTTTAAGAAATATCAGAGCAGAATTTAATATACCGTTGTCTTCAAAAATAGATATTATAATTGATAACAATGAGCAGTTGTACAGTCAAATAATTCCCTATCTAAAAAGACTTGCAAAAGTTAATTCAACTAAATTTGAGAAAAATGCAACTCACTCGAAAAGTGCATATTGCGTCGTTAATGATACAAAAATAACAATTCCACTTAAAGATTTAATCGATATAAATCAAGAAATAACAAGACAAAAGAAAAAAATAGACAAGCTTGAATCAGAGTTAAAATCCGTTCTTGCAAGGTTAAATAATCAAAAATTTATTTCATCCGCACCAAATGATGTTGTTGAAAAAACAAAAGGAAGAAAAAAAGAGCTTGAAGACGAAATAAAAATAATTCAAGAAACAATAAAAAGATTAAATTAACAATAAAATCTGAGCCTAAATATATTAACAAATGCCTCAAGGAAAATTTTAGCCGACATCTTTGATTTTCCAAATTTTCTATTTTCAAAAATTATCGGAAATTCCTTAATTCTTGCTCCAATTTTGTAAGCTTTATATTTTATTTCAACCTGAAAACAATAGCCCCTTGAAATTATTTTATTCAGCTTAATTCTATCCAAAATATCTTTTCTCCACCCGTTAAACCCGCCCGTCAAATCAAAAATAGGACAGCCTAAAACAATTCTTGAATAAAAAGATCCGCCTTTAGAGATAAAATTTCTTAAAAAACTCCAACCTTTAACACTACCTTTTAATATATTTCTTGAGCCGATAACCACGTCATAATCATTTAATTTTTCAAACATTTCAACCAAATACTTCGGACTATGTGAAAAATCAGCATCCATCTGTATAAAGCAATCAAACCCAAGCCCAATACCGTAATTAAAACCATCAATATAAGCACTTGCAAGCCCCAACTTGGCTTTTCTTTTGTACAAAAATAAATTATTATATTTCTTTTCCAACTCTTTAATTATTTCCAAGGTACCGTCAAATGAATTATCATCAACAATTAAAATCGAAAAATCAAAACCAATTAAAACTCTGTTAATTTCTTCAATCAGAAGTCCAATGTTTTCTGCTTCATTATATGTAGGAATAACTATAAGATATTTCATTTGTTTTTTACCTTTGAATAATCAAAAACTGTATCAAATAATTTTTCAAAATAATCATCTAAATTATTGTCCGGATATTTATAACTAAACAATTGAACATTTTTTGCCAAATAAATATTATATTTATTATCACTATATACTCTGCTATAATAAGGGTTTTTATTTAATGAATTAACGCATTTCCAAGACTGTTCAACCAATATTATATCAGGTATATACCTTGTTATTGCCTTATTTGGAGTATTACCGAATTGATTAAGAAAAAACATTGCTTCATCAAATAACTGAGAAGAATATACCTGTTCCTGTCTGCCATCCATGTATATTTTAATATTGGGGTAGTACTTATAAGAAATAAATGAACCATAATAAAAATCACTAAAAAGCTTGCCTTCAATATTATTCATTTCTAAAAAACGCATCGGCATAACTGGAAAATTAGCAAGAAAAGAACTGTAATAAGAATATTTAAAAGGAACGGTAAGAAAAACAAACAAAGAATACACAAAAATTAATAAATAAATAACTATAGTTTTAAAATAAGATAAATACTTTATGGCAATATGATTAATTTGCAAATATTTTCTAAGCTTTTCCATCAAAGAATTATATACAAAATAGAAATCGTCATACATAAAAATCGCATAAATAGTAATAAACAAGCCGCTATGCTTAATATACTTTAAAGACAATAAAGCCAAAACAACAAGCAAAATCAACTTAGTCTTGTCTATGTTTTTATAATTTAATTTTAAAGCATATATCTTATACAAATAACAAAATAAAGTGCCTAATAATACCAAAAAATAAAAAAAGTGAAAAATTAAAGGAAAATAAACAGGGGATTGCCATTCAGATATCCAACTCCTATCCAAATAAGAACTATCAATTAAAAATTTTATATAATCAACCCCCCAAGGATTAATAAAAAAAACCAAACACACAAATATCAAAACAATAAAATACTTTTTAAAAGGTTTTTTATTTAAAAATTCGCCAACACCATACAAAAATAAAATTCCGACACCCGCAATGCAACCGCCATGTACATTGAGCCAAAAAAGCATAATAAAAGGCAGTAAATAAAGAAATTTATCTTCCGAATTCCTAATCTTTTCAAGTAAAAAAATCCATATCGACATCAACAAAAATGTAAATAGTTGACATCTCACCGTATAAGCAAGGATAGAAAACTCAAAAGAAATAAAAAGCAAAATTAAATAAAAACAAATATTATAGGGTGAAGTCTCATATTTTAGCTTGTTTTTGATAGCAAATGAAATAAAAACAAAACACAAAAAAAACAAAATTGCCTTTAAAAAAGTAAGCCCGATTACACCAAACTTTAGTCGAACAAAATATATAAAAGCACTTGAAAGCCATTCTGGGTCATACCAAACATGTGTCGGGGTATAAGAAACAACATCCGAAAACATCGGAAAACCCTTATGGAAAACATAATTTCCCATAATAAGTCTAGCCCAAAGATCATAATCTAAAGCATTATTTTTAAACGAAAAAGCTAACATTAAAATAAATAAAGCAAAACAAAAAATAGACGCCAAAATAAATTTCTTAAAATCAAAATTATCCGTAAACTTCATTTATCAATAATAACCCAAAATATAAGGCAATGACTAAATATAAAAATTTTTTTACATAATTTGTTAAAAATTATTAAATTCGTATATACAACCAAGCAATAATGAAAAAAATAAAAACTTTATAAAAGTATGAAAGATGAAATTTATTTTGTATGGAAAATATAAATAGGTGGGGATAATAAAAAAGATATTTTTACTCTCTCTCTTGATATCCTCGTGTTTATAAATGTTTGACAATGTCAAACATTTTTTTTGCATAAAAAAAGTACAGCTTATACTGTACTTTTAACATTTTATTTAATTTTTAAAACCTGTTTTCGATTTTTATGCTTATTGAACGATATATGCACCCATTTATCATATTCATTTATCAATTGATCAAATTCAATGTTGCTTTTTAATATAATATCGATAATTTTAGATGGAGTCATGTTTTTCACAACAAAATCAACAGCTTGACCACTTTTATGTTGAGAAAATGACGAGCCGCCAACAAGCTTATTTACTTTATCAGTCCTAAAACCTGATGTTATAATCATCGGTTTATCAATTAATTCTCTCAGCGGCTGCAAACAAAAAACAATTAGATCTAATAAATTATCCAAAGAAGAAATATCAGGCATGTTGCTTATATTATTATTTTTTGCCGTATCAGACTTTAATAATTCCGAAAAAGTAAAATTCAATCTATTCATCTTATTATCCTCTGTTGCTAATTGAATTTATTAAAAGATTTTTAACATCTGAAATGTCAGAATGTATTTGAAGCATTTGATCTTGAAGAGCCTTATGATTATCAGAATATGTATCTTTTGTCACAAAATGCTCCATCCCATAAGTCATAAGCTCCGCTTTTAAATTATTCATATCCTCTGTTCTTGCAAATATTCTTAAACACAATAAAAGATTAATAACAAACAAAGCAAATGGTGCATATTCAAACAAATGATCCACTAGTTTCTCCAAGAACAAAATTTTTGAAAATTATCCACAGAATGAAACATCAACCAACGATTAAAAGGATTGACACCAGAAACAAAAAGCAATCGTTCAAAAACTCTTGTTGAAAAATACCTGTCATTATCAATATAGTTATGATTTTCACATAATACATCATGAATTAAACTCGGTATTAAAAAACGAGAGTCTGTACAAGAGCCTATTAAACGCCAAAAAAATCTGGGTATTGATGCCCCATCCCAACAATAATCTTTAATAATAGAAAATTCATATCTTTTACAATTAATACTGTCAACCAAAAGAACATTTAATTCCTTTTTTGATATGAAAGGTTTTTTTGCAACTTCTTCTTTTGCTTTATCGTCATCATAAGGTTTAACGTACCGCATCATAACAAGGGGAACAGAATCAAAATAAATTTCAAGTTCAATATCTTTATACCATTCAATCATACTTGCGTATCCATAAGTTTAGTATAATCATTTGTTTCAAAAAATTCATCGAGCTGAGTATTGCTAAAACCAAGTAAAGAACCAACAAGATTTATATAAGGATTGCCCCTGTAAAAATTATTAGCTTTCAATTCAATCTTTAATTCTTTAATATTGACCAGAGGTTCTCCATTATCAGATAAAGGCTGAGCTTCCAATAGAGCAATAACATCATCAAAATCCATCCCTTTTGCCTTGTATATAGCTCTTTCTACATCTGCTGCAGTCAAATTTAACATTGCAATTCGTTCTTGTTCTCTTTGAAGCAGCTCACTCTGATATTCGACTGAATTATCAACAACAGAATCATTAACTATTATTTCATAAGGTTCAAGTGCATATATCGCAGTTTCTGTTTCTTCGATTTTTAAACCCATATTATGGTTATAATTAACAATAAAGTTTATTTTTTCATTTTCTTCGTATGGTTTATTTAATTTATAACTCATAATTCCTCCTAATTTGCCAAATATCCGCACGCAAACCACTCCAAATCTCTGTTGTTATATGCTAAATACTTACTTTCAACATTAAAACTACTTGTGGTTCTTGACATAACATTTGCAGTAACAACAGTAGCATTTGAGCCAGAGATTACAATAAAAATACTGTAATTTAAATTGGTATAATTTTTTAAAAGCGAAACACTAAAACTACTTTGTAAAGGATTTACAGTTCTACCTCCTTGTTCGCACCAACCATCAGACCAAACTCTATACCAAGAATAACCACTAATATAATTTTCAACAATGACAGCAGGCATAGCACTTGTAGCAGAGCTTACAGTAGTTGCCGGTGTTGTGCATATTGTATTTGCAAGCCCGTTTGTCAAGTTTTCTAAATCACTATCTGCTTTTGATAAAATAGCCTCATCAATATCATCACAATGCTCTGAAAGGGTATCAATAGAATCAAATTTTTCACTGTAGCCAGAAATAACATTATATGTATTGTCAATAGACGTTTTCATCTCAGTGATTGAATTCAAAGCATTTTGAACAGAATTTGCATAACCAGCAACATTTAATGAGTGTTGATTTATGCTATCAATCAACTGTTCCGGTGTATTTTCAGAACATTCTTCAACCTTAACACATAATTGAATTTTTCTTGCATAAATTTGAATCAATCTTGTTAAATAATCAAGAGAATACTCAAGTGCCTTAAGATTTAATAAAGAACTGTTATTATACTGAGTATCCTGTGAAATAGGTAAAGACAATTCTAAAGATATTTTTTCATTTGTCGCTAAAGTTCCATAAGTTGAACCCTGCAATGGAAAGGTAATATAACTTCCGTTTTCATTTTTAAATTCATTTATCGAGTAGTCGACACCCTCAATTAATAAATTTTTTACATTATTTTCATCAAAATGATAAACTTTTAATTGCTCACTGCTTTCAATATAAAAATCAAAATCAAAAGTTGTTGTGCTGTTATTTCCCTGATAATTATTTACAGGTAAAATATCGTAAATCAAAATTAATACCTCCTTTTTTATAATAAAATAATTTGAAATTATTATTTATCGGTATAGCTTCAAAATCGGCATATTTAAGCCACTTTAAAAAACTAAAATTAGACTTATAAATAAAATTAAATAAAACATCACATTCCAATTTAAATTCACCGATTTTATCTTTGACATATTTTAAAACCGACAATCGATTTTTCGACACATCATTACTACATAGTAACCAAACTTGACCAACCAAAAAATTTTTTATATAAAATATCTTAATCCCGCCTATCGCAAGAGGAGAACCTTTATCATCGGCAATAAAATATGTATCTTTATTTTCAAGACAAATTTTGACAAAATTTCTTTTAATATTATTTTTAAAAATTACCTTTAATTCGCGTAAATCATCTTTTCTTAAATTATTAAACAATTTAATAAGATTTTCCTTATTAATTTCAATTTCTTTCATGCTTGTTCTATCTCCTCAAGGGAAATGGTTGAAGAAACAGAAAGAATACACAAAGGAAGGGGGTAGGGCTGAATAATCTTAACCGAAGCTTGAAAAGTAGGATTAGAAAGCGGACAAAATTCAACATCTTTGTTGTATAATTCTTCTGGAAAATTAATACTATCATAACTTCTAGCATTTTGTGACAACGTAAAATCATCATTTTCAATAAAGAAATCTTCTCTTGAATTCAAAATCTTAACATCAACTTTATTTATAACTTTATTTATACCTAAAGTACTTTCACTTTCAATATTTAAAGTCTCCATTCTAAAAGTATAAGGAAGGCCAATTAAAACGTTCTTGGCTTCATAGGGTAAATCAAGAACACCACTTGAATTAACCACAAGATTTTCCACAACCCCATAATCCAATAAGGCATTAACTGTTTTATTTTTTAAATGCTCCAGACCATAAATTTTGCTAACCTTTGAATCAAATGTTTTAGATAATGCACAATCAAGAAAAAAAGCATCTTTCAACGACTTGACCGTACGAGACTTAAATCTTTCAATATACCTTACCTCAGTTCCATCAATTATTCTTTTAATCACAAAATAAGCTATATCTTCATTGTTTTCTCTAATTGTAGTGACACTTTCGAAAACTCCGTCAGTCACATGCTGGTGCCAAGCGGTTATTTTTTGCTTAGGATTATAGGTAAGAGCGTTAATTGTACCATCATTCATAACGCACCAAACAATTCTATAAGGCTCCTTAGAATATGCCATATCGACTATTTGTTTACCTTCAAATAAATGACTGACAAGTATAGTTAATTCCTGTCCGTCGTAAGAATCTGACAAATAGCTATAACCCAAATCACGAAGAATATTGCCACCCGATTGCACAAATAAAACCATCGAACCGGATATGACAGGTTTTACCTTTGATGCACCGTAATAAGATTGAATATTGGCAATTGGAGCTGGACTAGCACAAAAAATACCGTCAGACCCGTTTACCGACCATTCAGCATTTGTCGTCATAACAATAAGATCATCAAAAGGAATTAAATGTTGAATTAAATTTGCAACATTATCGTAAATTGACATTGAAATAGAATCCGTCGCATTTAACGGTCTTGAAATATTAAAATTATCATTAGTGCCAGTTTGGCTTGCCCATAATGCTTGCGGAGATTCATTTGAAGAAGCGTAAACTTTTCTTTGTTGATAATAACAAACACAAGATGGGTTTTCATCTTCAAACGGATTTGTAAAAACAGGAGCACAACTGGTTAAATCCGGTTCAATATTATTATCCACAAAAGAAGTAGTACTCGAAGTTCCAACATACCCGAAAATTCCGTTTACCGAACGATATATGTTATATTCAAGAGCATTTTCAACCGCACTCCATGAAATTGTAATCTTTTCTGCCGTTGTCCAATAAGCTTCCAAATGACCAACAACCGAAGCCACGGAACTTCTTGAACTTTCTTCTTTTGTTTTTGTATCTACAGAACAAACAACATACTCATAAGTGGTTGTATTTGAAGATGTTGAACCCGTATACACAGCACTCACCGTACTTGGTGGTTCGATAGAAGATTTAAAATCAATAGCATTTAATTGCCAATCATCATGTTCCAGTCTCGAAAGTTCATAAGGTACATAATTTCTATGTACAATAGTCAAAACATCAGCCTGCTGGACATAATCTAACTCAAATAAATCAGCCTCAACATAAGGTGTTTCTATTTCATAAATTTCGTCATTATCGTTTAATATATACCCGCCATTTTTTATAAACCTAAAATATTGATTTCCTGCTTCTATTATATAACTTTGCTCCAAATTAAAAACAAATGGAATAAGTCGAACTTTTTTGTTGCTATACTTTGTTTTTACCAAAAACTCCAATCCCGGACGATTAACAATACAACCTTCTTGCAAGACCATACCGTTTACAAGTTCTTTTACGCCGAGAGAATATTGTTCCAAATCAACTCGACCCTGTAAAGACGGAGAAATAATCCCTCGAGAAAATGAATTTTGAGAAACCCTAACGCTCATAATCAACTCCTAGCATCTATGTATGTATTTTCATCATAAACGTCATTAATGCCTTCTTCGGCATTTAAAACTTTCGCACGCTTCAATATTGCTCGATACTTTTGATAGGCAGCCTCACCTTTTTGAGTGCTTCCGGTCAATACATTTGATGTAAGCGCGGCAAGATAATGAGCAAGTGCCATTGAAAATTCACATCCAAAATAAATTTCTTTATCAATACGTCTTGTATACCTCAAAACAGCATGTTCAACGTTTGTAAAAATTGCTCTATCGCCATTTTCAAGTGAAGCCACCGTATATTTTTGTATTCTATAGTCACCCTTTTCAAATACATCTCTTGCACAAATGCAATCATTAGGGTAATCATAACAATATTTATATCCAAAAATTAAATCAAAATTTTGTACCAAGGAAAGTTCTTTAAAAGTACTGGCAAAATTCCAATCAAAATCCTTCAGAACATAGTCCCGAGCCAAAAAATAATAATTATTTAATAAAATAGCACGATTATCATTAGAGTTCGCATTTTCAAGTGGCATTGATACACCTAAAATATTAAGAGTAATATTAAAAATTTGAGCTTTTGAATACGTCATACGGTCAACCTTTCGTCTCTTTCTTTATCTTTTTGTATAAACCACTCTTTTGTAGCTAATCCAGCATTACCCAAACCCGTAACAGCATAGTTTAATAAGTAATTATTAGTACTAGCAATATCGTAATTAGCGTCACTAATATAATCGTTTGCTTGATTAAAATAGCTTTGTGCTTGATATTCATAGTCATTCAAGGTATTTTGAGCATCGGAATAAGCAGAATCAATTACATCCTGATAAGCGTAAGAATTTGTGCCAGAAGAAATATCCATACCGCCGGCTGCATTTTGTGCTAACAATTTATTTGCATTTTGAATTCCAATTATTTTTTCTCTGCGAGATTCCTCAATTCCCAATTGTTGTAATCTCATTGCCTCATTTTCAGCACTTTTTGCATTATTTATAGCAACTTGAGTTTTATATTTAGCATCATTAGCAACAGAAACAACCGTATTTATTGGAGTAAAGATATTAGAAACAAATTTAAGCGTTTGACCAACAGATTTTATTGCATCAGTAGGTGTACACATATAATTTCCTTTCCATTAAAAAAGTGGGCTATAAAAGCCCACAAGATAAAACCAGACTACATTTCGTGATAGCTTAATTCATCAGAAGCAACAACGCCTGCAGTTATTTTTCCGGTTGTTTCCGCAGTTCCAGTAACGACATAGGCAAGCCTTATATATCCTTTATTACCTTTAGGTAAATATGAAATAGGGAATTTCTTGCCTGCTTTAAGGTCAGCCAAAACCATTGTAGACTCGGCTAAATCAGAAGAAGAACTAAAATCTGAAGTTTCAGAAGTTTGAATCTTAACGTTTAAACTGGTTAAATTTGTAAAATCACTAACTGCTTGTATTATAATCGGTACAAAAGAAATATCGTTTTTTCCAAATCTTACGGTATTTGTAGAATAAATAGTTCCTGATGTAATAGCTTGAGCATCAGAGAATAAATTTTGAGCATCTAATAACATTTTTCCTCCTAAATTTTATGAAACAGCCTTTTCACTATTCTTAATTTGATCTACACATTTTATGGGAATTCCAAGGAATGAAACAATCGGACGTCCTGCAAATTCATCAATTGAAAGTTTTACATTATTTTTATTTATTGCCTGGAAATGTAAATATGTTTCTACTGTTTCATTACAATAAATAACGGTTTGACCGGTTTTTGCAAAACGTTTAATCCTGTGATAAGCAGTAATCATTAATTTAATTAAATCAGCTGCGTCATTACCCGAAAGGTCTTCAACATCAATATTTGCTATACGAGCAGTTGAACGGAAATCTCTTACGGTCATTCCTATATCCCATTTAAAATGGTCTCTGTATACTTCAAACATGTTTCCATTAGCATCCGTAGCTGTTTGAGCACCTTTATCCGTATGAACAAGTCCCATTTGAGAACCTTTCGGATATAATAAATGAGTATGTAAATCACCCCAGGTTACAAACCAAATAGATGTATTCGTATTTCCTGTACCACCTGCGTCTAAAACTCTATAGCCAATTGAAGCAGGATCGGAAGATATTTTATTATATCTAACCGCAAGTCCATCAAAACCCGCAGGATTGGTAGCTTTAGAACCATAAAATATATTTTCTTGAACTGTATTATTCATGGATTCTAAAAACGCTTGTGCTTCATTCATCCTAAATTGTTGAGTATCGCCTTCTAAATCAGCAAGTGACTTATCAACTTGAGAATATACTTCTAACATACCTGTAGTATCAGTTATTTGTGTATATTCACCCTTAGAAGACGCGACTCCCTGATAAAATTTTCTAAATTCTACTTCGGGAAGACCATTTCTGACTGTTGTTTTATGAGTTGAACCTTCATTGCACTCTCTTACAACAGCATCCTCTAAAATTACATTTGACTGTGATAACAAGTCAATAATAGTAGTTGCAATTCTGCCGTTTTCCTTTTGGGCAAATTTGTCTTTTAAAGTTAAATAAGTATTTCCAACGACTGACATTTTTCCTCCTTATTAGTCATTTTTTCCGTATAAAATTTGTGCAGGAGTTAACTCCTCAAAAGCAGGTTTACCATAGTGCGAAAGATTATCTTCTTGAGCCAATTCTCCGATTTTATAAAACATTTTTATTAATTCAGGATGATAATTAAGCCCCGTTTCCTTAAATGCTTCTTTTAATTCGGCAGAGGCAAACTCATTATACGCAGTGTCTGCTACTCTCATATACTCTGAAACTTTTGGAGTATTTGGATTAGGAAGTTCACAATCCTCACAAAATTTCTTATAATAACCCTCAAGCATAGTTTGCTTAGTAAATTCTTTATCACGCTCATATTGCAATGTTTGTTTTTTTACCATATTGAGAGCTATTTCAAACAACATCTCAACAGAACGTTGAGACAAGTTAAGTTTTTTTGCTATCGGTATAAACTGTTTCATCAATTCATCATCCAAACAAAATCCGTCTAAATTCTGAAATTTCGAACAGTCATATTGTTCGGGAACTCCAAATAAGTCCTCGCCTTCATCATTTAGATAAAGGGAATTTTTAATTTGTTCTTGCATTTTTATCCTTTCTTTTGTGATACAATGTAGATAGAAGGGGAGTTAAATAAATATGAAAAAAACATTGTTTTTTATTATTTCTATAATATGCACAACACTTGGAATTTGCTCAGTGTATGCAATGCAAACAAAATTTTCCAAAGCACTTTTAACATGCGAAAACTTTTCACAAACGGGCAGCATTGAAAGAAACAATGAAGTTTTTAACATTCTTGTAACCCTGGAAAAAACAAAAAACGGGAAATGTGTATACAAAGAAAAAATATACCAAGGCAAAGAATATCAAATGCTGACTTGTAATTTTAATGAAGGACAACTTCCTTTCATGTCAAAATCAATGGAAAAATATAGTGAAATATTTAAAAAACAATTGGCAAAAAACCCTATTTTTGAAGCTAAGATGACAACAAACGGAGAAGTCTTTCAGAAGTATCTGGCAAATCCCGAATATTGTTCAATAACTCATTCTAAGAAATAATTTTACTTTTAAAATATTCTGAAATATTATCGTTGTGCAAAGAATTTTTAAATAACTTCATTCTTCTTTTCACAAGATCGATTTTTTTGTTTTCATCCAAATTTTCAAGTTGAGAACTAAAATCATTTTCAACCAGTTTTACAAAGTTATATTTTTCAGTATTGTTTTTAATTTTTAAAACGTCAATAGCACTATTAACAAGCAAAATATCATCTTTCACCGTATTAATTTTATATGTTTGTAAATCCCTTTTTAAACGATTGAAATAATTAATATCATCAACGCTTAACTTATCATTTAACGAGTTAAAATCAAGGATAATAAATTTATCCTTATCTTTTAAAATTAAATCCCTAAATTCAATAAACAAATCTACATCTGATTTATCAGTATCCGACTTGGGAATGTAATCTTTATCATTTGAATTAAGTGCCTGATAAAATTTATTTAAATTAAATTTAATAAGCTTATTTAAAGTCTCATCATTTAATTTTCGAACATTAGCTATCCACGAAACGCCTGAAATTATTTTTGCATAAATTTTATCTCTTACCTCTTTATCATTTTTAAATATGGTAGCTTGCAAAAAACAATTATCCAGCATATTTTGATAAACTTCATCTGCCCAAGCAAGAGACTGAATATCATAGTGCTTTTTAATTTGTTTAATTAAATCTTTTCTTTTTTCTTCAATAACTTTATCAGAATCGGGAAAATCTATTTGTTTCTTTAACTTTTCAGTCTCGTGATCAAATTTATCTACAATACTTTGAGCAGAAATCACCGCATTCTTTGAAAACAAAGCTGTATATCCACCATCAGGAGAATACAAAAGCTCATTAATTAAATTATCAACGTTATTTATAAATTCGATGTATGAAATGCCTGCCAATAATTTTACATTATTCAATTTTTAATCTCCTATATAATTCCAAAACGAGACAATAAATCAGCCCCATGCGAATCTACTCCACCCATATTTTGTATTATTTGACTGCCTTGTTTCATAGCTTCCAATTGCATTTGAAGACTTTGGTTTGTAGCATTTTGAGCTTTTATTTTTTCAATTTCTTCCGATGGTACAATTTGAGTTGGGTCTATATTTGCATAATTGGCATAATCTTCAATAATTTTTTCACCGTTAAGTTTAGATTTTAAAATCGGATCAATAGCATTGGCAATATTAGAAACAAATGTCGTAAATCTTTCCATACTTGAAATATTTGAAACTTTTTGAGCTTGAGCAAGACTAGATACAAACTCTATTTCAAACCTGCAATTCTGATACTTCGATTTAAGAGGTTCTAATATACCTACTCGTATTTCTTCTTTATATATCCAATTTAAAATTTGCCTTAAAGCACAATGAATTTGCTCCAATAAAGGTGATAAAAGCACCATTTTTTCTTCTTTTAGCTCATTTACTTCAGTCGCTGTCCTGCCACGTTCCGCAGTTGTCAATATCATAGCAAACAAATCATTATAAAAATGCTCTTTTATCGCTTGTTTTAATTCATCTTTTTCTTGTTTGAGTTCAAGTACTCTCGGATTAACTTCATAAACGGGACTGATACCTCTGCCATTTTCGTCTTCCTCTATATATGCACCCGGAACATCAGCTAATTTCTTATTTTTCAAAGTAGCAGGTCCTTTATACGTCGGACAAACAATCTTTTTGACGGCTTTAGCATACTCTTTTACCATTGTCATTAATTGTTTAACGTCCGCTAAGGCGTTTATTCCCGGAGAATCTTGAGGATAATCAACATCAGAAGAAAATGCACTTTCAAAAACAACAAACGGAAACTTATCAAATCCTTTAATTGATAAAAACTCGTTCTTATTTGATAAAATCACAACAGAAACATACTTTGAAAATCTGGACGAAAGGTGTCTCTTTTTATAAAATTGATTTTCTTCAACAAAATGTATTAATTCGTAAAGTTTTAAAGGATTATTTACTGATGCTTCCAAAATTTCTGACGGACAGTTTTTCCCGAATTTTTGAACAATATTTTTAGCTGTTTCCATATAAACTCTACAAAAACAATCAACTTTTCCGCGTGAATTTTTAGCATAATAATAAGAACCTATAGGAAGAACTTTAAAATTGACTATTGTATCATAATCCGACTCCAATGAAACAGCACTAAAACCAAAAATACCAAGTTGCTTATATACTTCGGGCAGACATTGATAAAAATTTGAACTGTACAAAATTTGTCTTGTTAATTCTTCTTGTCTTGCACACCACTTCTTTAAATAATAATCATTATTTACATCTGCGTTTGAGAATGAAGTTTTAAACCATCTGTAACAAGGACTGGTTGCACCGGACATAATACCGGAAGAAAAATTCCTTAATGCAATCAAAGGAGTAGAATCTATAATTTTTTTGTTTCTTACTATAGGTTTTCTTACATTCCTTGCAATAAATTGAACGCTCCTTGGCGAAAAATAATCCGCAAGTTCTTGCAAATCTGGTTTAATGTTATTAAAAACATCTTCCATTTCCTTTTTTCTTTTTTGAAAATACTCGACAGTATAAAAATCCATTTTTTATTCTCCTAAAAGTGTTTTTTTCTCAACGTTAGCGTCATCAGTAAGACCAATAGAAGAAGTTTTAACATTTTGTTCATAACCCCTAAATCTTTCATCTTGAGTAGATTTTGTTGTTTGTGCATTTGCTTGCTTTCTTTCAACAGGCTCCTGCTGTATAACAACAGGTTTAGTAGAAGACTTAATAAAACACATATTTTTTCCTTTCTAATTTTGTTATTCAAATGGTTCAAACTCGCTTTCAACAAATGAATCAAATGAATTTTCCAATATAAGCGTTTTTGTGCAGTAATTTATTGCATATAATGCCATCATCGCACAGTCTGCAAAATCAGGACTTTCATTGTGAAATTTTCTTATTTCTTTTTTATCCTGTATAGCAATCAGACCGTTTGGTTTATAAATTTTTTTTATATACTCCAGTTGCCTTACTGCATTTTTGTCAGTTAACTTTAAATATCCTTTATCCAAATAATCCTTAAGAGCCAAGTAGCCATCAGCTCTGGCATTCAATGCAAATTTTGAAAGGGGCTTTTTAGCACCCCTAAAACCTATTGCAGAATTAATCATTTTTTGTATACTAATCCAAATCGGATAGCCCAATCCATCTGCATCAATTATTAAAAGTTTTGGTGACCACTCCGAATATAAGCTTATAATTTTTCCTCTAGTAATATCGGTATCTGATTCTGACCAGCTTTTTGTAAATTTCTCCAACCAAACACATTCATTTTGCTGAACAAACAATTTTGCAACGCATAAATCAGCACCAGAAGCCGATAAATCGACGCTCATAACCGAATTATAAAAATAGGAACTATCTATTTCAAATTCAAGATTTATAGATTTATCAATTGAATCAGAACTTAATAAAAATTCATTATTATTAGTCATTGGATACCCAAGCCAAATATGATTATAGTCCAATATATTGGTTTCTTTTGAAATTTGGGCTTCTTTTTTAATTTTTTCATCAACATAAGGATTATCAAAATAACATACATTTATATGCAAGCAATCGGATCTTTTTGCACAAAAATTATATACTGCATCAAACCGCGTATATCTATTCATTGTAAAAATAACTACGGAATTCTTTTTTCTAATAGTCGGAATAATAACATCCAGGGTAGATTTAGCAATTGATTGAGCCTCATCAATCCAAAGTATATCTATCCCCTCTAAGCCTTTTATATTGACTTTACCTTGTTCCCTAAATCCTTTAAAAAATAATCTTGACGCTGTTTTTTTATGAGTCAGAGAATCTCTTTTTATATCATAAGATAAATTATACTGCTCGATTAAATCTAAAAAAACAGCCTTAACCGATTCATTAATCGAATTTTGTATTTCTCGACCGCAGCAAACCCTGACATGACGATTTTCCATTATATACAATAAAAATCTCGCTACACTTTGGGTTTTGCCGGATGCTCTTCCACCTTCAAGTAAAAAATAAGAATAATTATTAAATTTAAAAATAAAGGGATACAACTTCGGAGGAATGTTTAAAATTTCAGGTAAAATACAGTTCTTCATTTTATCCTATAAAATCTTCTCCGATATTTAATTTTAATTGCTCGCCATCAATTTTAATTTCACCCATTTTAGCAACTACTCTTGTTTCAAATCCATTATGTTTATATAAACCTGCTATTTTAGCCATATTTTCAACAGCACGAAGTGCTGCTGAAATATTAGGATTACCGTTTTTATCCAGACAATTTAGGGCAATTTCTTTCAATTCATTAAATTTTTCTAGTGCTTCTTGAGCAGAAAACTCATTTTTGTTTTTTTGAACTTTGTTAAAAAATTCTTTTGAATTATTTGGAGTTATAGATTGCTTTTCATCCATCTTCCATTTTCTTGATTAAAATTTTATTACCGTAAAAGTCACATGCATATTGCTTTACTCCTACGATTTTTCCATCTTTTTTTATTTCCTTATTTAAACCATATTTAAATCCTGAAGGCATTTTATATTTATCACGAAAACCTAACATAGTTGATACAACATCTTTTTTTAATTTATCTTTTATTCTGGATACACCTCCTGAATAAAAATATTGTTCAAAGTAATTCTTTTTATCAGCATCACAATAAGAATAAAGTGCAATTTTTTTCCCGCAAATAGGACAATTTGCCAAATACAATTTTTTATTTACTCGTTTATCGTCGTCTAAAAGAAACCAAATATCAGACGCACCAAACACACTGTTGCAATGACGCACAGTTTTCCCTCCTTATTTTCGTCAGCCTCGTTTCTCTATCCAAAATTTAGGGATGATACAAATTTGAATTGTCCGAAAATCTTTTTTAAAGATAACATATATTTTTAAAAATTTCTCTGATTTAGCTCAAAATTTGTAAGGTCTTACAAATTTAGGGCGTTTTTCTTGCAATTTTTAAATGTTTAATTTATAATATCAAAGCGATTTAGCTTTACGTACTCTATGGCGGGTATCGCCAAGCGGTTAAGGCCCCGGATTGTGGTTCCGGTATACGTGGGTTCGAATCCCACTACCCGCCCCATTTAAATTTGACCCATTATGGGTCTTTTTATTAAATAAAATCAATTTATAATTGTAAGAAAACTCACTAGATAATAAAAATTGCCTCAAGGGCAATCAAAAAAATAGTTGGTTAGTTAGATTTAGCTTACATAACTTATGTATCTTGTATCGAGTTTCCCGCTTGCACCCATATCATACAAAATGATACGAGCACAAAGATCATTAATTGGTTTCTTATATGGTCTTGACTCACGCAATGCACTGTAAACATCCGCTATGGTCAAAGCCTGATTTTCATGATTTCTTACAACATTTTTTTCATAATCGTGATGTTCTAAGGCAAGCTTTGCTACCTGTGGATGTAAATTTGTTGTTTTTAAAATTTCATAACTTAATTTGTTGTGCAGTTCAACTATTTCTCGTTCTTTTGGAGTTAGTTTACCTTTTTTGTTTAAGATTTCAGATGGAATAAAAACTTTTCCTATATCATGCAAAAGGGCAGCTTGAGTTAGACGCAAATAATTTATTTCATTTGACGAATGTCCCATTTTAATGTACAATCTTTGAGCTCTGCTTGCGGTTGGAATTAAATGAGACATAGTAAGAGAGGCTACATTTTCAAGATTATATTTAAGAGGCAGGCCGTTTGATTTTAAAATATTTTCGATGTTAGGATTATTCTTTATTGCATTTTCAATTACAGAAGGATTAATATAACAAGCGATAAAACGAACAGGTGAACTCAATGCCAATTCATTTTCAAAGGAAATTGATTTAACTGAACTAACCGAATCACTTGATAAATTTTTGTCCGTAATATCAGATACCCGATTTACATTTGCAATATCAATACGTTTTATAAAACCCATACTATACCACTACTAAAACTATTAACACATACCTTATAAATAGTTAAAGTTTTTCCTATCAAACAGATTGCTTATTAATATATACGATTTTAACTTTTATTTACATTTTGTTTTTTATGTTTTTTAGTTTCTAAATCACTATAATCGGCAATTCCTGTAAACTCATTCCTTCCGGTTATTCTTTTTGTAATCCAAAATGTTAACTTGGGAACTAAAATAGCTAAACCAAAAATTGAAATACCCAATCCTAATGCTAAATATTTAGAATTAGCTCTATTAATTCTTTTTGCAAAATCGGCAAATTTATTTGCATCAATGTCACCGTTTACGAAACATTTATCCTTAGCCTGTTTTAAAAACTTAATAACCGCTTCATCAATTTCATTAATATCAGAATTTTTAACAAATCTATTAATTTTTCCGTATTTACCATAGGTTGCTTCTTTATATATTTCATTTACAAAAGAACTATCATCAAAAAGAAAACTAAGCTTTTCTTTTGCATCACTAGGAATATTTGATAAATTATCAATAGCTCTTTTTATTATATCCGAAGAAGAATTTTTTAACGCTTCAACGTTTGCGGGATTAATATTTGGAATATCAAATTTTTTCCTCAAAGCCCTTTGAACACAAGATGCACAGAAATTATAAAAAAACATACTTGAAACATCCATAAAAAAGTTCTCAAAGCCTTCAAATTTATTTCTTGATGTTAAAACTCTGCCAACAGTCATTGGTATATCAGTCGCACAGAGCCTAAATACGTTATTATTCTCAACATTATATGTAGTAAAACCCGCAAGCCCATAATTCTTTATATCAGCATAAGATTTAGCAAAAAGACCATTAAATGAAACTTGGCTATTTGTTTTATTATTGAAAACCTTTGCTTTAAAAGTTTCAAAATTATCAAATTTATGAACAGAATTGCGTTTCATTTTTTCAATTTTTTTTCTTGTTAATTTTTGATTTAATTTAGGCAATATTATTCCCATTGCAAGACAATTTAAAATAAGTGCCGAAATAGAAGTAGCCTTTTTTGCAAAAGAAAGTCTCTTAACTGCATCGTCAACACTCATATTTTTCAAATTATTAATAATTCGACTACTGACATTTTTTAATTCACTTACATCAGGTGTTGAAGCTTCTTTAATTCCATCTTTTAAATATTTTATTGAATTTTTTATAGCATCATTTCCCTCTTTAGAATTTGAATAATCAATATTCATGGGAATTTTAAAAGCAAACTCACAAAATTTGTCGCCCAAATATCTAAAAGCAGGCATTCCAAATAACCAAACCACAGCCGTCATAACTTCTTTTCTTAATTTCTCAGCACCTTCTATTATTCCGCCACGCTTGTACCCTGCATAAGAGCGACCTATATCACAAGGGATTTCTTCAATAAGCGTGCCAACAGGAAGTGCAGGATTTTGCACAACATTTACAGCTTTTGTTATGAAAGAATATGAATTACTGTTTATAAGCAAAATAATACCTGCAAAATAGAATTATCCGATTTTACAAAACATAAAATTAAAATAATTTGCTAATTTATTTTATTTTCATATCCGGTTACTTGTGAAATTTTTAATGCCCACTCTTTGATAATTTCTTCATCGGAAAGTTTATATGAAATAGGGTCACAGACAGTTATATAAACATCTTGCTTTTTAAATAACTTCCAATTATACGTCTCAAGTCCGCTAACAGCAATTGGAACAATATCAACCTTGTTCGTTTTTGCAAAATAAATGAAGCCCGGATTAATATTTTCTATAACCTTATTTTTTCTAATACCACCCTGAGGAAATATACAAAGATTATATTTAGCCTTTATTACTTCTTTTGCTGTTTTTATTGTAGATAAACCTACCTTTTCGCGATTAACTGCAAAACCGCCTAAACGTAAAACATTTCTTGTAATATACCTTTGACCCCAAGTATCAGTTTTAAAAAGTTCTTGTTTTGCCATATATGCCAACGGTCTTCCAAAAGCATAATTTACAATAAATACATCCATATACGAAATGTGATTAGGGGCTACAATATAAGGTTTTTTTTCAATGCTTTTATTACGTTTTAAATGAAAATTATAAAACAAAGTTGCAAAAAAAGGAAGAAATAAAACATATAAAGCATAGAACTGATAAAGTCTTGTTAAAATATTAAAATCAGCTGCTTTCTTTTGGGCAAAATTAACTTTTTTTATATTCATTTATCTTTTTCCCTCTGACAATTCCACTATAGCTTTGCTCCATACCGAAATCATTTCCTCAATATTGTCATTATACGGAATAGGTTTTCCGATTTTAACCTTCATCCGCCCTCTAAAAATTTTTCTTTGGTCTTTAGTCATACCTGTAATAGCAACAGGCAAAATATCGCACTTTAAAGTTTTGGCAAAAACCGCAAAACCCTTATTTATATTATCCATATTGCCGTCGGTTTCTCTTGTACCCTGTGGAAAAATTCCAAGACACCAATTGGTCTGTTTTAAACCGAGAACTGTTTTTATAGTTGATACGGATAGTTTAGATCTGTCCACTGCAAATGCACCTAAAATATCTAAGAAGAACCTTGCAACTCTATTTTTAAACAACTCAACTTTAGCCATATAAGCGACGTGCCTTTGAACAGCATAAATAATCAAAAAAGGATCAATTGCACTTGTGTGATTAGAAGCAATAATATAAAAACCTCTTTTTGCAACGTTTTCCCTGCCTTCTATTTTTAAATTAAAGGCCAATCTAAAATACATACCATACACTAAAGTGCATGTTATCCACTGCATTATACCTCTAAAAAAATTATATTCCTTGGGGTTTCTTTTTTGATAATCTCTACTCATCTTATTTGACAACTTTACTCCTGTATTTATAAAAATTATACTAAATAAAAATAAATATGATATAATTTTTTTATTAAGAAAAGGAGAGAATATGAAAAAGTTATTTTATCTTACAGCTATATTTACTACTTTTACTTTACTTAATGTAGCAAATGCAGAAGTCATAGGAGTTGTTGATTTTGATAAAGTTGTATCAAACTATTCAAAAGTCAAAACAGTAAGCAATGAAATATCGGATAAATATTCCGAAATTCAAAGATACGGACTGGATAAGGAAAGAGAGTATAAAAAACTTTCAACACCATTGGAAAGAAAAAATTTCGAAGAAGCAACCGCAAAAGAACTTGCTAAAAAACAAGAAGCATACCTGAAATTGAAAGAAAAGAAAGAAGCAGAAATCGATAATGCCATAAAAAATGCAATTAAACAAGTTGCAATAGCAAACAAAATAGATACTGTAATAGAAAAAACAGTTGTATTCCATGGCGGTATAGATATAACCGATAAAGTCGTTAAAACTTTAAATTCACCTACAAGTAAATAAGATTAAAAAGTTCTTTACTTAATATTTTCTTTTTGATAATATTGGAAAGTAACTTTCGGAGGAATGCCGGAGTGGTTGATCGGAGCGGTCTTGAAAACCGTCGAACATGCGAGTGTTCCGTGGGTTCGAATCCCACTTCCTCCTATTTTAGCCCCAAATCGGGGCTTTTAATTTGTAATTTTAAACAATTGTTTTTGTAATACAGATAAAAATACTTTAGCACCTCTCGACATAGGTTTATTTTTTCTCCAAGCCAAAAGTACATTTGACTTCAGAAACGGTTTTAAAGGAATAAAACACAAATTTGTACCTTTTGTGTTAATTATTCCATCAATACATAAAGCACTGCTAAAACCTTCATTCACTAATATTGAGGCATTATATAGCAAATTATATGTGCCGACAATATTCAATTTATCATAATCATAGCCGAGCCACCCGGATACTAAATTTTTTACCAAAAACTGACGATATGAAATTATAGGTATATTTTTTATATCAGAAGGCATAATAAAATTCTTCTTAGCCAAACCGGAAATAAGAATTTAATAATAATTTATATACTCGTCAAGCATATATTAATATACTATATAAGTATTTGCTATTTATTTAAACATGATGAATAATAAAAATATTATAAATAATAAGCCAATAATGGTATCTACGGTTTGTTAATTACATAACGATATTCAGGAAATAGAAAGGCATAGGCAAATGAATAAAAATACAAGAAAAAAATTAACGTAACTTTTAAAAAAGATGCAAGAACAAACTGGCACAAACATTCCGGCAGACAAATTCTTCTTATTACTACAGGCGAAGAGAGATATCAAGAAAAAATAAAAAAATGAAGAGGAATAATTTATGTTATTAAAAGATTTTCTTGAACAAATGAAAAACAAAAAAGAAATAACAGCAAATTCAAAAACGCATAAATATATGACAAAACTTGCAAATGAAGCAATGAAACTCACAAATAAATTAAACAATAAATACAACAATCCCAAAAAAGTTCAAAAAATATTCTTCAAGCTCATAGGCAAACCCCTTGACAAAACTTTTTGTCTATTTCCGCCATTTTACACAGACTGCGGTAAAAATATAACAGTGGGAAATAATGTATTTATAAATTCATCCTGCCACTTTCAAGATCAAGGAAAAATTACAATAGGAAACAATGTACTAATCGGGCATAATGTAGTAATTGCAACACTAAACCACAATCAAAACCCTAGTCATAGGGCATCTATCCTTCCGAGCCCCGTAGAAATAAAAGATAATGTCTGGATTGGCTCAAACGCTACAATACTTCCCGGAGTAATAATAGACGAAGGTGCAATAATTGCAGCAGGGGCCGTTGTTACAAAAAATGTTAAAAAAAATACAATAGTTGGCGGAAATCCTGCTAAAATAATAAAAGAAATTAAAGAAAACGAATAGGAGAAATTTATGTCAAAAAAAATTGTTATAATTTCAACAAGCTTAAGAAACAACTCGAATTCAGATATTCTTGCAGACGAATTTTTAAAAGGGGCTGAAAACGCAGGACACATTGTGGAAAAAATAAATCTAAAAGACAAGAATATTGCCTTTTGTAAAGGGTGTCTTGCATGTCAAATCAATAAAAAATGTATAATTAAAGACGATGCCGATGAAATATTTGAAAAAGTTAAGGAAGCAGATGTTGTTGTTTGGGCAACGCCCGTTTATTACTATTCAATGTCAGGACAAATGAAAACATTAATTGACAGACTAAATCCCCTTTTTGTTTCACCATACAATTTTAAAGATGTATACTTAATTGCAACTGCAGCTGACTCCAATGAATCAGCCATAGATAAAACAATTCAAGGATTACTGGGCTGGATAGAGTGCCTAAGCAAAACCAGATTAAAAAATGTACTAAAAGCAACAGGTCTAACAAACCCTGCAGAAGCAAAAAACTCTGTTAAATACCTCAAAGAAGCCTACACAATGGGTCAAAACGTATAGCTATAATATTTTCTTAAACTTTAATATTTTACATACAATCCAAAAAAGCGTAGCAACTGATAATAAAATCGCCCAAACCGAAATCAGAAAGAATTTGTTAACCTCAAAATACCCTCTTATTATTTCAAGACCAACAAAAGAAACAACAACCAAAAACCAGACATCATGTTCATGAGATATTGCATTTTTAAAAGAAAATCTCATATCTGGTTTTACATAATTTTTAAAAGAAGGCACGAAACAACTAACACTATTTGCCCAATCAACATACTTTCTGCCGAATTTTTTTACCAATACGTCTTCTTCTTTTAAAACAATTAAAAAATAAAAAATAATCATCAATAAAGAGTTAGTAACGATAATTTCACAACTTTGACTCAAAAGAGTAATACCAAAGAATATAAAGAAATTTCCCAAATACAATGGGTTTCTTACAACAGAATAAATGCCTGAGGTTATTAAAGTATCTGATTTTATTTTTTGCGGTCGGAAACCTATTGTAATAAAACGAACAAAAACACCAAATATAACAACAAGAAAACAAAAAACTTCAAAAGGAACACTTTCATTTACATCTTTAAATCTCTCCAACTCAACCAAAATAACTAAAATATAAGGCAAATATTGTAAAGACTTATTTTCAAAACAAAAATCTCCGACTTCTAATAACAATTCCTTTAATAACATAACTCACCTAAATATTAACCTAGAAAATTATATCATAGAATAAAAGTATATTTTTAACTTTTTTTATTGTAGAATAAAAAAGAAATAATATTATTACATACAAAAATCTTTTCGGGATACCGCAGAATACCCAAGGCATTGCGTTTGAGGTGTGCAAATCCCGAGGGTACAAAGTCAAACAATATAGACAATTTAATATCTTTTCGGGATGTAGCGCAGCTTGGTAGCGCACCACGTTCGGGACGTGGGGGTCGCAGGTTCAAATCCTGTCATCCCGATTTTTTAAAAAACAATCTTTTAGGTTGAACTTACGGTTGGCTCACTTTAAATTTCTTATACTAGCGTGCAATCACAAAAATTTTATGATATTTTGCATACTAATCTGTATGGCATAAAATCTAACTAATGGCACAAAAAGTTCGATTATCAAAATTTTTTAAGAACATTTTTTTTGGTTATAAGTTTCAAAATAAATCATTGCCATTACTATTAATTTTTAATTGCCAGAAATTCTATATAAAAATTTAAATTTTATAATTCAATCGTATAGTTTAATATTATCATTGCTTCTTAGCATGTTTTCAAAATGAAATATTTTAAAAAACTATTTTAAGTCAGAAACAATTCTCCCCGTAACGGTAGATTTTTTGGATCCAGCACTAACACCATTTAATCCAACATATATATAAAATCTGTCTCCAGTCAAAATATCTACTACATCAGTTTCATTTAATTGGTCAGCAGATAATATTTGCGGTTCAATTCTGTTTGGACCATTATTTAATCCGTTAACATCTACAACAACCAAAACACACGAATTTTGTACCGCATTGTTATGGTTACCTGATGAATTTATGCTTTCTTTAGTGGAACATCCTTTTCCAACAACTACACAATATGCCATATTGTCTTCAGTAATTATCCAAGGTGAAATCACAGATTTTTGAACATATAAAGAATTACTGTCAGAACTGTCATTATTAAAGCTAATTGAATTATAGTAATCAGAATTATCATATAATGCTTCTGATATAATTTTTTCCTCTGTGCTTGGTTTTGCATAATCTTTTATTGTCATATAAGAATTCATTGCTTTAAACATTGTTAGCACACTATTTTCATCGTTAGAATTCGGCAAATTACCACTGGTATGTTCAGACATATATACATTTGATACAGTATTGTACGCTTTTTGATACGAAGATCTCCACTGTTTTTCAATAACTCCTCTTAAAATTACAGGAATAGTTACAGCTGCAATTAAACCAATAACTGCAATAACTATTAAAATTTCTGCCAATGTAAAAGCTTTTATTTTAAACATATACAACCTTATAAAAATAAGCCACTTATATTTCAAAGCGGCTTATATATTCATTATAGAAATATTACTTGATATCAGCTGCTATACGTCCTGTAACCGTAGTTTTTTTAGAACCTGCAGTAGCACCGTCTAAACCTACGTAAATGTAGTATCTATCACCTGTAAGCGGATCTAAAGCTTTACTTGCGGTTATACCGCTTGCATCTGTAATTTGAGGTTCAATTCTGTTTGGACCATTTGTTAAACCATTAACATCGACAATTATGACAACACAAGAAGCGGATTCTGCATCAGAACTGTTCGTTGCAGAATTGATATCTTGTTTTGTTCCACAAGTAGCACCATCCTTTGTAGTTACTATATACGCAAGATTATCTTCAGTTACAATCCAAGGAGAAAAATCAGTAATTGTTGAAGCATCAAGAACATCATCTCCACCAGGGTCTAATAAGTTACCTGCTGCATCTGTGAATTTAACTGCCGGGAAAAATGCTGATGTAGTTAAAGTAGTACCTTCTTGTAATCCGGATGCACCAGAAGCATAATCCTTCACAGATAAATTAGAATTCAAGGATTGGAACATTTTGGTTATTCCAATTTCATTTGCACTAGATGGTAATTGCCCCGAAATTCTTTCCATTGCAGTTAAGTTAACAATAGTGTTGTATGCTTTTTTGTAAGCAGTTTTCCATTGAGATTCCGTAACACCTCTCATTAATGATGGAATAGTCATGGTAGCAATTGCACCGATTACCATCAAAACGATTAGAATTTCGGCTAATGTAAACCCTTTTTTAATTCTCATAGTAATACTTCCTTTATAAAACTTATCTCTACTTCTATCAATCCAATTATATGGGCTGGATAATCTATTGTCAATTTTTTTATCATTTTTTAATATTTTTATTCTATTTTGTAATGATTTTCAAATTTACTTTTTTTGTTGAATCTTTATTCTTGTATATTTCATATATCCTGCCGACCAATGACTTTGCAGTATCCGAATTTGGCTTATATGATATATATTTTTTGTAGTAACGTATAGCATAAGTATATTTTTTTATTTTATCAAAACATAGTCCCAAACCCAAATATGCCCTATAATATTGATTATTTATTGTTAATATTTTTTTAAAAAGATTAATTGCTTCTTTGTATTTTTCTTGTTCAATATATAATCCTGCAAGACTATATAAAGCCGGTATATATGACGGATATTTTTCAATTATCGTATTGTAAACCAGAATAGCCATTTCTTGTTCACCCGAAAGCTCATGAGTTAAGGCCAGTTTAATTTGAGCATTCTTATTGTCAGGTTCAAGTTTTATTGTTCTTATAAAATTTTTTTGTGCATTTTTGTTATCAGAATTTAAAAGATAGTTCAAACCTAATTCATAATAAATTTCGGAATCAAAACCATAAACATTTCTTGCATTTTTTAAATGTTTAATGGCTTTATCATACTCTCTTAAATTCTTATATGCTTTAGAAGCTCCTTTATGTGCTCTAATATTTGATTTATCAATCATTAACGATACAAGATATTCTTTGACAGCCTTTCTGTATTCATTTTTTAGCATAAATGAATCACCTAAAGAACAAAAAAAACTCTTGTCTTTTTTCACAGGGTTTGACATAAAATTATTATTTTGTTTATCGTTTGAATACCTAAAAGTCAAATTTCCTCCTAGACAATGTTAGTTTAGCGAAAATTGAATAAAAACAGATTAATCAAAAGATGAATTTTAATTTTGACCTTTAGATTTATTTTTTTTATAATTAAAATTTAAAGGGAGTTTTTAAATGGAAGAATTTTTAAATTTAGAATTATTTACTTTAAGACCCGAATATATTAAAATCATCGTTTTTATTTGGCGTATTATTAAATGTACTTTACTTCTTTTTATAACAATAAAATTTTTCAGATGGGCTTTAAATAAGTTTTACTGTAAAATTGTTTCTAAAATAGAATCAAATGAACGTAAGCAGCAGATACTAACCTTAAAGACAATAATTTGTCATACCAGCGAATTTATAATCTTTGCAATATATATTGCCAGCATGCTTTTTATTTTCGGTATAGATATAAAACCGTTTCTGGCAACCGCTGGAGTTGTAGGTATTGCTGTTGGTTTTGGTGCTAAAAGGTTTGTAGAAGACATTATTTCGGGAATAATTATACTGATAGAGGGGCAAATAAGAGTTGGGGATTATGTTGAAATCCAAGGCATGTCCGGAACCGTTGAGAAAATAACTCTTCCTTTGATAACGGTACGTTCGGACAAAACCGGGGCAATTTGTTTTATAAGGTGCGGATACATAGATACGATTATAAACCACACAATGAACTATTCTTACGCCTTTTTTGCTTTTGATGTTGCTTATAAAGAGGATATTGAACATGTTACAGAAACATTGAAAAAATGTTTTAATAAATTAATAGCAGATAATGAATTTAAAAAATATATTTTACAAGACATCGAAATATTTGGGCTTGATGAATTCAAGGAAAGTTCATTATGTGTCAAATGCAGAATAAAAACTCAACCAAAAGGTCAATGGATAATAAGACGTACTTTTAATAAAATAGTTAAGGAAGAATTCGAGAAGGAAAATATAGAAATTCCATTTAATCAACTTGTTGTAATTAGTGCTGATTAAGGTTAAAAATGATAAGTAAAATAATTAAATTTTCTTTTATAATTTTTTGTGTTTTAATTAGTTGTGTTCTTTTTGGCTGTAAAAAAGACGGAATAAAATTTTACAGAGAAAGCAAAGTGGACGAAATTATGCATGATTTCAAAAAACAGGAAGAAAAGGATACTGTTAAAAAATCATCAGGAATAATTATATACAAGGATAATTCAAACAAAAATTCAGGTAGCTCCGGAATTAATTTTGGTCCTAGAGATTTAAATTTTGATTTACGTATAAAATAAAAGAAAGGAATATATAAACATGTTATCTAAGCACGGAACCTTAGAAAGTGCAATATTAAATGTCCTTTGGGACCTCGAAAATGAAGGTATATATACTCATTCAGTGAAGGATGTATATGAATCAATGAAAAGAAATTATACTGATAAAAGAGCCTACACAACTATAAAAACCGTTATGGACAGGCTTCATGAGAAAAATATTCTTATAAGATTTAAACAAGGAAGAAAATTTTATTATAGAACCACCATGACAAACAGAGAAATGGTTGCAAATGCTCTAAAAGACATAGCATCAAGATATTGTAACGGCGATATTGTAAAACTTTCTCAAATTTTAAATTCATTAACTGAGCCATACCTTGTTGGAGCATAAATGGAAAGTGCTAATTTAAAAAAATATGAAAACAGATTATATGTCTCAAAATTAATAATAGACGTAATATTGGAAAAAATAACTGTCCAAAAAGCATTAAGTTTATTTCCGAAAGATAATAACGATATAAATATTAAGTGTGCTTTTGATGCATTAATGCACAGAGAAGCCGATGAAGACTTAAGACTGAAAATTAAAGATTATAAAGAAACTCAAGATGAATTTTTAATTAATTTAGCTGAAATATTAAAGGATAACCAAAGTTTACCCAAAAATATTATTCAACAATATCTGCAATTTCACAATGATAATCTCATACCTGATAAAAAAGAAGATTTTAAAAATATTTTAAAAAAATTAAAAAGAAGTATAAATTTTTAAGATGAATAATGAAGTAGAAATTGAAAAAGATGGCTTTACACACTTTACAGTTATGAAAAACGAAGTGGTAGATTCTTTATGTTGCGAAAATTCAGATAAAATATATGTAGACTGTACTCTTGGTGGTGGCGGACATAGTGAAGAAATTTTAAAAAGAATTTCTCCAAACGGCAAACTTATATCTTTTGATGTAGATATTGATGCAATTAAACATGCATCTAAAAGGCTCAAAAAATATAAAAATATTACTATTATCAAAGGAAATTATGCAGATATTGACAAACACTTAAAATCCTTAGGAATAGAGAAAATAACAGGCGGAGTCATTTTTGACTTAGGAGCTTCTTTTCATCAATTAACAAACCAAGAAAGAGGATTTAGCTTTTTAAAAGACTCTCCTTTGGACATGCGTTTTAATCAAGAACAAAAATTTTCTGCTTGGGATATTGTGAACAAATATAGCGAAGCAGATTTAGTTAATATATTTTCAAAATATGGCGAAGAAAGATTTTCAAAAAGAATAGCAAATGCAATCGTACACAAAAGACCAATTAACACAACAAAGGAATTAAATGAGCTAATAATTAATTCAACTCCTAAAATAAAATCAAAAATTCACCCCGCAACAAGAGTTTTTCAAGCATTAAGAATAGAAGTAAATCATGAATTGTTAAATTTTGAAAATACATTATTAAAAGTTATAAATTTAGTTGATGTTGGTGCTATAATAAGTTTGTTATCATTTCATTCACTTGAAGATCGGATAGCAAAGCAAACGTTGAAAAAATATTCTCAGTGCAGATGTGAGAAATATTCTCCTGTTTGTACTTGCGGTGGAAAGTTGTTGGAAATAATAAATAAAAAACCGATACTTGCTACTGCAGAAGAGGTTAGAATTAATCCTCCATCAAGGAGTGCTAAATTACGGATAGCAAAGAGGGTTTAATGAGGGAAAACAATTGATTAGCAGTTATAAAAATAAAAAAAAGATTAATAAAGACGATACTAAAAATACAATAAATACTTCAAATCCTATTGGACAGCCTATAGAAAACAATCAAATCATAAGCGGGTATTTTTTAAATGAAAAACCTTATAAAGAAATGATTATAGCCCGGGTTAACAATTTTTTATACGGTTTGTTAGGAATTTTGGTATTGTTTTGTCTTGTTTGTTATTATTTTGTTTCCTGCAAAGAAGTGCAATTAAATCAAATTTCAAGAGCTACGCTTGAGCTTAATTATGAAAATGAAGAATTGCAAAATAAAGTTGACTCGCTTCAGTCATACTACAATATTGATAAAGCTGTTTCAAAAACAAATTTGCTTGAACGTGCAAAGCATGTTGTAGAGGTTGACGCTGCTGATTTGCCAAATTTAAATTTAAATAAGAAAAACAAAAAGCATGCATTAATTGTAAGCTATTAATCAAGATATTGAGGGGAAGTTGAAAGAAAAAAAACATAAAAATTTCGAAAGACGCATTGGTTGTTTGCAGTCTCTTTTTTATTTAACTTGCTTTTTACTGGTGGTGTATTTATTTTTGTTGCAAGTTTGCGATATAAGACATTGCAAGAATAAAGCTAAAACTCAAAGAACCTCAAAAATGTACGTTTTAAGAGGTGAAATAGTAGACAGATACGGATTTAAATTGGCTGCCGATAAAACAACTTTCATTTTATATGCTCACCCCGATTATTATGATCACACACCGAGTGAGCTGGCTCAAATTTTATCTCCTTATGTAAAAATTCCAACAAAAGAATTGGCAAAAAAACTTTCTCAAACTAATAAAAAAATAATAACAATTAAAAAAGATTTAGACAGAAAAACAGTCAGAGAAATTAAAAAGAAAGGCTTGAGAGAACTTTCTTATGAAGTTAAAAATAAACGTGTATATCCGCAAGGAAATCTGGCCTCGCATATTTTAGGCTTTTATAATCCTAATGCAGATACGGCAGGTGGTATAGAATATAAGGCAAAAGATTATTTGGAATATGTTGATAAAACTATAACCTATGAGAAAGCCCCGAATGGAGATATTATATACAATATCAGCGTTAATCCGGCGGATGTTTCCGCACCGGCTAAAGGAAAAACATTAACTTTAACAATTGACAGTGCAGTTCAACACGTATGCGAAAAATATCTTTTAAAAGCAATACAAAAATTTCATGCTCCGCGTGCCGCTGCTATTGTTATGGATCCAAAAACCGGTGAAATACTTGCTCTTGCCATTGCACCAAATTATAATCCGAACGAGTTTGAAAAATATTCAATGCAAGAGTTAAAAAATTGGGCAATAACCGATGTTTATCCGCCTGGGTCTACCTTTAAAATAATTACGGTTGCTTGTGGTTTCATGAATAAAAAAATAAATAAGCATACCAAAATTAATGATACCGGTAAAATGAAAATAGGTTGGTGGGATGTTGTAAATTACGATTATAAATCAAAAGGTGCTCCGGGATTAATTGATTTGGTCTATTTGTTCGAACATTCATCAAACATTGGTTCAATTAAAATATCCCAAATGATGAGTGATAAAGAATTTTATGAAAGTTTAAAATTATTTAATTTTGGAGAAAAAACCGGCATTGACCTTCCGGGAGAGTCTGCAGGACTTCTTCCTCAGCCGAAATTTTGGGACGTAGCTACTCATGGTGCAATGGGATACGGATATGGAGCATCGGTTACCGCAATTCAAATGGTTTCGGCCGTCAGTGCAATTGCAAACGGTGGCGTATGGATAACTCCACATTTAATCAAATATTCACAAGAAGAAGCGGAAACAAAAATAGCTAAAAGAAGAATTTTAGAAGAACAGGATGCCAAAGATATAACTCAGTTACTGGTAAAATCAGTAGAAAACGGTAGAAATCCTGCTAAAATGGATGATTTTTATATAGCTGCAAAAACTGGAACATCCAGAAAGCCAAATGCAAACGGTACGGGATATTCAAATAAATTATATACGTCAATGGTGGGTTATTTTCCCGCTACCGACCCGAAAGCGGTTTTGTATGTTGTAGTAGATTCACCTTCAGGTGAAGGGATTTGGGGATCAACAATTGCAGCTCCGGTTTTTAAAGAAATTTCAACAGAAATTGTGAGAATTTTAAATTTGACTCCGGATAAAAATATCAAAAAATAAATCTTTTTGATAAAATATAGAAGTTATCAAAAGTTAGGACTCAATGTTATGGATTTAAGTACAATAATAAAAAACATTAAAACAGAAAAAATTTTAAATTTTAAAGATATTGATATAAAAGGAATTTCGTATAATTCAAATACAATCAATTCACATGAAATATTTGTATGTTTAAAAGGCGAACACGTAGATGGACATGATTTTGCACAAAAGGCCTTTGAAAAGGGGGCTGTTGCTTTAATGTGCGAAAAGCCGTTAAATATTGAAATTCCTCAATTGATTGTTAAATCAACCCAAGAAAGTATAGCTGATTTAGCTGCAATATTTTATCATAATCCCAGTCTGGAGCTTAATTTAATGGGTGTTACTGGTACAAACGGAAAAACAACGGTTTGCCATCTTGTTCAAAAGATTTTTGAACAAGCGAGAAAAAAATGTGCACTTATAGGAACTCTTGGCTATAAATTATCTTCAAAAGATGATTATTTAGAGGCAAAACATACTACACCACAAGCACCTCAAATGCAAGAAACCTTGCAAAAAATTCTAAAATCAGATGTGTTAAATGTAATTACGGAAGTTTCAAGCCATGCTCTAGAACAATTTAGAGTTAAAAATTGTAATTTTTCTGGTGCAATTTTTACAAATTTAACTCAAGATCACCTCGATTACCACATAACAATGGAAAATTATTTTAATGCAAAAGCAAAATTATTTGTCGGACTTAAAAAGAGCAATTTTGCAATTATAAATAACGATGACAAGTATTCAAAACGTTTGATTTCGCTAATAAATAAAGAGGTTGATATCATTACTTACGGTATTAAAAATAGATCCGATGTAATGGCAAAAAATGTTGAATTTATGTCGGATGGCGTTACTTTTGATTGTGTATATAAGGATAATATTGTTAATTTTAAACTTCATTTGAATGGAATGTTTAGTGTATATAATTGTTTGGCTGCGATTGGAGTTGGAATTGCAAATAATATAGAATTGCAGGTTATTAAGGAGGCTCTTGAAGGCACAAGAAGCGTAGCAGGCAGATTTGAAATTGTCAGAACCAATCCTATGGTCATAGTTGATTATGCCCACACACCAGATGGACTTGAAAATATTTTAAGAGCAGCAAGAGAGCTTACACCTAAAAGCGGAAATTTAATTTGTATGTTTGGTTGCGGCGGAAACAGAGATTGTACAAAAAGACCCAAAATGGGAAAAATTGCCCAGCAGTTATGTGATAAAATTGTTATAACATCTGATAATCCAAGACAAGAGGATCCGCAGCAAATTATAACCGATATTTTGTCAGGTTTAACATTAATTAATCCTAAAACTGTTTTTGTGGAATCTGATAGACATCTTGCAATTAAACTTTTAAAAGATATTTCGGATGAAAATGATGTACTTGTTTTAGCAGGCAAAGGACACGAAGATTACCAAATTTTAGCTGATAAAACAATTCATTTTGACGATAGAGAAGAAGTAAATAAAATTTTTTAAATAGAAAAAATTTAAATTAATGTTTATAATTTAAAACATACCTTTTTTTGCAAAAAACAAAGCCGCCATTATAGCTGCTATTAATGAAATAACACTTACGATTAAAAAGCCCATATGATTATTTGCAAAAGGAACGGCAACATTCATTCCCCAGAAACTTGAAAACATTGTAGGGATAGCAAATATTATAGCAATTGAAGTCAAGAATTTCATAACAATATTCAAATTGTTCGAAATTATTGAGGCAAATGCATCCATCATATTTTCTAAAATGTTTCTGTGCATTTCTACCATTTCAAGAGCCTGTTTGTTTTCAATTATAACGTCTTCCAATAAATCAATATCATCTTCAGAAAACTTTAAAAGAGAATTCTGTTTTCCGGTTTGTGTGAGACGCATTATTTTTTGAAGCACCATGTAATTATCTCTTAGGGCTGTTGTAAAATATACAAGGGATTTTTGGACTTCAAACAATTGAAACAAAGCTTTATTTTTCATTGTTTTTCTGAGTTCTTCTTCGATTTCTTCCGACTGTTTGTAAATATAATTTAAATATCTTAAATAGTATTTTGTCGAACGGAAAAGTATATCTAATAAAAATTTTGTTTTATTTCTAGTGTCAAAAGAGTGTGATGTTTCTTTATTAAAAGAACCAATTACGTTATTTTTCTTAGAAGAAACAGTTATAAAACCTCGCTCCGTAAAAATAATACCCAATGGTAATGTATCATAAGCACCTTCATCTTCCATTAAAGGAATATTGGTAATTATAAGTAAACAATCGTCTTCTATTTCAATACGAGAACGCTCATCTACGTCCAGTGAATTTCTCAAGAAACTTTCATCTAAATTTAATATTAATGAAACTTTTTGAATTTCATCATAAGTAGGGTCAATCAAATTAAACCAAGAACCGCTTTGTGCTTCGTTTATTCCTAATTCAATCAGTTTATTATCCGTGGTTTTTAAAATTTCTATCATAATTCACCACACAAAAAGGGGTAACACCTATATTAAACTACACATTGTAAAATAAGTAAATACATAAAAATAAACCTCTTTTAAAGAGGTTATAACACACAAAACCTATTCAATTTGTTTATGCCGTCGTAGGACGAGGCTCTTTTGCCAATTTTCTTGTTAATTCATTTTTCTTAGCCATTTGTGCAGCAACAACTTTTCTTGCTGCTTCTGCTATTCTTTCTTTTTTTGACTTAACAGATTTCATCTTTGTATAATGAATATTCATAGAAATGGCTTTTGTACATATATCTTTCAGTGCCTGATGAATTCTAAACGCTTCCATGTGGGCATTTGCGTAATCATTCATTGTATTAAGGATTTTATTCGGGTCAATCATTGAATTTTGAACAATTGCATTATCAACTTTTAAACTTTGATATTTACGAACCAGAGCTTTATCCAGTTTATCTTGTGCACCAATTGCCATAAATAATATAACTCCTAATATTATCACTCGTATTATAATAAAGTATTTTTTGACCATAAAATTGATATATTTATTAAATTATTATTTACAAAAATTAATATTTAATAAAAAATAAATATTGTACAGTTTTAAAAATTATTTTAAAATAAAAGAGTAATTCAGGTTCAAAAAGGAGTTAAATTGAAAGAAAAAAAAGTAGTTTCCTTTGAAAAAAAACATACAAAAGGAACCGAGAAACAACAAGAAATTGAATATTGCAGTTTTTGCAAACGACCAAATACTCAAGTACCTAAGATGGTTAAGGGTCCCGGGGTAAATATATGCTCCGAATGTACATTAATTGCCGTCCAATATTTAATCCTGCAGGATGGTTTGATGAGTGGTGAAGCACAAAAAATTTTAGATTTACTGTGGGGTGTTTCAAAAAAATAATGTCAGACATATCAGAAAAAATGCAATACAGGGCATTTATATTGTCCATACTTAATAAATATTCTAATGTAGCTGAGATACCAAATGAAAAAATAGATGCCGATATTGTACAATTAAAAAGTGTTTCAGATAAAGATTTACTTGCAAAAGTTCTGCTCAAAGAAGTATCAGAACACAAGACAGATTATGCAAATGTTTGTGCAATTTTTTTAATGAACACGGTAGATAAGGAAGTATTTGAAAAACATGCTCTTGAAGCACTCAGAAATAAAGATATTTCTGATGAAAAAAAATTTTTTATAATTTCATTATTAAAACAAAAAGGACTGCAATTTGACTATAATGATTTAGATAATTACGTAAAAAATCCCGAAAGATTAGCTCAAGATGGAGTAAAAGATTTTCTTGCAGATGCTATTAACGATGCGGAAGTACAAATTGATTTGCTTGATTTTTATCAAAATATTCCAAAAGAAGAGCGTTTATCTCTTTTGTATAATTTAGCAGAGGAGTTTAGCGGCGATAATTTAGCTAATGCTTTTTCTTTGATTATACAGTTGGATATTGAAGATGATGAAGCAGATATTATCATTAACACTTTAAGTAAAAGCGAGAGTGTATATGCAAAAGAAGGTTTAGAATTTATATTATTAAATAAAAATATAGACATAAAAACAAGAGAAATCGTACAAAATACTCTCAAGGAAATAAATTCTAAAAATATCGGTTTTAAAAATACATCACTTATCGAAAATTCAAAAATACATAAATGCTATATAAGTTTTGTGGATGGCAATTCTAATTTTTCTTTTATAATTTCCAGAATTCGTTCCAATAATATAATTGATTGTACAATGGTGACGATAAATATTCTAAAAGGCATAACTGCCTGCATGGGCTTTTCAAAACTTGAAATTGAAAATTTTAATATGGTATTAAAAAGATTATTTAGCGATTCAATTCCTGTCGAAATCAATCCTATTGCCCTGAAAAGCATTTTATCATATTACTATGATAAAAATTTGAAAAATGGTTACGATATCCCCTATGAATTTATTGTGTGGAAAAATCTTATTAAGGACATTGAAAAACTGGACTATGATGTTTCTGAATTTATAAATTCAAAATTAGAAACCGTTAATTTGAACGAAACAAAAGTCAGAAAATTTACTGTTTCAAAGATTGTTGAAAATTGGTTTTATTTTCTTAATCAAAATAAAAATATCGACAAGTTAATTGATATTATTGAAAAAAAACACATTAATAACTTTGATGAAATAAATGAAAATATTGTTAAAGTTATGAACGATGATTTTTTAAATAATAAAGATTTTTCAATAGAATTACAAAGCAGGTTGCTTATTCAAGCATACGTTGCAAGACTTGCTGGTTTAAAAATGACATCATCCGTTGCATATAGCCTATGTTACAAAAATCCATATTTAAAAATTCTTGTTAATTCAATAATTGACAAAAGCCTCTACATGTACTTTTTACAAGTCTTACACTCTAATAACAGCAAAAATTTATTTAAAAAAGAAATTAAATCCGTTTTTTCAAAAGATGAACTTGAAAATATTATAAAAAAATTCGAGGAAAAATGGACACAAAAAAAAGAATAGTTGCACTTGATATAGGTACAAAAAGAATAGGAGTGGCTGTTTCGGACGCTTTGATGTTAGGAGCGACTCCTGTTAAGTTAATTATAAGAAATAATGACACAAATGCGATTAATGAAATTAAAGCTATTCTCGAAGAATATAATACAGATACAATTTTAATCGGCGTACCATACAATATGGATGGAAGCTTGGGATTTCAAGCGAAAAATTGTTTGAATTTTATAAAACCATTGGAAAAAAAGTACAAAATTTTAAAACATGATGAAAGGCTTTCTTCTGAAAAGGCCGAAGAAATTTTGAAAAATAAAGGAAAAAAATATACAAAAAATAAAGGCCTAGTAGATATAACCGCTGCGTGTGTTATACTGCAAGAATATTTAGATTATAATAAATCATAAAGGAGTTTTTATGCAAGAAACTAATGAAAATCAAATAATAAAAACAATAGGCGAACATGGTGAAGAAATATACATGAAACTTCAAGAAATAGTTAATGTTGGCGGTAAGGATTATGCTTTATTATCTATTGTTGAAGAAGATACTTTACCAACGTCAGATAATGACGAAAGCGATGAGCTTATTATAATGAAAATGAATAAAAGTGAAGAAGAATGCACTTTTGAAATCATAGAAGATGATGATGAATTCAATTTCGTTGCACAAGCTATAACCGATAGTGATGAAATTGAAGAAGATTAAATTATACTTTTATAATTTCGAGGTTTTCTTTAGCTTTAATTGTTTTCGCTCTTTTATTTCTTGAAAGCATATCACAAAAAGCTTCTATACGGGTAATAAATCCGGCTTCACCCGTATGCTCATCCACAGTTAAATTTAAAATCGGTTTAGAATAATTTTTAGCTTTTCTTTTAATATCTTCCAGCATTAAACTGTCTGGTCCGCAGCCAAAGGCAGTAATTGTTATTATCCCGTCGATTTTATTATCAGTAAAATAATGACCTGCACAACCCGTCATTTCATATTGATTTGCCCAATACAGAGAGCTATGCAAAAGGTTCATCCCGCCTTTTAATTGTTCTACTGTAAGCTGATACGCATTATACACTCGAACATCCATTTTATCTAATTTTTTAAAGATATCCATGCAAACTTTTTTATCGTATATATTGTAACCATGCCCGATTAAAGCCACACTTATGGGTTTATTGTCTTTTTTGGGCGGAATTATAACTTTTCCAATTTTAGCATTTTTTAGTGCTTCATCAAAATCAAGACCGTTCTGAACCATAACATTAAAATTATTCTGTACAATAAAGCCATTTTTCAGTGCATCCTTGATTTCAACTGTATTTGAAATATCAAATTGTTTTGCAATTTCTGTTAAAAAATCGATTAAATTATTGTTTTTTTCAGATTTATCCAGCGTGGCTTCGATAATATTAAAATCACCTTTAACAACATTTCTGATTAAATCGGGCAAACCTCTTATTTTGGAACAATTATATACCTTAGGAGCAATAGATTGAATAGAAGGAACAAAAATATTTTTTACTTTTTTTTCTATTAAGTTAATAACGTGTCCGACATATACTTTTATTGGCAGACAAGTTTCGGTTACAACAAGACCGGCACCATCTGAAACGGTTTTTTTAGTTGTCGGATCAGAAATTATAATATTAAAATTCAATTTACTAAAAAAACCATACCAAAATGGAAAATAATTATAATATGACATTGCACGAGGTATGCCGATAGTTTTTTCTTTTTTCATAATTTACCTGTCGCTAAGATTATACATCTATAATACATCAAACAGGATTTAAAATATTAAACAGAAAACTTATAATTAAATTTTTGTTACTTTTTAGATTAAAATTAACAATTTTTTAAAAAAATTTGTTTTAAAATAGTATATAATGTGAGATTATTATGACTTTTCAATATATTAACCCAAATTTTAACTCATATAACCAACCAATAATACTGCAACAGCCATTACAAATGTCTTCTGCCGGTAATTTTGGGGTACAAAATCCTTATGATACAAGTTTTTATAATCAAAACAATATTTTTCCTTTTAATCCGTTATATGTTCCAAAAATCGGTCAAAATTATTCTCTTATCGGACAGATTAATGCTCCCTCTGGTGAAATAGTTAGTTTATATAAGCTATCTAACGGACAAAAAGTAGCCATTATGCCCAGAAAAAACCAAGCTACTATTGTCAAAACATTTTTAGACGGCGGTTCCATGAATGAAACAGATGAAATAAGGGGAATCAGTCATTGTATAGAACATTGCCTATTTAAAGGATCATCAAAGTTAAAAGATGGCGACGTGTTTAAATTAACAAGCTTAATGGGAGCTAATACCAATGCCTCTACTGATTTTGCAAAGACCGATTATTATATCACCGCACCTTATATGAGTCAGGATAATCTTAAAAAAACAATTGAAATTCAAGGTGATATGATAAGCAATCCCTTGTTCGATAAAAATGCTCTTGAATCGGAAAAAGGTCCTATATGTTCTGAAATTTCAATGATTAATGATGATCCTATTACCGTTGCATTTGACACTGTAATAAGAAATTTATTTCAAATAAAATCCAAATCACATAACCTCGTAGCAGGTTCAATTGAAACAGTTTCAAACTTGAGCAGAGATGATCTTGTAAATCATCATAATACATATTACAATCCAAATAATTTATATACTGTTGTTATAGGGGATGTTGATCCAAACGAAACGATTGAATTAATATCAAAAAACTTTACTTTACCTGTGCAAAATTCAGCATTCGAAAATTATAAAACCGAAACTCTAAATCCGCTTCAAAATCCTAAAAGAGTTGATATAAGAACACCTAAAGCAACATACACGTCGGTAATTATGGCTTTTTGCGGACCTAAGCCCCAAGACAGTAGAGAATTTATTATAGGTAAAATGATTGATTACTATTTAAGTAGTTGTTCATCGTCATCACTCAAAAAAAATCTTGAAGAAATAAATGCGGATTATGCTGCAGATGTTCAAAAAGTAGGTCTTAAACAGTCAGATCCATACGCATTGGTAAATGTCATTGGGTTAAATCCCGGTGATGAGCAAAAAGGAATAGATATATTTTATGATGCAATCCAAAAATTACAAAATAAACCCTTAAGCGATGACGATATGGTTGCAATGACCAATTACATAAATAAAAATATAGAACTTCTTATGTGTGACAGTGAAAGCATTTGCGATATGCTCGGAAACTGCTATTTAGATAATTCCTTAGATTTATTTGCAAATTATAAAGGGTTGTTACAAAGCATTACAAAAGAAGATATAATGAATTATGCCAAAAAATATTTTGACTTAAATAAAATTTCAATGGTTGTTGTTCATCCTCAATCTGTTTCAGAAAAACAAATAAATACAAATTACAACAATTCGAAATATTCTTTAAAAAATATTTCGAAAAAGTCAAATCCGACATTACTTTCCTTTTGCGGAGAAAAAAATATATCTTCAAGAGATATTGAAGAATTTAAATTAGAAAACAATACACATGTTGCTTTAAATAATACAGATTCTAATTTATGTGTATTTAACTGGAGTGTTAAAACCCCTCCTGTTAAGCCGAAAAATCCTAATATTCCGGCCGTTTTAAGATACATGTTTTTAAAAGGGACAGATTTTAAAAGTCAAGGTGAATTGGAAAGGTTTAAAGAATTAAACGGTATTAATGCGGATGTTTATGTAAACGGAAAAAGCATTGAAATAAATGCCGATTGTTTGGCAAATAATGTTGATAAAACTCTTTCAATTTTAGATGAGCTTATGTATCATCCAAATTTAACACAGCAAGATTTTGATAAAGCAAAAAAATACGTAAAAGATGCTCTGCAAAATAGTGAAAAAGACGCATCATCAAATTTATTGGACGACATGTTACCAGATTTCTTTCCAAGTACCGCAAAAATGTTAAAAAGTATTGATGAGCTAACTTTAGATGACATAAAAGAATTTTATCAACAATTACTCAAAAATGCTTCGTCTACTTTTGTTGCAACAGCACCTTTTAAACGTTTTCCGACATTAAAAAATTTAATAATTGATGCTCAAAGTTCTTCAAATATAACTTTTAAAGACTCAACACCGAAGCTTGCTCCGCTTTTTAAAGAAACTCCGGAAACTGTTGTAATTTGTGATACAGATGAGTTAAATCAAGCACAAATATATAAATCATATCGCTTTCCGTTATCCGGTAACATATCAGACGAAGCAAAATTTGAAATATTAAATATGATATTGGGTGGAAATCCTAATTCAAGATTATTTTCTGATTTACGTGAAAAACAAAATCTAGCATATAGTGTTTCATCTACCATTCAATCTTTTGAAAATTCAGGTATTTTAACCTTAAAAATTCAAACAACAACTGATCATAAAGATCAAGGCGTAACAAGTTTTGATAATGTACAGAAATCTTTAGACGGTTTTCAAAAACACACAGATGATTTATGCAATAAATATGTAACAGATGAAGAACTTGAAGCAGCAAAAATGAAATTAAAGCAAAATGTTATAGGACAAACCCAAAATCCGCTTTTGGAGAATGATTTACTTGCTTTAAATATTGCAGAGCCATACGGATTAAAAAGAATTGATAAATATATTGATGCCATAAATAACGTTACTAAGGAAGATATAAAACAAGCTGCAAATTTCATATTTTCACGTAAACCGACGATTTCCGTTCTTGCAAGCAAAGATACAATTAATTCGCAATTAGATTATTTAAAACAACTTGGTAGAATTCAACAATCATAAATTATTAATTTTATTTTAAAATTTTTTTTAATAAAATATAATCATAATGAATATTTCTTTAAAAAAATATTTAACTTCAAAAAAATGTTTTAAATTAATACTGGGTGCAAATAACGAAAATTATGAGGAAATAACTAAGCTTGTAGCACTTTATAGTCTTGCCGGCTGTCGTTTTTTTGATATAAACGCAAGTATTGAAGCAATAAATGCCGCAAAAAAAGGTCTGGAATATTCAAAAAAAAATGATTGCTATTTATGTATAAGTGTTGGCGGCAAGAATGATCCGCATATTTCAAAATGCATAATAAACCAAAGTAAATGTAATCAATGTAAGACATGCATGGGAGAGTGTTTACAAAATGCAATTATTGAATTTGATAATAAAATTTTAATTAAAGAAAAAAATTGCATAGGCTGTTTTCGCTGTTCAAAAAAATGTCCTCAAAACGCAATAGAAAGATATTATAATGCCATAAACTTTAATAAAAAAATAAATGAATTAAAAAATTTCTGCGATTGTATTGAGCTGCATATAGCATCAGATGATTTAGAAGATATAAAGGAGAAATGGGATTTTTTGTGTCAAAATTGCAATTCATTTTTAAGCATAAGCATAAACAGGTCAATTTTTTCCGATGAAATTTTAATTGAACAACTTAAAAAAATGTTATTAAACGCAAATTCAAACAAAGTTATGATACAAGCTGACGGTATATCAATGTCCGGCGGTAAAAATGATTTCAATGCAACCCTGCAAGCTGTATCTTGTGCTGATTTAATTTTAAAATCGGGAATAAATTGTCCAATTATAATATCCGGAGGAACTAATGCCAAATCAAATGAACTGGCAAAAATTTGCAATGTTGACATCTCAGGAGTTGCAATTGGAAGTTACGCAAGAAAAGTTGTTAAAAATTATATTGATGATGACAATTTTTTAACCAATCAAAAAATTTTTAATAAAGCATTAAAAATTGCAAAAGAATTAATACACAGGGTCACAACATAAATTTACTTTTTTGTTGTATCGATATCTAATAATTTAACAGTGGTAGCTTTTATTAAACCTATTGACCATTTTAAAATTATTAAACCGCCAAGTATACCTATAAGAGGATCAAGCAATACCCAACCAAAACATTTAGCTAATATTAATGCAAATAAAGCACCAACTGATGTTAACAAATCCGCAAGAATGTGCAGATATGCAGATTTAAAATTATTATCCGTTTTTGTATGAGCATGGGAATGGTTATGAATATGGTTATGAAAATGATCAAAATCCATTATAATGATGCATATAAAATTAATAACAAGTCCAATAATTATAACTATTAATGCTTGCAAAAATTCTATTTTAAGAGGATTGAAAATTCTTCCTATAGATTCATAAATTATTAAAATTCCGCTTAAACCTAAAAATAATGAGCTTGTATATCCAGCGAGTTCATTAATTTTTTCTGTACCTGAGGTAAATTTATTTGAATTAATGTATTTGTTGCAAAAATAATAGGCAATATAAGTCAAGCCAAAAGCAAGAGCATGTGTTCCCATGTGAAACCCATCAGCGAGCAGAGCCATTGAATTACTTATAAATCCAAAATATATTTCGGCAGCCATTGTTAAAATTGTTATAATTAATACAAATAAAATTTTCCGAGATTCCTTCATAAATATTTCCAATATTCAATTTTAATAAAATTATAGCAATATATATCTAAAAGTAAAGTCGAATTAATTATTAAAACTTTTCAATATGCAAAAAATATGATATATTAAACAAAAAAAAAAGGAGCATTCAACTATGATTAAAATTGGAATTTTAGGTTATGGAAATTTAGGAAAAGGTGTAGAAAAAGCAATTTTAAAAAATCATGATATGGAGCTTGTAGCTGTTTTTACACGAAGAAATCCCGAAACTCTAAGTATCTCAACTAAAACAGCCAAAGTTTTATCTGTTGATGTTATTGAAGAATATAAAAACCAAATTGATGTTTTAATACTTTGTGGCGGTAGTGCAACGGATTTACCCGTTCAAACACCAAAGTACATTAAATTATTTAATATTATAGATAGTTTTGATACTCATGCAAAAATACCTGAACACTTCGAAAATGTTAATAAAGCAGCACTTGCTTCCGGAAAAATAGGTATAATTTCGGTTGGTTGGGATCCGGGATTATTCTCTCTAAACAGATTATATGCAAATGCAATTTTGCCTGACGGAAAAGACTATACATTCTGGGGCAAGGGTGTAAGCCAAGGTCATAGCGATGCAATAAGAAGAATTGATGGCGTGAAAGACGCTAAGCAATACACAATACCGGTCGAAGAAGCCTTACAAGCAGTAAGGGAAGGTAAAAACCCGAATTTGTCCACTCGTGAAAAACATACAAGAGAATGTTTTGTGGTTGCTAAAGATGGTGCGGACAAAGCCAAAATTGAACAAGAAATTAAAACAATGCCGAATTACTTTGCTGATTACGACACCACAGTGCATTTTATAACAGAAGAAGAATTAAAGAAAAATCATTCAGCAATTCCTCATGGTGGTTTCGTTTTAAGAAGCGGTAAAACAAGTGATGAAAATTCTCACATTATAGAATACGCACTAAAGCTTGATTCTAACCCTGAGTTTACTTCCAGTGTTTTGGTTTCCTACGCCAGAGCAGCATATAAACTTAATAAAGAAGGTGTATCAGGTTGCAAAACAGTTTTTGATATTGCACCAAAATATTTGATTTCAAAAACCGACGAAGAAATTAGAAAAACAATGCTATAATTTAATTATGCAATATTGAAAGGTTTATAATGCGTGATACTAATGAAATATTAACCTGTCCTGTTTGCGGGCGAGAAATGCAAAAAGTTTATATTCAAGATGTTAAATTAAATCTGGATATATGTTCACAAGGTTGCGGGGGAATTTTTTTCGATAATCGTGAATTTGAAAAATTTGATGAAGAAAATGAGAATATCGAAGAAATTTTGAAAGCATTAGAAAACAAAGATTTTTTAAAAGTTGATGAAACAATCCAAAGAACCTGTCCTGCTTGCGGTTCATTAATGGTTAAAAATTTTGCAAGTATAAAACAAGAAGTTGAAATTGATTGCTGTTATGTGTGCGGTGGAAAATTCCTTGACAACAACGAATTAATAAAAATAAGAGCACAATACAACACCGAAAAAGACAGAAGTGAAGATTTTAATAAGTATCTTAGTGCATACATTAAGACCGAAATGGACGCTGTTGAACAAGAAAGAATCAAGGGAGAAGTTAATCGCTCCGGTTTAAAAAGAATTTTTGATAAATATTTTGAAAAAATTAGAAAAAAATTTTAATACCATTTATTTATAGTTTTTTTCACTATTTCAAATATTATCTTATGTTCACTTTCATCAAAATGAAGACCATCTTTTTGTGAAGTTTTAACGTATTTATTTAAGTCTATAAATTCACAATTATTTTCTTTGGCACATTTTTTATAAATTTCTTCTACATGATTTGATTTCTTAATCGACGTCTCGTCAAATAATGTTGCAAAAAATCCTTCTAAAATCGCTGGATTTAACTTTGCAGGAGAAATTATCAGTATTTTTATATCTTTGCATATTTTTTTTGCTTGTTTAATTAAATTATCATAATTTAAATACAGTTCGTTTTCTGTAAAATTATATACTTTTTGTAAATCATTTATTCCAAGACAAAAAATTACTCCATAAAAATCGAAAGATAAATATTTATCCAAACATAGTATTGAACTTTGATTAAAATCTGTTTTATTATCAAAAGTAACTCTATTATTGCAACCAGCTTCAATTATTTCAAATTGTTTTTTGAAGTAGTTTTTTAGCAATCCGCTCCAACGTACATCAACAGCATACCTTCCGCCGTTTTTCGGAATATATCCGTATACGTTGCTATCTCCAAAACACAATATCTTTTTCATAATTTATGCAAAATAATTTAATTTATTCTTAGATTCCAAATTTTTAGCTTTAGATAAAATATCTCCTGCGGTTGCCGCAACTTTATAATCCTGATTGGAAGGATCTGATGGTGCAAGTGCTGCATTGATAACCTTTTTAGCATGTTTAATTGTCTGAGTCGGGTTTTCTTTATCTAAAACCGGCATTTTTATATCTACATGTCCGCCTGTTGGAATTCCTTGCGAATCTTTTTCAATTACAATAGGACCTGCAAGATTTCCTGCTGCATTTTTATGTGCAAGTTCGTGTTCTTTGATTTCATTTTCTCTTTCTTTAATTATACCTTTTCTAAAACTTAAAAAATTTGAGTTGCTTAATTTTCCAATCATCACACACCCCCTTGTAACGTAATTATTATAACATTTTATTGTACTGCTTTCAATATTAAAATGATTGATTAATAGCCTTTTGACTAATTATATTTATTAAAGTTTCAATTATTATTTGAATTATGAAAAAATATTTTTTAATTTTTATAGCTTTATTTTTTTGCACAATTTCTTATATTCTTTATAAAGAATATGTCTATACGCATATTTTTGTAAAATTTAAAGAATTAAGACCATTGCACAACAATATTCCGGTATACTATAAGGGCATTAATATCGGAAAAACCGCAGGAAAAAAACATAGTGATGACGGTGCTTTTACAATTATAAAATTAATTCTTTATCCTAATAAATTAATGTTTCCAATAAATACCACCGTATATTTGAAAAAAGAAAAAAAGAATAATAAAGAAAAAGATTTTTTGGAATTTGTATATCCAAAAAATCCTTCTAAAATTTTAATTTCAAACTATTCTACTCTAGACGGTTTTGTTTCGTCCGATATGGATATATTTTTAGCATCTCAAAATCCGGAAAGTATTGAAGCAATTAAAGAAAATTTACTTAAAACAACTCAAAATCTTTCAAAGGCTACTGAAACACTTTCTGAAATACTTAATACCATAAATTCTACACTAACTTCAAGTAAAAAAAACATCATCAATACAAGCAAAAATATAGAAAACATGACAAATAAAATTGATAATTCAATTAATCAGGATACACTTGACGATACAATGTCCAATATAGAACAAACAAGTAAAAACATAAATTATATATTATCTAACGCAAATGAAACTTTAATGCCTTCAATTGACTCAACTTCAGAAAATGTATCAGATATAACCGATAATATAAATGCAATAACTTGTGGTATAAGAAAAACTTTAAGGAAAAAATGCGGAATGATAAGATTGATTTTTGGACAGGTTATTGATGAGTGCAATTAGTTCACTTGTTTAAAATTTTTTGGTACATTTTCATCAATTCCGCCACTGTTTCTGATTCGCTTAACCATTGAACTTTGCCGTTTTCATCCTTCTTTTTAAAATTATATGCTTCCATAACCGCTTTATCGTTTTCTTGGTGAGCTTTTCTTAGTTCCGCCGGCATTGTAAGTTCGTCATACAAATCAGCAAGCGAGCAATCCGGATATAAGGAACGGGCATCCAAAATCCCCTGTGCTGTTTTTTCAATTTTTACTTTCTGTTCGTCTGTCGGATTGCACCATGGAAAATTATTGTAAACTATATCTTTTGAATAACGATAATCGCTTTTTAATCTTCCGCAAACTACTCTCACCCAAGCCATATGAACATTTGAAGTTAAAATGCCAAAATGATATAAAGATGCGTTTGGAATTATTAATACTGAATTTGTAGGAATTGTATCCTTATCCAGAAAACCCAAGGGTATATATTTTCTATTTGATGAAGAAGACGAAGGAATAATTATAAAAGAATTATAATTATTCATTTCTCTGAATAAGGTCGGTTTTTCTGCTAATTTTTTTGTTGATTCATCAGGACTTTGCAATCTCATTAATTTTACTTTTTCTACTCTTTTTAACACATGTGGCATTTGCCTTAATTCATTGGGAGGACAATCTTTTAACCACAAGCAATATCGGTTCGAATTATTTATATATTCCTTTGCTCCTACTAGCTTTTTTATATATTTTTTCGCTTTAGGTTCTTTTTCTATAAAATCACTATACTCGGATTCTTCAATTATAAGATTTCCACCATCTGTCGGTTGATTTCCCTTTCTTATTTCCGGCACTTTGCATAACGGTTTAGAAGAACTCTTCACCATTATATTTTCTGAGTTTATCAAATACGGAGAAATATTATTTACGATTGTAGAATGTTTATCATTGTATATTACTTTAGGTTTATTATTTTGATAGCTAAAGCCTATAATAACACAATAAACTTGTGCTTTTAACTTAGCTTCACTACTCCATGGAAATGTTTTATATGCAAAATCAATATTAATATTATACTTATTTATTATATCATTCCATAATAAATAAACTTGTTCTCCTTGTGTTATAGAATTTGTTGAAACAAGTGCCGCTTTTATATTTTTATTGGCACTCATCATTTCAACTGATTTTTTATACCAACAACAAACATAATCCATTGTCTTATTTGCCGGAAAGAATGGTAACAAATCTTCTCTTTGTGCTTTGTCCATGTTGTTATTGCCCACAAATGGCGGGTTTCCCATTATATAGTTCAATTTTTCTTTTGGAATAACATCTTGCCAATCAATTCTTAATGCGTTTGCCTCAACAATATTAGCATAAGTTTTAAGAGGCAGAAAGTTTAAATCTTGATGTATTATATCCTCGGTTTTCTTCATCATTTGAGATTCAGCAATCCAAAGAGCTGTTTTTGCAACAGTTACTGCAAAATCATTTATCTCAATACCATAAAATTGTCCGATTGAAACTTTTATAGGATTATGTTCTCCTTCAAAACCAAGTTTGCCCTGTAATACACCTTCTTTACTATATAAAGTTTCTAATACTTCATTTTCAAGTTTTCTTAAAGAAATATATGTTTCTGTTAAAAAATTACCGCTACCACAGGCGGGGTCTAAAAAATTTAAATTGGAAATTTTTTCTTGGAATTGTTTTAACTTATTTTGTTTTGCCTTGCCGGTTGAAATCTTTTTAATTTCTCTAAACTCGTCTTTTAAGTCATCCAAGAACAAAGGATCTATAACTTTATGTATATTTTCAATTGAGGTGTAGTGCATACCTCCTTTTCTTCTTGTTTCTGGGTTAAGGGTACTTTCAAAAACGGCACCAAAAATTGTGGGGCTGATTTTAGACCAATTAAAACCTTTACTCGCTTTTATTAAAAGTAATTCTTTTATTTCATCGGTAAAATTAGGGATTTCAATATCTTCATCAGCAAACAATCCTCCATTTACATAAGGAAATGCCTTAAGGTCGTCATCCAGATAAGGGTCTCTATCTTCTATTTTTGTATCAAGGATTTTAAATAAATCAATTAAGGCTTTTCTTATGTGTTTTGAATCAAATTGTTTAAGATAGTCATAAAAAGCATCATGTTTGTCAAAAATTTCGGCATCTTCAGCATATAAACAAAAAACAAGCCTAACACATAATTTGTTTAAACTTTTAAGCGTTTCTTCACTATTTTTATCTATATATTGCTTCAAAAGTGCATCATAAATAAGTCCTACTAATTTACCCGCTTCGATTGAAACTTCCATTTCTTTTTTAAGATGAATATCTTCTTCGCTTACCAAAAAAGACAACCTGTAATGTTCTTTTTCTAAATCTTGCAGTTTGATTATTTCAGGTTCACTTTGCGGTTTTTCCATATCGTAAATATAAAATTCTTTAAAATTGCATGTTATAACCCAGCGTGGTCTTTTTGAGTACGGCAATTCCGCACTATATCTTTTTGCTTGTAAAAATGGGGTCAAATAACTGCCATCAGATTGTTTTATTGCTTTGTTTAAATCTTTATCTATGCTTTTTTGCTCAATTAATACTTTTGTTGAAGATATATACCCGTCAATAAAACTTGTATGATCCATAAGTACCTTATCTTCAAAAGAAATGAATTCTTCAGGATTTTCAATATTTAATATATCTCTTAAAAGTTGAAGCCAAAATTTTTGGCTTTCACCTTTTTCATAGCCTCTATTTGTCCAGAATTCTATAAATTTTTTTATTGCATTTTTATGTTTTATATCGGACATATCAATACCCTTGGTTTCTTTATTATACCAAGTTATTTTTTTATTGTCCAAAATATTCAATTTTGCAATTAATATAAATCACTTAATTCCCAATAATCTTCATCCGTTGGGTGTGTGTAGATAATTGCTCCGGTTGGAAACATATTTCTCATAAATTCATAAGTTGCATCGAGATCAATTTTTCCATTTTTCGTAATTGGCGGAAAGCCTTTACATCCCCAAGTATGGTTTCCTGTAGTATAGTGAACAACTGTACCTTTTGCTAGGGCATTATCGTTAATACCATCTTCCAGACCTATAAGTCTTAAAGCATTTTTTCCCATTGAACTTGAATAATATTCTGTTCCGACTTTTTCAAAGCCTGATAACGTCGCATGTGAGCCTTGCTTGTTTGCTGCTTCTACATCGTCCATATTTCCGGAACCTATTTTTAATTGACACTGACCGACCAATTCAAACGTACTTAGATCTAATAAATAATACCTATTTGCGTTATTTCCTTGAGTAGTATCAAAAATGCCTAAATAATCGTTTTCTCTATCTTCCAGATTGTTATATCCTTCCAAGGCACTTGCAAATACTTCAAAATTTAAACCTTTTTCTTCAAGTCCCATAGCTTCATAAAGTTCTTGAGCATTATTTATGTCAAATACCGAGAATTCACGTTTAGTTTCTTTTGCTTTTTTGGTTTCTATTGCAGCATTTATTTGGTCAAGTACTGTTTGTGCATTTGTTTGTTCTGTTTTTGCTGCTTCAATTTCACTATTTTTAACAGTTTCCAGGTTTGCTTCGGCTTGTTTAAATTCATCCAAAGCTAATTTTGTTGCTTCACTGCAGTTTGCCAAAATTTCGGCTTCAATTTCTTCTCTTTGTGTTTCAAGATTAGCAAGGTTTATTTTTTCGGTTTGTAAATTTGATTCTAAAGTAGTTTTTTCACCTTCTAAAGTTTCAAGTGTTTTTTTATCCGCTGCTAATTTACTTTTAGCTGTTTCTAATTTGCTTTTTGCTGTTGCTAGCTTGGATGCAATATCAGCTTGTATAGATTCATCTTCCGTGGTTTGCGATTCCAATTTTGATATAGAAGCTTCTAACGCACTGATATTTGCCTCATCAGCCGAAATAATTGTTTTTTGAGATGTAATTTCAGATTCTTTACTGCTAATATTTGATTCTATACCACTAATAACTGTTTTTTGATTTTCAATTTCGGACTGATTGGATTGTTGCTGAGCTAACAATTCATCCGGTATGTTTTCATCACTTGACAAAGCTTCTTCGTATGCTTGTTTTTTTTCATCGTAATCAGATTGAGCAGATTGGATTGCTTCTGTTTCGCCTAAATATGCCGCTTGTAGTTTTTCTTGAGCTGCTTGAACTAAACCTTCTTGCTGAGTTCTTTGAGCTTCCAATTCTTCTAAAGACAAATTGTCAAGATTTTGAGCATTTGAATTTGTTGAAGGAACATTCGATGGATTATAGTAATTTGCATTATTGGCACCACTAGAATAATTGCGTCCTTGTTGATTATCTACTTCTGGAGTTTCACTTAAATTTTCTGCGTCTTCATTGCCTATATTTGATAAAAACTTTTCCAAATTACCGTCTTTGACTGATTGAATAGTTGAATAGATATCACTCATTGAAATATCATCGGGATTTTCATCAAAAGACTTTATTGTTTCATAAAAATTATTAACTTCATCAGAACTCAGATAGCCGTCTGAATCGGCGTCTATAATTTTTTTTACATCACTAACATTTAATAAATAATTTAAAACATTTAAAATAGCTTCATCATTATTTGAATTTTTGGAAACATCTGAGGTTTGGGATAATGAAAATTTATCATTATCAAAAATTATATCAGACGAGGAAGCAGAAGGATTCTCTTTAATCGCTTCCTCTAAAAATTTTTCCAATTCACTTGATGAATATGAGAAAATATTATCCTCATTTATTTCAGAGTTATGATTAAAAATTAATTTTCTTAATGTTTCACTTTGTAATAAAAAATTAACAATCATTTTTAAACCTCTTATATATATAAAAAATACGAAGTATATATAATTTATATATACTTCGTATTTTTTTTACATTTGTTTACATTTTTATTAAAAACACAAACGAGTAATCATGTATTGCATAGCTATAAAGTTTTAAAAAATATTTAGTTAATAAACATTTTGCAATATAAATAAATTCTCTAACTCCGAAAAATTAAATTTTTAAGATTTTATATAAATTAACAAAAAAAGACGGTTACTAACCGTCTTTTTAAATCTGGGGCGGAAGGATTCGAACCTCCGAGATGCCTGGACCAAAACCAGGTGCCTTACCACTTGGCGACGCCCCAAT